>JAFXYB010000029.1 GCA_017541975.1 bacterium | reverse complement strand
TGAAAGTGCACTAGTTACGCCATATGTTAATTCTTGGTTCTCCATTGTGCCAGTTGCATTTTCATTATTCTTATCGAATACAACATAATACTTATTTGCATTGTATATAGCATAGAGAGTTTGTGCTGATTCAAGTGTGTATGTACTTTCTGTTGTGATAGTTGTACCAGTGCCATCAGCTTTAGTATTCCATTCTTTGAATGTATAGCCAGCTTTAGTAGGTGTATTTGCTAATACATAATGATCACCATAGCCGATTGTTTCATCTGCAATATTGCTACCACCATTTGTGTTGAATGAAACTGTGTAACTATTCTTTGTCCAAATTGCATATAATGTGAGTTCAGTTTCATATGTTTCAATTGTTGCACCTTCAGCGTATGCTGTACCAGTGCCATCAGCTTTAGTATTCCATTCTTTGAATGAATGACCTTTTAGTGAATAGCCATTGTTCTTTACTACTCCAGAATGTGCTTTTTCAATTACTGTATTGTTTACAGAACCAGTTGCATTTTCATCATTCTTATCGTAGATGATAGTCTTTGTAGTTTCTTCGTAGATTGCATAGAGAGTTATTACTTTTCCGTTTTCATCTGCAAGATTTAAGACAGTAGCGCCATCAGTATATACTACATCTCCTGTAGCTGTTAAAGCCCAACCGATGAAGTTATAATGAGCAAGTTCATATGCATTAGCTGTTAAAGCTTTATTTTCATCGTATTTGATAGAGAGGTTTTCCATTGTGCCAGTTGCGTTTTCATTATTCTTATCAAATTTAACTTGGTAAGTGATTGCTTCCCAGCTAGCTTTATAGTTCTTTCCACCTTCCATCATTGTTGTAGGGAATGTTTCAACGAGAGTATTTCCATCTAACCAACCTTTGAATGTATAACCAGTCTTAGTTGGATCAGCTGGTTTAGTGATTTCACCACCAATTACTTGAGTAAT
Source organism: bacterium (assembly GCA_017541975.1). Classification (GTDB taxonomy): domain Bacteria; phylum Bacillota_I; class Bacilli_A; order Izemoplasmatales; family UBA1188; genus UBA1188. The sequence continues at coordinate 115,618 of JAFXYB010000029.1, read as the reverse complement.
TGATTGAACAGGGGTTCCACCATCAGTATTGAAACTGATTGTATAACCATTGAACCATACTGCATATAAAGTTATTACTAGATTATCATTTGATACTCTGATACTTGAGATATCAGCTTCATCATGGTATTCAACAGAGCCAGTCTTTGTAGTAGACCAACCTTGGAAGAACATTCCTTCATTTGTAAGAGTACTCTTTGTGAGTTTTGCATCACTTGGGTAAACGAATGTGAGATCATTCATTGTTCCAACTGCTGTATCACTATTCTTATCAAATTTGATTGTGAATGATAAAGGAGACCATTTAGCGTAAAGTGAATGGTTTTCAGCATTAGTAACTTTAGTTGTATCAGTTACTTTAGTTGTGAGTTCTTCTTCTAAATAATATCCATCAAATGAATAACCAGTTCTAGTTGGAGTTGGAAGATTAGTATAAGTTCCATCAAAATTGACTTTTACTGAATCAACTGGTGTAACACCTGTGCCTAGTACGAATGAAACTGTTACTTCTTTTGCCTGATAGATTGCATAGAGGATAGTATTACCAATAGAACCAGGAACATTAGCTTCATTGAGATAGCTTGTGCCAGTACCATCAGCTTTAGTGTTCCATTCTTTAAATGTATAACCATAAAGAGCGAATGCTGCGCTTGGTAATTCTTTAGTTTCAGTATATTTGACTGTGAGTGAGTTTACAGTGCCAGTCGCATTAGCATTATTCTTATCAAATGTGATTTGATATTCACATTCTTCATAGATAGCATAGAGTGTAACTGTGCCTTCTACTGCAAGATTCTTTACTGTTGCACTTGGAGCATACATAAAGTCTGCATCATTTTGGTTCTTTGACCAACCTATGAAGTTATAACCAACTTTTTCGAATGTATTTGTGCTTAGAGTTACATCAGTATCATAAGTTGCAGTTAAAGAATTCATACTACCAGTACCGCCATTAGCGTTGAACGCTATAGTGTAGGTATTTGGAGTATAAACTGCATAGAGTGATACTTCACCTCTTGCTTCATCAGTTAAATTCTTAACTGAATCGCCTGGATTATATGAAGTGCCTGTGCCATCAGCTTTAGTATTCCATTCTTTGAATGTATAACCAGTCTTAGAATATTCACAGTTCTTTAATGTGATATCAACATCGTATGTAGCACTTACTCTTTCGTTTGTGCCTGTACCACCATTTCTATCATAAGTTAGTGTGTATGTGTGTGGGGTAAATTTAGCATAGACACTTGTGTTATCAGTTAAGCCTTGAGTGTTTGTGATAACTGTAGTTAGGGCAGCATCCTTAAACCAACCATCGAAATCGTAACCAGTTTTAGTTGAAACTTGGTTAATTTGAACGACAGTACCACCACTTACGAATTCTAAATCAGTAACACTTGAACCATCAGTCACAAATGTGATATGGCAGCTCTTTAACCATTTAGCATAGATAGTTGTATCACTGTGGATTTCACCATAGAAATCAAATGAATTCTTGCATTCAGAATCTTCAAACCAACCATCAAATAGATATCCAGTTCTTGTAGGATTATTTTCTGGTTCTGTCGCAAGCTTTCCATCTTCAACTGATTGGCTACTTACAGTACTTCCATCAGCTGTATTGAAGCTTACAGTGTGGACTTTTACCCATTTAGCATAAAGTGTTATGTCCTGTGCTGTTGAATCAAGAGATCTAACATATTCATTAAATCCCTTGTCTAAATACCAGCCCTTAAATACATAACCGTCCACAACCATTTTTGTTGTGTATTCGCTTAAGTCTACTTCTTGATTCTTTTCAATAACTAAAGGCTCAAAGACGATTGAGTCTTGGTTTGTATTGAAATTAATTGTAATTTTCTTATTGCATGAAACAAGTGTAAGGGCAAAAATTAGTGTTAGTATAAATATAAATATTTTTTTCATAATTTCTCCTTTCTTAGTCAACGACAACTTCATTTACGTAGATATATGAAATTGTGATTGAGTCTGTATATGAACCGTCAACTGTCGTTATTGTAACGATGGTTGACATTGATTTACTAATGTCTTGAGGGAATCTCACAAGTCCCTCGTTTGATACCGAAATATTCGGATTGTTTGAATTGAATGTAACGTTTTTGTTTGTGGCAGTTGAGAAACCATTTTCATCAACTGGAAGAACTTTCCATTTTATCTGATAAGTTCTATCTTCATTTTTTAGCACCACAACCATATTTAGATTGTCTCCAGTTCCAACCTCTTCAAGGTCGCTCTTATCGATCTCGATTCCTGTAACCTTTATTGTAATAAAGGTTTGTGATACTTCAGGAGCGAGAATACCTAAAATAAAGATTGATAATACTGTGATTGCGGTGACGATTATTAGGATGATTTTTCTACTCATGTTACCTCCTATACTTCGATGTCATCAAAGAATGCGAATAACTTAGTTCTAAATGAGAATACTCTATATACTAGATAGATTATCGAGAGTGGAATGAGAACCAAGAAGGCACTCAATCCGACTGAGAAGATAAATATTCCAAAGATTGTTGTGTAGATTACAGAAAGAAGTGTTCCTTCTTCTATTGTCTTTGAGATATTCTTGTTCTCTTTAGTTGACTTAGTTGTTGCATATTCAATTAAAGATGGGTTCATCACATCGACTTCCATTCCCTTAAAGGTTAAGCCGATATTTGTGATAACTGAAACCACATAGATGAGTGGTATATATTCCACTAAATATTTGATATTTAGAGCTAAGGCACCGACATAAAGCATTAAATATGAAACCGTAAGGACACCAAGTGTAAATACCAACGATACAAGGATCTTTGCCCAAGTGACGTTTTCGCACTTTGATGGGGCAGTTTTTAAAATTATAAATTCAGTTCCTTCTCTTGAAAGCGATGTTGAGATATCAACTACGCTTGTTAAAGATAATAGGCTTAAGTATAACATCGCAAATATCGATGCATATACTGGTCCGGTTGAGAGGTTTAAGGCAAGCCTTGAATATATCGCAAGAATTAGAATCATAATAGATGGCATAAAGAGGATTAATAGGTAACTTTCAGTTGTCTTACCGATATCTCTATAGGACATTAAGAATTCTTTCTTAATGAAGCTTACAAAGACATTTTTGTTTGTCTTTGTGGACATCTTATGATCTTTTTCTCTCGCTTCTTCCATCGATCTAGATGCTAGATTGAAGTAGAATGGTTTGATAATTAGAATAACGAGTGTAACTCCAGTAACTACGATTAATAGAATAAATAGGATATTTAGTAAGATGTTGTAGCTATAAAGCATGTGGACAAAGAATCTTACATATAGTGTGAATGATGCAACGCTTGCGAATAGAGATTTAATGTTGTCGAGGAATGTTACATATTCGGTGATTACCGCAATTCTATCTGGTAGTGCAGAGACAATTATGAATGTGAGTCCATATGTTAAGAAAACTAAAACGAGTATGAATATAAGTTCGATAATTGGGCTAGAATTGATAAACCTTTTTAGGAATGATGCTGGAAGGCTTAAGAGGCTTCCAATGAGTACTGGAATAAGCGGCAAGAGAATAATTACGATTGGTATTAAGAGGAAATAGTTTAATTTCACAAATGGTAATGCTGAATAAATTGATTCATTTGTAGAAATACCAATCGTAAGGATTAAAGGCAAGATTCCAAAGAGTGCTTTTCTAAGTTCAAAGATATAATAAACTATAAGTTTAGATGTGAAGACTTCACTATGTCTACATGGGAATGATAAGAGTAAGACATTATCTCTATCTAGGAATAAGCTTTGCATCATTCCACCCGTGCAGGTCACAATGGAAGTTAGCTGAAGGGCTGCGATATATACCATTAAGAAATCTGAGCTTAGAATAAAACCGATGGAGAATACATTGACAATGAAGCTTAATGCGAAATATAGTCCTGTCGTTATGAGTGCAATTAGTACAAGTGATACGAAGAAAGACACCGTCTTTCTACCGAAAGATAGTGATTTTTTCTTATTCACATTTTTGAGTTGCATCGAAACTAGAATAGAGACTCTTTTAAAAGATTCTTTTAAATCTAGGGCTGCATTTCTTTTTACATTTTCCATTACTTTTCTAAAATTAAACCAGCATCTGTAGTCTTAATATCTTCTTCTTTGAAACGATTCTTGTTTTCGTCTGAAACGACATATTTGAGATATAGAGATTCAAGGGTAATACCCTCTTTCTTTAAATCTTCTATCTTATATACTCCCATGAGTTCGCCATGAGAGATAATTGCGATTTTATTACATAACTTTTCGATTACTTCTATAACGTGAGTTGAGAAGAATACGATATTGCCTTTAGAGGCATGTTCTCTCATACACTCTTTAATTTCGTATGATGATGTAGGATCAAGACCTGTTAGAGGTTCATCAAGTACCCAAACCTTAGGGTTATGAATTAGTGATGCGATAACGACTAGTTTTTGTTTCATACCGTGAGAATAACCTTTTGCTTCCTTATCTAAAGCATCAGTTAATCCAAACATCTTGGTATAATAACTAATTCTTTCATCTCTGGTCTTTTTATCAACTTTGTATAGATCCGCTACATAGTTGATATATTCACGACCAGTTAATTTTTCATATACGGCATGGTTATCAGAAACATAACCGATATTGAGTTTTGCCTCCAGTGGATATTTTTCAATATCATAACCATTGATTTCAATCGAACCTTCAGTAATCGATTGAATGCCAACTAGAGATTTGATGACGGTTGATTTACCAGCACCATTGTGGCCGATGAAACCAAAGACATCACCATCTTCGATTGTTAGATTAAAATCTTTAACTGAATAGTTCTTGCTTCCGCCATATTTCTTACTGAAATGTGATATCTTAACCATCGTCTTACCCTCCATTTTCTTTAATATTTCATCTATTTCTTTCTTAGATGTTTTACCAATTTTTTCTTTTTTGAGTTTTGTCTTATAGATTGTGAGCTGAACATCTTCTATCGTCAGGAAGATTCTATCTACTATGTACCATAGTAAGAATGAGAATGCAATGAAGAATAAATATATAAATAACGTATTGAGTAGATACATATATACGTGTCTACCAAATAGATTGGTATAGAAGACAAACCTATATGTTCCATCAGGATTTATCGAATACTTAAGGTCATAAGCAAATGTTTCTACAAGCTTAATCGATGTGAACTTATCACCATAGAGGAAGAAAAAGTCCACGTGTGTAGTATTGAGTGATGGGTCTATATCATAGTTGACATAGGCTCCTGCGAGCTGTGCAATTATTACATAGACTGTAAAGACACCAATCGCTTTAACCATATCTTTGAATTTCGGTCTTCTGAATACTCCAAGTGATACTGCGAGGAATGGGAAGACGAAATCAAGTATGTGGTTATACCAGAATTCTAGGATTGATGAAGAATAGAAATCGCCTTTATTTGGCATAAGTAGTGCGAACAAGGCACCGAGTGTATTACAGAAGTAAGTGAAATAGAATAGTGATTCTACATTAAATACAATTGCGATTAACATGAATATTACTGCTGTATTACAGATGTGAAGTGGGTAATCGGCAAGCGGCATTGTGAATGTACAATACCTTGAATAATACTGATAGAAACTCGCATAAGCTATTAATACTAGGAATGCTTTTTTCTCTTCGATTGTTCTTTTTCTAAGATATAGAAGCATATAGATAAAGAGAACGACTGTAGCTATAAGCATTGTCAGGTGATTTTTATTGAATCCTGTCGAATAAGCTCCGTTTTGTCCAAATAAGAATTGAAGAATATAGATTGGTGGAACGAGGACTAAAAGGAGTGGAAGGATATAAAGACCTGATACAAAATCTTTTGTCTTAAATCTTTCTTCTTTTTCTTTCATCAATTCCTTCTTTAAGAATAAGGCAAAGAGAATCGCAAGCATAAGTATCTTAAAGAAGAAAAATCCTGATTCTAATACTTCTCTTGAGTGATAATTACCGACAATTGAGAAGATATTATTTCTAAAGAACACAATATTTAAGATGATACCTATTGGCAGTAAGATTATGTTGTATAGCCTAAATTCTTTAGTATCCCTTAGGGCGTTTGCGAATGATGTTGCAAGAAGGATATTTGTAAACCACTTGAGAATTACGATGAGTAGCGCTTCTATCTTACTTGTGAATACACCATCATATCTTCCTTTTAATACGCTGACCGTATATGATGATATTTCTTTCCAAGCATCAAACTCAGATGGATCATAAGGTCTTACCATTAGGATCAAGAATATACAAACAAAAAGTAAGAGAGCCGATACCTTAAGCATATTGTTTAAGGTATTCTCTTTTCTTACAAACTTTAGTATTAAAATAACTGATGCTACGGATAAAACCGCTGATAATATTTGAAATAATGTCATATACGAATTCTGATATAAATATTTTTTAATATTATATCAAGGCGAGTATAAGATATCATTTTAGGTGTAAAAACACAAGAAAATAAAAAACAACACAAGAAAACATCAAATAATATGCTTATATTTTCAAAATATTTACACAAATGGCAAAAAAATATGAATTTCAAGCGAAATTCATATCTTATATATTTTTTATATTATTTTAAAGAAAATTGGTCAATTTTATTGATGAAATCGAAGCCATTATTTAGGTTCATTTTTTCCAATGTTTCTTTATCAATTCTCTTTGTTGAATAGACAAATCCCTTTGTTTCATCTTCCAGTTCAAGAACCGATATTACATCACCATTTAATTCTAAATTCATATTATATCTTGGGACTTCATCTCTTAAATAATCATCGATATCGACATAGGCAATATCAATTTCATTATTGTCGATTAGATAGAATGCATCTCCGCCTTGTATTCTATATCCATCATCATCGTATTCTTTTTCTCTTAGGATTGTGAGTTTGATGATTTCTATTTTGAGTTTGCCTTTATAGTAAGCATTGTTTCTTTTGAGATATAGATCGTATGAATCAAAAGTCATTACACTTGCGAGTTGATATTTACCAATACCCTTTAATGATGATGCCTGTTCAACTGCACCTTTTTGAAATCCAAAACGATTATTCTTAAGATTAAACATTGATGATTTTCCATAATAATCTAGAGGGATGATGTGAATATTTAAAATATTCAATTCTTCGTTAGTTAGTTTTCTTGTGGTTGTAATCTCGATGGTTTCACCTTTTAGGTTGATGCCCTCAACTTTTAATAAATCTAAGGCAGCTTGTGATTTTGTTTTAGATAGTTTAAGTGCTTCTTTTACACCATCAATATATGCTTCAAGTCCTTTTATTGGTAAAGTGTTTAAGGTTATTGGTCCTTTATATGATGGGTCTAAAAGATAGTATATATCAAATAAAACATCCTTATAACCAATCTCAGTACCATCTGGAGTTCTAACATCTTCTCTAATGCTTATCACGTACTTATATTCAGAATCTGTAGAACTTGTCTCATTAAGCGATGCGATTGAAAAGTTAATATTAGATTTAAGATCGGCTACTTCATCGATATTGCCATCAAAGATAATATTCCCATCTTCACCAGTAGAAAAGAGTCGTTCATGAACTAGATCAACGACTACTTCTTCGCTTTCTAAAGTGTAATAATATGGATGAAAGTTTGAACCGATTGATGATACACCAATTCTTAAAATAGATGAATTATTACTACTACATCCTACGAGAACTAATATTAAGATAAGGGATATTAGAGAGATTAGCTTTTTCATATTTTTTTAAAATATGCTACAAAATAATCAACAAAATGTCTATAAAAAACATAGAATATTCATTATCTTGTGAATAATTAAAGAATTTTTCAATAAAAGAAAAAGCCTAAAAAGGCTTTTCTTTAGGCTTTTAAGAATGCTTTATATCCAAGGTACGCTTCATATAAGTCTACCTTAGATATTACCTCCATTGGAGCATGCATACTTAATACTGGGATACCAGCATCAATAACATTCATATTATAGTTACCAAGGATGTAGGCGATTGTGCCGCCACCACCTTGGTCAACTTTACCAAGTTCTGAAGATTGCCAGTTAACATTTGCATCATCAAATGTTTTTCTAATAAATGCATAGAATTCAGGCATCGCGTCGTTAGAACCTGTTTTTCCTCTTGAACCAGTATATTTATTGATTACAAGACCATATGAGAAGAATGCACAGTTATCAGGATCACTAACCTCTGGGTATAGTGGATCATAGGCAGCACTTACATCACTTGATAACATCTTTGAATTTTCAAAGGCAATTCTTGCGTTATATAGTGGGTGGCCTTCTCCTGTTAGAGTTAAGAGCTTTGCGATAGTGTTTTCAAAGAAGAGAGATTGTGCACCAGTTGCACCAACTGAACCGATTTCTTCTTTATCAACTAAGATGCAGCATGAAGTGTATTCTGGTTTATCGGTATCAATGAGAGCGATTAGTGAACTATATACACAGCATCTATCATCATGGCCATATCCTGCAACCATCGATCTATCAAGACCATAATCTCTTGCCTTACCAGCTGGAACAACTTCGATTTCTGCGCTTAAGAAATCTTCTTCTTCAATTCCATACTTATCTTTGATAATCTTTAAAGCATTATCTTTTACAGCTTGTTTAGAATCGCCATCAAGTGGAATGTTTGCGAGTGTTAAATCGAGTTTTTCACCTTCAATAACTTTATCAGCTGTCTTTTCCATTTGGTTCTTTGATAGATGGATTAATAAATCAGTAATACCGAGTACTGGATCATTTTCATCATCACCGATATTTACTTCTACTGTAGTACCATCTTTCTTGCAGACAACACCATGAAGAGCTAGTGGGATTGTAACCCATTGATATTTTTTAATGCCACCATAGTAGTGAGTGTTTAAAAGAGCGAATTCTTTTGATTCATAGAGTGGGTGTTCTTTTAAGTCCATTCTTGGTGAATCGATATGAGCACCTAGAATTCTTAAGCCTTCAGTAATAGGTTTTTTACCGATGATAAAGGCTGCGACATTCTTATTTTTATTGATTACATACACTTTATCATTAGCTTTTAATGATTTAAATGAATCAATGTTTTTGTATCCTTTTGATTCTAGTAATTCGATAGATTTTTTAACTGCGAGTCTTTCTGTTTTAGAAAATGATAAGAAGTCTTTATATCCTTCTGCAAAGTTCATTACAGCCTTCTTATCGCTATATTTCTTCCAAGCATTTTTCTTATACATATATTATTACCTTCCTTTTATAAAAATATGATAACACAAAACTGGTTAATTGTTTATAGAATAAACAAAAAAAGCATAAACAAATGCTTCGTTTATGCTTAATTAAATCTTACAAATATATGAGATAGTTTATAGAGGAATGTTCCAAAGATATGGCCAAGTTTACCTGGCATATTGAGGGTTCTAATAAATGTTTTATATCTAAACTTTTTGCCCATCTTTTCATCATATGCGATAACTTCATCCCACATCTTCTTAAGTTCATCGGCTGCGCCTCCACCTTTGTATGTATGGGCAAGTACACAGGTAATCGCAAGGAACATATAAAGACTATGATACATATATCTTACTTGACCTTTTGTGAATCTTGGATCATCTAAATGATATGATTTAAACATTAGGGTTGTAACTAAGACTTGTTGGTCATAGTGTTTAACGATGTTTTCTTTAGATGTAGATTGTTCAGCTCTTCCGATTGTATATTGATATAAATCAATATTCATATAATATAATTTCTTAACGTTTTGAAGATTACCATGAATATAATAATTATCTTCATATGAGATATGTTTTGGAAGAACGATACCTGATTCCCTTAATATTTCCATTCTAAAAGTAGCTGAATGGATGGTGATCAATTGTTTAGGTTCAAACTTTTTGACTTCATCCCAGCCAATAATCCTATCTTTTGGTATTTGTCTTTTATAAGATATGACTTTTCCTTCTTTTCCATTAACTATATAGCGATAGTCAGTGATTAAAAGATCTACTCCGCCTTCACTGTCAATTCTTTCAAGGGTGTCTAAAAAGAGCTTTAAATCTTTTGAGAAATAATCATCGCTATCTAAAGCTTTAAAATACTTTCCTAAGCCGTTTTTTATTCCTTGATTTAAGCCTTCTCCATGACCACCATTTTCTTGATGTATTACGCGTACTATACTTGGGTATTTTTCTTGATATTCATCAGCAATTAAAGGAGTCCCATCTTTTGATCCATCATCTACGATTAAAACATCTAGTCTTTCATCATCGATCATAACGCTATCAAGAGCCTTTCTCATGAGTGACTCTGAGTTATAGCATGGAACTAAAACAGTTAATAATTTCATACTTCACCTCTTTTTGACTGCATCTTATTATACCAAAATATCAATATTTTGTCGAAGGAAAAAGAATGGGAGAGATAAATGTATAGATAATGTGTGAATAATTATATGGTATAATATTTAATTGGAGGGACAAACTTATGTATGATTATTTAGTTGTCGGAAGCGGTCTTTTTGGCTCAGTCTTCGCAAGGGAAGCGAAAAATAGAGGTAAAAGCGTTCTTGTAATAGATAAACGTAACAATGTTGGTGGAAATATTTATACAGAAAATATTGAAGGAATCCACGTTCACAAATATGGAGCACATATCTTCCATACCAACAATAAAGAAGTTTGGGATTATCTAAATAAATACATTGAATTTAATAGGTTTACTAATTCTCCTATCGCTAATTATAAAGGAGAACTCTATAGTCTTCCTTTTAATATGTATACTTTTAATAAGATGTGGGGTGTAGTAACACCAGCTGAAGCTAAAGAGATGATTGACAAACAGGTTAAGGAGGCAGGAATAACCACTCCTAAAAACCTTGAGGAACAAGCTATCTCTCTTGTCGGAAAAGATATCTATTTAAAATTAATTAAAGGTTATACAGAGAAACAATGGGGAAGAGATTGTAAAGATTTACCTTCTTTCATCATTAAAAGACTTCCTGTCAGATTCACATATGACAATAATTATTTCAATGCATTATATCAAGGAATTCCAAAAGGTGGTTATACAAAACTTATCAATAACCTACTAGATGGAATTGAAGTTAGACTTAACACTGACTATTTAAAAGAAAAAGAAAAATACGAAAACATCGCAAAGAAAATAATATTCACAGGTCCAATCGATGAATACTATAACTATAAACTTGGTACACTTGAATATAGAAGCGTTAGATTTGAAACTGAACTCTTAAATATCGATAACTTTCAAGGAAATGCGGCAGTAAATTATACCGATAGAGAAACTCCTTGGACAAGAATTATCGAACATAAGTGGTTTGAATTTGGAAAGGATGATAATGGCAATGATATTCCAAAAACTGTAATATCTAGAGAATTCAGTAGTGAATGGAAACTTGGTGACGAACCATATTATCCAGTAAACGATGAAAAGAATAATAAATTATACGAAGAATATAAAAAGCTTTCAATGAACGAAAAGAACGTCATATTTGGAGGACGTCTTGGCAGTTATTCATACTATGATATGGATAAAACAGTTGAAAAAGCTTTAGAACTTGTTAAAGAAGAATTATAAAAAATATGAGATTGCAATGCAAGCAATCTCATATTTTTTTATATTAGTGCAACCGCAAGTGATTGACCTACTCTTCTACTATTTTCATCTGGAAGGATAATCCTTATATCTTTATAGATAGGGAATTCTGAGTCGAAAATACTTTTTGCAGTACTTACGATTATATCACCACCAAATGATAATACTCTTCCAAATAAAAAGACATTTTTAACTTCATAGAATTCAAAGTAGAAAGCAAGAGAATATCCTAAATATTCACCAATTGTTTGATATACAATTTTGTATTTTTCCTTGTTTTCTATAAATAGTTCCTGAAAGTGTTTTAGCTTTTCTCTTTTTGATATATTTATTGGATATTTTACACCAAGCTTTTCTGAAAGACGTATTACTGCTTCTTGTGAAAAATATTTTGATCCAATTCCTATGTCTTTTAGGTACTCGTCTTTTACTCCTTTTTCACTTAAATCGATTGGAACTATCGATAATTCTGATAGATAATCATGAAGGCATCTATTAGTGTCTATATATCCTCCAGCTTCACTCGTTCCCATCGCAATGCCAAGGCATGAAGATAAATTGTTCCCAAAAACACCACCAAGGGCAGATGCATCACCATCATTTATTACCTTAAATGGAATAGTCTTTCCTATATCTTTTTCAAGCATATGGATGACATCTATGTATAGATTTTTAGTTTCTTCTTGATATTTTTCATCAACGCTTCTAAAGATTGATGAAATCATTAGTTTATTATTAACTACTACACCCGCAGTAGATATGCCTATAGAATCTATATTTAAAAGTTCAGTGTAAGCGTCTTTTAAAACATTATAGATAAAATTATAATGATATGATGGATCAGATTCTTCTTTTGGATTCCAGATTATTTCTTTAGAACTGATTACTTCGCCATATCTTAAGATTGATACCTTTATATCGCTTCCGCCGACATCTATACCGATCCTATAACCATTTAAGTTTTCTTCTATTTTGGTTGCGATTTCATAAGATTCTCTAATATCTTCTTTTTCTATTTCAAGAACTTCAAATTCATGGTTATATATTCTAGACATAAAGTTATAATCGAATGAGCGTTTACCATCTTTTGAATAGTATTCCTTGATTTTCTTATAAATATAATTTGAACCAGAGATTAACAACTTATAACCACCATAGATATAAAGCATACTCTTGATGTATCTTTCGATAATATAGATATTATATTCATCGTTATATCCATCACTAAATACTTCTATATCCTTTCTATAGAAGAAATTATCTTTCATTAGAATAATGCTTAAAAGACTCTGATTGTCAGAATCTTTTACTTCTTTCTTAAATTTTTCTAATTCGAGTATAATTGGTTTAAAGTCTTGATCCAAATAATTATTCATTTTTATTTATTAAGTGGAGTTGAAGTGACTGTAGGTATTTTAAGTCCATCGGTTGTATCTGGGTAGTGTTGCTGAGCGAAGGTTAGACCATCAGTTGTAACTTCACCTTCAGCAACTAGGAAGTAATAATATACTGTAGCTGTGCTACTCATATTATCATCCCAAGTCATATCGAGGTAGTACCAGTTATTGTTTATTTTAACGATATTCCAAGCGTGAGCTTCACTTCCAGTTGTGGTTACACCTGTACCGCTTATAAATACACATTCAATTCCTATTACATTCATTACCATTTCATATAGTCTTGAATATGATTCGCATACACCAGTACCATATGTTGCAGGGCCAACTACTGTATGTGCATATGAGGCATCTAGAGGATTTCCATTACTATCGTAGGCATATTCCATATCACGAACGATTAAATCATGAACGATTTTAGCTTTTTCATAGTCTGTGGTTTTAAGTGCTGCATAACCCACATATTCATCAACCATTTCGATAATATTCTTATCGTATTGTCTTCTTGTATCACCATTCAACACATCATCATCAACGTAGAGTTTGAAATATGTACCATATGAATAGCTATTTCTAATGAAATAATAGAATGGATGATCGTTTCTATATGATGTGAATATAATCTTTATATCGCTATCAGCAAGAGATAAAGTTGAATATCTTTCTTCTAAGATTGCTTCATCTTTTGAAACTGTTCGATATTCTTTATAGAAATTATAGACAAGGTTATCGATAGTTCTATAGAACTCTTGCATTTTAGTACCATTAGTGTAAGTTGCGAGTTTATCATAATAATAGGTAGATGACATACTATCTATTCTTGATTTAGAAAGGGCAGTAAATGGAGTTCCACTATATGTCTTAGTGATACCATATTCACCTTCTAAATATTTAGAACTATAAGCTTTTACTCTTAAAGTATCTCCTACTTCTAGAGTAATCGCATTAAATCTAGTGTATACTGGTTCATCATCATTTTTAATGTAATAATATCCTTCAGCATCATCGAGTTTTGTCCAAGTAGCTTTGCCACTATCATTTATAGTTACCATTGGTGTATTAATTGGTTTTGGATAAATTGGATCACTGTAATCACTATCTAAATAGTATCCTGTGTATCCCACCGCTTTTACAACTATTCCAGAACCACCAGAGATTCTTGATAGTTCAATATAGTTATCAGTTGTCGAATAATATGTTGATTGACCTACAAATTTATAATTATATTCTTTAGCGTTATCATTCTTTTCCCAAACAATCTTAGTATAATCATCATTGAAAGTTAGATTTGGAGTGGATACTTTTACTGGTTCACGATTAGACCAGGTGCTTGTCTCTTCATTACTCCAGTTCCATACGCCAGTTATTTCATAATAAACATTGTCTTTAGCATAATAATAAACAGGTTTAACTTTAAATGTTGAATTGTTTTCTACTCTAAATCTTGTCTCACTCGTAACCTTGAATTCATCGCTTCCATCAATTGAATATGAATAATAGTCGGTTTCAGTAGATAAAGTCCAAGTCGCAAAGCCATCGCTATCTATTGAGAGTACTGGAGTAAAATTGGATACAGTGGCTGTAACTCTCCCTGAATAAGCACTATCACCCTTGTCATCCAAACCAGATATTGTGTAGACCTCAATTGAATTATTAACAAAAATTGGTACATACTCATCGATTCCAACTATTCCTTCTTCTACTAGTGTTTCTGTTAGTGCGCTAGTTTTTTCATATATTTTATAACCATATCCGATTGCGCCTTCAATTTGATTCCATTTAGCATAGCCTTTTTCAATTCTTACAGTTGGGGCATCAATTTTATTTAATGTAATAGAATATGTTTTTGAAGTAGAATAATCACTATCAATATTTGATTCTTCATTCGCAATAGCTTTTACTTTGATTGATTCACCAAGTGATAGTTTTATTCCTGATGTATTTAATGTATCGTTTTCGCTTGAAGAACCATTCTTTTCGATGATGTAGTGATATTTTACTGCACCAGTTACTTCATTCCAAGATACATTACCAAGATCATCAATTACGACGATTGGTGTAGATAGTTTTTCTTTTGCATCACCATTTTTAGTAGTTGTGGTGATGTTTTTTATTGTGGTTGTGTCATCTATGTTATTTGCTGTAGTAGTTTTTTTAGCTGTGGTTTTATTGCCACTAGATGGGAATAGTAAACTACACCCACTAAGTGAGATTATGAATATAAATAAAACAATAAATGAGATTAATTTTTTCATATGATACCACCTTTTTATATTTTTATTTTACAAAAGATAAAAAGAAAAGACAAGTCTAAACTTGTCTTATGATATTTTTTCAAATTATATATCTTTAACGAATGAACGTCTTCTCTTATGCTGTCTTTCGTTAAAATATTTCCATACTTGTCTAATTTTGATGTTGTCTTCAAGATTGAGATTTGTTTCAACGTATTTTACTTCTCCATCCTTTAGTAAATCCATAACCTTCTTTACTATTGGAGCGATAATACCTTTATTTAGGTAATCAAAATCACAGGCAATTAAACCAAGATCGGCAGCCTTTGGATGTTTTACTGCGTTTAATATTTTTAGTAAAGTTCTAATAGTTAGCTTTCCTCCGGTATGAAGAAGGGCATCACCAAGGGCTGGGAAACAAAGACCAAAAGCTACTGTCTTTTCGTTTTCATCATTGATAATTAAAATATATTTTGGATCAAGAATCAATTTGAAATCAGCCATAATTGATTTTTTCATTTTATCAGTAAATGGTACAACGCCATAGAGTTTTGCGTATGCGCTATCTAATAATTCAAAGAATCCTGGAGCTACTCTATCAACAAAATGAGATTTAGATTCATGCCTTTCCTTATCTACAACATGAAGATTATATCTCTTCATTACGATATCTGTGAGTCTTTCGATTTTTTCGTAGTAATCAGGATTATAAGTTAGACGTGATTCAACCCAGTCAACTTCCTTTGTGAAGCCATAATCTTCAGTTAGTTTTTGATAATAATCATAGTTATATTGTTCTTCAAAGGTAGACATCTCGTCAAAACCTTCAATGAGCATTCCTTCTCTTTCAAGATCAGAATATCCAAGAGGTCCGCAGAATTTATCCATGCCCTTTTCTTTAGCCCAGTTTTCAACTGCGCTAAATAGAGCGCTTGATACATTAGTATCATCTATTGAATCAAATCTTGAGAATCTTACTCTTTTTTCATTATGGATTTCATTGTATTGTTTTTGGATGATTCCTTGAATTCTACCAACTACTTCATTATTTTCATTGTAGGCAAGATAGAATACTTGGTCGCATGTTTCATTGTAGATATTAGAATCTTTAAATAGAGCTATTTCTTCACCATATAATTCGGGAACGAAATATGGACTATCTTTGTATAGGTTTAGTGGAAAGTTTACGAATTCTTTAATTTCTTTTTTGGTTTTTACTTCTTTAATGGTTACCATACAATAACCTCCTTAATAAACAAAAATATGATAATAAAAAAAGAGAAAGAAATCCTTTCTCTTTGATAGATTAATAATAATATTTACTCTCAAAATTAGAGAAGAGAGACTAAATGTCAATTTCTACTAGTTCAGTAGGTGAGAATTCAAACTTTTTAACGCCTTTAGCTCTTCTTAGAAAATCGGTGAATTTTTTCGCTCTTGGACCATCAATATAGCATACACAATATCCAGCTTTTTTATTTACGTATTCTATGTCAGCACCAAAATCCTTCATCTGTTGGATGAGGGCTGCTTTATAGTTTATGTATACTAGTATTTCTACTCTTTTAATCATGGATACACCTCGATTTAAGAAGATTCTTTAATTTCTTAGAATATAATGCATTATCGATTTCTTTTTCTATTCTTTCGATTTCAGTGTTATATACTTTTAGTTTATTGATGTAATCTTTATATAAGTTATTACTATAGAGTTCTTTTTTGATTTTTGATAGATTTATAGTATTTTCTTTTGTTGGATATTTGTTGTATAAATCTCTTGATTTAGTGAAATCATCGATTAGTTTAGCTGTATATTCATCACTTTCTAATCTTTTTAGAGCATCTTTAACATCTAGATATTCTCTGCTTTCTTTGATAGAATCTATTACTTCATAGATACTATCATATAGATCTAGTGAAACTAACATAGTCCAAACTCTCTTAGGGTTCTATAAATACTTATTCCGGAAAGCTTTTGAAATTCAGCATCAATTCTTTTTTCTTCTTTTTTAGAATTAACTGTCTTTCTATAAAGATCAAATTTGGTTTTTAATGTCTTGAAGTCATAATGTTTAACATTATCTTCAAGATATGATAGAAAATCGATTATTGTCTCTATTTCTTCCATAGAATAAGTTTCATAGTCTAGTGGGTAATCATATGCCATATTATTTCTTTAATACTCCAATTTTAAGGGTATATGGTTGAATATCCCATTCTTTTGCGAAACCTTTAGTTTCATTATATAGAACTTCATCAGCTAGAGTTTGTGATGCGATTCTTGATTCATATGTCTTGATGATAGAGAGAAGTTCAGGAGATGATTCAAAACTTAAGGTGATATGGTCTACTACTTCGAAACCAGCTTCTTTTCTTTCTTGTTGGATCTTAGAGACAACTTCTCTTACATATCCTTCATCAATTAATTCTTTAGTAAGTTCAGTATCAAGGACAACTGTGATCTTACCATTAGATTCAGATGCATATGTATTAGCTTCCACTGTTTCAACGATGATATCTTCACTATCAAGTGTGAATTCACCAACTCTTAGTTTATTTGTTTCAGAAAGTTCCTTGAAGGCAGCTTCTTGATCAAGTTCTTGAAGCATATTCTTAACGAGACCAACATTCTTTGAAAGTTTAGCACCTGCAACTCTGAAGTTGAGTTTTAGGTTATGCTTAATGAAATTATCGAGATTGTTTGTGTATTCTATTTCTTTAACGTTTAATTCATCTTCGATTATTGATGCATAATATTCGTTTAAAGATTCGCCGCCTACAACATACATCTTAGAAAGTGGTTGTCTATTCTTGATTGTCTTAAGTGAACGGATGGTTCTACCGAGAGATACGATATCAAGAACTTCTTCCATTTCTTTTTCTAGTGTTTTATTAATGTATTCTTCTTTAACTTTTGGATAGTCAGATAGATGTACGCTTATTTTAGCTTCATTATCTAGACTACATACTAGGTTTCTATAGATTTCTTCAGCGATAAATGGTGAGAATGGGGCAACTACTTTAGATAGTGTTACTAGAGTTTCATGAAGAACGAGATATGCGTTAATCTTGTCTTCTTCCATACCCTTAGCCCAGAATCTTTCACGGCTTCTTCTAACGTACCAATTTGAAAGTTCATCAACGAAGTCTTGAATAGCTCTTGCAGGTTCTGCGACTTCATATCTTTCAAGTCTCTCATCAACTTCTTTTACAAGTGAATAGAGTTTTGAAAGTAACCATTTATCCATATTTGATAATTTATCATAGTCGTATTTATATTTACGATAATCAAAATTATCGATATTTGCATATAGCACAAAGAATGAATAGGTGTTATAGAGAGTATTTAAATATTTTCTTTGGCCTTCCATTATAGCATCTTTAGAAATATTTTTAGAAATCCAAGGTTGGCTTGTCTCATAGAAGAACCAACGTGTTGCATCAGCACCAAATTCATTCAATACTTCCATTGGTTCAACACCATTGCCTTTAGATTTACTCATCTTTTGACCATTTTCATCGAGGACAAGGCCAAGAACTATTACATTCATAAATGATGGTTCATCAAAGATCAATGTTGAAATTGATGATAGAGTATAGAACCAACCTCTTGTTTGATCGACTGCTTCACTGATGAAATCAGCAGGGAAGTTTTCTTCAAAGATTTCTTTGTTTTCGAATGGATAGTGCCACTGTGCAAATGGCATTGAACCAGAGTCAAACCAGCAGTCAATTACATCTTCAACTCTTCTATATGTACCACCATTTTCCTTATCCTTCCATGTGACATTATCGATATAAGGTCTATGGAGTTCGATATTTGGATCACATCCAGAAAGTTCTACGAGTTCCTTGATTGAACCGATACATTTTGTATCACCAGTTTTATCATTTACCCAAATAGGAAGTGGGGTACCCCAGTATCTATTTCTTGATAGACCCCAGTCTTGAACGTTTTCAAGCCAGTTGCCAAATCTACCAGTACCGATAGTTTCAGGGATCCAGTTGATTTTGGCGTTATTCTTAAGCATATTTTCTTTAACTTTGGTCATTTCAATGAACCAAGCATCTGTAGCGTAATAGAGGAGTGGTGTATGACATCTCCAGCAGAATGGATATGAGTGCTCGAAGTTGAGGATTCTAAAGAGGAGTCCTCTATCTTTGAGTTCTCTCATAATTGGTTCATCAGCATCCTTGCAGAATACTCCAGGCCAATTAGTTTTCGCATCCATTTCACCTTTTGGAGTTACGAGTTGTTGGAAAGGAAGATTATATCTTCTGCCAACCAGATAGTCGTCTTGACCAAATGCTGGTGCGATATGAACGATACCAGTACCTTCTGTGAGTGTTACATAGTCAGCACATACTAGGTAGTATCCAGTATCTTTGAAGTTTGAGAAATCCCAAAGAGGTTCATATTTTCTGTATTCTAAATCTTTTCCTTTATATCTTTCAAGAACTGTAACTTCTTTATCTCTAAATGTTTGTGAGATTAAAGCTTCAGCGAGGACGTATTTAACTCCTTCTGATTCAACTTTTGCATATGTTTCATTTGGATTTACGCAAAGAGCAACGTTTGATGGAAGAGTCCATGGAGTTGTAGTCCAAGCGAGATAATAAAAGTCATCATCTTTAGCTTTAAATTTGGCAATACATGATTTCTCTTTAACATCTTTATATCCTTGGGCAACTTCGTGTGATGCAAGAGGTGTACCACATCTTGGGCAGTATGGAACAATCTTGTATCCTTTATAAAGAAGACCTTTATCATATATTTTCTTGAGTGCCCACCACTCTGATTCAATATAATCGTTATGGAATGTGACATATGGGTTATCCATATCAGCCCAGAAGCCTACTTTACGAGAGAATTCTTCCCACATACTTTCATATTTAAAGACAGAATGTTTACATTTTTCAATAAATGGAGCGATTCCGTATTTTTCGATTTGTTCCTTGCCTGAAAAACCAAGTTCTTTTTCTACTTCAAGTTCTACTGGAAGACCATGAGTATCCCAACCAGCTTTTCTTAAAACCTTATATCCCTTCATTGTTTTATATCTTGGGAATAAGTCTTTTATCGCTCTTGTGATTACGTGACCGATATGTGGTTTACCATTAGCTGTTGGAGGGCCATCGAAGAAAGTGTAAACTGGACATCCTTCTCTTTCTTTAATTGATTCTTGGAAGATATTGTTTTCTTCCCAGAACTTTGATACTTTGTCCTCTCTTTCAGTAACTTTTAGTGTTGGATCGATTTTTTGATACATAATTTTACCTCACAAAAAATAACGTCTTCACCTTAAAACAAGATGAAGACGAAAAAACTTCATTTTACATACTTGATTTAAGCATACATCTGAATATGCCTTGACGATTACGGGTCAATTCCGGATCAAATTACTGTTAGTTCACCTGACCAGCTCAGGAGTGATTCCAAATATCCGACTCATAGGCAGACTTTCACCTTAAACTGCTCTCTTATGCTACTTTTAGATATTCGCACTCTCCGTCAGCGCTATTATATGATATATAATACACCAATTTTTTTAACTTATCAAGACCAAAGAAAAACGAGTTTGTGTTTTAACAAGCTTATATATAGTTTTATATATCACTCCATCAATGTATTTCCACACCAATCCAAGGGTCGCCATGTGAAAAATTACTCACTGCCAAATCGTTGCTCTATGAGCGAAAAACGAGAAAAAGCGGGTTTTTATGCCATTTGGAATTCGAATATCAACATAGCTTAAGAGATAAAAAAGGTTTCATTTATAAAAGATACTTACCACATCTATATTTATGAGTGGAATAACATGGGAGGCATGTGGGGAGACTCGCTACTTTTTGAAACTGTTGAAGCTGCCAACAAACAAAAAGCCAGTAAGATTGTAAGTAAAACTCTGGTTTTTTGTTTGTTAGAAAATATTGGGTGTAAGACTTATGAGAAGGTTATAGGTGGAAGGTGATGCCCCAATAATTTTCGAACTCTTTAGTTGATATAGCTTTGTCACCAATTTGATGCTTTCTTTCATCACTTTCAACAAGGATATATTCAGCTTTTTCAGCATCATCAGTTAAATGAATTGGTTTTAATCTTAGTGTTCCTAAAACACTTAAAAGTTTATCATAAGATTCAATAAACGAATCATCTAGTTTAATTATTTGATAATATGTGGATGGGTTTAATAGCGATGGATGAGGATAATTATCCATTTCATTATCCAAACATTCTCTAATTATTTCTTTTTCTAAATTAGCAAGATTTTTATCCGACGCTTCTTTGATTATGTCAACATCTTTTTTAAAAGGATCTCGTAATTGATGAATTATTAGGTCACGTTGACTTTTTAGTCTTTTGATTTCAATTTCCAAGTTGTCACAATTTCTTATTATGCTTTCATCTTTACCACCAACAATAATCATTTCAAGTTCTTTGATTGACTCGTCTATAGAGCGAGCAATTTTGTTTTCTTCGCCTAATTCTCTCAACAATTGTTGTTTTTTCTTTAAATTTTTTAATTCTTTTTTAAATTGAGAAACATCACCCTTTTTGTTTTCCAACTGTTTAAGCTCGGTTTCCGCTAATAAGATGCTGTTTAAAACTATTTTCAATTCTTTAAGTTTTTCAAAATACTGAACTTTAATATCAGAACGAATTGAGAAAGTGTATCCACATTTAATACAAGTAACTTTGCCTTCTTTATACAAACTATTAAAATTGTATGGTTTAACGAATCTATCTCCACCGCACACAGGACATCTCATTGAATGTAATAAAGTTTCTTGTTTCCCTAAAAGTAAGTAATCAAGACTAACATTAAACAGAGACGCAAGTTGAGTAAGAGAGTCTATATCAGGCTCTCTTATTCCGCTTTCCCAATTGCTAACAGTTTGAGAAGTGAAGCCTAACTTGTCTGCCAACTCTGCTTGTGTAAGTTCTTTTTTATTTCTTAATTCCTTAATTCGATCACCAATTTTTCTTGCCATTATTCTTGCCTCCTTTTTGTACACCTTTATTCTAAGGATAAATACAATTTTTTCCTAAACACTAATAGTTGATACTTCAAAAATAGTATAACAGTCTGTTTTAGTTTAATTAAACGAATTGTTATAGTCAATTATTGTTATTACGAGTAATAAACTTGTAAAAAACAACTATAACATCTTTGTTTTACATTATAATTCTATCTCACAAAAAATAACGTCTTCACCTTAAAACAAGATGAAGTCGAAAAAACTTCATTTTACATACTTGATTTAAGCATACATCTTAATATGCCTTGACTATAACGGGTCAATTCCGGGTCAAATTACTGTTAGTTCAACTGACCAGCTCAGGAGTGATTCCAAATATCCAAATTATAGACAGACTTTTACCTTAAACTGCTCTCTTGTGCTACTTTTAGATATTTGCGCTCTCCGTCAGCGCTATTATATGATATATAATTCACCAATTTTTTAACTTATCAAGACCAAAGAAATATATAAGTTATTGATAGGGACATAAAAGTCAAACCTAACGAATAAATTATAAATGTAATTGTCTTAGATAATTTAATATTTTTTGGATATGTATTAAAGATGGCATCGCCATATTTAAATATGGATGATAGAAAGATTAGTGATGAAGCGATAGTTAAAAATGTGGCAATATGAATTCTAGTTGAGCTATCATTCATCGCAAAAAGAGCGGTTAATGGAAGTGATGCAAAAAGTGATATTACTAGTGCATAGATGAAATATAGTAATACTGTTTCTTTTGTCTCTTTTCTCTTTAATAAATAGATAGATGTATAGAATATAATCGCATATATGCAGGCAAAAATAGCTGATACAAAGGAATAGCCAAGATATATTACCATCACAATGAATGATAAAAGATAAAAGGCCATACTTGAATATATTTCTATATATCTTAATACATTTTCATCAATTCCTTTATATTTATTGATAAATAATACTATCAAATTCCTTAGTGAATATAAAGTAATTAATATAAGCATTAAGATTCCATATAATAAGTGATTATCATTGATACCTTCAAATGATATGAAGAATCCTACTATAGACATCGCCATTAATAAAACCATAAATACTGATTTTATAATATAAGAATACTTATTATATTTAGAATTATCAATATAAGCTGTCGCAAGGATTGATAATATTGTAAAGATAAAGAGAATAATGATTGGTGTTGGCATATGTCCTCCTAAATATCATACTTCTTTATTATCTCAATTGGAGTCTTATGCATTAAGAATAAGATTGGGATAATACTTGAAATGATATTGATTAGATAGATTAAAAGTACACCAACTAAATAAGTAATAAGTCCAGTTGAAACGATATTGAATCCAAAACCATCTAGGCTGAATCTTGTGTTGTAATAGAAGATTATGAGATAGGCAATTGAAAAACCTATGATAGATGTTTTAGTGGTAATCGCAAACATCTCGCCAGAATAAATTGATACCATATCGAATCTTCTTGCGCCTACGCTTCGCATAATTCCTATTTCTTTAATCTTTTGGAACATACTTGATCTAATTAAGAGAATTAGATAGATGACAATTCCAATTGTCATAATTGAAAGAGATATTATTCTTGTGGCTTGATCACTTATTCTTTGACTTATAAAAGTACTTCTTGCGTTTTCTTGTGAATAGAATACGCTTGAATAACCCATATTTTCAACTAATTCTTTTACTGCCTCTCTATCTGATGTAGAGATATAGCATCTATCACTATATGTATTGAATTTAGTTGGATCTACAACTTCATTAAAGTCATCACTAGATAAAACCACAGATTTTGATTTATTATTAACGATACCTACTATTTTATATTTCTTAGTATTGGTATTTGAATATTCATATCTAGAATAATTATTCATTGTGATTTCTTCGCCAATTAAATCTTGATAGCTTGTGATACCATTACTTTTAGCGCCGGGTGAATCGATGAGCATATCCGCAACAAAATTAGATATTAATACTTCGTATTTATCGTTTATTTCACGACCCACAGTGAGTTTATAGTTGAGACTAGGTGTCTTTTTAGCTAAAAATACATTACTAATACTTGAAAAACCAAAGACAGAAGATTGATAGAATTTAGAGAAGTTGGCACTGATAGTAACGCCACCTTCTTGAAGAGATTCGATTCTTTCATCAGTTAAAGATAGATTATAAATTTCATCAAATGTCTTATTGTTTGATGAATCTTTTAGAGTCATTTGAACTTCTACTACATTGTTTGGCGCGAATGCATAATCTGATTCTTTGAAATCGAAGATTGCCGAAAGGTTTGTAATCATAAAGGCAAAGATGACTGCCGCAATAACAAGAGCTCTTGATGCAAACTTACTGTGTTTGATGAAGCTCTGTTCCTTAAAGCCATTTTTGATTGATTTAAAGATTGATGTGAATCCTTTCTTTTTCTTTGTATCTTTTTCATTATTAAAGGATTCAAATGAGAAATCAGATTTGAATTCTGCTTGTTTCTTATGGAATTCTTTTTCACTGGCATCTAATAGTTTGATTTCACTATTATTATCAATATAGTGAATCTTACCAGTTGATTTAGCTTTGATGTAGATTTCATTATTCTTATAGATGACATCAAATGTTAAATCTGAATTTGTTCCATCTGAATAGGTATTAAGTTTAATGTTATCTACTTCTTTTAATTCGTTCTTATAATCTTGAAGATAGATGTTTCTTGTATCTTTATGTTTAAGTTCAGATGATAATGAGTTCTTATAATCAGATACCATCTTACCATCTTTGATTTCAATTATTTGATCAGCATAGAAATCTACTAGGTCTTTTTCATGAGATACTAAGATGACGAGTCTTTCTTGAGAGATTCTCTTGATTATATTCATTACCTCAAAGGTGTTGTTTGAATCGAGGTTTCCTGTAGGCTCATCAGCGAGGATAACTTTAGGGTTTTTCGCAAGCGCTCTTGCGATTGCAACTCTTTGTCTTTCACCACCAGAAAGAGCGAGTACGCTTCTTTTTCTATGCTTATATAGACCTACAGCACTTAAACAATCATCGATCCTCTTTTTTTGTTCATCCTTATCGGTGATACCTATCATATCGAGAACGATTCCAATGTTTTCTGATACGCTCATTGAATCGATTAGGTTGTAGTTTTGGAAGATGAATCCAATCATCTCATTTCTAAGATCATCAGCTTTTCTTGGAATATACTTGTTGAATGTTCTATCCTCAAATACTATTTCACCACTATCGAAGTTATCTAGTGAACCAATAACGTTTAAGAGGGTTGTCTTACCTGAACCTGATGGCCCAAAAAGAACGTATAGTCCTTGATCATTAAAAGTATATGAGAAATCATTGATAACATGATTTTCATTACGAGTGCCTTTATTATAATACTTGTTTAATCCAGTAATTTTAATCATAATATGCCTCCTACTTTTCCTCTAGTGACTTCTTGACAGTCTTCTTGAAGGCATTCTTACTAAAGAGCATATTTAATAAGACGCTCATGATGAACAAAACTAGATAGATTATTACAAAATCAAACCAGTTTATAGCATTCAAAACATCCTTTATAAAGGCATCTTTGATAGATAGCTTTATTATAATAAAGATGATGGTTGTGATAAAGAAGGCGATGGTTGCGGATGCGATCATTTCTGATGCGAAAAGAATTGTGATGTTTTCCTTTTTGATACCGATAGTTCTTAGAACCTCAACATCTTCTTTTCTACTTCTAACTGATCTTAAAAGTATCGCATAAGTTAAGAAGAAAATACCAAATAGGAACATGCCTACAAGAGTGATATAGATGGCAGAGGCAATCTTATCAAGTCCTTCAATATTGACAGATAGCTCAGTTGGTATAACATAGTTATATTTATCGCCATCTATTCCTCTCTTATATGAATTCATATTGAAAGTATTCTTTAAGAATATCGATACTTGATTTGGATTCTTATAGGTATTAAAAAGTTTATTGAAATTGTTTTCACTTAGATAATAAACATTTTCTTTTGCCATATATGAAAATGCTTTATTCTTTATGCTGTCTTCTAATTTGTATTCAGCTTTTTCTTTATATTTAAGATCTAAGGTAAGGGCATCACCATAAAAATCACTAAATGTAAAGTGATATAGTGAATCATTAGTGTAGTATGAGAAAATATAGCTTTCTTTATATGATGCAATTGAGAATTCATCATCAGAAAGAGTTGAATCTTTCATAAAGAGTTGTTCAGATGTTATATAGAAGATATTATCTGTGCTATCACCATCTTTGGTATACTTTATATCCAAATATGATGTTTGATAGTAGCTGAAACTCTTCTCTTCATATTTACTATCAGTATGATAGATTGTTGGAACATATTTAGTATTAGAAATATCAACAACACCGACAATTGTATATACTTCTCCATACATATTGTCTTCAATTTTTTTATTTAAGAAATCTTCTTTGGTATCATAGCCATAATTAAATGAATTTTCATTGACTGAGATAACTACTTCATTATCATTTTCTGGTAGTCTTCCTATTGTGAGTTCGCTTGCAGACATCGCTCTTATTGGCATTGTTTGATAATTCACTGAACTTACTCTATAATCATCACTGGTATATGGATTTTCAAAATAGTAATTTTGATATGTGTCGATAAAGTAATCGTCATTTATCATAAATTTTACATCTGATGTATTGAGTAAATTTATTTCATCTTGAGTAAAACGTGATTTATCCTTTTTGTTTATTACGATACGTCTTTGGTCTTGATATCTAAAGCTTGAGAGGGATCCGAGATTACTGTAGGTTTCTCCTAATTCTAAATAGCGATAGAACGCAATTGAGAAGGTTATGATAACACTTAAGAATAGGAAAACAATCAAATAGAAAATAGATCTTTTAGGTGATGAAAAAAGATCTTTAATCGCTAAAGATATGTTATCTTTGAATGATACTTTTGTTTTAGGTGTATCTAAAAGATTTGGAAGATTATCTTTCTTGGTTTCTTTTAATTCACGATCTTCCTTAACTTCGCCATCATAGATTCTAACTATTCTTGTCGCATAATCAGCTACTTCATTGAAATCATGAGTAACGATTAAAACGAGTTTATTCTCTGATACTTCATGAAGTAAATCAATTATTTCTTTACTTGATTTAGAATCGAGGTTACCGGTTGGTTCATCGGCAGCGATTATTGGTGGGTCTTTTGATAGAGCTCTTGCGATAACAACTCTTTGTTTCTCACCACCAGAAAGTTTAGATGCCTTAGTGTGGGTTCTTTTTGAAAGACCTACTCTATCTATTAAAGATAGAGCCTTTTTTCTTCTTTCCTCTTTAGAAAGAGGTAGTGCAAGAAGTGCTGCCTCAACATTTTCAAGCACTGTATATGAATCGATAATATTATAATTTTGGAAGATAAATCCAACGTATTTATTGCGGTATTCTTCTAAGTCTTCAGGAGTGAAATATGATGTTTCTTCACCAGAAACATACATTTCACCTTCTTCATAGGAATCAATTCCTGAAAGAATATTTAAAAGAGTCGATTTACCAGAACCAGATTCACCGGTTATTGCGACGAATTCACCAATATTAAATTCGATGTTTACCCTTCTAATACCGACAGAGAGGTTATCACCAGTTGAATATATCTTACCGACATTTTCTAACTTTAACATTAATACCTCCTATTTAGATAGAATTTCTGCACCATCCTCATTTACAACTAAGGTATATTCCCATTGTGCTGAGAGTTTACCATCCTTGGTTCTCGCAGTCCATCCATCTTTATAATCTAAATATAGATATCTTGAACCTTCATTGATCATTGGTTCAATTGTGAATACCATTCCTGGTACAATTAAATATGTTTTTTCTTTTACTTGATAGTGTAGGACATATGGATCTTCATGCATCTTAAGGCCTACACCATGGCCACAGTATTCATGAACTACTGAGAAACCATTCTTTTTAGCGTGAACTTCTATGACTTTCGCAAGGTCATTTAGAGTTGTCTTCCAAGGAACGATAGCTTCTACTGCCATATCTAGGCATTCTTTAGTAACTCTAACGAGTTTTTCAGCGTTCGGTTTAACCTTACCTATCATAAACATTCTTGATGCATCAGCATAGTAACCTTTATGAACGATTGTTGCGTCTACGTTTATGATATCCCCCTCATCTAAGATTACATAATCAGATGGGATTCCATGACATACGACATCATTTACCGATGTACAAAGATGTTTTGGGTAGCCTTCATACATGTAATCAGCACTCTCACAGTCGTGTTCTTTAAGATATTTTACTGTGAGACGATCGATTTCTTCAGTTGTCATACGAGGTTTAATATTTTCTTGAATATAATCTAATAAGCCGTTATTTAGGATACCGGCTTTCCTTATTCCTTCAATTTGAAGAGAGTTTTTAATAAATCTTCTTGGTGGAATTAGATAGCCTAAATTCCTTGCCTCTATTAATTTTTGGTCGAATTCTTTATGGCATGAAGCGTATTCTTTTCCACATCCACACCAACATTCATCTTTATCTTTAATTAAAACTTTGTCCATTTGCTAAACCTCTGTTTGCCTCTATAAGTGTGAAACTATCATCCTTGTATTCGATAGTTACCATGCCAAGGTTATAAAGCCTTGAATTGAAATTGAAACTATTTTCATCTAGCATCATTAAAACAGGTTTTATTACATGGGAGTGCGTAACGATGATTATTTCATCATCTTTATTTGATTCTTTAACGATTTTTAATAGAACGTTTTTTACTCTTTTAAAGAGATCTTTCTTTTTCTCAAACCCTTTTGCGTTATCTAAAACCACAAGATTTCTAACTTCAGGGGTTAACTTCATACCTTCAAGTTCGCCAAACTCTCTTTCGATTAAATCATTTTCTATTTTTATTTCAAGATTTAATTCCATTTCGTTTAGGATATTTTTTAAGGTATCTTTTGCCCTAGTAAGAGGTGATGAATAAGCTTTTGTGAAATGATAATTTAATTTCTTAAGAGTTTTACCAGCTTCTATCGATTGCTTTATACCGATATCTGATAAGGGAAAATCTCCTCTTCCTTGTATTACTTCATTTTTGTTTTGGTCTGTTTCACCATGACGGATTAGATATAGTTTCATATTTTGATTATATCATAGATAATCAAAAAATTATAAAAAAGAGGAGTGGCCCAAGGAAAAATGGGCATCAGTATGCCCATCACATTTGAAAGATTTTAACATTTTAATTCTTTAAGCAACCTAATGGAATAACATATACTCCATCTTCTCTTTGATAAGCCAAAGAATCTTTGGTAACAACCATTAAAAAGGCACAATCTCCCGTTTTTTCTGTATCAAACAATCTGTTAATATATTCTTTCTTCATTGTTATTTCTTTCTTTTAAATATCACTATTAATATTAACCGAGTAAATATTTCAATATTGATCGAGTAAATATTTCAATATTAATCGAGTAAATATTTCAATATTGATCGAGCAAATATCATATGAATAATCGAATAAATGACTATTTAGTTGCATTGATCTGTAAAATAAGACAATAAAAAAGTCACATACCTAGGAATATCATTAGCATGCAACTTTACTATATGATTATTTTTGTCTATTCGTTATTGGTTACTTTAGACGCTTCTACGATCGATTTCGCTGTTTTCGTAGTACGCTTTTTTGTCTAGATACATATTGTTTTCTGCAACTTTCATAAGTGCTTCAATGGTAGCTGTTTCAGAATTCTTATAGGCGTAGCCAATTGAACAACTATATTTTGTCTTTGAAATCTCTTTTCTAATAACATCGATAGTTTTAATTACGTCTTCTTCCTTTGTATCATTGACGATTACTGTAAACTCATCACCGCCAAGTCGGTAACCATACATGTTCTTTCCTGCGATAGAATTGATGATTTTTGTGATGGTTGCGATAGCTTTATCGCCTTCTAAATGACCGAAATGATCGTTTAAATATTTTAGTCCATTCCCATCAAATTGAATGACAGCTGTCACAGTCTTTTGCATTTTTGGAAGATCACGGTAGAATTTTTCTCTTTTATATAGACCAGTTAAGGCATCAGTTTGTGTTTTTTCTATATAAACATAGAGGTAATAGGTTAGAACGCTTAGTCCTATAGTACTATTTAAAAGATATATGTCACCATTATCATTTAGGAATGTTTCAATGACTACAGAGAGAACTACAAACATTGAACAAAGCATGATAGTTATGCCTTGGCTTATATGTTTCGCTCTTATTTGGGTAACTGAGATATATAACCACCAAATAAAATATAGAAGTGCAACTATATGCGATGTAAACCTTAGTGGTGATCCGTTAAATGCAAGTGTTCCATCATCACAAAGTTCAAAGTATACAACATATTCCTTAGCACCAGGAATAAAACAAAGTAGGAATACGAATAAGTTAATGATCAAAGGAATAAAACTGAGTTTAAATAGGAGAGTATTATTTCCTTTATAACTCATCATGACAAATAGATAAACGACAACCGGTCTTGCGACATAGCCGAATACTGAGAAGATTGTGGTGAGTGGAATGTTTCCTACGCTTTTTCCGTAATTTTCAATTGTAATAGAAAGAGATAAGAGTAGGGTAATAGCCATTACAATAATGGAATACATATTAGTCTTTTTATCCACACTAAAGTTTTGCAGCAAATTAACAATTACTACAACGAAAATACATAATAATATGAAATTTTGAACGAAATAATAATTTAACCATTCCATATTTTCCACGCTTCTTTTATATTTATTGATTATATCACAACTCTAAAAGAAAAAGAGTTAAAATTTGATATTTAACTCTTATTCTATTTTAAATATTATGGTTGATTCTTGAGTAAGCTCACACTTTTTAAGATCGAGTATGAGATTCTCCATTTTTGTTGAATTTAAAGGGTTATATTCCTTACTGAAAATTTCTTCTTTATTTAGATAGACTTTGATTCTCTTGTCATTGAATGATTTTGAAGGCCTGAAGAAGAAATTGATGTTTGAAAGATTTGAACTTAAATCGATTGCTTCAGGTTCGACAAATAGATAGTTTTCATCAAAATTTATTTCAATTAGTTTTCTTTCTAAAGGTTTGTATTTTGAGGCGTTTAATCCAACCTCTTTGGCATTGATAATCATATTATCTATATCATTATGAATCATTAAAGAATTACCAGTTACGAAAATGCCATCAATAGATGTCATTGAATTTTGATCCACTATAGGCCCTTTAGTCCAAAGTGACATCTTGGCATTTAATGGTTCAATGAGCTTATTGTCTGGAATAAAACCTTGAGAAACGATTAGTGCATCACATTCAATTATTTTTCTTGTCTCTTCTTTTATCATTCCATTCACTATTTCTGATACTTCTATAGCTTCAACCCTATCTTTACCAAATACGTTTGTGATAGTGTGTGAAAGAAAGAGTGGAATATTGTATCTATCTAAGATTTTTTCCTTGTTCTTATCTAGACATGATGGTTGATTTTTCTCATCAAACACTCCAACTACTTCTGTGCCATTTAGAATCAAGCTATGAATAGCCGAAAGTGCGTGGTCAGTTGAACCATAGAATACACATTTTTTGGTTGGAAGATAACCCATGAGGTTCACATAATTTAAAATGGCAGTTGATGTGAAGATACCAGCAATAATAGAACCAGGAATGAAAGACTGACTTGCGGTTTTTTCATGATATCCTGTCGCATTTATAATTGTTTTTGCCTTGATGCTTTTAATTCCTTCTCTTGTGATGATATCAACACTGAAGGTTGAATCTTCTTTAGTTATTTTGGATACATATGACTCAGTCCAGATTTCAACTTGAGTTTTATTAATCTTTTGAATTAGATAATCTAGGTATTCCTTACCAGTAAATTTCTTTGAATCTACATTAAAATCATTAAAAGGAAGTCTTCTTAAAACTCCACCTAATTGTTTCTCGTTTTCAACAAGGAGGATATTAGACGATTTACTTGCTGCCTCGATAGCGGCATAGATGCCAGATATACCACCACCTATTATCAAAACATCTTTATTCATGTTTAATGCCCTCTACTTTCTGATATAGGATTATTGAATCATTACTAGATTTTTTGATGTTGATGATATCTGTCCTCTTTTTTCTGGCGATAGCTTCTTGAATTAATGGTAGGCAGAATGAACCTTGGCATCTTCCACCACTAGCACCTATTCTTCTTTTAATCGCATCTAAGTTATAGACTGGTATTGGTGATTTCATACAGTCTTCAATTTCACCTAAAGAGATTTCTTCACATTTACATACAATGATTCCATATTTTGGATTTGATTTGATTAGTTTATCTCTTAATGTTGATGGATAATCTTTGATAGGTTTAACTGATGTGTGGTGAGGGTTGAAAACCTTGTTTATTTTTACATCAATTCCACATTCTTTTAAATAATCGATTGTAAAATCAGCAACATCTAAGGCAATTGCTGGGGATGCGGTAAGACCTGGATATTCGATTCCAGCTGCCTCAATGATGTTTTTAGTGGTGATACCTTTTCTTATAACGAAATCCTCTTCAAATGTTTGAGCTCTTGTACCACTATAATATGATATGACATCGGATTTTTTAATTTTTGGAGATACTTTTCTTTGTTCATCAAGGATATTATTGATTATCTTAATATCTGGACTATAGTCATATCTTATAGGTGTTTCTTCTTTTTTTGGCCCAATAATTACATTACCACTTATAGTATGGATTGTAGAGAGTTCGTTATCTTTATGTTTCTTATTATATTTGATGAGTTTTCTAATTCCTCTAATTGGTCCAACTCTCTTGGTGTCGTATTCATCTCTTATAACGGTTACTGGAGATTTGATAAAAGATGTCCTTTTAGCGATGAAGGAAACTTTTTTATCTAAAACAACATTTGTAGCTTTTACTGGGTGAATTGTGAAGGTTCTATCATTTGCCATTTCTGCGATTTTATCAGCAAAAACACCAGTTGCATTTATCACAACTTTTGGATAAATAGTGCCTCTATTTGTGGTAACGGATTTGATTAAATTATCCTCTACTTCCATCGATAGACATTTTGTGTTTAATGAGACAATTGCGCCATTTTCTACTGCATTTTCAGCAAGCGCAACTGTGTATTTATATGGGTCAATCGAACCTCCTGATGGGAGGTAGATTGCATAGTTAGCCCACCTAGGTGCTTCGCTTTCAATCTGCAGTAATGTTTTTCTATTGATAAGTTTTACACCAGGTATTAAAAGCTTTTTAGATTTAACAAAAACTTTTGAATAAAAGAATTTTTCAAATCGATTTTTGAGAAGTATTAAATGTCCATTTCTTTCAAAAGGAACTTCTAGTTCAGATGCAAGTTTATCAAACATCATATTGCCTCTTACTGCATACATACTTCTATACTGATGATTATAGACATCGATTCCACTATCGATTACACCAGCATTCTTATATGATGCATGAGTTGATATATCTGATTCCTTTTCAATTAAAACGGATTTAAGTTTATATTTTGAGAGTTCTCTTAAAACCGCAGAACCAATTACACCCCCACCAATAACAAGGCAATCAACTTGGACGTTATCTAAAGAATAGTCCGTGATATTTGGACTATCATCTTCCTCTTTGAATCCATCTAAAGTGATATTGTTTAAGACGCCATAATGGTTTTTTGATACAGCAGTTTTCCCCGCAAGTATGATTTCATCATAACTAGAGGTATTTCCTTCTAATAATACGCAATTGTTTTCTTCTCTTGCGCTAAAGGAACTATTAATAAGTTTAACTGCTTTGTCGATCTTAGAAATACTTGTCATATTTTATTTCCTTCGTCTTATTATATCATATTGATATAAAAAACTAAAACCACAAAAAAGATGGAATGCGTTAAACATTCCATCTATAATTTTATTCTACAAAGTCTGGTATAACCTTAGCATTTGTATAGATTATATAATTTGTATCAGTTGATGATTCAAGAAGATCCAAATTATTAATATTATTATCTATTACTTTTACAAGATTAGCAGTAAGGGTAATCTTGTAGTTAGAATAATAATGATTTAATCCTTCAAAGGCTTGACCAGTCTTCACGATAAAGTTAATCTTTACTTCTAGTTCTTCTTTGTTAGAACTATTTTCAACAAGGCTTCTTGGAACGATAAATGTGTACATATTTCCAGTCTTCGATTCGAAATATCCGTTAGTATTTGTGTCGATTCCTCTAAGCCATATGTCGCTCATATACGTAGATATATCTAAGGCATCATTCGCGACATCATATGAACTTTCTTTACTTGTGAGCTGAACTGTGAGTCTTAAACTATCATATTTGTATGACTCATTAGCTAAACCATAATTATTGTATGTTTGATCAATAATAAGTGATAAATCAAGTACAGCATTACCATAGACGTATTGTGTTGTGCCTTCCATATCGAGTGGATTAATACCGAGTGCACCAAGGTTAGCATCTTGGTCATCAACAAGTGGGTCAAAATAGAGAATTGCCTTGTCGCTTTCAGCACTACAGTAATAAAGTTTATCACTAATATCATCGTCTGTGATTGAAATCTTACTGAATGATGCGACTTCTGGCTGGAAGG
Source organism: bacterium (assembly GCA_017541975.1). Classification (GTDB taxonomy): domain Bacteria; phylum Bacillota_I; class Bacilli_A; order Izemoplasmatales; family UBA1188; genus UBA1188. The sequence goes on along the minus strand of JAFXYB010000029.1, from coordinate 80,704 downwards.
CAAGATTTGAACTTGCGAATACTCTTACGCCAGTTGTCCTATCCTCTGGGTTTTCCTTATTAGGGAATTGAAGTATGATATTGTCAAGACTATCGTATTCGATATAGACATTTGCGAAGATATACGCTTTACCATTTTCAACAACTAAGAAGGAATTAAGAGGTGAACTATTTCTAAATTCAATGAAGTTAGATGAAACAAAGATTTGATCAGATGTATAAGCTGTAAGGATGTTATAATCTAATGTTTCTCTGTTGAAGGCAGTTGAATTTATGCCATATCTACCATTAACATTTGGTTCACCAGCAATAATCCTTGTAGTTGAAGATGCTTCACGTTTTTCAAGCATGACAAGGAAACTTTGATAGAATGATAGAACATCTGTGCTTAAATATGAAACGACTTCATCTTTAACACCACTTGCGATTGATACTGTGGATTTCATTTCAATGTTTATGGTATTGTTTGTTTCAGTGATTTCTTCTTGTGTGAATGTATTTACTTCAAATCCTTCTTGAACGAAGATATTACCAAATATTAGTCTTATTCTATTTTCGATATCATCTTGATGGTCAAGTCTAGATGGATATTGTGGTACACCAAATGTACTTGGCACAGTGATATTGTATTGATATAGGATATTTGTATTTGAATCATGTGTAAAGAACGAAATATAGTAACATTCTTTGATGTTTTCCATTTCTTCACCACCATCATCAATATCAACTGTATATCTTGTACCAGCTGCATCAGATTCGGTTGCAAGACGGAGATTGATGATATCGCCATTATAATGTGCCCTAATTGTTGGGTTCACATTATCAACCATAAATGTACCTTCAGCACTAACTGTGGCAGTAATATTTAGCATATCAGTTAAATCAATTGGAGCGAACGCTGTACCAGTCGAACCATTTGCGGTAAGGGTTTCTCTAAAACCTTGAAGATTTAACATATTAGTTGAATAAACGGAATTATTAAATCTTGCATAATATGGTTTACCACCATTTTGAATATCGACAAGTACCATTACTGTCTGTACATCTAGATTACTTGCACTGATTCTTTGCATGTTGAGGTATTTATTATAGTTTCTAATTAAGTTCTCACCATTTCTAATAGCATCTAACCAGTCAGCTTTAGAACGTTCATATTCGTATTCAAAATAGATTGTAGTTGGAGTTCCGAGGTTTTCCATTAAGTTAACGCCAAATCGGTTGTTATCGTCGTACCAAGAATAATCATAAGTTGTACCAGTACCAGTCGCAATCCTAAATTCATATTTAAACATCTTCTTTACGATTACAGGTACATAGAGGTGGTATGCTATCTTATCTGGATCGTTTGGATCTTTAAATTTAACATCAATTAATGAGAACGTCTTATCAGTACCTGATGTATCGATATCTGTGATTAACATATAGAACTTACCATCAGCCCTCTTAAGGTTAGCTTCGGTATTGAGTTTTGTGAATGTACCATTGCCTTCATTATATTGCATTCTGTAGATTGAAACATCAAATACACTCACGTTATTTATTGCATAATCTGTACCATAATCAAACTTAGTATTTGCAAGAAGATTTAAATATGCATTGACAAGGGCTGTAGTCTTATCTCTTGATGTTTCATCAACGATTAAGACTGCAAAGTCATTTGAACGAACTAGGTATTGTTCATCGTTAAATGTTGAAAGTTTTCCTATGTTGAAGTCTACAAGTGATTGACTAGAATATGCATAATATCCTGTACCATTTGCACTAACGATATCATTTATAACTAGTTCTTCTTTAGTCTTAGACATACCATCACCAGTGAGTAACTGATCATCAGCAATATATACTGAACTATTAACATTTACATATGGCAATTCTTCTTCGATATCATTTTGTGAATCATATAGGAATGCATGATCTTTATTGATATCACTATCATCTTCACTAGCACTGATCCCATTATAATCAGCAAATACTACATATCCATAATCACCATAGTATTGTTTATTACCATTAACGGTTCTATATGTTCCAACTATTTCATTTGCACCAGATGAATTTTGAATAGAAATACCGGCAATCTTAACATCTAATTGTCTACATTCACCGCTAGCACTATTAACACCAATTAAAATACCAGGTTTATTACATTGGTTTTGAATGTTCAAAGTAACGTCATTTAAAAGAATATTATATCCTGTTATAGACCCTGCAGTACCACTTGCTCTATTAGTGACTGTACCAGCAAGACCACCGAATCCTAGATATTCTGTTTTTTCGTTCTTGTAACTATTAGTCTTCTCAATTTTAATCTTTTCAAGGAGAATATTTTCAAGTGAAAGGTTTTTAGAAGAGGACCAGTAGCAAAGTCCAAGTAGTCCACCCGCTGCACATCTTTCCGCGTTTTGGCCAGATGACAATATATCGTAATTTGATACTGTGATTGTTTTAAATACGATACTTTTAGTAGCGCTAGTAGTTGGATAATAAATACCAATAAATCCACCAGCAATATTTGTTCCATCGATAGTTTTCTTAGTTTCATTTGAAAGAGAAATGTTTTCAATCGTGCCATAGACACTATCGCTAATAAACCCGAATATTCCTCCAGCTACTTCACCTCTCATATTTACTTCGCTTATAGTAATACTATCCACTACGATATTTGAGTTCTTAACCTCACCGCAGATACCACCAATCATGCATTTATATCTTAAATTGGCAATGTGAGTTTTAGTTGGATCAACATTTGCGTCATTATAGTACCCCTCATCATCAATTGTAATAGCACCATTTACAACATCCACATAGTTAATAGTAAGTGTATTGTTAGTTCCGGTGCTAACGTAACCTATAAGGGCACCAGCGCATTTGAAATTGTACCCAAATCCATCAGCAAATAATTTTGCTCTTGCGGCATGTCCTTTAACGGATATTTTATTAATATCAAGTATTGCATGTGAATTTTCTTCACCAGTAATTGTTAGATTACCATTGCCATAGAATCCGCCAATAAGGCCTCCACCAGAAAAGCCTCCTGTTACACTCAAATTAGTTGCACTTGGATTCTTGATTGTTATGGTTTTTGCTGATGAATAACCAATTAAACCACCAGCAAATTTTGCACCATTTATTGTTAGGTTATTCATAGTAACGTTTTGGATATTTGTGGTTCCTTGAAGGCAACCACAAAGTCCACCGAGATTTAATACACCAGAGTTAGACATTAAATTAGTATCACTAGATGCGATTAAGTCTTCTGATGTGTATGGTGATGTATACCACTGTGAACTTTCTGGAGTATGTGGGGCATAAACAATTATGTTGCCATTAGATCTCTTTCTAATATCATAGGTTATAGAACCTGAAAGAGTGAGATTCTTAATGGTATTAGTATCACTTGCTGAGTTATGGTACATACTATTAAAGAGGCCAAATCCAGTATTAGAGGCATTTGCTTTATAGTTTTCACCATTTGTTGATACATCATATTCATAGTAACTCATATTAAAATTGATTACAGCATTATTACCATTAATTGATCTAAATCTTAATTTATAGTAATTTGCATCAACATAAATACCACCAATTCCTCTAAACCCTGCAGGAAGGTTATAAGTGACATTTGAAAGTGTAATAGTTCCAACACCAGCATTTGATCCATTACCGCATATACTTCTTGTCCTATAATATCCGCCATCAGTGTTTGTGTATTGTTTTATGATATATGGAATTTTATTTCTTGTATCACTCTTATCATACGTAATAACAGTTTGATAATCACTAACATTTGCTGAATTTGGTTCTGTTGTACCAACGTGATTATAAAGGGCAGTTCTTGTTTCTGATGTATTTCTGTACCCAGCAAGTAGACTAGTGCCCATGTCGGCATATGCCGTAACACTCGCAGAAGTTTGAACTGATGCTGATCCTGCACCACTATTAACTATACATGAGAGAATGAAGAGACTTTGGGCATCTGGCACAGTTAAAGCTAATTGGAACTTACTTCCAGTGGTAGAAATCTTATTTGATGATGAACTATTAATATCACATATACCATAGTTCTTTAAGCCATTCTTCATAGTGACATTCGATTCACTATAAACGTATTCAGATTTTTCTGTGAATGAATAACCGGCGATTACTCTTCCTATAATTGGATTAACATAATAGTATGTCTCGTTAGAAATATATGAACATTTAGTGTTTGGAAGGCCATCGATATCACCGCCTTCATCAGTATTCATATTTCTAAAAATTAAGCCACCAGATACTACTGCACCAACATATCCACCAACTGGGATTAATCTTGTGAAGTTGCCTGTAAGGGTGATTGATTTATCATATCTTACGTTGACATTATCAATGATATTATCTCCACCAAATACTCTACCAATTAGAGCGCCATAGGCTGGCATTGAACCTGTTTGTGGAGAAAGAGTGGATGTTGCTGCTAAAGTTAATTCAATATTCTTATTAACTACTACTGTTAGATCTTTAATAACACATCCATTAGATGCAAAGACTAAAGGATTTGATGAATTATTAGTGATTGTAATATTTGAATTTTGTCCAACAATAACACCTCTAAACATATAGGTATCTTCATTAGCATCTAAAACACCAAGGCCAATATATCCATCATCTAATGTGATATTTGATTTGATTAAATAGTAAGCTTTTGAAAGATGGAGTCTTACGTCGGCTAGACTCTTTGTGGTATTTACATCATCAGTTCTTTCAAATGCTGTTCCATTATAGGTATATAAATGATCAGAACTATTATTTGAGCACCAAGCATCAGTATCAGAGATTAGAGTATCTGGAAGAGTGATCTTTGTTCCATTTGTAGGAGTACCTTTAATGATGTTTGCGATAGCGTTTAATAATTCTGAACCAGTATAGTTTTTGTTTGTCTCAATGATATATGGATCATTATATTTACCACAACCAGATATTTCGGCTGAGTCTTTAACATTGACACGAACTTCATGACATTTGTTTGCTTGACTATATGCGGTAAACACATATGGAAGATACCCAGTACTAAAGTTATATGCTGAAGTTGCTGCTGAATTTGTTGGATCTACATAGAAAACTGTATCATTATAATACATGCTTTCTTTTCCTGCATATTCAACTGATCCAGTAAGTTCATACCCATAAGTTACTTGGTTACCGCTTCCCCAGTCTTCACTTCTTTCGAAATTATATACCGCCTGTCCGTTGACATAAACTAAGCTATTTAGAAGTGTTGCCTTTGAGAAGAGTGATCTTGTAGTATGATATGCTGATAGTTTAATACCAGCAGTTTTTCTTGAATCGAGGGTTAAAGAACTAAATGTGATGTTGATGTTTGTCGCAAGGCTATCACCGGCATCACCAAAGAGGGATGATGCAGCAGGATAAGTAAAAGAATCATATCCACTTGCTGATGCAACACATCCATTTAATGTTATTGATGTATTCTTTAAAATTCTATTTAAAAGTAGTGGTGCATCAGTTGTGCCACCTTTAAATGTTACTTTAGCACCATCAAGAGTGATATTAGAAAGATTTATTGTTATTTGAGTTGAATCGAGTCCACCGACTGTACCAAGGGCAATAAATCCTGATCTTGAATCATAGTTACTGATATCACCAGCAATACTTAATGTGCTGATTGAAAGTGTTCCAGTTACATTTATGAACATTCCTTCATGCATCATATAGTGTTGTGATTGATTATCCACATGAGTTGAACGAATAGTTGAATCACTGTTTTCGCTTCCGGCTTCTGATGCTTCTATTAATGAATTCACAAGCTTAATTGATGCTGAAGAGATGGTAACTGTTTGTGCGATATTGATTGGATAATAAGAATATCCAGTCATATCGAGAATACCAGTGATATTTGTGTTTGTAAATCCGCCAGTAAAGAGTGGTGCGATTGTTGAGTGAGCATATGATTTTATGCTCCATATAAAGAACTTATCAGCATTAGTCTTTGTCTCTTTATTTAAGATACAGTCAACATTATAGTAATACCTTGTGGATGGGTTAATAGATTGGTTTGTCTTACCATAAGCTGTTACATTTTGATATGTGTTACAATTTGAACCATCCATAGCGAGTGCTGCATTACTTGCGTTTTCTAAAGATATTATCGCTTGACCATTTGATAGAATATTGCCATCAGTTGTGATGATAGAGTTTCCGCAGATTTCATCGAATGTTGAATATGTGCCACTGAATACTGCGCTTGCGATATCAAAGTCACTTCTCTTTACAATTAAATATAATCCAGAATATGCTGTATCAACATTTGTATAGGCATCATATACGATAAATCCAAGTTTTGAACTTACGTTTGATGTTACAGTGAGATTTGTTACATTTATATCGTTTACATACCACTTACCTGAACCTCTTCCAACGAGTACACCTATTCTACTATTGCTGCTTCCTGAATTAACAGTAATTGACGAAGATGTATTATTTATGGTGATACCATTAGAACTTGTTGTACCAAAATAAACAAGTGCATCATGCCATGTACCACCAAGAATTGATGCGGTTGCGGTTCCACTTGTGGTTTTATAGGTAGCATTAAAACCATTACTTACTGTAATGTTTGTGAGATTGATTGTTCTATTTAGGTTTCCTCTATCTTGTTTAATAAATCCGATTAAACCACCATATACAAATGAACTATAAGTTGATGACGATGTGTTAGTAAATGTTCCTTTTAAGTTAATTGTATCAAGATTCAGTGTAAGAGTGTTTACTGAATCTATTGTGGCAATCACACCACCATATCTAACGCCACCTGCAGCTGTTCTAATTTCATTAATATTGTTTTCAGCTGTGATATCACTTATTGAAATAGTTCCAGTTGATGAATCATTTATTCTTCCAATTACACCACCGACATTCGCTGCTCCACCACGAGCATATGAATATATAGCAGTCTTTGATGTAATATTAGATATTGTTGATGATGATGTTGATTTAATCGATGCAGCAAGTGGGCCAAAATTGGTTGAACTTGCTTTTGAATGAATAAATCCATCAATAGTAACATTTGTAAGTGCTGCGTTATTTGTATTGGCAAATAGACCCACATAGTGGTGATCATGAACAGTACCGAAATAGTTATATCCATTATTTGCTTCTGTTTTTGCTGATCCATTAACTACACCATATGCTTCGCCAAGGGCAAGTTTAATGGTATTTCCATTTCCGTTGAATGTTCCTGTGTAATATTCACTTTCACCATTATCTCTTTGGAATGATACTATACCAGTATGTATTAAATCGATATTTGCGGTAATTGATAGATTTGAAGATAGGATTGTTGTGCTTCTTGATGAACTACTAAATTTTAAAGCACCTTTATCTTCAATATTCAACTGAATATTTAAAGCAGTTTTAATAAATGAGACGATATTACCCATTGATTGAACATGAGGTAGGAGGGTTACAGTATGATTGGTATCATCTACTATAAAGAAATCTGATTCATTAAGTGTATTATATGATGAATCAATTCTTAAGACTTGACCCCAGTCACCAATATCATCAACATAGATATTATCTTGACTGCTTGATCTTCTCTTGAAAGTCCAATTAGAATTAGCACCACTTCCAAGAGCATAGATAAGTCCGTTTCCACGGCGTCCCACAAGTTGTGCTGCAGATGATTCATATGATATTTCACTTAAATCTGTAGTACCTTTAATTCTTATTACGCCTTCGTTTAATAGGTCTACGATACCGTCTTTAGCATTTCCTTTTATGATTACACTATTTGATAAATCTAAGAAACTACCAGCAGTTCCCATATCATTTATTAAACCTGCATCAAAGGCACCAGATGCTGCTTTAACTCTGACATTATGAATATCTATATATGCTGGATTAGAATCATCTATTTTACCAATTAATCCAGCTACTAATCCAGAGTTAATACTTGTGTTAACTTTTTCATTATAAATACTTAAGGTATTTGTAAGGCCTGAGTTGCTATAATAACCGATTAAACTACCAGACTTATAGGTATTATTTCCTCTAACTACTCCTTCTATCTTATAGTTGGAATCATTTTCTATATTAGTCGTACTATCAGTTATATTGATACTATAATCTGAAATTAATGTTCCGAAAATACCACCGGTAGCTCCTTCTCCTTTTTGAGATTTTATAAGAGATGCGTTGGTTATAGTAACATTCTTTAAATCGAACGTTTTAGCACTATCGCTATTTATGTAATAACCAAAAATACCACCAGTTGAATATCCACCTGTGATATTTTTGTTTATCACTACAGTTGATGAATTGATATTTACTATTGAACTATTTGAATAACCAATTAATCCACCAGCATAACCATTAACAGCATTAACTGTGGTAATTGATGTGAAAGATGCTGGCATAATTAAACTTGATCCTTCACCCATCCTACCAACAAGTCCACCGGCAGCTTTATTATTACCTGTCGTTGTAATATCGTATTCTGTGTTTGTTCCGCTTATGCTTGATATAGTAAGTGTTACATCTTCTCCGACAGTACCAGCGATCATACCAATGTCACCATTTGATGACATGTTTGATTTTATTGAATTATGAGTATTATTGTTAGTGAATGTGATAGTAACATCTGCGCCATCTTCAATTTCCCCAATTAGAGAACCAGTATTACATACAAGTTCATTATCACTATCCATGGCATTATGAGCACTTATAACATTAAAGTCAGATGAATAGCCTGCGACGTTTTTAAGTGTGCCGATAAGTATTGGGTTTGCATTAGATTTAATTCTTCTAATTGTGATTGTTTGAGTTTGAGCACCCTCTTGAGGTGATTTAACGATTTTAGCTTCTGTCGTTGCACAGTTTAAAAGTGGTGCTTCAAGATAGAACTCTTTAACGGCGGAATCTGTGATGATGATTTTACCTCTGAATGGTCTTGTGCTAGTTCCGAGACCAGTAAAACCTTTACCTTCCGTAGGAAGATTCCAATAGGTACTATCTAACTGATTTAGAGTGATAGTATCATAAGCATTATATCCGTTATCGTTGAAGGCTCTTGCGTAGTTAATAAATGCATCATCTGAATAGAATGTATAATTACCTGCATTTTCTTTTTCATCTAGCGCATAAGCTTTAGAAACGCTAAAAATCAATGCAAAAGAGACCGCAATTGCAGCAAATAATAGAGTTATTAATTTTTGGAATTTGCTAGATCTCTTTTCCTTCATTTTTTATATCCTAACTTGCACTATTGAAATCGAAATTGATTGCATCTAAAACATCATCTAGAGTCTCAAACTCTACACTACTATTAATTCTAAAGAATTGTATCTCATATCTAGATACTTCACTTGAATCTACATCAAATCTTACGTATAGCCAGTCATCGTTAACTTTTTCCTCACTATCATCAACGCTTCCTGATTTGATTGTTCCAGATGATGGAATCATATCTAAAACAAAGAACTGATTGATTGTAAGCTTTGTTGGATCCCAGCTTAAAATTATTGTTCCAGAACCATTACCAGAGACAACATAGTTAAAACCATCAAGGTATGATGGTGCTTTTGTTTCATTGAGCGCGCCTGTCCAACTTGTCTTAGCTTCTTCTGATCTAACTTTAACGTGAAGAACTACATCCATACTCTTGATGTCTTGATAGTTACCGACAGGTGTAGCGATTAAGAATAGACATATTCTTGAATCTTCGTCGTTGAAGTCAGTGCTAAATGTGATGGTATACGTATCTGTAGATGAAATACCACCGGTAAGTACCCTCTCATAAAAGTCACCACTTGATGGAGTGACAGAAAGATTAGAACTATTTAATGTATAGGTGGTATTCGTCCCAACCAACTTAACGGTGACAGATTCACTAGTTAAATCGCCTTGAACTGCGTCTCTGAATGTTGTTTCAGAGGTCTTATACATGAGTTTAAATGACAGAGTATAAGTGATATTGGTTTCGTGATATTCACCTCTGTTTTCCTGTGCATAATTACATACAGTAAGGTTTATGCTGGCAGAAACATCATCTGCAGGAGTTGTGATTGTCTTTTTATTATAGGCATTTTCAACTGTTGGACTTAGGTAGTTTGATGAGAAAAGCATTCCATTATCCTTAGTTGATGATATAACACGTTTAGTTCTACTACTCTTTGTGTAAACAGCAAAAACAACAATCGAAGCGATTGTCAAGATTAAAACTATTGATGACATTAATGAAATTACAATTAGTTTTCTTCTTTTCATTTTAATACCTTATGCTGATTCATTACGAGCAGTAATATAGATAATATCAGTCTCCTTATTATTTTGTCTTACACCATCCCAAGATACTCTTAAGATGTAATAGTCAAAGAATGTATCGGTGCCTTCTTCCTCTTCACCAGCCATTACAAGTTCGCTTTGCCAGTAGATTGGCATAGCGAATTCATTGACATAGTCATAATCATCATATGTCTTTTCATAGTACTCATCATTTGGATCATTAGTAGCGAGAGTCGCACTACTGTTTGTGTTTAAGAAGTTACCAGAAACAAGGCTTGAATTTGATGGAATATAATAGGTAGTGAGTGTGTTGAGTCCATCATGAGAATAGTAATCAACATAGCCAATTTCATTTCCAGGTCTACTACCTTCAACTGCATGATAGATTGAATAATTTAATTGGTTGTTTGTGGTATATGCGAGTTGGAATCTATAACTCTTAACGTTTAATCCACTGACGCCAAATACAAAATCCTTATACCCAGACTCATCAGATAAATCAAGTCCCGCAAGTTCAATACACATATAACTTTCTTTTTTACCTGATGTAATGTTTATTGATGTAGGGTTTTCAATTCTTGAAATACCTAAGGTTGATTTAATATACGAAAACCATCCATATGATGGGGCAAAAGAAATTGTTGAAATTACGAAAATGCCACTTATTATTAGTAGCTTGACTGAAATAGGTATGATGTTTAATAGGGATTTAGGTCTGTTTTTCATAATAATTATGCAGTATTAACGATGAATTTTGTCGCAAGATAGTGGACATTATCACCGATATATTGGTCTCCGTTATTATAACCATTGTTTATGGTTGCGTAGTATGTATCTATGAATGCGCCATTTGAATCATAGACGATACTAATATCTTGGTTTTCAAAGAAGAAATAATAATCGGGAACAACACTTATTTCTTCAATTAAATCTAGTCTTTCAGAATTATTGGCAGTATTAAAGATTGGAGTATAGTGAAGTTTTGAATTACCAGTTTCAAATACGATTTGGGAAATACTTATTGCCCAAATCCAATAAATGTTAATCTCGTAGCACTCTTTGCCACCTTTAGTAACTTTTCTAACTCCGGTTGTATCAAATAGGTAATTGTTTTCGATTCTATCGCTATAGTGATATGGCCCATTTTCTTGTGATTCAGAAACTTTAGTTCTATTTTCAAAGAAAATAATATGACCACGCATAAGCTTATTTAAGGTATCATCATGAACTTGATTGAACATGAGTGTGATGTCATCTTCTTCTTCATCATAATCTGGATTGTCATCATAACCGATAAGAGAGATATTGATGTTGTATCTTTGATTTGTCTCTTCTGTCTTTGGAACGATATAAAAAGTTACCTTTCCATATGAACCTGGCTCAATTTTTTCACCATTTTCAATTTCCATAAGGCAGAGAATAAAAGAATTAGACATTGAAGTTTCAGAGTCTCTTGTATACTCCTCTTTATTTTCAAAAAAATCGATTATAGCCTCTTGATAACCAACACCATCACTATATATGATGCTGTTATCTCTATATAGTTCAAAAGAATCACTAGCAGCACTAAACTCTATGCCATCTCCTGAGACATTACCATTTGATGAATACCAAGCAAAACCACCAAAAACAATTGCAAAAAATAAAAGTGCAAGTCCAACAGCTATACCAAAAGAAGAAAAGACAAGTTTTCTTTTTTTATTGTTTCCAAGTAGTGATGATAGAAACTTACCCATTTTTTTCTCCTTTATATCTTTGATTTTGAAACAAAAAGCCAGTCACAAAATACACTGCAACTGGCTGTCTTTATTGGACCCTATAGCTTTGCGTCGCTAGCTTTCGCTAGTTTTGCTATTTCTGGTCTATTATAAAATAATAGGAGATTTTTTTCAATATTTTTTTAATAATTTCTTCATTTAAATAAAGAAATTACACAGTTAATTCACTAATTTTTTTGTTTTTTGTGGAATATTTTTAAAATATTCCCTTCAATGCTGGGTACAATTTTTTGAATGTTTGATACTTCTTGTCGTATAATTCTACTAATTCTTTATCTGGATAAATAGTATTTTTTACCTTAACTATTTTCTCTGTTGCAGAAATTACATCGCTATATTCTTTTGAACCAACCATCGCAAGAATACTTGCGCCATAGGATGGTCCTTCTTCTATTTCAGGCATTTCGACAGGAATATTTAAAACGTTTGCGATAATGGAAATCCAAAGTGTTGTCCTCGATCCACCTCCACAAAGTTTTGTGGATGTGACATTCACACCGTTTGATTTTGCGACTTCAAGGCAATCTCTTAAAGCAAAGGCTACACCTTCAAGTACTGCACGTCCCATCATAGGTTCTGTAGTTTGATGTGATAGCCCGAGAAAAGCTCCACGAGCATTAACATCGTTATGTGGGCTTCTCTCTCCTGATAAATATGGTAGGAAATAGACACCTGTATCGATTTTTTCTTTAGACATCTCCTCATTATGATAATCAAAATCGTCACGATGAAGAATATTTTTTAACCACCAGCCATTGCAACTTGCGGCCGAGAGGATGCATCCCATAAGGTGATATTTAGAATCTGCGTGGCAGAAAGAATGGAGTGAATTTTTATTATCAACACTGAATCTATTAGAGGTGATAAAGATTGTACCGCTTGTGCCAAGAGAAATATTACAAGCGTTTTCACCAACGGTTCCAGTGCCAACAGCTGCAGCGGCGTTATCTCCAGCACCAATGATGATGTTTACATCCTTTTTAAGACCTAATTCATTCTTGAATTCTTCTTTTAGTTTTCCGATGCAATCATAACTTTCATGAAGTGTTGGAAGCATTTTAGAATCGATTCCTGCAATTTCAATCATTTTTTTGCTGTAACACTTGTGTTCGACATCAAGTAGTAACATACCTGATGCATCTGAGTAATCAGTTGCATGAACTCCTGATAGAACGTAGGCAAGATAATCTTTTGGCAGCATAATTTTGGAAATCTTATCAAAGTTTTCTTTTTCATGCTCTTTAAGCCAGAGAATTTTTGGAAGGGTGAATCCTGCGAAGGCAATATTTCCAGTTTCCTTTGAAAGAACATCTCTTCCTATTACTTCATTAAGATACTTTGTTTCTTCCTCGCATCTTCCATCATTCCAAAGTATACATGGCCTTATGACTTTATCATTTTTATCCAATATGACAAGACCATGCATCTGGCCGCCAAAAGAGATACCATTTATTTCATCTTCGTATCCCTTTGATAATTCTTTTAAGATTTCTTTTAGGGCTTTAACCCATTCTGATGGGTCTTGTTCAGTCCAATTATTCTTTGGATAGATAATTGGATATGACCTAGAAGCGCTTCTTTTGATTGTTCCTTTTTCATCAACTAAAAGTGCTTTTGTCGAACTGGTACCAAGATCAATTCCTATATATAGCATATTATTCCACCTTTAAGTTTTCACCAATTAAACCTATATGTGCTCCATTTTTTGCTTGATTTGAATCTTTATGAGCAAGAAGCCATTTGTTTTTCGCAAAGAAGAGTGGATCTTTAGCATTCTCTGGTTTTTCAAGATTTGTGCCCTTTGGAAGTACTACAATAACTCTAAAGTTACCATCTGCCTTACATGGGGCAAAATGAAGGCTTGTTGAATAGAGTTCAACACCTACTCCTTTTGGAACTATAAATGCTTTTACGAGTGATGTATCGTATTTACCATTCTCTACATCTTGGAGTCTACCAAGAAGGAGGACTGTATCTGATTCCATGATGTTAACCTCTGAATTCTTATGATATTCAAGGCAGTTAAGCATTACGTTTGTGCCATTGCAGTAACCAATTTGAATTGGAAGTCCTCCAAAGATATTAACTTCGATGTCATCTTTTTCAGGGCATCTTTCTAAGTCTTCATCAGATGGCACATAGATAGTGCCATCAGAAGGAGATGGTTTTGTGCTTAATACTTTTAATAGTTCTTTGAAATCGATATTATTAACGACTTCACCATATTCTTTGAACTCTTTATCAAATACACTGTAAGTTTTCATAATTAAAACGGATTCTCCGATGGATATCTTTCTTCTTTAGGTTGATTATATAATAGTTTTTCAACACCTAAATATTTAAATACTTCAAATAATGCCTTGCCATAGTGGCCAAATTGAACAGCTCCATGATGAGGGAATCCGTTTTCAATTAGGGCATGACGATAGAATCTCCCCATCTCGTGGATTGCAAATACACCGATACTACCGAAACTTTGCGTTTTAACAGGAAGTACTTCTCCTTCTGCAACATAAGCATAAAGATGATTATCAGCTGTAGACTGTAAGCGGAAGAATGTGATATCACCAGGAACGATGTCACCTTCAAGAGTACCATTTGTAACTTCTTCTGGTAGGCTTCTTGCCATAATCATTTGATTCTTCATAGTAGGATTACATAGTTTCTTACTGCAGGTATTGCCACAGTGGAATCCCATGAATGTGTCATGGAAATTATAATTGAATTTGCCTTCAATTTCCTTTTTATACATATCCTCTGGAACAGTATTGTTTATATCGAGAAGTGTGACGATATCTTCACTTACGCATTCACCGATAAATTCAGACAATGTGCCATAGATATCTACTTCGCAAGATACTGGAATACCCATTCCTGTAAGTCTACTATTTACGTAGCAAGGTACGCAACCAAATTGTGTTTGGAAGGCAGGCCAGCATTTTCCAGCAATGGCTACATATTCCTTACATCCTTTATGTGCTTCTACCCAGTCGAGTAGAGTGAGTTCATATTGAGCTAGTTTATTTAAGATTTCAGGTTTTTTATTGCCAGCGCCAAGTTCTTTTGCCATATCCTTAGCAACTTTTTCTATTCTTGGGTCATTTGCGTGTTTATTGAATGATTCAAAGAGATCTAATTCAGAGTTTTCTTCAATCTCAACACCGAGGTTAAATAGCTGTTTAATTGGTGCATTACAAGCCATAAAGTTTAAAGGTCTTGGACCAAATGAAATGATTTTTAAATTCTTTAGTCCAACTAAAACTCTAGCAATTGGTAAGAATTCATGAATGAGATTAGCACAGTATTTAGCATCTCCTACTGGATATTCTGGAATATATGCCTTAACATTTCTAAGTTTTAAATTGTAACTAGCATTTAACATACCACAGAAAGCATCACCTCTATCACCTACTAACTTGTCACTTGCCTCTTCTGCCGCAGCACAGAACATTACTGGACCATCAAAATCTTGAGCAAGCATTGTTTCAGAGATTTCTGGACCGAAGTTACCTAAATAGATACAAAGGGCATTACAGCCATTCTTCTTCACATCTTCTAGTGCTTCTTTTGCTTGAACTTCACTTTCAACAATGCAAATAGGGCATTCATAGATGTCCTCTTTGCCAAATGCTTTAGAATAAGCATTAATGACAGCTTCTCTCCTTCTTACTGATAAGCTCTCAGGAAAACAGTCACGACTTACCGCAACTATACCGACCTTAATTTTTGGAATGTTTTTCATTTTTTCTCCTCTATATTTTTAAAATATTATCAACACTTAAATATTATCATATTAAATCAATAATTAAAGGTTTCAAAACATAAAATGTATGTTTTGCAACACGAATTATATGATTTCAGCTGGAAGCATGCTTAAATAGTAATCGGTTAAGACTTCTGGTGATTCTTTGAATCTATCATCTATCCAATATCTAAGCATCTCAATGAATGAGGCAGATATCTGATTTTTAATAAATGATTCTGGAATGTTTTTGAAGTTTTCACTGATTTTAAAATCTATCAAATTAAAATGAGTTCTAAAGAATTTAATAAACACTACTGATCATTCCGAAGATAAAATACCCTTTATTAAATCTTTGTGTTCTAAAAGGTGGGTCAAAATATGAACGATTTTATTTTTGACTGATGATGAATCGATAAAACAATGCGCTTCTTCATTTAAATCTGGGTTGAAGATGTGCTCGAATAAATCTTTACAGCGACTGCTTAATAAATCATCTTTCGTTTCAAAATGACCATAAAAAGTGCTTCTTCCAACGTTTGCTTCATCAATGATATCTTGAATGGAAATCTTTGAGTAATCATATTTTGCGAGAAGGTTATCAAAAGCTTCATAGATTGCCTTTCTTGTCTTTAATATTCTTCTATCCATTTTTACGCTCCTTTTTTCGCTCTTTTTTTCGTACAGTTTTTAAAAATTGTTCAAAATTGAATAAATATTGAAAATTAACTGTGGAATACAATTTATATACATACTATAATTTATTGAACAAATTGTTCAGTATAATTAAATTATACTTTAAAAGAAATGTGTTGTAAAGGAGATAGTTATGTTAGAGAAAATAAAAGAAAGGCTTGAAAGCCTACCATTCTTAATCGTATCTGGAGTATTTTTACTCTTAAGTTTAGGACTTTTGATTGTTAAATATGTTACTGATTTTGAATTAAGTCCATACATTGATTTTGCCTGGGTGACAATCGTTATATCAGGGCTTCCAATTATGTATGAAGCTGTTGAATCAATAGTTGAGGATCATAAGATATCTAGCGAACTCTTAATATCTATCGCGATTATCGCATCTATCATAATCGGTGAAGTGTTCGCTGCAGGTGAAGTTGCCTTCATTATGGCTCTTGGTGAATTCTTAGAAGATTTAACTGTTGAAAGAGCGAAAAAAGGACTAAAGAATCTAATCGATATAACCCCAACTAAAGCGAATGTGCTTGAAATAGAAAATGATGTTGAAAGAATCGTTGAAAAGGACATAAACGATGTAAAAATTAGAGACATTGTAAGGATACTTCCTGGTGAAACAATTCCAGTTGATGGTGAAGTTATCGTTGGTTCAAGTTCAGTAAATCAAGCGGTTTTAACTGGTGAATCGATGCCTGTAGACGTTGCACCTGGAGATTCAGTTTATGCAGGAACTAATAATCTATATGGTTCTATCGATATCGAAGTTAGTAAAGAATTTGAAGATTCATCACTTTCTAAAATGATTAAATTATTAAAGGAAACTGAAGAGAATCAAGCACCAATCGGCAGAATCGCTGATAAATGGGCATCAATATTAGTCCCTGTTTCATGTTTAATCGCAATACTCATTGGCATTATTACTTATATAATGATAGGTAACGAAAATAATGAAGCATTAATTAGAGGTGTAACTGTGCTTGTCGTATTCTGCCCTTGTGCACTTTCTCTTGCGACTCCAACATCAATTATGGCCGGGATTGGTCAAGCTACTAAACATGGCGTTTTAATCAAATCTGGTGAAGCCCTTGAAGCAATGGGCAAATCAAAGATCTTCTGTTTTGATAAGACAGGTACACTTACATATGGAACATTATCAGTAAGCGACCTTGTATCACTATCAAGTGTTAATGAAGATGAATTATTAAAAATATGCGCATCAATTGAATCTAGGAGTGAACATCCACTAGGAAAAGCGATTTTAAAATATGCATTAGAATCAAATATCAACATTGATAAAATAGATGATTTCAGTATCACATCCGGTAAGGGTGTTAGTGGTATACTTAATAATCATAAGTATTATTGTGGTAATGAAAAATATTTACTTGAAAATAACGTTAAACTAAATGATGAGTGCGATTTTATATTTGAAAAATATCGTAATGATGGTAAGGCACTTGTATTAATTGCGAATGAAACTGAAATATTAGGTTTTGTAACACTAAGCGATGTTGTAAGAGCTACCGCGAAAGAGACAATTAGAAAGCTTAAAGCTTTAGGTGGAAAGGTTGTACTTCTGACTGGTGATAATGAGACTACCGCAAAAGCTATCGCAAAAGAACTTGATATCGATGAAATTAGGGCAAACCTCCTACCTGAAGGAAAGGTAGAAATCATCAATGAATTTAAAGAAAAGGGTTATGAAGTTACTATGATTGGTGATGGCATCAATGATGCACCAGCACTTAAGACATCAAGTGTTGGTATCTCGCTTGAAGGAATTGGTAGTGATATCACAACTGAGGCAGCTTCTATCGTTCTATTAAATGATGATATAGAAAAAATGCCATATCTATCACTTTTATCTAGAGCTACTGTTAAAACTATAAAGATAAGTATTATTATGGCACTTCTAATCAATATAATTGCGGTAATCCTCTCTGGATTTGGTATATTAACACCAATTACTGGTGCAATCGTACATAATGTTGGTTCTCTTCTTATCATTCTAAACGCAACCTTCTTATACGATAAAAACTATTATAAAAAGTTTAATGAAATTTAAATGATTTTATTTCCCTTATTATGATATAATAACTTATGTTGTAAAGGGGGTAGCTTTATGGACAAAAATAAAACTACTACTATCGTTGGTGCAGCTCTTCTTACTGCAATATTAGTTGTACTACAGATTCTATCAAACTATATTACAATTGGTACAGTATCTATCAATCTATCGATGATACCAATTGTCATAGGCGCAATTCTATATGGACCAGCCGTTGGATTATTCCTTGGGCTTGTGGATGGACTTGTGATAATATTTTCTCCATCAACTCAAGCAATCTTCTTTCCAATCACAGTCGTAGGTACCGTTATTGTATGTCTACTAAAGACTGGCCTTGCTGGATTTGTGGCAGGATATATTTACAGGGTATTTAAAAACAGTAATAATAAACTTGGTATAGTTCTTGCGACTCTTCTTGTGCCAATTATCAATACTGGGTTATTCTCAGTTGCCGCACTCACAATATTTAGAAGTTTCCTAGAATCACTAGTATCAGTGGATTATGCGAATATTTATGTGGTATTACTATTCTTAGTAATTGGCGTTAATTTCATTGTAGAATTTTCATTAAACGCAGTACTTTCCCCAACAATTATATATATTATTAATATTCGATCAAATAGAAGACATAGTAAGTAAAAGGAGAGACTTAAGTCTCTCCTTATTTTACGATTCCATCGTATATAGCCTTGATGGCATTTTCAAAGTCTTTATTTTGAACACCGATGATAATGCTTATCTCTTTTGTGTTTTGTGATATGAGTTTTATATTGATGCCATTCTTACCAAGAAGGCTAAATATTTTCGCAGATATACCTGGTTTATATACCATGTTTCTTCCGACAATAGCGATTAAGGCTAAGCTATCATCCAAAGATACATCGATGATATCTTCATTGGTCTTTAAATCAGAGATGATATCATAGATATGTTTTTTAACTAGTTTTTCTTCTACTACAATACTGAATGAATCGATTGATGTTGGAATAGATTCGATTGGAACTCGATATTTCTTTAAGACGTTTAATACGTAATCGATAATTTCTAGTTTAGTTGAGAATTTATTCTTAACGATATTTATCGCGATAAAATCCTTTTTACCAGCGATACCAGTCACAATTTCATCCTTGTTTGAGGCATCTTTTGTGATGATGGTACCAGTTTTATCTGGGTTGAAGGTGTTTTTAATATATAGTGGGATATTCACATCTTGAATAGGTAGAATTGTCTCTTCATGGATGACACTAGCGCCCATATATGATAATTCTCTTAGTTCATCATAGGTGATTTCACCAATCATCTTAGGATTATCAACTATCTTTGGAGATGCAACATAGAAGCCATCGACATCGGTAAAGTTTTCATATCTATCGGCATTTATCGCTCTTGAGAGGATGGCACCAGTGATATCTGAACCTCCTCTACTTAAAAGTTTGATGTCGCCATTTGGATATGCACCATAAAAACCAGGAACTACAATCTTATCTAATTTATTGTATTTCTCGTTAATAAGCTTATATGTTTCTGCAAAATCAATCTTACCATCATAAAAGAAACGGATGATATCTTTGGCATCGATAAACTTATAGCCAAGATATTCAGCCATCATGAGGGATGTTAAGTATTCACCACGGCTTACAAGGTAGTCTTCACTATCGATGTTTTCTATGATGGTTTCAAATTCTTTTTCTAAATCTATTTTGAGATTTAGTTTTTCTTTTATTTCATAGAATCTTTCTTTAACTTTACTTAAAATGGCATCATAGTTTACTTTGTATTTTACATGGGCAGATAAAAGATATAATAAATCAGTGATTTTATTATCTTCTTGATCTACCTTACCGAGGGCAGAAAATACTACTACTTTTCTATTTTCATCTTTTTCTATTATCTTTTTGACTTGTCTGAATCTATCAAAATTAGATACACTAGATCCGCCAAACTTACATACTACTAGCATTCTAAATCCTCCATTATTTTAATCATAATCATAACCGCATTAGAGGCAGCGCCTTTTCTGACATTATCTCCTACTGTATAGAAGATGATAGAATTATCAGATGATAAATCATCTCTAAATCTACCACAATATACAAGGTCATTCCCCGTTGCCATAGTTGACACTGGATAACCATGATTTTTGATATCATCGACAACGACGATTCCAGGTTTATCAGTTAAGGTTTCGATGGCTTTTTGGTAGTTGATGTCTTTTTCAAATTCGGCAACTATCGATACACCATGAGAATATGGAACCGGAACTCTTATACATGTTGCGGAGATTTTAATGTCATTTTTATGAAGGATTTTCCTCGTTTCATTGACCATCTTCATCTCTTCTTTTGTGTAATGGTTATCTAAAAAGACATCTATTTCTGGAATACATGTTTTAGAGATGTTGTATGGGTAGAATTCTGGAGCCATACCTTGAGAGCATCTCTTAAGGTCATTTAGGCCTTTCATACCCGAACCACTCACAGCTTGAAGAGTAGTATAATTAACTTTTTTTAATCCAAATTCTTTATCTAAATAATAAAGAGGTAGTACTGACTGGATTGTTGAACAGTTTGGGTTAGCGATAATTTTATTCATCTTGTAATCATAAATATTTATTTCTGGAACGATTAGTGGAATGCCATCAACCATTCTGAAATTTGATGAATTATCGATAACATAGGCTCCACAAGCACTAAATTTAGGGGCATATTCATTAGAGATAGCTCCACCAGCACTAAAGAGTGCAAAATCAACATTATCAAATCTTGCCTTTTTTAAATCTATTACTTTGTAATCTTTTCCAAGATAATTGATTATTTTTCCTTCAGATCTTTCTGATGCATAAAGATAGAGATTGTTAACTTCTATCTTGTATTCAGCCATTACTTTTAAAAATGTACTGCCGACAAGGCCAGTTGCACCAACGATCGCAATATTATATTTCTTCATAGAGATTCATCCTCGCATAAAAGTCGATGTTTTTTAGCGAATCAATATCTATTTCTTTGGTGAAATAGAAATCTTTTTCTTTTATTTCATATAAGCTTTCATCTAATTCTTCTTTTGAATAGATGAAATATTTAGCTTTAGGTCTTTCTAAAATGTGATATTTATTTGAAAGAGTTAAATTCATCGTGCAGTTTTCATTTCTTATCTTTTCTATATCGCTTACTACAGCACTCGCAGTAGGATATTTTCCTGCACCCTTACCGTAGAATTCTAAGGTACCATTCGTTGAACCTGTGAAGGTTATTGAATTATATTCATCTTTGGTAGATGATATCTTATCAGTTAATTTAAAGATAACAGGTTCAACTGAAAGATAGATACCTTTATCACATCTTATTGATTCAGCGATGTATTTAACCGTGTATCCTTTCTTCCATAAATAATCAATAATCTTTTTATTGATTCCAGTTATAGGATAATGATTTACATCGCTTATATCTATGAATGTATCGTAGGCGATATCTGAGAGGATTGATATTTTCCTAACCATATCTAGTCCTTCCAGGTCAGCAGTTGGATCAGCTTCAGCGAATCCATTTTCTTTAGCTAAAGCTAGGGCATCATCAAAATCCATTTCTTCTTCAATTTTAGATAGAATGTAGTTAGTTGTACCATTCATTATTCCATAAATATGGTTAACTTCATTAATCTTTACGTTTTCAATTAGGGAATGGATGATTGGAATACCACCACCGACAGATGCTTCAAAGAGGATGAAACAGTCGTTTTCATTTGCGAGTTTTAAGAATTCATCTAGATGAAGGCTTATTACTTCTTTGTTGGATGTCACAACGTTTTTTCCAGCTTTAAGAGAGGCTGAAATGAGTTTATAGGCAAATTCATTGCCACCCATTGTCTCAACCACTGTCTCAATTGATTCATCATCTAAGATGTCATCAAAAGAATCGGTATAAGCTTCACCGATTAAATCTTTTTTAACTGGAAGATCGAGGATTTTAATTACTTTCTCCTTTGTGATTTCTTTAACACCACTGCCAACTGTGCCATAGCCTAGGATTGCGATATTCATTTAATCACCTCCAAAACCATGCCATTCTTTTCAACTTCTACTGGAATAACTTCAAGGTTCTTGATATCTTTAGTGAAATCTCTATCAAGAGAAATTATGAGCATTGTAGAACCAGATCCACTGATATTTACCACAAGGTTATATTTGTTTTCAAGTGATTTAACTAAAATATAGTCTTTGATTAATGTAGCACGATATTTTTCGTGGATAGCATCCTTTGATGCAACCTTTAACATTTCCATATCACCATTTTTATAGGCACTTTCTAAAATGAATGCACGTGATGCATTGTATAAAACATCACTATACTTTAGTGTTTTTGGAAGAATTGATCTAGCGTCTTTAGTTTTAACTGAATATGATGGGACAACTAAAGTAAACTTTAGTTTGTCGCTAACCTCATGTTTATAACTTAAGAGTTTATCATTATCATAAACACTTGAAACCATACCGCCATAGTAGGCAGCAAGGATATTGTCTGGGTGGCCTTCAAAATCTACCATCTCCCTAATCATTTCTTCTTCACTTACTATGTCACCTAACATATAGTTAGCGGCTCTAATACCGGCAACGACGGCGGTTGCGCTTGAACCAAGCCCACGTGAAGATGGTACTTCATTTCTTATGAGTGTAATTTTCACAGGACATTCTTTCTTTGAATGTCTTTGCATGAAAAGGAGATATGTTTGATAGGCCATATTGTTGTCGATAGATTCAAAACCTACGAATTCAAACTTTTTACTTTCTTCAAATAAATAGGTGTTATAAAGTGATAAAGACATGCCTAAAAAGTCAAATCCAGGGCCCATATTTGATGTGGTTGCGGGAACAGTTATTTTAATCTTTTTCATATATTTTTACCACCTTTATAGATATATTTTTCTACGTCTTCTTTTTCGACGACTATTTTTTGTTTATTATCTTTTAATACACACTTTAGATTATCAGGCATTTCAAATTCATTCATATTGATACCTGCATCTTTTAATGCATCTTCAAATTTGAATGGAGATGCAGTAGATAGAATTAGCGTGTAGTTATTTTTTCCTACCTTATTATATGCACACTTTGCGACTGCGGTATGTGGATCAATTAGGTAGTTCTTTTCTTGATATTCATGTTTTATTTCTTTTAATACTTCAGTGTTCGTTACATATGCTGAATCAAAGTCTTTAAAAAGATCTCTATATTCCTTTATTTGCATCTTTCCGGTTCTTTTGAATTCGTCATAAAGTTCATTAACTTTATTTACATCTTTATAGAAATAATAGATGAGCCTTTCAATGTTTGAAGATACTAAAATATCCATTGATGGAGAGTATGTCTTCTTAAACTCACGATTACTATCGTAGATACCAGTCTTAATGAAATCATAAAGTACCTTATTCTCATTTGATGCACAGATGAGTGTTTCAACAGGTAGGCCCATATTCTTTGCGATATATCCTGCAAGAATATTTCCAAAGTTACCAGTTGGTACAACGATATCGATTTTTTCATTCATCTTGATTTTATTTTCTCTTACGAGTGAGAAATATCCATAGAAATAATAGATGATTTGTGGGAGAAGTCTTCCGATATTTATCGAGTTCGCGCTCGATAAATTCTTATCTTTTAAGGCTAGTTCTTTTGCGAGCTTTTGGCAATCATCAAAATTACCATTTAAGGCAAGTGCACTGTTTCTTTCATTTGTAAAATACAACATCTGTCTTTCTTGAAGTGGTGAGACGAGGTTATTTGGATATAGAACTGTAACACTGATATTCTTTTTATTCTTAAATCCTGATAGAGTCGCAGAGCCAGTATCTCCACTTGTCGCAACTACGATTCTTTTATTATCTAAAAAGAATGGAAGAAAGGAAAGCGCTACATCCTTAAAAGCGAGAGTAGGGCCATGGAATAATTCTAGATATGCATAATTATCAAATGTTTTAACCTTGATTTCAAAATCTGGGTATGTTTCACTTATAATTTTATCGATTCCTGGGATGTAATCTTTTAGTATTTCAATCACAAGTTCGTGGTAGCTTAAATCTTTGAGTTCAGTCAGATTAACTTTTTTAAATTCATCAATCACAAAAAGACCGCCATCACTTGCGAGTCCCTTTTCTATTGCCTCAAATATTGAGTAACTTTGAGTGGATCTTGTAGAATGAATCATATAAGCACCTTTATTGTGATTTATATTATTATATACTAGATTTTAAAAAATAAAAATGCTTTTAGCAGTTTTATTATTTAATGAAAGAGATATAAAAAAGGACTAAGCACGTCCCTTTTCAAATTCTTTTTTGATTTCATCTATTAATAAAATAGATGAATTGTGGTAATCACAAGTATTTGGATCCTTCTCTGTGCAACCATCACAGGAAGCTCTCTTGAAGACTCTTTTTTCTGGTGGAATGAAAGCTCTAATATCATCAGAATTGTAGCCAACCTCTAAAAGATTATTCGCAACGATTATAGGTCTTTTTAAAACAGTTGGATTTTCAATGATGAAATTGATAAGTTCTGAAGTCTTCATTTCATCGATTTCTAGATTGTTTTCAATGAATGGTTTTGATCTTTTTGAGATGATATCATCAAATCCACTTAAGGAATTTTTAAGCATTCTAAAGACATCTTCTTTCGATAGTTTATCTTTTAGAATATTTATTTTTGTATATGGGATTTGTTCATCATCAAACCATTTGATTGTCTTTCTACATGATTGACATGAAGGCGAAATATATAGATAGATCATAACTTACTCCATTTCTAAGATAATTATATATGAGATTTGAGTTTTTTTAAAGAGAGTTTTAATATTTTTACTTAAAGTAAACATAGAAAAAAATAAATAATTAAGGTAAAATATATTATTGGAGGCGAAAAGTTATGAAATGGGATTTAACTAAATACTATAAAACATATGAAGAGTTTAAAAGAAACCTCAATGATGCCAATGAACTTGTCCAAAAATTCAAAGATTATAAGGGCAAATTAAATGAAGAAAAATCATTTAAAGAATACTTTGATTTGAGCATAAAGTTCATGTGCGAATATGAAAAGCTCTACCTATATGCCAACTGCGCTATCGATGTCGATAGAAATAATACAGAAGCTCTTGGTGATTTCCAAAAAGTGATGAACTTATTTCAAAACCTTTATGAGAATACTTCCTTTGAAGATTCTGAAGTTTTATCGCTTGGTGAAGAATACGTATTCTCTTTAGTAGAAAAGTATGAAGAACTTAATCAATATAGATTTTCTTTTGAAAACCTATTTAGAAAGAAAGAACATACTCCTTCCGCTTTAGAACAAAGAATCATCGCAAACTTTGAAGCAGTAAGAGATAACACAAGAGAAATCTTCAGTTCACTCGCAACCGGTGATGTTAAACCACACATCGTTAAACTTAATGATGGCAGAGAGGTGGATATCACAGATTCAAACTGGACAGTGCTCGTTGGTGAGTCTAAAGATAAAGAAGAGAGAAGGAAAATATTTGAAGCTGAATTTGTAAGATTTGAAGAAAATAAAAACACTTTCGCATCTATCTATAATTCAGTATTAAAATCTGACATCGCACTTGCGAAGAGTAAGGGCTTTGAAAGTTCTATTGAGATGTATCTCTTTGAAAACAATATCCCAGTATCACTCTATAAAAACTTGATTGAAATTGCCCATGAAGCAGCACCAATCCTAAAAGAATATCTTGCCTTAAAAAAAGATGTATTAAAACTCGATGAAATACATACGTATGATAGATTTTTAGATCTAGTAAGTGAAGATGAATCTAAAAAATATACATATGAAGAAGCTAAAAACCTCTTCTTCGATTCAATCGCAAAATACGATAAAGAGTTCGTAGAATTTGCCCATGAAGCACTTGAGGATGGCTACGTAGATGTATACCCTAAAAATGGTAAAACATCTGGTGCATATTCAAATTCTACAGTTAATACTCATCCATGCATCCTCCTTAACTTCACAGAAGATTTAGATGATTGTTTCACACTTGCTCATGAAGCAGGTCACTCAATTCATACACTCTTCTCAAATAAATACCAACCTCCAGTAAACCAAAGCTATAAAATATTTGTGGCAGAAATCGCATCAACATTCAATGAACATAACTTATTAGATTATCTTTTAACTAAAGGCACGCTTACTAAGAATGAAAAGATTAAACTCATTCAAAATGCCATCGATAATATTGTTGCGACATTCATAAGACAAACATTATTTGCTGAATATGAATATATCGCTCATACTATGGCCGAAAATGGTGAAGCTATCACCGAAGATAGCTTATCAAATATCATGATTAAGCTATATGACCTCTACTATGGTATCGATATTACTAAAGAAAAAGTAAAGAAATATGTATGGGCATATGTTCATCACTTCTTTGCATCACCATATTATGTGTATCAATACGCAACATCATTCTCAGCATCTCTAGCTATCTATCAAAATGTTAAAGATGGAAAAACTGATGCCTTTAAAAATTACCTTGAATTATTAAAATCAGGTGATTCAGATTATCCAATTAATCTAGTTAAAAAAGCTGGAGTTGATTTTACTAAACTCGATGCCTTAAAAGCTGTCACAAAAAGATTTAAAGATCTCCTTTTGGAACTTAGGAGGATTATAAATGAATAACTTCTATTCTTTACTTGAAATTGGAGATGCCAAGACTTTTACAATCATCTCCGTTATCCTTGGAGGACTCGGTATATTCCTATATGGTCTAAACCTCATGTCTTCTTCACTCAATTCACTTGCTGGTAGTAGACTTAAAGAAATAGTAACTAAGGCAACTGATAATATCTTCAAAGGATTCTTAATTGGATTCTTAATCACTCTTATTATTCAATCATCAAGCGCAACTACAGTAATCGTAGTAGGTCTAATTAGCGCAGGACTATTAGATTTAAAGCACGCTCTTCCAATAATGATCGGTGCCCATATCGGTACAACTGCCCTTGCCTATATCATCTCACTAGATGTAGTATCATTAGTATGCCTTCCATTAATCTTTGTTGGCGCCTTCGTAGTAATGCTTATAAATAGTAGAAAATGGAAACTATCTGGAAGAATTATAACCGGTATCGGTTTCTTATTCTTCGGTCTAGAACTTATGAGTATATCATTCGGTTCATTCGCTGAGACAGACTGGTTCAATAACATCATGACAACTCTCGGCGATAACCTCTTCTTAAGTTTCTTGACTGGTATGATACTTACCGCCATCATTCAATCATCAGGTGCCTTTATCGGTATCGTTCAAGAATTGTATATTTCAACTAATGCGATGACCCTCGCATCGGCAATCGCTCTTATTATCGGTTCAAATATTGGAACTACTATTACTGCCTTCCTCGCATCACTTGGTGGTAATAAGGCAGCTAAAAAAGCTGCAATTGCGAATACATTTGTAATACTAATTGGTGCAATACTCTTCCTTCCTCTTACAGTACCAGTATCAAAACTCTTCTTATTAATTGAGGAAGCTGTGTTTGTCACAAGAAATAAATTCATTCTTGCCTTCTTCCACACATTCTTCAATATTATTGGTTCAACAGTTGCCCTACTTCTATTAAAATATATCGTACTTTTAATCAATAAGATTTTACCTGAAGAGGAAAGAAAAGAACTTCTTGCAGAAAAGCTCAATAAAGAGTTATTAAAGAGCCCATCTTTAGC
Source organism: bacterium (assembly GCA_017541975.1). GTDB lineage: Bacteria > Bacillota_I > Bacilli_A > Izemoplasmatales > UBA1188 > UBA1188. The sequence goes on along the minus strand of JAFXYB010000029.1, from coordinate 52,413 downwards.
ACTTGAAGCCGCAAGACATGCCATTCTCGAGATGAACAATATTATCGTTAAAATGTACGATACATCTATCCTATATTTCAACGAAAACAACGAAAGTTACTTCAATGATATCAATGCTGAAGAAGAGAACGTCGATTTATGTGAACACTTAATACATGATTACATTATGCAGATAAGTGAGATACACTTAAATAGAAAAGATGCTTATCTTCAAACGCAATATATAGATGCTATCCGTGACTTTGAACGTATCGCAGACCACGCTGTAAACTTCTCCGAATACTTAAAACGTTATTATGAAGAAAAGAATGTCATGAGTGATGAAATGCATTCAGCACTACTCAAGTTCTTCAATATCTGTAGAAGCCAAGTAAAAGATTCAGTTACTGCCTTTGAACTCAATGATCTTCTTCTATCTCAAAACGTTATCAAACGCGAAGAAATAGTTAATCAGATGGAAAAAGAATATAGACTTAATGTTCACTCGTACTTAAAGGTTGGTGAAGTTTCACAACTTGATATTCTATATATCGATATCGTATCTAACCTTGAAAGAATCTCAGACCACGCAACTAATATTTGCCAGATGATTATTGACCCACATATGATGTCTACAATGATTACAGGCACAAAAGGTGAGTAAATAGTTGACAAAATAAAAGTTTGTATTAAAATGCTATGTATAGACGTTAATATAAATAAAATTAGTAATAAATGAATAATTATTAAAAGAGAATTCATCCTAGGCTGGAAGATGATAATAACTCATTTATGAATTGGGTTTATTTAGAGTCTAAAATATGAATACCAAAAGTGCTTCTTCACTTGAAGAAGAATTAAGGTGGCACCACGGTTATTAAATCGTCCTTTACATGAAGGGCGATTTTTATTTTTAAGGAGGAATCTCATGAGAATATTATCAGGAATCAAACCATCAAATGTCCCAACACTAGGAAACTATCTTGGAGCGATGCAAAACTTTGTAAAACTTCAAAATGAATACAAAGATGCAGATATCATTGTGTTTGTTGCGGACCTTCACTCAATCACAGTACCAATCGATAGGCAAGAATTAAAGAAAGATATCAGATCTCTTGCCGCACTTTATATTGCAGTAGGATTAGATCCAGTTAGAACTCATATCTTTATTCAATCAGAAGTTCCATGCCATTCAGAATTATCATTTGTTCTTGAATGCAATTCATATATCGGTGAAATGGAAAGAATGATTCAATTTAAAGAAAAGAGTGTTAAACAAGGTCTAACTGTTTCTACTGGTCTTTTAACATACCCATGTCTTATGGCTTCAGATATACTTCTTTATGATGCAAACTATGTACCTGTTGGTGAAGACCAAAAGCAACACGTTGAACTTACTCGTGATATCGCCATTAGATTCAACAATAAATATGGCGAAACATTCACAGTACCTGAACCACTCATCATGAAGGCAGGGGCTAGAATCATGAGCCTACAAGATCCAGCACATAAGATGAGTAAAACAGATCCAAATCCAAAAGGTTATATCACCCTCTTAGATGATATAAACGAAGCTAAAAATAAGATTAAAAGAGCTGTCACAGATTCTCTAGGTGTAGTAAAGTATGACAAAGAAAACCAAGGAGCTCTTGCGAATCTTATGACAATTTATTCTAATCTTTCTGGATTATCATATGAAGAAATAGAAAAGAAATATGAAGGACTTGGATATAAAGAGTTCAAAGAAGATCTTGCAGAAATCGTTGGTTCTACTCTCGAAAAGATTCAAACTAAGTACTATGAGATAATCAAATCTCCAGAACTTGATAGAATCTTAGATGAGGGAAGAGATTACGCATATTCAATCGCAAGAAAGAAACTAAGCAAGGTTTATAAAAGAATTGGTCTTGGTAGAAATTAAATATAAAAGGGTTTCTAAACCCTTTTTATTTTTCTGTTTTTAGCCCTATTCCACTATTAATTCACATTTTCTTTGATATTTGAATATTTTTAAGTTATAATATTTTTAGAGTTAAAAATATTTTAATTTAAATAAGGAGAATAGGTTAATGCAAAGATTTGCAAACGTTCAGAAAAACACTGACGTAACAAAGAGAGAGCTCGAAAACAAAGAAGTATCTTATAGAGCCGCTCTTGAAAGTATCGTTCTTTTAAAAAACGATGGCGCTCTTCCTTTAAAAGGAAAAAAGATTGCTCTTTATGGAGCAGGCGTATCTCAAACTATCAAAGGTGGTAGTGGATCTGGTGAAGTTAATGAAAGACATCCAATTACTATCTTAGAAGGTATGCAAAATGCTGGCTTTGAAATCACATCAATGCCATGGATTGAAGCATTTGAAAAGGAATGCCAAGATGCATATGTATACTACAAGAAACACCACAGAGGATTAATTTCTCTTATCAACTCAATGGCTAATCCATTCACACCTCCTGCAGGAAAAGAAATTACTGATGAGGAAGTTAAGGCAAGTGACTGCGATACTGCAATCTACGTAGTTTCACGTCAAGCTGGTGAAGGTGCTGATAAGAAGATTGAAAAAGGTGAATTTGATCTTCAGGAAATTGAAATCAATTCAATCAAAAAGATGGCTGAATCTTACAAGAATTCAATCCTCGTTATTAACTCTGGATCTTATATGAGCCTATCTACTATTGATGATGTTAATTTATCTGCAATCATCTTCTTCTGTCAACAAGGCCAAGAAGGTGGACGTGCTTTTGCTGATCTCGTAAGTGGTAAAGTTTCACCAAGTGGTAAACTCACAGACTCTTGGGCAAAAGATTATAAAGATATCCCATATGGTGATGAATTCTCATACAGAAATGGCGATACTAAGAATGAATATTATCATGAAGGTATCTATGTAGGTTATCGTTACTATGATACTTATAAAGTTGAACCTCGTTATCATTTCGGATTTGGTCTATCTTATACTACATTCGATATTAAGACTGTAGGAGCTAAGCTTGATGGTATGAAAGTTAGTCTTGATGTTGAAGTAACTAATACTGGTGAATATGCTGGTAAAGAAGTTGTACAAGTTTATTCAAGTGCTCCAGCTGGAGAACTTCCAAAAGAATATCAAAGACTTGTAGCTTACAAGAAGACTAAAGAATTAAAACCTAGTGAAAAACAAACTCTAACAATCGAATTCTGCATGTGCGAACTTGCATCTTATAAAGAAGCAACTGCAGAATATCTCCTTGAAAAAGGCGATTATATTTTAAGAGTTGGTAATGCATCTAATAACACTACTCCTGGTGCTGTAATAACTCTTGATGAAACAGCTGTAACAGAAAAACTCACTAACATCTGTAAGATTCAATCAGAATTTGAAGAACTCGCTCCTGTAACAAGAGAAAACGAAGATAGTCTTGATGGTGCTTTCAAACTTGCAATGAAGGCAGCTGATGTTAAGACTAGAGTTGTTGAATATAAGGATCCTGAAATCTTCCATAGTGCAGAAGTTGATGAAATTATGGCTAAACTCAACAATAAAGAAAAAGCTACAGTATGCTGCGGTATGGGCTTTGGTGGAATGATGTCTACTGATAAACTCTATACTCCTGGTGCAGTAGGAAGATCTACAGATAAATTCTACGATAAAGGTTTGATCAACGTAAGCATGGCTGATGGTCCTGCTGGACTTAGACTTTTAAGAGAATCAGCAATCACTCCAAAAGGCAAACTCAAATTCGTAAGAGGCAGTTACCTTATGAGTTTCTGGAACACTATGCCTGAATTCATTCTTAAATTTGTTCTTCAAAAAGAAGGAAGAGATGAAAAGATGTATCAATACTGTACTTCATTCCCAGTAGGTACTTCTATCGCTCAAACTTGGAACGAAGAACTTTGTGAAGAAATCGGTGCTGCAGTATCTAAAGAAATGGATGAATACAATATCACTTATTGGTTAGCACCAGCTCTAAATATTCATAGAAACCCACTCTGTGGACGTAACTTTGAATATTATTCTGAAGATCCAGTTGTATCTGGTAAGACTGCTGCTGCTATTACAAGAGGTGTTCATACTATCCCTGGTAACTACACAACAATCAAACACTTTGCATGTAACAACCAAGAAGACAACAGAAATAATTCTAACTCACGCGTTCATGAAAGAGCTTTAAGAGAAATCTATCTCAAAGGATTTGAAATCTGCGTTAAAGAATCTCAAGTTAAATCAGTTATGACATCTTATAACTTAGTAAATGGTATCTATACACCAGATTTATATGATCTATGTACTAAGGCGCTCAGAAATGAATGGGGATTCGAAGGTGTTGTAATGACTGACTGGAGTAGTACAGTTGGCGGACACGGCGATACTGCAACTGCAGTTGCAATCGGTAACGACTACATTATGCCAGGTGGTGGCGGATGCGTAAACAAAGTTGCTGCTGGCGTTAAGAAAGGTGTAATCACTCAAGAACAATTAGATAGAGCTTGCGCTAATATCATTAGAAGCGTAGTTGAATCTAACGTTGCTAAGAGAATTAAACCTGATATGTTCAACGAAGAATAAAAGGACATTATAAAGGTTAAAGAAAAAAGATGATTCGTTTGAATCATCTTTTTTCTATTCACTTACATCTTGTGTTTCAGTTTCTTCTTGGATTTTAGCCTCTAGTTCTTCTTTTTGAGCATGTCTTTCTTCTCTTCGCTTCTGTACTTTAAGTTTCGAAAGGTGAAGGAGTACTGATGCGAAGAACCCAGCAGGTAAGAATACAAGTAATGCGAGTAGTAAATGCCACCAAGTAAATTGTATTTGAATATCATGGAAATTAAGAATAAACATCGAGATGATAGATGCGATTAAGAATCCAAATATCAAATACATACAGATATCTCGATGCTTTTCAAAAGCTTTATTGATAGGCTTTGAAATAAATATGAGGGATAATGCTCCACCGACAATCAGTGGAATCATTATTTTAATTAGATTAAATGCAAATCCAGGATCTTGGTATTTAGAGATATTAGTGATATCACTCATCGCATTTAATACAGGATAATATATACCAAATACCATAAAACAAAGCGATCCAGAAATGCCAGGGAATATCATTGCTGTTGCGCCAAAGATAATTGCGAAGAATAGTATTCCCATCTGCATAATAGTAACATCATTCCATCTTTCATCGTTTCTTTGAGTTATTCCTTCAAGGTCGCTCTCAGTTAATAGTTGATTGACGAGTGTTAAGAGCATTATTGCACCAAAGGCGATTAAGAATGAAATGATATATGTCCTTTTCTTTCCGCTTCTATAGATAGTTTTATATTCTTCTTTGTCATTCCAGATACCACCAAGCAAGATTCCAGAGAATAGACAAATCATCTCCAAGATTATATGACTAAAGGCGATATCGAGAACTCTAGATGCTCCAACAAATCCAACACCAACACCTAAGAATATTTGAATTAAATATCCAAAATTAGGTCCAAATTTCTTGGTGAGGTTCGCAAGAGATTTAACCATCTTTTCATATACGCCAGTAATAAAAGCGATGGTACCACCACTAATACCAGCGATCATATTTGCAATACCTATTAAGATCCCTTTAAAAAATAGAGAAATAAAGCTTTCTTTTTCTTGCATATTTATACCTCAACTATTTCGCCAAACAGTTCATATGCTGTAGCATCTATAATCTTTACTTTTACAATATCTCCTAATTTGATGTCATTTTCAAATGGGCATGTGGCGATAATGGAACTATCGACATCATCAGGAGCAAACATATAATTTCTTAGGCTATATGTGAATGAATCACTCTCATATGAATCGACAAGTGCTTCATAAACATTTCCTATTAATTTCTTCTTTTCTTCTAAAGCGATTTTTTCTTGAGTTTCCATTAGTATACTATATCTCTTTTTTGAGACAAATTTAGGAACTCTATGTTTCATATCATATGAAGGGGTATCTTCTTCACGTGAATACATAAATGCACCCATATGGAAGAACCTCATCTCTTTAACGAAATCTATAAGTTCATCAAAATCTTTTTTAGTTTCATATGGGAAGCCAACCATAAGTGTAGTTCTTATTACGGCATTTGGGATTTCTTTTCTAATTTTACTAATGATAAGAGTAGATGATTCTTTTGTAGAATGCCTATTCATATATTTTAATATCTTATTTGATGCATGTTGGAGTGGAATATCAAAATATGGAGCGATATTTTTATTATTCTTGATTACATCAATTAATTCATCAGTGATTGATTCAGGATAGATATAGAATATTCTAATCATGAATATGCCATCTATTTTAGTTATCTCTTTTAAGAGACTTGGAAGCATAAGTTTATGGTAATTATCTACACCATATTTTGATGTATCTTGAGCAATGAGATTGATTTCTTTAGCACCATTATTAACAAGACCCTTTACTTCATCTAGAATATCTTCCATTTCTCTTGATATGTATTTACCTCTAATTAGAGGAATTGCACAGAAAGCACAGTGGTTATTACAGCCATCGGCAATTCTTACATATGGAGCGTGTTTTGATGAAATCAAAATACGACTATGGAAAGATAAAGATTCATTAGTATTATCATATGCAAAAAGGTGAGAAATAAGTTCACCGAATTTAGGATATTCATTTATTGATATTACTAAATCTATATCTTTAAAATTATATTCTAAAAAATCTTTATATCTTTGGGCAAGACATCCACAAACTACAAGTTTTTGATTGCTTCTTTTTTCGCTTATTACTCTTGATATTTCTTCAAGTGCTTCATTTTTCGCGCTATCAATAAAACCACAAGTATTAATAATAATTAAATCAGCTTCTTCTTGATATTGGGTGATGGTGAAATTATCTTTGGTTAGAAGACCTAGAATCATTTCTGAATCTATTTGGTTTTTACTGCAACCAAGAGATATCATTCCCACCTTCATCTTATTTTTTCTTCCTTTCTTTTTCAACTTTTGGTTTAACCATATATAATAGACCAATTGTGCCAGGTCCACAGTGAGAACCAATTACCGAACCAGCTGGTGTATTATAGATATGTTTAAATTTAGTTGTTTCTTCGATGATAGGAATTATATATTTAGCAGCTGGATCAGATAAGAAATGAGTAACCATTAAATAATCTAAATCACAATCGCCAATTTCTTTCATCATATCTGTATAGATTGTCTTAATCGCAACGTTGATATTGCCTATAGGTTTTTTACCAACTAAGAGTTTGCCTTCTGATACAACAATTATTGGCTTAATTGAGAAGATCTTCGCAATAAAACCTGTAAGAGCACTGCATCTTCCGCCTTTAACCATATAATCTGTCGTATCAATACAAAATGATGCATGGATGTTTGGAGTTATTTCTTTATTTACTTTTTCTTCGATTTCAGCACGAGATAGTCCTTGGTTAACGAAATCTCTAACCTTTAATAATACTAGGCCAGTTGCGCTAGAAAGGTTATTTGAATCGAGGACTGTAACTAGTTCAGGGTTCTTACATGCATCTCTACCAAGAAGCACTGATTGATAAGAACTTGAGAGTTTAGAGCCAATACCGCAATAAATAATTTCATAACCTTTATCAATATATTCATTGAAAACTTCTTCAAATTTTCCAGGGCCAATACAACTTGTGGCAGGAAGTTTTCCATTCTTTTTAACTTTTTCAATTATATCTTTTTGATGGATATTTACGCCATCATAGTATGTTGTGTCATCGCCCTCAAAAGAAACCACTAAAGGAATGATTTCAAGATCTAATTCTTTTATAAGCTCTTTTGATAAGTCAACTGTAGAGTCAGTAATAAGTTTTATTTTTGGCATAAATAAAACCTCCCTTTTTACACATTGCTTATTATACATCATATGAGTTAATAAATAAAGCATTTTTTATTAGACATATGCTATATGTATTCAATTTTAATTGAATAAATGTCTATTTTTAGACGATTTTTGTCTTTTTTGATATAATTTTATATTTTTAAAAATAAAAAAGAGATTAATCTCTTTTTTAAGCAATTATACTGACGATGATTATTAAGGTAGCAGTTAATACAAGTTCAATTAAAAATGCATAAACTAGATACTTTTTATTCTTTTTTATAATCTCGTATTCATCTATCGAATCAACATCCTTTTTGTCTTTAGCTATCTTAAATCTTAGTTTAGTTAATTTTGATGACATAATATTGATAATAAGCAAAAGAATTAAAGTGAGTAAGATATTTATCACAGATAGTAAATCATATAGTTTAAGGATAAAAAGAACTGGAATTGAGATGATGTTTAGGATAAAGGCTATAAACATCACTAGGAATAATTTATTCTTAAACATAACTATTCTCCGTATATAAGAGATGCCTTAGTGAATGTGACTGTATCAGGAAGGTTAGATACAACGTTTCCACTTGCATCTAAATATAATGAATAGATACCACTATTCTTTAATGCTTCAACTTTAGATGTATCGATATTATCTGAAATAAATACATCAAGTATTCCCATTGCAATATCAGCACATCCTACTACTGCATCTTTGCTATAGCCATAATACGTTTTAGTAGCCTCTCTTGCAATCCCATCCACAGTGCTCACATATCTAGAAGTGATATCTAAGATTGCCTTGGAGGCATCATCGTTTTCATAGTATATATAATATTTATCAGTGTTGATTTCAAGAGGTGATGAGGTAAATGTTACAAAAGCGTTAGTACCACTGAATGATAATCTTCCAACGAGATTCTTAGCTTTTCCATCTTTAGTCCAGATTTCAAGGCCTAATTCTTCATCGCATCCTACTGAATAATTATATCCATCGTTACTTGATAGGATGAATCCAGTTATGCCATTTTCAAAGAGAGTATTTGCCATATAGTCACAGGCAAAAGCATTCTTTAGTGTCCAAAAATCGATAAATAAATCTATTCCATTTTGAGTTGCATATTCTAGATAGTTATCGTTTATATTAAGTTTAATCGTGTTGTTTTCAAGGAGTGATATAGAGATATCAGAATTGTTCACAAATGAAATAATTTCTGAGAAGTATGTCTTCATCTCATCGTTATATTTTGGATCAAATTCCTTGGCAGAATTATTATTTTCAGAAGACATTATATTTCTATACTGGCTATAAATTGGCCCAAGATAGATGGTTTTACTATTTGCATCATTAATTTTCTTAAAGGCATTATAGAGAACTGGATCAACTTCAATTTCTTCGTTAACATGATGATTGATGTAATAAACGTTGTTGAAACCTTCATATTCATTTAGTTCATCAAAAAGAATTAAAGCTTTTTCAACTATATCAGAATATACGCTTACAATCTTTTTCTTTGCCGCTGTTGGATTTGTTTTTGGGACATAGTAATTAAGAATAAAATCTTGACCAATTGATGGATAATTGGTATTAGCTTCTTCTATTACCATCCAACCTGGATCTGCATTTAGAAGTGATGAAAAGAATATACCAAATGCAGTTATACCTATTAGTATTACCACAATAAAAAGAACCAATCTTAGTGGAATGTGCTTCTCATTTAATTCAATTTTCTCTACTTTGGCGGCTAATGGTTTAGTATTATCTACACTAGCGCCTCTATGTCCTTTATCTTTTTTCATAAACTTAAATAAATAATGGTTTAGTACTTTTGGTACCAAACCATTATATCATATTATTTTAGATAATTGAAAGCAATAAGAATAATAAGAATAATACAATTACTGCACCAATTATCGAAAGGCTGATAATTGTTCCTTTTCTACACGCCTTAAAGTTACGATAATATTTGATATGCTTGAAGACAATCCACCCAACGATACCCAAGATTGGGAGTAGGAATGAACCAAATGCGTACCACGCACTACCAGTATCATGAACTGGAATATCGAGGATTGATTCTCCTTGTGGAACTTCATCTTCTTCAAGTTCTACTTTCGTAGCTTCTTCACCAGGTTTTAGAATAGTGATTGATTTAATAGGAACACCAGCTTCTCTGATCTTCTTATATTCTGCGATTTCCTTTTCGTTACCATATACAAGGTGGCCATGACCGATGTCATGCATTGTAGGAGCGTCACCTTCATAGCCTGGTAAGTTGTATTCATGAACCTTAGGATTGTATGTGAATAATGCTTTATTCTTTTCTAAGAGTGGATCAGGAATAGGGATTGCAGAAATAAGTGATTTAGTATATGGATGGAGTGGATAATCGAATAATTCTACTGCATCCGCAACTTCTACGATATCGCCTTTATAGATGACACCAATTCTATCAGAAATAAATCTAACGATTGATAAGTCATGAGCGATGAAGAGGTATGTAATACCTTTTTCTTCTTGGAATTTCTTAAGAAGATTTAATACTTGTGCACGAATTGAAACATCGAGTGCAGAAATAGGTTCGTCTGCGACAATAAATTCAGGTTCCATAACGATTGCACGGGCAAGACCGATACGTTGACGTTGTCCACCAGAGAATTCATGTGGATAACGTGTTAAGTGTTCTGGAAGTAAACCTACTTCTTTGATGATGTTTTCAACTTTTTGTACACGGTCAGATTCATTTTCAAATAGATGGAAGTTATATAAACCTTCAGAAACGATATAATCGACTGTCGCTCTTTCATTTAATGATGCAGCTGGGTCTTGGAATACCATTTGAATATTTCTGATTACTTCTCTATCTAGTGATGGATGAATCTTACCAGAGATTCTAACGCCTTTATAAAGGATTTCACCATTAGCGCATGGATTTACTCTAATGATAGCTCTACCAATTGTGGTTTTACCTGAACCAGACTCACCAACGAGTGAGAATGTTTCGCCTTTATAAATATCGAAAGATGCATTTTTAACAGCTTTAACGGCACTATCGCCTTTACCGAATGTTATATCAACATTTTTGAGTGATACCAATATTTCTTTACCATTCTCAGCAATTGGACCATGTTCTGGGAAATGTGCTGCAGTTTGGCTAGGAATGATCTTTTCTTTCTTTTCTTTTTCCATAATCATTCCTCCTAAATATTGAACGCCTTAATAAGCTTTTCATGGATATTTTGAATAGCTTCAGGTTTTTCAATCTTTGGTGCACGTGGGTCTAAAAGCCAAGTTTTTGCATAGTGGGTATCAGTCACTTTAAACATTGGTGAATCGACTAAAGTATCAATCTTTAAACAGTAAGGGTTTCTTGGTGCAAATGGATCACCGACAATCTTATTATAGAGTGATGGAGGTGTACCAGAGATAGAATATAATTTAGTATTCTTTTGGGCAAGTTGTGGAAGTGATGACAACAGTGCCCATGTGTATGGGTGACGTGGGTCATAGAACACTTCATCAACGTTACCAAGTTCTACTATTTGACCAGCATATAATACCGCAACTCTATCAGCGACATTCGCAACGACACCAAGGTCGTGAGTGATGAAGACAATTGTATAATTGAATTCTTTTTGTAAGTCTTTGATGAGTTTTAAGATTTGCGCTTGAATTGTAACGTCAAGCGCTGTAGTAGGTTCATCACAGATTAGAATCTTAGGTTGGCATGAAAGGGCAATCGCAATAACGATTCTTTGTCTCATACCACCAGAATATTGGAATGGGTAATCGTCATAACGGTTTTCCGCATTTGGAATGCCAACTTTCTTCATAAGTTCAACGGCACGTATTCTCGCTTCAGCTTCAGATACCTTTTGGTGTTTCATGATAATTGAAGTGATTTGTTTACCGATTGTGATGATTGGGTTTAGTGAAGTCATTGGGTCTTGGAAGATAGTCGCAACTTTTCTACCACGAATTTGTTGCCAGTCTTTAGTGTATTTTACCTTAGCTAAATCGGCATTACACATACCATGAATTCTTGTCTCGCTTTCATCGATGTATTTAACTCTAAATACAACGGTATCAAAAATGTTATTTAATTGATTTTCATCAGTTAAATCGACACCGAGTCTCATGGCTTTCTTAAGAGCTCTTTCAAGCTTATTGATAAGACCAATTCTTCTTGTGAAATTATATCTACCTACTGAAAGATATACTTCTTTAGCGATAAGTAGATTTCTTTCATTTGTGGCATCACTAATCTCTTGTTGGATTGCCTTATTATATTCTTCTTTGTAAGTTGCCATTTCTCTAGCATATCTTTCATTGAATTCAGTATTGTTAGCGAGGGCAACTTGATAATGTTTGATTAATTCTTTTCTTTCGAGTTCTAATTGTTTGATTTGTCTATCTAAAGCATTGATCTTTTCAGTTTCAGCTTTAATTAATTCTTTTTCTTTAGAAGGGTCGAAAGTTTGTTTTAAGTTGAAAGATTCAGTTCTTTCGTAAGTTAAATCAGCGATCTTATTATCGAATTCTTCTTTTTCTTCATCTGAAAGCGATGCAAGATCTTGTTTCTCTTTCTTGAGATTTAACATCTTCTTGTAGATTTCAGCACCAAATTCTAATTTAGAATTTTTATTTAAGTTTTTATGGATTCTTTCAAGGAAGAACGCTTCAATCTTCGATTTTTGAACATTGGTTTCTTGTAAATCTGGTTCATTGAAGATAATTGAACCTTCACTGATAAAACCATTTTGGTCAAGCATTCCAGCAAAAGTCTTAGTAAATACTGATTTACCTGAACCAGATTCACCAACGATAGCGATTGATTCATTTTCATATACATCTAAGCTTATGCCACGTATAGCTGTAAGGATACGACCACGCACTTTGAATTTTACTTCGAGGTCTTTAACTGAAAGTAATACTTTTTTGTTTTCTTCCATATTAGCCACCTCTACATATGAGTTCTTGGGTCGCTGGCGTCACCTAAGTTTTGACCAACAACGTAAAGAACGACAGTAATGAATGATGCGATAACTACAGGGCTCCAGAATTCAAATTCCCAGCCTACAGTTGACATCGCTACTTGGTTTTCATAGATTAATCTACCGAGTGAACGGTCTGTTAAACCCATACCGATATATGACAAGAATACTTCGTTTGAAATATATGATGGTATTTCAGTTGCGAGTAATGTAACGATAACTGATGTCATAAATGGAAGGATGTTTTTAATAGTAAGTCTAAATATAGGTGTACCAAGACATCTTGATGCGAGATTGTATTCTCTATCACGGATGATGATAACCTGAGTTCTAATAAAGTATGCAATACCGAGCCACCCGGTTACTGTGAGGGCAAACACCATTGTCCAGAAGCTTGCGGATAGAATCAGTACTAATACTGAAATTAATAGAATATATGGTACGTTACCGACGATGTTATATACTTCGGTCATAATTAAGTCTATCTTCTTTGAAAAACCCCAGATAGCCCCAACAATAACACCGATAGTCATATTGATGGCTGCGCAGATTAAGGCAAGGGAGATAGAAATACTTGAACCATACCAAATTTCATCAAAAATTGATTGTCCAGAATTACCAGTACCTAAAATATAGTGGATTGAAAAACCAAATTTTTGGATAGCTGGACCTGGTTTTAAGTGCTTAGATCCTTCTACTAGTAGATTTTTGAATGGATCAACTTCTGGATCATATCCAATAATTAGTGGATAGATATAAGCGAAAATAATGATTAATGCGAGTAATGCAAGAATTACAATATTAACTTTATTTTTAAAGAAAACTCTAAATACTGATTTCCAGTATGAATATCTAGGCGCCGTAATTTTTTCTGAATCGGAATTGGAATTATCATATTTAGCGAATAATTCATTTTCTGATAAACCTAAACTACTGATATCAAATAATTCGTTATCCATAATTACGCCCTTCCTTTCGATGAGAATGAAATTCTAGGATCAACCATACTCATGAGCACGTCACCTAAGATAATTGAGATAACTGATAGTACAGAGTAGAATAATGTGATACCAACGATTACACCATTATCATAGTAGTTGATCGCTTTTGTAAGAGTATTACCCACACCAGGAACTACATATACACGTTCGGTTACAAGTGCGCCTACTAGTGAGAATAAAATGCTTCCTGGGATACCATGAACGATTGGAATTGCAGCATTCTTGAAGATATGTTTAGTGAAGATTTCGCCTTCTGATAGACCGCCAGATCTTGCGAATTTAACATAATCTGAATTCATTTGGTCAATCATATATCTTCTAAGCCACTTCATTAGACCGGCAACTGATGGAAGTGCTAGTGAAACGATTGGTAGAATGTACATCGCAAGGTTTGTCTTTTCAGTATCAAACGTTGTAGGTAAGTGGAATAATTTATCACCTATCGCCTTAAACATGAAGATATAGGCAAGTGATGGTACAGCAATGATAAAGATTACATATACAGTACCAATCTTATCTGTTATGCCATCCTTATTTCTAGCCATAATAATACCGAGAGGTAAGCCTAATAAGTAAGCTAGGATTGTAGATAAAATACCGATAACGAATGAATATCCCATTCTAGACATACCACTTAGGTGGAAGTCCAAAACTGTATAGTCATCGTCGAATTTAAGTTGATATAATGGGAGTAAATCTCTAGAACCATACGAATACCTTGCGGTATGTAGATCCTCGGCAGATTCACTAACGACATAACCTGTAGGATAAATTACCTCAGATTTAACTAAAGCACCTTGAGTTTGTGTCATTGTTTTCCATACATCGACATTTTGGTTTACTGTATAAGATAGACCAAGTTTAATTGTAAATAAGTTTTGATGAATATAAGGGAATCTATCATCGGTATATAGTAAGTATTTATAAGTGGTGCCATTGCCCATGATAGTTGGTGAAAATTTACCTTCTCTGATTGGATCATTAAAAGTAAATTTTAGACCTCTATCTTCATCAGCAATGCCTTCTGCATTGTGAATATTATCAACCCAAAAAAGACCAGTGAAAAACTTCCATAATCTTGTGGTTAATGGAATGTCTCTTACCACAAAGAGTCTTTGCTTACCACCAGTAGCGTATTTCGCTTCTGTGAGCATCTTTGCATCTAGTCTTATAACTTCATATCCTTTTTCTTTATAATAGTCGGTAAATTTCTTAACGTATACAGCTACTTCTTCACTGTCGTTTTCAGCTTTTTTAGCAAAGTTTAAAACTTTTTGACGAGCAGCATCATCAGCAAATTCACCGTTTTTTGCAAGTTCATTAATATAGTCAGTATAGGTTACATAATCTAAGTAACCATAATCTTCCCATCTTTCGTATCTATAAACCTGTTTGTCGTTGTTCGCATATTTTGTATAATTTGTGTCTTGCGCAAATATGAGTGTCCTATCCATTAGTGAATAGATAAGGATCATTACAATCGAAACAACTACGATTATTGAGAATAATCCGTGGAGTAGACGTCTTAATAAATATTTTGTCATATTCATTACTCCTTCATAAAAAATCAATCTAAGAGATGGCAGAACAATCTACCATCTCTTAGACATATTATGTTAAATTTTTGATTAAAATATTAACTAAAATTTTTGTTGTTTTTTTGTATCCTAGAAGATACCTACACACTTAACCATGTAACCAGCGAAGTCTGGTAAGAATGTGTCAAGATATGTTTGTGGATCACCATAGTCAGGTCCCCAACCAGATACGTCGTAAATATCATAGTTAGCTTCATAACCATAGTCTGTATAATAACCAGCATAGTACCAAGCACCACTTGTTGAGCAAGTTACTAAGTTGATAACAACAGCGCCACCTAATGCTTTCTTAACAGATTGAGCGAATGCATTAGCTCTGTTTAAATATGTAGTTGAACCAGAGAAGCATGGGAGATCAATATAGATTGCGTTCTTAACGCTCTTGATTGTTCCATCTTCGTTGTAGTTATAGATAGTGTATCCTTTTTCTTCTAATGTCTTAACTGCTTTAGCAAGTGCAGCTTTAGCAGCAGTTTCATTATACCAACCATCAAATCCTGAAGAAGCACCGATACCACCATCAGCAGTTGGATCCCAAACTTTGAATGAGTATCCATCAGCAGTGATTGCATCTTGCATAATCTTACCATAGAATGTTCCAGCTGGATAAGTTACATCGTTTTCGCCAATCTTAACTGTTGTAGCAGTTGGTAATTGTACGAATGTACCAGGAGTGTAAGAGTTGATGAGTGAAGTTAAAGCTAAATCTTCACCAACAGCTTGTGCGTTGTAAGCTTCTCTATCAAGGGCATAGCAAAGAGCTAATCTAAAGTCTTGGAGAGCCATAGCATCTTTAGATAATGCTTTTTCAGCATCATTCTTTTGAGAAACGGCTTTAGAAGCATCATTGATGTTAGCGTAATTTTGACGGTTAACATTGAAGAATCCCATGAATGATGTAGCATCAGTACCACTAGTGTAGTGATATGTATCGAACCAAGATTTAGTAGTTCCTTCAACTAAGTCTTCTTTAGCTTGAGCGAGTGATGTAGCTGATAAACCACAACCTGCATAATGACCAGTCTTCATTCCATTGTAAGCTTTTAATGGATCTGTACCATCGTTGTATTCCCAAACGATCTTAGTGAGGTTGATATTATCTTTATTCCAATAAGTTGGGTTAGCTTCGAAAGTGATCTTAGTTTCAGCTGTGTTTTCTTTTACAATGTATGGTCCACAATAAGCGATATCAGCTGGAGTTTTACCATATGTATAAGTTGTAGCTTTTGGATCGAATTCAGCACCGAATTTACCACCTTTAGCTTCATAAAAAGTTCTGCATAATGGAGCAAATACACCATAACCGAACATAGTTTCAAAGAATGAACATGGTTCTTCAAGAGTGTAAACTAATGTTGTGTCATTAGTAGCTTTAACACCAACTTGGCTGAAATCTGTGATATCACCATCGATATATTCACTAGCGTTCTTAACGATACCTTGAATGAGGTATTCTAGACCACCAGCAACGTCGCACATATGTTGCATACCAGCTACGAAGTCATCAGCTTTAACTGTGCCAACTTCTTCACCATTTTGGTTAACCCATTTAACATTACTCTTTAATGTGATTGTAACTGTTAAACCATCTTCAGATACAACTGGCATAGATGCAGCAAGAGCTGGTTTTAATTGGTTTTCAACGTCATATTCATATAATCCATCATAAGTGTTAACGATAGCTTCAGAGTCAGCTGCTCTAGAAGTAGCGAGAACGTCCCAAGTTTGAGGATCAGAAGAATAACCAAGAGTATATGTCTTATTTAATGTGAAGCCATTGAGAGCTAACCAAGCTTTTGCAGAAGCTTCATATGTACCAGTACCTTTTTCAGCAGCATAGATAGCTTTGAGTTCGTTTCTTTGAACTTCTGTTAAAGGTTGTTCATTAACGATTAAAGCTTGATGGAATCTATAGCTATCATTACCCCAAAGAGCTGGTGTAATAGAATATGGAACAACTCTAGATATAGCATAGTTACCGCCATTAGAAGATAAAGGTAGTAATGTACCAGATTCAATTAATTTTGCTTCAGCAATAGCCATTAATGCAAATCTCTTAGCAATATCTGTAGTTTCTTTTTTAGCTGCAGCATAAGCTGTCTTGAATTCACCATATACAGAATTGTAAATAGCAGTTGAATCAGCAACATAAGCTTCAAGATCAAATGCATCAGGATCTGCTGTAGTAGTTGTATCTCCTTGAGTTGGAGCAGTAGTAGTTGTTGTGCCACCGCACGCAACTAAACCTGCTACGAGGAGAAGAGCAACTAATAATGATAATAATTTTTTCATAAATCTCTCCTTTTTGATTTTTTATTTTTATAATTTTTAGCTAATTTTAGCTTAAATATTATAATAATATTTATGAATAGAATACCAAAAACTCTTTTATTTTGCAAGTACTTTTTAAAAAAAATTTGCTTTCTGCCTATATTTGGATATTTTTTCAGTAAGAATTACACATTTTTATAAATACTTTTTAAAGATAGTTCTTTTAGGTGTTCTTTCAATAGATATTTCACATTTTGTCGTTGGATGTATAAAATCTACCTTATAGGCATCGAGTCCTATTTCATATCCGTTTCTCTCAATTTTTGTATTATACTTAATATCGTTATAGAGTGGATGACCTATATTTGATAGTTGAAAACGTATCTGATGGAATCTTCCTGTTTCAATGAAAACATCAAGCAAAGAATAGTTCTCATCATTACTTATTTTTTTATATTTTAATATAGCAATCTTTCCATCTTTTTCATCGATATAAGCGGTTCTATTCTTTTCATCTTTGGAAATATAATCGATTAAAGTATCTTCTTCTTTTTCAACTATTCCAGAAACTAAAGCATAATAATGTTTCTTAGGTCTATTTTCATTAAGTCTTTCTGTAGCTTTGCTTGTCTTAGATAGAACCATAAGTCCAGATACATTTCTATCTAATCTTTGAATTAATCCTACGTAGACATTTCCTGGCTTATTGTATTTGGTTTTTAAATACTCTTTAGTGATTGAGAGAATATCTTTATCCTTTGTCTCATCTTCTTGTGATAATATTCCTACAGGTTTATCCACAACTATCACATGATTATCTTCAAAGTAAACATCTAAAGATAATTCATTTTGAATGATAGATAAGAGTTCATTAGGATTTTCTGTTGGAATAAAGTGAGTAGCTTTATCGATAATATAGAGGGTTGAATTCTTATAAGAGTCTCTAATAAGTTCTAAATGACCTTTTCTGATAAGATCATATTCGCCACCTATTACAATCGCTCTTGACTCTGATTCTTTTAATAATTCTTTATCGATGTTTGGTTCTTCAAGACATAGCTTTGAATAGATTGAACCGGTCTTTTCATAATCTTCTTTTAGGAAGTTTATACAATCTGTGGTAAGGCCTTCTGGTGAAAGATTTGGACCAATTAAGAATATCTTGTCTATTGTTTTTAATTTTAAAGATAATAGGATTGAAATGATGGCACCATCAGAAAAGCCAATTATTGAACATCTTTCGATATTCATCTCTTCAATGAATAGTTCGATATCATCTGCCATATTATCATAAGATAATTCAGAATGAGATGATTTACCATGACATCTTGAATCAATAAAATATAATGAATAATCTTGAAGTTTATCAAAGAAAAATGAGAATGTGTTTAAATTCTCAGAATTTCCATGTAGAAAAAGGAGGGTATAACCCTCCACTTTCCCTCTATGTTCAAAATTTAAACTAATTCCATTTTTTAAGGTCTTGAACATTTTGAAATGGATTATTCCTCGAATAATTTCATTATTCTGTCATAGTCTTCTTGTGAGAAGCCTTCAGTTCCGATCTTTGATTCTAGACTTGCAGAAATCTGATCTACATAAGTATCAGGCACATCTTTTAAAAGACCTGGATTAGCTTCAGCTACAGCTAGTACGAGCTCAGAATCTACTGCAGCATCTGTGAATTTTCCAATTGTTTCAGCTGATATTTCTTCGCCCTCTTTTACATCTACTGCTAGATCTTTTACAGCGATGAAGATTTCGGCTTCATTGCTTAAATCTACATCAGTTAAATCGATATTAGCTTCTGGGATAATATCATCTATTACTGAAGAAACCATTTCTTTAACTGTTTCAGAATTATCAAGATTAGAGAAGATTTCTCTGATTTCATCATCTTCTAGTGCAGCGAATGTTTCAAATACATCTTGACTACTATCACTGCTTCCAGATTGCATAACTGATGCAAGTTTTAATAGAGATGGAACACTCTTGATATCATCATAGAGATATCTTTCTTCTGTATCGCCTTCCTTTACATATAGTAAAGGTTTAATCTTGGTGCTTGATAGAGCTTGATCTGCAAAATTTAAGAAATATGAAGATTGAGCTTGTTCCTCAATCATCGCAAATTTAGGATCATTGCCTTCCTCGCTTGAATCAAATGAAGTAGCTGTCTTAAGTACTGGTGTTAAAACCATAATTGGGAAGAATAAAACGATAACTGTGATAGCGCCTTTTAATAATCCGAAAATACCAACAGTCTTAAATGCTGTACGTTTTGGACGTCTTGCGAAGATAATTAATGTTAATAGGTTTCCAACTAGTGGAATAGCAATTAAACATCCAAGTGCAAGAACCCAGAAACAAGCCATTTTAACGAATCCAGATACTAAAGCATTTGCTGAATCTTCAGGGATAGAAAGACCTGTAGATTCAATTAAATTTTTAACTGTTCTTTCGATAAAGACAGAAATTGTGTCTCCTTCTAATTGGCCTATATTAATTGGTATCACACTCGCTGGAGTAGCTGACACTAGGTCAATAAATTTATCTAACATGAAATATGCGACTAAAACCGCAATTACCATAAATAAGAATGAGAAGATTTTTCTTGGAGCTTTACCGGCAAAACCGAAAATGAAACTTATGCCAAGCAGTACAATTACCGCAATGTCAATATAACTCATTATATTGAACCTCCTATTTGTCATTACATAATTCTTTTATGAATTATTATTTTAGTATTATACAGTATTTTAATTGTATTTTGCATAGTTTATTGATTTTTAGTATTAATATTGAAATAAATATGAAAAAATGAAAAACAAAAGGAGAAAAATCTCCTTCTATTTTTATTCTTCTACTTCTTGTTTCTCTTCTCTCTTTAGACCAAATGATAATAATTTGTTCATGGAAATAAAGAGGACAATCGCAAGGGCAGTAGTTAGTGATACATATGTTGCGTTGTAGATAAATGAAGCACCAAGTACATCGATGAATTCGCCAAAGTTAGTCCAGCTATACCATAAAACCATTCCAGATAATGTATGAGATAAAAGCCTTATTGAACCACATAGTAGTAATACTAATGCACCTTTTACCGGTTTATCGAGTGTTTTAGTGAAAAGTGATGCAATACCATAACCTATTGAGTATGGAATTAGTCTATCTAGTAGTATTTCTACTAGTGCATTATCAGAATAAATCTTTAGTCCTCCAATTAACCATGCGAGAAGCCAATAGATTGTTGCGCCGAGGAAACCATATTTCGGGCCACGTCTTAATCCAATTAAGCATATTGGAAGCATCGCAAGGTCGATTGTGCCACCTTCAAAGAAATTTAGAAATGGAATTAAATCCGATAGAAATTTTAATGCTAAACCAAGTGCTACAAACACTGCGGTTTCTGTTAGTGATCTTACTTCTTCATTTTTATTCATTTTGAACCTTCTTTCAAATATAAAAGGGACCTGAGCGTTGGTCCCTTTTATATATGTATAAAGTTTCCTACGCTAGCATTACCTAGATCAGGTTGTGGGTCGAAGATTAATCTTCCTCTCAGCCTATGACTCAGCTCCCCTTTTTATTTACATTTATTATTATATAACAAATTTTGGAATATTACTTAATTATTTCTTTGAAATATTCAGCAACTTTTTCTTTAGTGAAACCAAGATATGGTATCACAACATCGACATTCGCAGATGCACCAAATCTATTAATGCCATAGACATAATCTGCATATCCATATAGTCCATAAGGAGAAGCCATTTCTACGAATAATGATGGTTTATCCTTTGGAATTAATGCTTCTTTTTCACTATCAGTTAATTTATCAAAGAGATTTGTAGAAATCATTTCTACTACTCTTACATCTATTCCATCAGCTTTTAATACATCTTTTGCCTTTAAAGCTAGTGACACTTCAGAACCAGATGCGATGATAGTACCTTTAGCGTTTTTACTATCATATCTAATATATGCACCCTTACTAAAATCACTATCTTTTACATCGTCGAGTAAATCAAGGTTTTGTCTTGTAAGGCATACTACAGCTGGATTATTCTTGTTGTTTAGAACATATTTGATAGTTTGGACAGTTGTCTTAGCGTCGCTTGGTCTAAAGACATTGAGGTTTGGAATTGAACGGAGTGATGCAAGTTGTTCGATTGGTTCATGAGTTGGGCCATCTTCTCCTACCGCTACCGAATCATGAGTGAAAACGAAGATTGATGGGATTTTCATGAGAGCTGCCATTCTGATCGCAGGTTTCATGTAGTCAGAGAATACGAAGAATGCACCAGTCATGTTTCTAACATGATGGAGAGTTAGACCATTAGCGATAGCGCCCATCGCATGTTCTCTAACGCCATAGTTGATATTTCTTCCAAGCTTGTTTTCTGGAACATAGTTACCATCAAGGCCTTTAACATTAGTTGATGCAGTTAAATCAGCACTTCCAGCCACAAATGTTTTATATTCATTTGAAACAACATTTATAATTCTGCCGATTGTTTTTCTTGTGGCTTCGTTTTGGTAATCAAAATTATTAAATACATCAGATGAAACACTATAGTCATCACTTAATACTTTTCTAAATGCTTCATAGTCTTCAGCGTATTTAGCTTTGTATTCTTTTAATGATTTTTTCCATTTATTGTATAATCTATTGTTTTTCTTGATGGCGCTATGATAATCTTCATATACATCAGCATCTACTTCGAATGGTTCATTAGTATAACCTAGATTCTTCTTTAAGATTTCAGTGTTATCTTTTCCAAGTGGAGAACCATGTGATTTAGAACTATCCGCAAGTGGTGACATATAGCCAATTGTAGTATGACATTCAACGACTGTAGGGAGGTCACTCTTCTTGGCTTTCTTGATTGCTTTTTTAACTTCGTCTAAATTCTCTGGATCATCAACACTTAAATAGTTAAAACCGAGAGATTTGAAATATTCTTTTGGATGATTGATACCACCAGCATTTGATACTGGACCATCAAGTTGAATTCTATTTGAATCGAAGAGGATGATTAATTTATTGAGTTTTAATCTGCCAATTAATGATAATGCTTCAAGAGTAACACCTTCTTGAAGGTCACCATCACCACATTCAACAAATGTATAATGGTCTACAAGTTTGATGTCTTCTTTGTTGAATCTTTCCGCAAGCATAGTTTCAGCGATTGCCATACCGGCTGCCATAGCGATGCCTTGACCGAGTGGACCACTTGTTGAATCGACACCTTCAGTATGTCTATATTCAGGATGTCCTGGAGTTAGTGAACCAAGTTTTCTAAAGTTCTTTAAATCATCCATTTGAATGTTGTATCCAAAAAGATGAAGGAGCGCATAAAGCATACTAGATGCATGACCAGATGCGAGGATAAAACGATCTCTATCAAACCAATCTGGACATTTTGGTGTAACCTTTAAAAAATCATGCCATAAAGTATAGGCAACTGGTGCAAAACCAAGTACTACTCCTGGATGGCCACTGTTTGCAGCATTGATTTCATCCATCGCAAGCATTCTAAGTGTGTTAACTGATTTGTTCATAAATACTCAATTCCTTTCTATTCTAGTTCTAATTTTATTAATTGGTTAAGTTCAACTGCGTATTCAAGAGGCAGTTCTCTCGCAAATGGTTCAATAAATCCCATGATAATGAGTTCCATTGCTTCTTTTTCTGATAAACCTCTACTTTCAAGATAGAATAGTTGATTATCAGAAATCTTTGAGACAGTAGCTTCATGTTCTAAAGAGGATGAATTATTTGATACGTTATTGAGTGGATAGGTATCACTTCTACTATTATCATCCATAATGAGAGTATCACAAGTTACACTTGCTTTAGAACCGGTTGCATCTTTAGTGATTCTTGAAGTACCTCTATAATTTACTGTACCACCTTTTCTGGCGATTGATTTAGAAATTATGGTTGAAGAGGAATTTTTACCAAGATGAATCATCTTGGCACCATTATCTTGGTATTGATTTTCTGATCCAAGAGCTACTGATATTACTAGTCCCCTTGAATAATCACCTTTTAGTATGCAACAAGGATATTTCATATTGGCACCAGAACCGATATTGCCATCGATCCATTCCATATAACCACCATCGAGTACAAGCGCTCTTTGTGTTACTAAATTAATGATGTTGTTTGACCAGTTTTGAATGGTAGAATATCTACATCTAGCATTCTTTTTAACGATTATTTCAATGACACCTGAATGGAGAGAATCGTTTGAATATTTAGGGGCAGTACATCCCTCAACATAGTTGACGAAGCCTTCATCATCAACGATGATTAAGGTTCTTTCAAATTGACCCATGTTTTGAGAATTGATTCTAAAATATGATTGAAGAGGTTTATCGAGTTTTACTCCTTTTGGAATATAGATGAATGATCCACCACTCCATACAGCACTATTGAGTGCAGCATATTTATTATCGTTATATGGTACTACTGAACCGAAGTATTCTTTAAAGATTTCAGGATACATTTTAAGTCCTGTATCTGTATCAAGGAAGATTACGCCTTTTTCTTCTAATTCTTGTTTATTGTTGTGGTAAACAACTTCTGATTCAAACTGAGTTGAGACACCAGAGAGCCATTTTTGTTCAGCTTCCATAATACCTAGTTTATTGAAGGTATCTTTGATGTTTTCTGGTACTTCATCCCAGTCGTGCTTTACTGAATCGGTTGATTTAATATAAAGACACATATCATTTGGGTCAACTGATTTAATTCTATCTACTGGACCATAGGTTGGATCTTTCATTTCATAGAATGCTTTTAGGGATTTTAATCTATATTCAAGCATCCATTCTGGTTCACCTTTAGATTTAGAGATTTCTCTTACGATTGTCTCATTTAATCCAATTGATACTTTCTTATATGCTTTCGCATCTGTCACAAAACCATATTTATATTCACTAGCGATTTTCTCTAGTTCTTCTCTTCTTGTCTTCATCTCATCATGCATCAGTCTCATCCTCCTTTTTTAGAGTGTTTAGTAATGCTTGTGATGAAATAGATGCACATCTAACTCTTGCCGGAAGATCTTTAACGCCATCAAATACCTGAAGTTCATCGAAATCTACATTTTGATCGTATTCTTGATTAGATACCATCTTTAGATAATTATCGATTAAGTATTTAGCATCATCTACTTTCATACCCTTTATAACTTCACTCATAATTGATGCGCTAGCGCAACAAATAGAACATCCTTGACCATCGTGGTGGATGTCTTTAATTATTCCATCTTCTACTAATGATTCAACATCGATCATATCACCACAAGAAGGGTTCTTTAAATGACACTTAACATAGTTAGGTGCATTTGTGATACCTTTGTTTCTTGGGTTTCTATAATGATCCATAATTACTTGTCTATAGAGATTACTTAAGTTAGTCAATGTAGTGAACCTCCTTAAAGAAACTTATAGTTTTTTTAACCGCATCTATAAATTTAGATACATCACATTCATCGTTATAGAAATAAAAGCTTGCGCGAGTTGTGGCACTTAAGCCTAAGAATCTATGAAGTGGTTCAGCGCAGTGGTGACCGGCTCTTACTGCCACGTTTTCCTCTGCGAGTGCAGTAACTAAATCATGTGAGTGAACGCCTTTAATGTTGAAGGCGATTACACTTGATTCTTCAGAACCGTTGTAGACTTCGATTTCTTTTAGTTTTAAGAGTTCTTTTAAAGCCATATTTCTAAGTTCTAAGCCTCTTTTTCCTATATAATCCATTCCAATTTCGTTTAGGAAATCTATGGTCGCATTTGCGCCAAAGATTTCAGCGATTGGAATAGTGCCTGTCTCAAACTTATATGGAAGTGCTTTATAGGTTACTGAATCTTTAGATACTTCATCATTCATTTCGCCACCGAATTCAACTGGGTCTAAGGAATTCAATATTTTTTTCTTACCATAGAGGATGCCAAGGCCTGTTGGTCCGCACATCTTATGGAAGCTGAAAGAATAGAAATCAACATCTAATTCTTTAACATCTACTCTTTCGTGTGGGATAGCCTGTGCACCATCAATTGATACTATTGCACCCACCTCATGTGCAAGTTTTACTATTTCTTTTACATCGGTTTTATATCCTAAAACATTAGATACATGTGTTAAACATACGGCTTTAGTCTTTGAAGATAATACGCTTTTAAAGTTTTCCACTGTGATCTTTCCTTCTTTGGTTAGTGGAACGAATACAAGCTTAATGTTCTTTTCACGTTTTACATCTAACCATGGCAAAAATGATGAATGATGTTCAAGTTCACTGACTATTACTTCATCACCTTCATGAAGTATTCTCTTAAGCATTAATGCCACCATATTTAGTGAATTAGAAGCACCACGAGTAAATATCACTTCTTCAGGATTTGCGTTAATGAATTTTGCGATATTTTCTCTTGATTCTTCTACTCTTTTAGTCGCATCAAGCGCGAGCTTATAAACACCTCTTTCGATGTTTACTGAATAATTTAGATAGTAATCGTTAATCGCATCAATAACCGCCTTTGGTTTTAGGCTTGATGCAGCGCTATCTAGATAGACTAAATCTTTATTTTTACTATAAACAGGGAATAATTCTTTCATATATCTATTCTCCTATTGTTTTATCTAAGATTGGTTTTGTGATGCTTAAGAAATCATCATCAGTTATTTCTCTTAAGATTGGATTAATAAGAGATTTACAGATGATTTTTAAGGCATCATTATAGGTTAAACCACGGCTCATGAGATAATAAATCTCATTAGCGTTAATTGTGCCAATTGCACAACCATGTGATGCATGAACATCATCACATTTTATTATTAATATTGGTTTAGCATCTATTCTTGATGCTTCAGATAGAATTAAACCTTTGATATTTTCGCTGGAATTTGCATTAAAAGTGTTTTCTTCCATTGTCGAGATGGTATCTCTATTTACTGTTCCAGTGCCATTTGCTAGATAATTGAAGATGCCTTCTGATTTAGTATCTTGATATAGGTGATTTAATTTAAAGGCACCAGTAATATTACTATCATTTGATGGAATATATTCATAAGCATAAACGCTTGCGTTTATTCCTTTTAAATATACTGATTTAGTGATTGATACATCTGTGTTGAATGAATCAGCTGTATAGAGTTTAAGGCTTGAATCTCTTTCAATGTTTATTTCTACTTCATATGAATTACTACCAGTAGAAATAAGGATTAATTCTACATTTGAATTCTCAGAGATATTGAAAACTAGTTTTGATTCATTTAAAACATCTAAAAATAAATGAATTTTAGTAGTAATGTTTTTCTGAATATTAAAACTGTAGTTAGAATTACTAACTATGAGTTTATATGATTCAATATTACCTCTTCCAAGTATTTCTTTATCTAAAGAATTAATCATTTTTATTCACCTTGAATGCACAAGTTTCAAGAAGGGTGATTTCATCTTCCATTCCCGCTTCTCTCTTGATTGAATCGAAACCATTCTTATCGATGAAATCTAAAAGTGTACTATCACCAGTTTTAACAATTGTGCCATTTATTAGTACGACAACTTTAGATGGTTTTATATATTCATATAATCTATGGTAGTGAGAGATAACGATTAGACCCATATTATTCTTTTCTTTGAGATTATTGATGTTTTCAGAAACGATTCTTACTGCATCTACATCTAAACCTGAGTCTATTTCATCTAAAATAGAGATTTTAGGTTCTAACATCTTCATTTGAAGAATTTCATTTTTCTTCTTTTCACCACCAGAGAATGATTCATTTACGTATCTATCCGCAAGGTCTTTATCCATTTCAAGATCTTTAATAGCTTCATCTAGTTTTAGTGAGAATTTATAATATGAGATGAGTTTATTACCTTTGGTTTCTTTTTTATCTAATGCTTGTTTGATAAAATCACGGTTAGTAACACCGCTTATTTCAAATGGAGATTGCATCGCAAGGAAGAGACCCAGTCTTGCCCTCATATCGGTTGTGAGCTCATTTAATTCCTTACCATCAAATTCAATTGAACCTTTTTCAATCTTATATGCAGGATGACCCATAATAACGTATGCAAGGGTGGATTTACCAGATCCATTAGGACCCATAAGGGCGATAATTTCACCATCGTTAACTTCTAAATTTACACCTTTTAGTATCATTATTCCTTGAGCACTTGCCCATAAATCTTTTATTACTAGTTTTGCCATAATTTAAACCTCACAAAATGTATAATATAACAAAGTTATAAATAAATCAAACAATATGATAAAAGAAATAATAATTTAAATATAATATAAAAGAAATAGAAGGCTTGATTGCCTTCTATTTATGGTTATTTTTTAGCTTTTTTGTTTTTCTTTTTTGATGAACAGCCATTATTATTTGAACAACCATTCTTTTTCTTCTTTGATTTTGCCTTAGCTTGTTGCTCCTGGATTGGTTGAGGTGATGTAGGCTCATCTTTTACATTGAAGCTTTCATCAACATCATCTCTAACGAGGCTGTATTTAATTGGTATTTCTTCGTATGTATAATCTCTGTCAGATGCTTTCTTACAACCTTTCTTTTCTGTATGAACTGTTGTCTTTCTTGGATTACCGATTGTGAGGACGCATTCAAGAGTTCTTGTCTTCTTATCGTAGAGGAAATATCTTGAACGATTGAAATCTTTGTATGAATATTGATAATCTTCTTTACCTACTGGCATGCCAATTTTAAATCTTGCAGTATCACGTTTAAATACGAAGAAACTATCATCGTTAAATGGCTTAATATCTTCAACATTGAATTCAGCTTTATCGAGATTTCTACCATTAACATCGATTGAATATAGTGAATTTGTATAGATTGGTTCTTCTCTATCGTCATCCTCATATTCTTTAACTTCATTTCTTAGGAAGTAGATATTCTTTCTATCTACTATTACTGTACCATCTGCGTCTATGTTGTCACAGATAACACGATTATTAGTGCCATCATTTCTTACAATTCTTAAGTTATTCTTGATATCTACATAATAGATATAGTTATCAATCATATCGATTAAAGAATTAAGTAGTGTACAGAGTACTACTCTCTTCTTACCATCTAAAGTCATTTTAACGAGAACTCTATTGTATCCCCAACCTTTGATGAAATACATCCAACCACTTCTGATGAATCTAATTTCTGATACATTATGAGCGATTTCAAGTCTATCAGTTCCATCAAGTTCTATTGATACAAGTGAACTATCTTTTTCATTACCAACACGATAGTAAGCTTTACCATCGATGATTTTAAAGAATGAGAAGATATTATATTCAAGTACCTTATCTTCATCGGTTTTAAGATTGTAGGCATGAAGATCGCTGTTTAAGAAGTTACGGCTTTGGTTTGGAAGGGTGTAGAGGATTCTATTATCATATACAGCAACGATATAACAATCTCTATCAAGAACTTTCTTGTTGGCTGCACTCTTGAGGTCGTATACGAAGAATTCTTCTTTGTATTCTGGTTTTTCTTCTTGGACTTTCTTCTTAGATTTTGGTTTTTGGATAGTTTCTCTGTGCTGATAGAAAATCTTATCATCATAGAAATCATAAATATCGATACATGATTTAACTAGCGTAGAAACATTGTTGTCGAGCATATCGACAAGAATGATCTCATATTTATTGAGTTCATTTTCGATATTATTTACAAGTTTAGTCTTACAACCTTTCTTAACTTCTTCTGGTGCATTGATTAATTTCTTTCTAAAGATGAATTGGTTCTTAGAAGATGAGAAATAGAGTTTACTGTCAAGGCAGTACATATCAGTTGGACCTGCCTTGCATTTATCGATATCTGCGACTGTGTTATCACTGATATCATAAGATATAATCTTATAACATCTATTCTTTTGATCAAATACCTCTAAGAAGAATTTACCACCATAAAGACAGATTACTTTAATTACATTCTTAACGAGTGGAGTATCGCCAATTTCACCACATTCAACCTCATATAAATCATTGCCAATTGGTTGAGAGAATAATGGGTTATTTGCCACTTCATCTTCAGCTGATTTAGAATTCTTCTTCGATTTCTTGACATTCTTTAATAGATATTGAGAGGCAGATACTGGATTAATAATTTTAACTTCAGTGTTGTAGTGACCGAATGTGTAGTATTTTCCGTTTGTTTCATATAAACTCTTGAAATTATAGAGTTTATTAATTGTGTCGATATACTTGCTGGCATCTTTATATTTAGCTATTCTTGTGAAGAGGTTTAAACAATCGGTGATGCTTTCACCTAGTTTATATTTTTCAACCGCATTATTGTAGAATTCTTCAGCATTGATTCCTCTTTGAGCATATTCTTCTCTTAATACTAAATCAAACTTATCTTCAGATTCTTTTACAGCTTTAACATCATAAATATCTCTTGGGAGTTCAAGAGCGCTAAGCTTATTATCGATATCTTCATAGCGTGAACGCATTGAAGATAATCTTTCACTATCTAGGTTGAATCTTTCAGCATATTTGATATCATCCGATAAGATCTTTAGAAGTTCATCACGTTTTTCAATGATGTTGTACATAAGTGCTTCATATTGAGCATAAACTGGAAGTGCTTCTTGACCATCATCTTTATATTTTAGAGTGGCCATCTTACTTTCGATTTCTGGAAGGAATTCAATCTTTTTTACAATTGGTGTGTAGATACATTCAAATTCTAGTAGCCAACACGCAGGATCAGCACCATATTTTCTCTTAGTATCGCTGATTAAATCTTTGAGATCATCAAGATATACAACTGGATCATTGAGATATTGAGTCCAGTTATATGTTTCAAATAAATCTTCAACATATATTAGTGAAGATTCAGGTTGCCCATAAGTGATTTCTTTTTGATCTTTAAATTCTTTGTTTATTCTTCTAAGTGATGAATCCATAATCAATTCTTCGATACTTATTTTCGTATCGCAAGCGTTACATTCAATTTGTTTATCTCCTTCAAGATAACCAATATCCCTTCCACAGACAGGGCATTTACCTACTTTTGCGTTTGAGTAATCCATTTTTTAGTCGTCCTTTTCATTTTTATTATAATTTTTAAATAATTTCTTAATTGATGGAAGATCGTACCCACCATTTGGTGGTGTACAAGAATTAATACGTTTAATGCCAAGAGTTATTCCTATTATTAGGCCATATCTAAATATGGACATTATCATATATGATGAACATGTTGGTGTGTATCTACATCTATCTCTCGTCTTCATTGGCGCAAAAGCTTTATACATGAATATACAACCGACCGCAAATAATCTAAGTGGAATATATGATATTAATAGTCCAATGATTAATAATATATAGTTTTCAAGATTGATAAATCTATATTTTAGATTGAGGAAGAATGTGGTCCATATTCCAATTAATATAAATAACATTAAAAAGAAAAACACAAATAAATCCACCACTCTTACTTCTCTA
Organism: bacterium; assembly: GCA_017541975.1. Lineage (GTDB taxonomy): Bacteria > Bacillota_I > Bacilli_A > Izemoplasmatales > UBA1188 > UBA1188. The sequence goes on along the minus strand of JAFXYB010000029.1, from coordinate 21,264 downwards.
AAATGCCTTGGGGCTCTTGACTCAAGCATTTTTTATTAAATCAAACAACTATTTGTTTGTCTCCTTTAATAATACAAAATTCTACACTTCTCTTTAATTGTAACATATAAGTTATATTATTTTAGAAAAAATAAAAAAGATTAAGTAATCCTATATTAGAAATCTTTATATAGTATCTCTTTTATTTTACAAGTTTAAGAAAGATTTTATCTTGGAGTCTTTCTGGAAGAATTCCTAGTAGTTTTAATTTAAAACTATTTTTATAGCGATAAACTAGTTTGACCCTCTTCTTTTTAATTAATGAAGTTAAGAGTTTAGAAAGTTTATCTACATCGTGTGTTTTAGATAATTCGTTATCCATTAAGAACTTCATTTTTAATAATTGATTTTTAAAATATTTAGTAGATGATTCAAGTTTATCAAATTCACTTGCAGCACTTGAAATCATCTTTGTATTAAGAGAACCTGATTGAACTTTAACTACTCTAATACCTAGATAATTAGCTTCTCTTCTTAAATCATCCGTATAACATTCAATCATCTTTTTAGTTAATGTGTAATATGTTTGGAAAGGAAGACATGAATACCTTGCGACTTCACTAGACATATTGATTATTGTTGAACCTTTATCAAGATATGGGAATAATCCTTTATTGATGTAATACATACTTAAGAAGTTGATTCTTATTATCTTTTCAAAAGATTCACTATCACCTTCTATTACCGATTCCATCTTGAAGATACCACAAAGATTATAGATAGCTTTAATTCTTACATTATCAGATTTTATTATTGAGACTGCATTATCAATATCTATTGGATTAGATAGATCACATTCTATAAATTTCAGATTATCGATATTTGATAATCTATTTCCTACTATATCTATTCCATATACAAAATAGCCTTTCTCGCTAAGCATTTTAGAAAGGCTATAGCCAAGACCACCATTAGCCCCAGTCACAACCACATATTCCATTATTTTATTCTCCAATAGACTATAGTTTATCGTATTCCTCAAATAATTTCTCGATTAAATCACTGTCGGTGATTTCTACTAATTCTTCGTTTTCTTCATCGATTCTAAAGACCATACCTTCATCTTCATCCATTCCCTCAAATGGAACAACCGGTCTTACAATTGCGTAGACTTCACCTTCAAATGGGATAACGGCATGTTGTTCAAATTCATGCCTTTCATCGTTTTCATCATAAAGAAAGAAATTCTCGTTAGAATTCTCATCAAATAAAATATCGATTGCAGTTCTTTCTTCCATATCTATACCTCTTTTTTTATTCTTGTTTTCTTAAATATTAATAATATTAGTGATAAAACGCATATTCCAAATAGAGCTCCAGACATATCGATTAATAAATCTCTAACTTCACAAGCTCTTCCGCTTGAAAAGAGCTGATGAACTTCATCGCTTATGGCATAAAGCGATGAAAGGGATAAGGACATTATAAATAATCTTATATATGGATATGTTTTTATGAGGGTGAAAAGCGCTAGGAGAGTGAAGAAACTTAATGATGCAAAGATTGAGAAATGAGCTATCTTCCTAACATAGAAAGATACTTTATCTCGATATTCTATTCTTTCATTTTCTTCCATATTGTCATAATCTTTATTAATTACTGATATTACAAAATCTACGACTCTGCCACTAGTTCTTGATGATTCTTCACTATTTTCACTTGAGAGAATAAATATTAATACCATTATTAAAATAACGGGGAGTAGGATGAGATATTTAATCGGTTTATTCTTCTTCATAATTTTATATCTCTCGATATTTAATGAAATTGGAGATGAATTTCATAAAATATTTCTTATTCTTATATGATATTGTGTTTATATGTTTTAAGATTAGTAGTCCTTCTTTTTTAATATCAGTTAAAGTGTTAGACTTCATCTTCATTAACATTTCATAGACTTCAAGTGCGATTTTTTCCCTTTCTTCCTTTGTCATTCCTTCTATCAGATTAATGGTTGCGATTGATAATTTTTCTGCATTCTTACTAATTCCATCGTGAGTAAGGAATCTATTTCCTTCAACCATCCAGCTTACCATATTGTGTTGATATACTTTTTTAGCACTACTATTAACGACGATTAGTTTCCCACAGATATTATCAAAAAACATTCCAACTACAGAATCAACAGGAACGATTTTTATGATTCTTGATTCAATGACCTTTAGTTTTTCTATGTCTAGATGGTATCTCATTATACCTGTACCATCATTTGAAAATACATTTATAATTCTTGATTTAACTGATTCATCTGCATAAATTGATGCATAGAGGGCGAGTGTTCCACCTTTAGAGTGCCCAGCAACATAAATCTTTTTATTCTTATACTTTCTTGCGATTCTCTCTAGATATTTTTTCGCAAGAACTTCTCCTCTTACTGGGAAGGTTGAAACCATGTTTAAGTTTTCTTGCCAACCAATTAGGGAATCATCTGTGCCACGATATGCAATAAACATGGTGTTATCATCTAAATGATAGGTGATTGCGGAAAATTGGCACATCTCTTCTACGCTTATATAATTTACATAGTCAGATACCTCAATAGAACCATATCTTTTTGTGCTTTTTGTAAGATGAGCAAGTTCAACAATATCTTTTGGAATAAAAAGACCTAAAACCATTTTTTCTGGTTCTACTTCTTTGAATACTTTGGAAAGCGCACTTCTAAGAGTTATTTTCTTAGTGATTTTTGCATAACTAAAATCAATGTAAGAAGTATTACATAGTATTGTATTATCTATTAAATTGAAAGGATCAGAAGAAAGTGTTAAATCACCTCTCCACTTTACATAATCAATTAAACTTCCCATACTATTATTTTATACTACTTCATAAAATAATAAAACATAAGATATGAAAAAGGATGAAGAAAATCTTCATCCCTTAATATTATTCTTTATTGAACATTGGAGTTGATAAGTATCTATCACCACTATCTGGTAAGATTACTACTATTGTTTTGCCTTTGTTTTCTTCTCTCTTTGCGACTTCTATTGCGGCAAAGAGTGCTGCACCAGAAGATATCCCCGCAAATACTCCATCAGTTTTTGGAAGTAGTGCACCAGTAGCAATAGCATCTTCATTTGCGACTGTGATGATTTCATCGTAGATAGATGTATCAAGTGTATCAGGTACGAAGCCAGCACCTATTCCTTGAATCATATGTTTCCCACTTACACCTTTTGATAGAACTGGTGAAGATAGAGGCTCTACTGCGATTACTTTAACGTTTGGATTCTTTTCTTTTAAATATTTACCTGCACCAGAGATGGTACCACCAGTACCAATTCCTGCGACAAATATATCTACCATGCCATCTGTATCAGCATAGATTTCAGGACCAGTAGTATTATAGTGCGCAAGTGGGTTCGCAGGATTTATAAACTGTCCTGCGATTACTGAATCCTTGATTTCGGCATGTAGTTCTTCCGCTTTTTTAATTGCACCTTTCATGCCTTCAGCGCCTGGAGTTAAAACTATTTTTGCACCATAGGCTTGAATCAAATTCCTTCTTTCAACACTCATTGAATCTGGCATAGTTATTATTACATTATAGCCTTTACTGATAGAAAGAGCGGAAATACCGATACCGGTATTACCAGATGTTGGTTCAATGATTGTTGAACCAGGTTTTAAAAGGCCCTTACTTTCATAATCTTCAATGATAGATTTAGCGATTCTATCCTTTACTGATCCAGCTGGATTGAAAGCTTCTATTTTCGCAATTAATTTTGATTCTAAATTAAACTTCTTTTCGATGTTTACGAGTTCTACTAATGGAGTACTTCCAACTAGTTCATAGATTGATTTATAAATTTTAGACATATTTTTCTCCTCTTTTATTTTAGTAAATATAATATGCTTTCTATTTTAATAGATAGCGCAAGTATTTTTGATGCCATCTTAAGTTCGTCTAGATTTGGAAAAGATGGCGCAATACGAATGTTTGAATCGTTTGGATCTTTATGATATGGGAACGCACTACCGGCAGCGGTGAGTTCAAGTCCGATCTTTTTACATCGATCAACTACACTTGTCGCTATTGGAAGACAAGTATTAAGAGAGATGAAATAACCACCATGAGGTTTTGTCCAAACCGCAAGGTTTAATCCCTTTAGTTCATCTTCTAATACATTTTCTACAAGTTCAAATTTAGGTCTTAGAATTTCTGCATGTTTTTTCATTTGATCTTTAATGCCATTTAAATCTTTAAAGAATCTGACATGTCTTAATTGGTTAACTTTATCATAACCAATTGTCGATATTCTCATTTGATTCTTGATATCTTTGATGTTAGCTTCGCTTGTCGCAAGGGCAGCGATGCCAGAACCTGGGAATGATATTTTAGAGGTTGATGTGAATTTATAGACGATATCAGGATTTCCTGCCTTCTTACATTCATCAAGGATTTCTAGGAGAAAATCTTGATTATCATCATATAAATGGTGAACTGAATAGGCATTATCCCAGTAGATTCTAAAATCTTTCGCTTTTGGTTTTAATCTTGCGAAGCGTTTTACGACTTCTTCTGAATATGTTGTACCATCTGGATTAGAATATTTTGGAACACACCAAATGCCTTTAATAGATTCATCTTTTGATACTAATTTTTCAACCATATCCATATCTGGACCATTATTATCCATTGGGATATTGATCATTTCTATGCCGAAGTATTCGGTGATTGCAAAATGCCTATCATAACCAGGGACTGGACATAACCATTTAACTTTTTTTAGTTTTGACCAAGGAGTACTACCCATAACACCATTTGTCATACTTCTTGATACACATTCATACATCACATATAAGCTTGAGTTACCATATATGATGATATTTTCTTTTGGAACTTCTATCATATCTCCAAGAAGTTCCTTACATTCATCAATTCCACCAAGAACACCATAATTTCTACAGTCAAATCCATCACGACAAGTGAGGTCTACAGAGCTATTTAAAACATCCATCATTCCCATAGATAGATTTAATTGCTCGATACAAGGTTTTCCTCTTGTCATATTTAGATTTAAATTTAGAGCTTGATAGTTTTTATATTCAGTTAATAAAGTATCAAGTTCTTTTTTTAATTCATCTTTTTTTAGATTACTATATGGTTTCATGGTCTACCTCTTTATTAAGCATGAAGCTTAATTATATAACTAATTAAATAACACCTTGAGCTTTCATTGCATCATATACTTTTAAGAAACCAGCGATATTAGCACCTAAAGATAGGTTCTTTGGTTCGCCATATTTAACCGCTGTTTCAAAGCAAGATTTAAAGATATTCTGCATGATTTCTTTTAGTTTCTCGTCTACTTCTTCAAATGTCCAAGAAAGATGCATTGCGTTTTGACTCATCTCAAGACCAGAAACAGCAACGCCACCGGCATTAGATGCTTTACCAGGACTAAAGATAATATCATTTTCACTGAAATATTTAACAGCATCTAGTTCACAAGGCATATTTGCACCTTCAGATACAATCTTACAGCCATTCTTCTTGAGTTCTTTAGCATCTTCTAGATTAAGTTCATTTTGAGTTGCACAAGGGAGTGCAATATCACATTTGATTTTCCAAATATCGTGTGGATTTGAACCGTGTTTAGTATTTGGATATTTCTTTAAATATTCATCGATGAGTGATCCACGATTACTCTTAATTTCTATTACATAATTAAAATCGATTCCATCTTCACTATAGATATATCCTTTTCGATCAGACATCGCAACTACTTTAGCGCCAAGTTCAGTGGCTTTAACGGCTGCGTATTCAGCGACATTACCAGAACCAGATATAACAACTCTCTTTCCTTTGAATGTGTCATTATAGTAAGTTTTAAGCATTTCTTCCACGAAGTAACAGAGTCCATATCCAGTCGCCTCAGTTCTTGTCTTAGATCCACCATATGAGAGACCCTTGCCAGTTAGAACGCCTGATGATTCTTTATTTAATTTCTTATACATGCCATACATGTATCCTGCCTCTCTTGCGCCAAAGCCAAGATCTCCCGCAGGGACATCTGTGTCAGGACCAAGGAAGTGATAAAGTTCTGCCATAAATGCTTGGCAGAATCTCATAACCTCGTTATCCGATTTACCTTTTGGATCGAAATCAGATCCACCTTTACCTCCTCCCATAGGAAGACCTGTGAGAGAGTTTTTGAAAATTTGTTCGAAGCCTAAGAATTTGAGGATTGAAAGGTTGACAGTTGGGTCGAATCTCATACCACCTTTATATGGACCTATTGCGCTATTAAATTGCACTCTATAGCCATTATTTACTTGTACCTTGCCATTATCATCAAGCCAAGATATTCTAAATTGTAGGATTCTTTCTGGTACGACGATTCTTTCTAGAATGCTGTATTTTTCGATATCTGGATCTAATCCAACAATATAATCCATTGAATCTAAGAATTCTTTAACGGCGTTAATGAATTCTTTTTGTTCAGGATTCTTCTCTTTTACACTAGCATATATTCTATTTAAATATTCGTTCTTATACATAATAGTTCCTCCAGCATTTAAATATCTTATTTAATAACTCTTATTCTAATTATACCATTAATTTAGTGGAAGCATTTGAGGCATTATAGAGAAATTATAGATTCGTTTTATAAACACAACTCCTTAAAACTTTCACTTCATTTTTTTGTATAGTATTTTACACGAAAATACTAATTTGTCATTATGTTTTATTAAAATAATTAAAAAGACTAAAACTTTTAATCATTTTAGTCCTTAAATTTAATTAAAATAACTTAATACATATATCAAAAACTTTTTCCCAAACTGTTTTCATACAGTGAAAGCAAATATAATGCCGATTCACCATAAAGACCAGTTTCATCATCATCCAACATTTTAATGACATCCGATTCATAGAATCTATTTCTAGCTTCTTCAAGAGTTAATTTATATTTCTTTGCAATTAATTCCGTTGTTTGAGATATAAGAATTGTTTTAGAAAGAACATGTTCCATCATCCTTTCTTTAACGTCTGAATCATGATACAAAATCATACACCTCCTGATAATCTTTTATCGATGTATTCATTTATTGAGTAAGTTGACATGCCGTGCATATCCTCATAATCATTTTTTAGTTCTTCTATAATTCCTGTTTTATTGAGTCTATGGTAAACATCGCTACTGCCTTGATTAACATAAGATGCATATTGTTCAACGCACATAACAATAAAACGATTTATTTTTTTGTCTAAAACACTATTTGTTCTAGTAGCTCTTTTTCGAGTGCCTTGTTCTTGCGAATCAACTCCAATAGATATGTTTAAAAAACTTAATAATTTAAGAAGAGTATCAATAGTATAATTTCCATTACCATTTTCTATTGACCATAAAGTAGCTCTAGTAATGCCTATTTCTTTCGCAACATCATCCATTCGTAAATTAAGTTGTAATCTTTTATTCTTAAGTTTTTTGCCGATTTCTATTTTATTTTTCATGCTTATATTATACACAAAAATAAATATTAATGTCAAATATATTAAACATTATTTTTAAAACGCGGCATTATTCTATAATTCATCTTCGTTAAGCACTAATACATTTACTTTATTGGTAGCGGCTGTACAAGCATCAAGTCCAATTAGTTTATATTTTTTTGATATGAATATTGGATTATTCTTTTGTTCATCATATTTTTCTTTTAAATTCTTTAAGTTGTTAAAGAAATCAGATGTATGCCAGTGGCCAGAGACGATTGTTTTACCAGTTTTATTGAGCCCTGCCTTTGCAAGTTTCCATGGGCAACCCCATGTAGCATTTTCAAATTCACTAGGTGTAGATTCTCTCCAGTTTTCTTTATATGTTAAATTTTTAACATCTACAAAATACATATGTTTAATTTCTAGACTTGGATCTATATTAAGAGGAATGAATGTATGAGTAAAAATATAATTATTAGTTTCATAATAATCTATCCATTCATCAGATAAAAACCATTCTTTTATTTCATCTAATATCTTATCTTGTACTAAATCATGCCAATTAGAATATTTATTAAAGGTTAAATCACACAATGTCTTAACTGTGCCATTATAATAATCATAACCATCAGGTAAATCTTTTTTTAATAAATCATTAAATAAATATTCGTGATTTCCTCTTATTAATATTCTTCTTTCTCTAGGAAGTGATTTAATGAAATCATACATTTTTAAACTATCTGGTCCCCTATCAAATAAATCACCACAGAATAACAATATATGTTCATAATTTTCTATATCAAAACCTTTCTTAGTAAGTTCTTTTAATAATTCATTATAAAAACTATGTACATCACTTGTTACAAAATATTTTCTCATATTACTTTAATACCACTTTCCAAATATTCTTTTTAACTATATATTGAAATTCACTATATTTCCTTGAATTCATTACTTTTAATAATTCTTCAAAATCATCAACTGTATTAATATTCTTTATATCGTTATATTCAATCCATTCCATCTTACCTTCAAGAGATGACTCTAGAGTACCTGTAAACTTGTTTGTTTTAAAAAGAAATACAACATATCTACCATGCTCAATTGGAAATTGTTTAACTCCAACAAGCTTAGGTTTTTTTATAACTAATCCAGTTTCTTCTTTTATCTCTCTTTTAACTGCATCTACAAAAGATTCGCCTTTTTCTACATGACCACCCGGAAGTGTGTAGCCCCTCCAATCTTCCTTTACTCTATTTTGAAGTAGTATTTTATTACCATCTTCTATTAAACACAAGACAGCAAGTTCTACTCTTTCCGTTCTATCTTCAGATATGACTTTTGTCCCCATATCTTCTGCTAACTTATCAAAAAGATCATCAACCTCTAAATCGTATTTTTTGAATAGTAATTCAAGCTTATCTTGGCTCATATCATTGACGCCTTTTTCGATTTTATTAACAGTTGATTTTGATGTATATCCAAGTTCTTTAGCAAATTCTTCTTGGCTCATACCATGCTCAAGTCTAATCTTTCTTATTTTATCTCCAAAATTATCACTCATTTTTAGACCTAATCCTTTTTTATATTGTTTATTTATTAATTAGTTATTTAGTTTTAAAGGCTTCGAATTCGATGCGGTTAAAAATATTATTTATGATTTTTTATCCTTTTTGCATTGTTTGAATTAAATAGTTCATTAAGGGGGTCGAATTCGACCCCTTTAAAATTATTACTTATTTTTTACAATATAATTATATTATAATGTTGATGGTTAATCAACTATTTATGCAAAAAAATAGTGGATATTATCATCAAAATAATATCCACAAATAATATATTTAATTAGCCATTAATATAGCGTTTTAAGAATTCTTTTGTCCTTTCATTCTTAGGATTTGTGAAGAATTCTTCTGTAGGTAAATCTTCAAGGATTACACCATCATTCATAAAGACAACTCTTGTAGAAACTTCTCTTGCGAACTGCATTTCATGAGTAACAATTACCATTGTCATTCCTGTTTCCTTAACTTGCTTGATGACATTTAGTACTTCACCAACCATTTCAGGATCTAGGGCTGATGTTGGCTCATCAAATAACATAATTTCAGGGTTCATTGATAAAGCCCTTGCGATGGCAACACGCTGTTTCTGGCCTCCTGATAAGGTTTTTATATCCTTATAGGCAAAATCCTTCATACCTACTCTTTCGAGTTCTTTTAATGCTTCTATTTCTGCATCTTCTTTATTTCTTTTTAGCACTTTGATTTGCCCTACAGTACAATTTTTGATGACATTCATATTATTGAATAGGTTAAAAGATTGAAATACCATTCCAATTCTACTTCTTAGTGTGTTTACATTAATGGTCTTTATATCAACATCATTAAAATAGATATCTCCTGATGTTGGTGTTTCAAGAAGGTTAATACATCTAAGCATAGTAGATTTACCAGAACCAGATGAACCAATAACACAAACACATTCACCTTTTTCAACTTCAAAGTTAACATCTCTTAAGACTTCGCCATAGCCGAAGTCTTTTTTGAGATTTTTAATTGATAATATCATATGTCACCTAATTTGAACTTGTGATTTCTTTTACAGGACTTCCAACTCTTCTCTCTATAGCCTTTAGGATATATGAAGAAGTTAGAGTTAAAACTAAATAGATAATTGCGGCAATTGACATAGCTTCAACTACCTTGAAGTATTTATTACCAGCCATGAGACATGCGTTATATACTTCAATTACACCGATAACATTTAATACTGATGTATCCTTGATGTTTACGATGAATTCATTGCCGATTGCAGCCATTGAATTTTTGATTGCTTGTGGGTAGATAACAAATAACATTGTTTGGAAGCTTCCCATTCCCACACTTCTTGCAGCTTCATATTGCCCATTATCGACGGATTCTATACCACCTCTTAGTACTTCTGTCAGGTAAGCTGTAGTGTTTATAGAAACTGTGAATAATCCAGATGCGAGAGGGTCCCAATTTATACCCATAAGTTTAAATGAATAATAGAATATTAGAGCTTGAACCATCATTGGGGTTCCCCTAATGACGGTTACATAAGCATTTACAAATACTCTTAAGATTCTACATATTACACCAGCATCTTTTTTCGTTTTGATATACGAAAAAATACATGCGATGATAAAACCTACAACTGTACCTACTAAAGATAGGAGGAGAGTAATCCCTATACCTTTTAAAATTTGAAGGGAATATTCTCCAACTATTCTTGCGATCCAGCCGAAAAATGATGCATATAACATAAATAACTCTATTCTTGAGGGCTATTATTAACAGCTTGAGTCATTAAGTTTTCTCTATCTTGAGCTGTGATTTTAGCTAGTGCAGCATTAACCTTTTCTTGTAAAGTCTTGTCTACTTTTCTTACACCGATTGATACGATAACATCTGTTGGATCAACTTCAAATTCATCAGCAAGCTTAATCCATTTTAAACCTGGGTTATTTGTACAAACACCAAGAGCAACTGGCTTTTCAACAACAGTAACATCTGTATCACCAAGTAAGATACCTGAAACGATTAGTGGAACTGTCGCAAGTGGAGTCATAGCAGTTGTACCTGCAGCTTCTGCGAGTTGGTCAGCAAGATCAGCAAATACAGTACCTTTTTGGCCAACAATGTTAGCACCAGCAAAGTCAGTAAAGCGAGTAGCGCTTGCGAATGGACCATCAGCTTTAACGATTACTACGTGTTCACTTGCATAATATGGTTCAGTGAAGTCGATTGATTCTTTTCTTTCTTCAGTTGGACTCATACCAGCGATAATTGCATCGATATCACCAGATTCAAGAGCTGGAATTAAACCTTCCCAGGCAATCTTCTTAACAACTAGTGTATATCCAAGATCTTGGCAGATTCTTCTTGCCATTTGGATATCATATCCTTCAGCATAAAGTCCACTTTGTCCATAGATTGGAACGTTTGTATCAGTAGCTGTAGTTTCAGTCCAGTTGAATGGAGCATAGTCGCATTCAAGACCGATGACGAATTCGCCCTTTGATTCATCAAATCTAGCACCGCCACATGCAGTTAGAGCAAATGCTAAACAAATGACTAAAATAAAACTTAATAATGTCTTCTTCATAATTCTTTTTCTCCTTTTTGTCTTTTTAACAAAAAATAAAAGCGCCTCGAGAAGACGCTTTAATTCATATTAAGAATTGATGATTAATAGCGCCTCTACTAATGTAGGAGTGTTATAGATATTCTCATATAACCCCACGAACTATTTATGCCTAAATAATTCGTTCGGCGGTGATTGCCTTTCATACTTAGTCATTGAATGCCTTCTCTTAAGCACTACTTTTCTACACCGCTACCTCTATTTTTTATTAAGTTTTAATCAGTTTTCCTGATTTATGTATGATAGTTTACCATATATTTTTATTTTGGCAATATCTTTTTTGAAAATATTTTTTTGAAATCGGTTTCATATAAATAATTATATGTAAAAAAGATAAGATTAAGAAATTTTTGGAAAGTAATTTTACACTATTATAACTTATTAAAAAATCACTTGTCGGTTTTTTATCGGTTTTTCCAATACTTTTTAATGCTGTTTTACGTGGTTTTCCAATACTTTTTTATGCTGTTTTACGTGGTTTTCCAATACTTTTTTATGCTGTTTTACGTGGTTTTCTAATATTTTTAAGAACAATTATAAAAAATATGGTAGTAAACTACCATATAATTAATTAAGGAAACTTATAATTCTATCGGTGTATTCTATAGTGGATGAAGTACCACCTAAATCCTTAGTTAGATACTTACCTTCTTTTAAAGTTTTTTCTATCGCAAATCTTAGTTTATTTGCCTTTTCACTTTCGCCTAAATAATCAAGCATGAGTGCACCCGACAAAAAGAATGCAGTAGGATTTACGATATTTTTACCCTGAATATCTGGAGCGCTTCCATGAACTGCTTCAAATATTGCGATATCATCACCAATATTTGCGCTAGGTGCCATTCCTAGTCCACCGATTAGTCCTGCGATTAAATCGGTGATAATATCACCATAGAGGTTTGGCGCAACAATTAAATCGAATTCATTTGGATTCATCACCAGTTGCATGCACATATTGTCGATGATTTTATCATCGGCAATTATAGATGGATATTCATTTTTAATTTCATTAAAGATGCTTAAAAATAATCCATCAGTCTTTTTTAAGATATTTGCCTTATGAACACATGTGAGTTTGCATCTATTGTGTTTAACTGCATATTCAAAGGCATATCTAATTATTCTTTCACTATTCTTTCTTGTGATCTTCTTTTTAGCGATATAGCCATCATCTATTTCTTCTTCATCACCGATATATAAATCTTCCGTGTTTTCACGGAAAGTTATTATATCGATATTATCATATTTAGATAAGGTTCCAGAGAGACTTTTTGCGGGTCTAAAATTAACATATAGATCAAAGATATTTCTTAAGCTTACATTTACTGATCTAAAGCCTTTTCCAATAGGTGTTGTGACTGGAGCTTTTAAGGCTACTTTATTTTTCTTAATTGATTCTATCGCATCTTCTGGTATAAGAGTATTATATTTTGCGTACGCTCTTTCACCAATTAGATACTCATCATAGATGATATCTATATTTAATTCATTAAATATTCTCTTTATTTCTCTTGTGATTTCAGGGCCTACTCCATCGCCCTCAAATAATGTGATTCTATAAGCCATAAAATTACTCCTCTAGGCTCTTTTTAATGCTTCCGATATACATTCCCGCAGGTCTTATAATCTTATCGCAGTAGAGCTTATTTTCGATGTTGTGGGCTAGCCAACCGACAGTTCTTCCACACGCAAAAAGTGGAGTATATAAATCTTCATTAATTTTTAAGATTTCATAAGTTAGTCCAGAATAGAAATCTAGATTCGTACAGATATTAAATGATGGTCCTTTAAGGGCTTTTAATTCTTCAAGGGCAATTCTTTCAAATTTGTCATAGAAATCAAACTTCTTGGTATCCTTATTCATAGTCGCAAGTTCGTGGCATTTCTTCTTTAGAAGAACTTCACGAGGATCTGACATGGTATATACGGCATGTCCAATGCCGTAAATGAGGCCACTCTTATCATAGAAATCTTTATTTAAGATTCTCTTTACGATTTCTCTTATTTTATTTTCATTCGCATCAAGACCTATTTCTTTTATTACCGCGTCCATCATATCTTTTACGGCACGATTAGCACCACCATGGCGAGGTCCTTTGAGGGACCCAAGAGATGCCACCATCGATGAATAGATATCAGTTTGTGTAGATGATACGACAACGTTTGCGAAAGTAGAGTTATTTGCCCCACCATGATCAGCATGGAGGATTAAAGCTAAATCTAGGGTTTCAGCTTCAAGTTTTGTGAATTCACCATTTCTTCTACTCATATAGAGAAGATTTTGTGCCAAAGAATATTCCTTCTTTGGCTCTCTTATATGAAGGGATAGTCCATCCACATAATGTTTCTTCGCCCTATAACAATACGATATTATCGATGGTAGTTTTGCGATTATCTTAATACCTTTAATTAAGGTTTCATATGGATCAGTATCATCTGGAGATTTATCATATGAATAAAGGGATAAAATAGAACGTTGAATTTGGTTCATAATTGATGATGAACTATTTTTGAAGATTACATCTTCAGAAAAGCCTTTAGGTAGATTATATTCATTTGATAATAACTTATGGAATTCTTTTATTTCATCATCATTTGGTAGTCTTGAAAAGAGGATTAAAAAACATACTCTTTCAAAACCATATTCTATTTCATTTAATTTTGCGAGGTCATAGATATCATAACCACGGTAATAGAGGTGACCTTCATCATCTATCTTTTTACCATCTTCCATCTTATATCCATAAACATCAGATATCTTAGTAAGAAGGACTAAGACACCAGTACCATTGGCATTTCTTAAACCTTTTTTAACATTATATTTATCATATAATTCGTTATCGATGTTAGAGATATTTAATGATTCAGTATATTCTTCTTTTAGGAAATCATTATTTACTTTTTTCATATGGTATTTAAGAGTCCTCCTTTCTTAAGCATTTTTATTTCACTTTCTGTGAATGATGTGTTAATTACGCTATCACATACTTTAACGATATTCTTATCTAAATCTTTAAAATCAAGAGTGATAGTATCACCTTCATTTATACTACTATAAATGTCATCATTAATAACGATAGGTACTATTCCAAAATTCATAAGATTCTGTCTATGGATTCTTGCGAATGATTTCGCAAGAACTGCCCTAACTCCAAGGTATCTTGGAGAGATGGCTGCGTGTTCCCTTGATGAACCTTGGCCATAGTTTAATCCACCTATGATTACTGATTCAGTATATTCTTTCGCCTTCTTCTTGAAATCTTTATCGATATTATAGAAGGTATAATCGGATAGTTTTTCAATATTTGATCTATATGGCAATATTTTACTTCCGGCAGGCATGATATCATCTGTGGTGATATCATCCTTTGTCTTTAAGACAACCTTTATTTCATATCTATCCTTAAGTGGGTCAAACTTAGGAAGTGCCATAATGTTTGGACCCATTGCAATCTCTGATTTAAAGGTAGGCTTTATAATCATTGAATCATCGATGATGAACTTATCTGGATATTCATAAGGTATGTCTATTCTCTTATCAGTTGGATCAGTGATATAACCATTAACTGCGCTTAAGGCGGCAGTTACTGGTGATACTAGATAGACATTCGCAGAGAGTGTACCACTTCTTCCATAGAAGTTTCTATTATATGTCCTAAGTGATATAGCATTTGTCTTAGGTGATTGTCCCATTCCTATACAAGCACCACAGGTGCATTCAAGGATTCTTGCGCCAGAGGCAAGAATATCAAATAATAAGCCGTTTTTAACCATCATTGATAGAACTTGTTTACTACCTGGGTTTATAGCAAAGCTTACATCTTTATGAATCTTCTTATTCTTTAGAATAGAGGCCACCATCATCATATCAAGATATGATGAATTGGTACAAGAACCAACGAGTACTTGGTCTACTTTAGTGCCTTCTATTTCTTTTATTTTCTTTACGTTATCTGGCATTGATGGACAAGCTGCGAGGGCATCTAGATTAGATAAATCTATTTCTATAATCTCATCGTAGATTGCATCACTATCTGAAGATAGTTCAATGAAGTCACTTTCTCTTCCTTCTCTTCTTAAGAAATCTTTAGTCACTTCATCGCTTGGGAAAATTGACGTAGTTGCCCCAAGTTCAGCACCCATATTACAGATGGTTGCGCGTTCTGGGACGGTTAGATATTTTATGCCATCACCAGTATATTCAAATACTTTATTGACGCCACCTTTTACAGTTTTTCTTCTTAATACTTCTAAGATGATATCTTTAGCTGTAACACCACACTTTAGTTTCCCTGTGAGTTTTACATTTACAATTTCTGGCATAATCATTTTGAATGGTTTTCCAGCCATTGCGAGCGCAACATCTAATCCTCCTGCCCCAATTGAAAGAGTGCCAAGACCTCCAGATGTTGGAGTATGAGAATCGCTACCAAGAAGGGTTAAAGTAGGAATAGAGAATCTTTCCAGTTGAACTTGGTGACAGATTCCATTACCACATTTTGAAAAGTAGATACCATATTTATCCGCAACTGTCTTTAGGAATTCATGGTCATCAGCGTTTTCAAAGCCATTTTGGAGGGTGTTATGGTCTATATAGCTTACAGATCTTTTTGCCTTAACTTTATCTATTCCCATACTCATAAACTCAAGATAAGCCATTGTTCCAGTAGCATCTTGAGTTAATGTATTATCGATTCTTAGATAGAATTCTTTTCCTTTTTCAGGAATGCTATCTGTATGAGCGTAGATTATTTTCTCTGTGAGTGTTAATCCCATAAAAATCCTCCAATTAAAAATTCATTAACTAATGATTTTTAATATTATATATGAAAATTTGATGTATTACCATAGAATTATTAAAAATAATCTACAAAAATATTAAAACCTCCTTTTTACCGGAGTGTCCACAGGGATTTTTCGGTAAGGGCGAGGCTTTGAGAAAAGGCGTGGCGTGATGCCACGCCTTTTCTCTTGGTTATTTTAGTCGAAGTCGGGGATTTCAACGGCACCGACAAAGTTGTAAATGATTTCTATTGTGTGTCTGTAGTGTCCGTCAACTTTCTGCTTTTCGTAGATCAACACCTTGTCTATGAACGCTCGCAGGATTTCCGGTGTCAGTTCTTCAAAATCACTGTATTTGTCCACGAGAGAGATAAACTTTGAAATGTCGTCCATCTTGCTCTTGGCGTGGTCGATACTGCCTTTGAATTTTTCGACCTTTTCCTTTAATTCCGCTTGCTCGGCTTCATAGTTGTCGCTCATCTTAAAGTAGCGTTCTTCGGAGAGTTTACCGGCGACTTTATCTTCATACAGGCTTTGGATGATTCTGTCGAGTTCTCTTATTCTCGCTTCCATCTCCGCAACCTCTTTCAAAGATTGGTTGAGTTCTCGTTTCGTTTTGGCGTCGCTACGGCGCTTTAACAGTTCTAAAAACTCTTCCTTGTTTTCTTGCGCGAACCGTATTGTGTACCGAATGTCATCCTTAATCATATCTGTTACCGCATGGACGGTGATTTGGTGGGATGAACAAGTCCGCTTCTTTTTCTTACGATAGGACGAACAGTTGAAGTATTCCGCTTGTTTCATTGTCGTACAACGGCAGAGATACATTTTCTGTCCGCAGTCGGCGCAGTAAAGCATTCCGGACAGCACACTCATTTCGCCCATTTCCGTCGGGCGACGACGGCTTTCTCTGATTTTTTGAACAATATCGAACGTTTCCTTGTCAATGATTGGCTCTTGCGTGTTTTCAAAGATCACCCAGTCTTCTTTTGGTGCTTCGAGTTTTCGTCTTGACTTATATGATTTTTTATAAGTCTTGAAATTAACAGTGTGTCCGAGATACTGCATATCAGCAAGAATTCGGGTGATGCTATGCGTAGCCCAAATGTCTATATCATCTGAATCTATCATCCTGGACGAATAACCTTTTCTCTTGGCATAGACCGTTGGCGTTTCTACTCCGTTCTCCGTCAATATTCTTGCGATCTGCGTCGGACCATATCCCTTAACACATAGACTGAATATCTCTCTGACGATAGCCGCACCTTCTTCGTCTACGATCCATTTCTCTTTATCGTCCGGATCCTTGATGTATCCGAGCGGGGGAATGGTAGTAAGATGTTTTCCGGCGTTGCCTTTCGCTTTTACGACCGCCCGTATCTTTCTCGAACAGTCCTTTGCGTACATCTCGTTGAGAATGTTCTTGAAAGGCGTGATGTCGTCGTCGGGATTGGTTTCACTGTCCACTTGGTCGTAGATGGCGATAAACCTTACGTCCGCTTCGGGTAGGTAATACTTTGTGTAATATCCCACGAGAATGTGATCTCTCCCAAATCGGGACATATCCTTGACTACCACGGTGGAGATGAGTCCGTCGTCGATGTCCGCAAGCATTCTTTTGAAGTCAGGTCGGTCAAAATTGCTCCCCGAAAACCCGTCGTCAACGTAGTATCGGATATTTTTCAGTCGATGTTCGTCGGTATATTGCTTCAATAACATCTTCTGATTCTTGATACTGTTGCTGTCTCCGGCGAGATCGTCGTCGCAACTGAGCCTACAATAGAGTGCCGTCCATTGTTCTTCCGCGTTCTTTGTTCTTTTATGTTTGTTTTGTTGTAGTTGCAAATTCATTGTTTATTACCTCCCGAATTGCAACTCCCAAGCGGTTCCGTGTTGATGAGGCTGTCTGCATTCTGCTCGATCAGCCTTTTTGTAATGTCAAACGCCGTCTCTTTGGCATTCGGTTTTTGCCTCGCAATGATGATATAAACCGTATTGCCGATGACTTTTTCCCGAATTCTCGTAAGCGAGCCGTCGGGTTGTTCGTAATAATTGATTAAACTTGATGCTGTTGGTTTACTTTGTGCTTTAATAATGATAATCTCCTTTTTGAAGCCGAGGCGCTTCTATATGATTTTTTGACCTCGACACGAAAAGGAAAGGTAAGAAGGGGTAAGAGCGATTATTCAGTTGTATTGTTTTTTAATGCCTCATATCCGGCTTCGATCAGTTGAACTTTCGATAAGTTTCTTTTTTTTAAGAATTCGTTTATTTCTTCCGCTTTCTTTCGCGGCATACTCGTTCCCCATACCAAACTCTTGGCTTTTCTTTCTTCCTTATGTTTATCTTCATATCTTTTATTGATTACCGATGTCGGCGTTCTCATTAAAATCCACCTCGCAAGTTTACTGTTAAATATTATATCGTATTAACACAATTTTGTCAAGGAGTTTATGAGAAAAATATATAATAAATCCATCAGAAGATAAACCCGACCTTCGTGCAATAGCCGGTTTTATGATATTCAGTTGTAATATTCGGTTTTAATCCGCTTTGCTCCACGACCGCGTGGATGTAAACGTTTGTTCTTGCCGCTTTTCTTCTTCAATCTCACGCTCAATCTCTCTTAAACGATTTCTCGGCAGGGGTATAGGCGCGGAAAACAGTTCGATAAATGGTTGTAATATGCTCGTCGCTTTGAAGAATGTTCTTGCATACGCTTCAGGCTCGTGTTCTCTCACGGCGAACATTGCCTTTTTAGCAACTTCCGCTTTTTGACCGTTTGCCTTTTCTTTTTGGTATTCTTTGAACAAGTCACCGTTGTCTTTGGCGAGAATAGAATTTTCTTTTTCAAGCCGTTTGTTCTCTGCGGTTAGAGCAATCACTTGTTCTTTTAACTCTTTCTTGCCGCGGGCGATTTTACCGTCTTTTGCGTCTTTTAACGCCTGATTGTAATTCGCTTCCTTATCTCGCTCGGCGATGAGTTTATCTCGTTCGGTTGTTGCGTCGTTGACTTCTTGCAAGGTTTTGTCAAGGCGTTTTATCATATCGGCGTTGGCTTCTTTTAAGTTCTCGTTCTCGGCTCGTGCATCGGCTGTCGCTTGTTTTACGACTTTGTTGTAGGTTTTCGGATCGACGTGTTTGGCGGCGCTTCCGACTTTG
The DNA here is from genome assembly GCA_017541975.1 of bacterium. Classification (GTDB taxonomy): domain Bacteria; phylum Bacillota_I; class Bacilli_A; order Izemoplasmatales; family UBA1188; genus UBA1188. Next base: position 1,664 of record JAFXYB010000029.1, on the reverse strand, counting down.
CCGCGGGATAACCCCCACTTCTTACCGACTTCTGCGTAAACGGCGGTCTGTAATTCCGCTAATTTCCCGTCAAAGTAGTATTTGGCGCTCAAACGGTTGTCGGGGGTGATCGGTACGAAGTTGATATGCAGGTGCGGTGTTGTTTCGTCCTTGTGGACAACGGCGGATATGATATTATCTTCGCCGTATCTCTTCTTGACGAAATTCACGCAATCGGTAAAGAAAGCACGTTCGGCTTCCTGCGGCATACCGTCGAAGAAGTCTTTATCCGACGTCATCACGAACGATACCATTTTGATCGCGTCGTCTTTGACTTTCCGTTTCACGCCTGCTTGCCTGATCCTTTGGTCGATAAACTTCGCATAGCCGATGTCGGGCGGTGGGATCATGTGATAGTTATTCTTTGTGCGGCTCGCGTCGATGGTTTCTTTTCCGATACGAACGTAGCCCTCTTGCCGTTCATTTTCCAAAGCGATTTTGGCAATATCTCCTTGCGGATATTTTTTCATGTTCAGTACGATATAAGATATAATGGTTTCCTCCTGTAAATTTAGATTTTGTTGTGTGCGAAATAGGTGTGTAGAAACAGTCATCCCGACTTTGTTCGGTGGACAAAAAGCCTCGCAGAGCCTACGACCAAACAACGTTTGGTGTAGTAGGCTACACCTATTTCGCTTCATATCATTTTGCTTGACTTTTGCTTTCCAAATAGGTCTTTTTGTAATCACTTCCACAAGCGTTTAACGACCGCCTGCAAGTCATCCTACAATCATATCAATCACCGTCCTTTGCTAATTTCTCCCTTCACTTAAAAGGGCGATTTTCGGTCAAAAGGCAAGGTTAAACTTGAAACTTTTTACCACAAAAAGAGCGCAAAAAAGCCGCCGATAGTTCCTACCGCCGACTGTCTCACTTTGCTATTCGGTTGTCATTTTTTATTTTAACTGCTGTTCATAATGCCTCCTTTGGAAACAAAAAGTCCGTACGATTTTCACCGTCGCCTGATGGCGCAATTACACTCGTACGGACTTTGATTCCGCTATTATATTTAGATTGTTTTACTTGTAGTATCAAAAAAATGGTATGACAAAAAAGACCATCAACGCCGCCCTCAAAAAACATGAAAGCGACTCCGGCTTACGCTCGTTTATTGCCATAAAACCGTATGACAATAAAAACCCATCGTCGCAATCTCTTAAAACCTTTACTTTCACGTAAGGATTGCTCCGGGCGGGCGCGGGAATACTTTCTCCCACGCAAGACGAAACTTGTTCGCCAATCCCTTAAAAGGGTACACCAAAAAAATACGACACTACTCGTACGTTATTATTATACTACGAGGTTTTCCCTTTGTCAATACTTTTCCGAACATTTGTTCGAGAATTTTGCGTGGGTTTTTATATATCCGTAATTGTTCCCGTCTTAATATGGTATGCAATGTTGTTTTGATTACAAAATTCTATAACCTTATTGGCAAGGTCATTGAAAAATTCTTTATGTTTTTTGTATGCCGTTACCTCTTTGTTATTTTAAGCTATCACGTTTTACCTTCTTAAGCCTTACTATCATTACCATAGGAATTTCTTTGTTGGTTTTAAAACATTCTTCATAAAATCCATCAATGACAAATCCAGCTCTAAAACAAAGGTTAAAAATATCTTGTA
>JAFXYB010000028.1 GCA_017541975.1 bacterium | reverse complement strand
GCGATACCTTTTTCAGCTATTTCATCCATTTCTTTTGTACGAATTTGGATTTCATAGATTTTGCCATCATTTAATACTGTTGTATGAAGAGATTGATACATATTTGGTTTAGGGACAGCAATATAATCCTTAAATCTTGATGGTACAGGGCTATATTTAGAGTGAACAAGTCCTACAACCTTATAACAGTTCATTATGGAATCGACAATTATTCTTAAGGCTTGTAGATCGTAGATATTATCAAAAGGAATACCTTTATTCTTCATCTTATTGTAGATAGAATAGATATTCTTAGCACGACCTGAGATTTCACATTTGATTTTTTCAGATGCGAGAAGATTATTCAAATCTTCAATCATCTTTTCGATATCTTTTTCACGATATTTTTTGGTATATTTAATCTTTTTAGAGATCTCAAAATAATCTTCTGGATACAGATATTTGAATGATAAATCTTCTAGTTCAGCTTTAATATGATACATACCAAGTTTATGAGCTATTGGTGTATAGATATCTAAGGTTTCTTTAGATATTCTAACCTGTTTTTCTATTGGTAGATATTTTAGTGTTTGCATGTTGTTGAGTCTATCTGAAAGCTTTATCCAGATTACTCTTATGTCTTTAGACATACTAATTAACATCTTTTGGAAGTTAGAGGCATATTCACCATCATCATTCATATTCTTAGATGCTTCACTGTATGAGATTTTTTGAATCTTAGTTAGACCATCAACTAGATTTGCGACTTGATCACCAAATTTAGATTTAATATCATCATAAGTATAGGCAGTATCTTCTATTACATCATGAAGAATAGCGGCAATGATAGTTGTAGGGTCAGCATTGTATGTACAAAGTGTTTTCGCAACGGCTATCGGATGAATTATATAAGGTTCACCAGATGCTCGTTTTTGCCCTTCGTGAGCTTTAGATGCAAAAAGAAACGCATTATGTATAGCGTCTATTGTTTGAGGATCTTTAATATATGAACTAAAAGCCTCTTCTAGGGGCTTAAAATATTCCTCCATTTTGCATCTCCTTTTTTATGTAATTATCTTAATATATATTAAATGTCGTATTTTATCAATGATAAAAATGGAATATTTCCAATTTTTTCTTTTCCTTTTAATTCTTCTAGTTCAATTAAGGTTGCAACACCAACTACTTTTGCACCGAGTTTTTCTGCGAGTTTAATAGATGCTTCAACTGTGCCACCAGTAGCCATAAGATCATCGATAATTAATACTTTATCGCCCTTTTTAAAAGCATCAATATTGATTTCGAGTGTATTAGTTGCATATTCTAAAGTATAAGATTCGCTAATTGTTTTTCTTGGAAGTTTTCCTGGTTTTCTTACTGGTACAAAACCAACTCCTAAAGCATATGCCACAGGACAACCAAAGATGAATCCTCTAGCATCTGGACCCATTACTACGTTAGCTCCAACTTTTCTTCCAAATTCAGCGAGTTTATCGATTGATTCTTTAAAAGCTTCGCCATTTACTAAAAGGGTAGTAATATCCTTAAACTGAATACCTTCAATTGGATAATTTGGAACATTTGCAATATAATCTTCTAATTTCATGAATAACTCCTCTATTCTAGTGCTTCAAGCACATATTGTTTTATTGTTTTGATGTCTGATCTCATGAGAGATAAAACTTCGTTTTGTTCTTTGAATTCTTGATAAGTTTTACTATTTTCAAGGTTAACTTTTGTGCCTCTTTCTCTTGGAAGATTTTGAATCTTACCATTGTTTCTTGTGATTAAATCTAGTTCTTCGAAAATAGTTAATATATTATTTAATAAGTATTTAGAGATTTTTAATTCCTTTTGAAGCATGATTTCATTTGTTTCATATTTTAAACTTATTAAATAGATGGCTTCTCTTAAGAGTTTGTTATCTGTGACTCTTAAGGCATCAAGTTTATTATTATCGATTGGGGCAAGATAAACGATACTTGGATCTTGTTCCTTGATTAGGAGATTTAGATCGGAAATAGTATCAATGTTATCTCTTAGGATTAATCCATTTTCTTTATCGAAATAGTTAGATGCTTGATTGAAGTCATAACGATATCTATAATCTATTATTTGTACTCCGGCAACCTTATAGTCTTTAGCAATAATTTGGAGTGATTCAAAACCATTGAAACTATTGATATTTAGTTCTCCAGCAACATCTAATAAATCACCATTTGTTAGATTAAATGAGAGTTTTGCATCGTTAAATACCATAATTGAGATGAAGGCACCAGTCGATAATTTTGCCTTAATTTTAGTGTGTTTTTCGGCAAGAAGTGCAGTAGATACGACAGTTAGATCCTTAAATAGGAATGTGGTATCTTGCATATCATATTTGGCAAGTTCATTCATAAAGCTAGTAGTTAATAGTGAATGGTTAAGACTTAATGCAATATCGAGTGTCGATTCATAACCGATGATTTGACTTACTTCTTTAGATAGTCTTTCTTTAAGTTCTTTGATGTTAGAAGCTTTCATCGATACACCACAAGCTTTTTCATGACCGCCAAATTTATCAAGTAAATCACTATTCTTCGCAAGCATATCGAGGATGTTGTAATCACCAATAGTTCTAAATGAACCTCTTGCATAGTTATCTTGATTAACGTTGAAGACTCCGGTTACTTTACCGGTTTTCTTCATTACTTTTTGGGCAATGATACCGAGGACACCTTCATAGAACGATGGTGAATAAATTAGGATTACGTTGTCATCATCATTTATGAGTTTATAGGCCAGATCTGTATTTTGAATTGTTAATTCTTTTCTAAGTGTATCAGCATCAAGAAGAGCTTTAATATCACTTCTTATCTTATCTACATCATCTTCAATGAGTAGATCTATTGCGACTGATGCATCACCAATTCGTCCTAAAGAATTGATTTTTGGTGCGATATTAAAAGATATATCTTTTATACCTTTAATTGATAGGCCTAGTTCGTCTAGGAGCATTCTAAGTCCTAAAACATTAGAATTATTGATTCTTTTAATTCCTTCGTTGACAATTGCCTTATTTTCATCGATGACAGGCATCATATCAGCGATAGTTCCAAGCATTACTAAATCGACATATTTTCTAATGAAATTGCTGTCTAATGCTTCAGCAATCTTAAATGATACACCGGCACCACAAAGACCATCGAATGGATAACCACTATCGATATATGAATGAATTATATAATCACTATGAGGGAGTTCTTCCTTTTGTTCATGGTGGTCTGTGACTATTACAGAGATGCCACTCTTCAATAGAACATCGATTTCATCAACGGAAGTGATACCATTATCGACAGTGATAACGAGGTTATATTCATCTTGAATGATTTCATCTACTGCTTCAAGTGATAGACCATAGCCTTCTGAGAAACGGTTTGGTACTTTAAAGTGAACATCAGCCCCTTTATCTTTTAAGGCACGATAAAGAATCGCTGTTGCAGTAATACCATCAACATCGTAGTCACCATAGATAAGGATCTTTTCATTGTTCCTTATTGATAGCTTGATTTTTTTGATTACTTTGTCCATATTTTTGAATAAATAAGGATCATAGAAATCTTTGAATCCTAAATTTTGGTATTTGATGTAATCATCAATTCCCTTAATTTTATGTAAGATTTCAATGATTTCTGAGTCGTTATAATTATTCTCATATTGAACAACCCATTTATTTTTTGGAAGGATCATAATAGCCTCCTTTTTTATATTACATCAGAAAAGTCTGTCTTCTTATCTAAAGAATGGTCAATTCTAATCCATTTGGCAGTTCTCCCTCTACCAAATGGTGCAATTTTGTTTTCGAGTGAAAGTTGTTTTAAAGAGCGATCAATTGTTGAATCAGATACACCAGGAAGTTTCTTTCTAATATCATCTTTAGTAAAGGTTTCTGGAAGATTATAGATAATAACTTCAACATTTTCGCTCTTTTTAAGCTGCTTATCAAACTTTAGATTACTATAGAGATCTTCAAGTGAATCATATGAATCTTTTAAGATATCAAGAATGATTCTTGATACTTGAGTGAAATCGCTCATTCCTTCTTCATAGTGATATAAAGCTCTAAGATTAGCGCTATCTAATTCATTCTTTTTAGTGCTTAAGGCTTTGAAGAATGAAAAATATCTGATTGATTCTATACCTGATTCAATCATAAGGCAGTATAAAACAATGATTGCTACTACGTCATTATAGTATTTAAATGGTGAAAGCTTTAGTAAATCTACATAGAAAGCGATATTTAAATAAATCATTTCAGTATTATTTGAACTCATGATTTTATTGTAGGTATCAGTTAGTTCTTCTAAACTGTCACGATAGTTTTTCTCTTTTCCCGTAGCTTTCTTTAAAGAATTACCATAAGGTGTATTCTTGGCAATTAGATTTGCAAGGTCTTGAATTTCGCGATTATCGACAACGAAACGTGTTCCATGATCAATTTGATCAAAGACTTTTCTTAAGTTGATTGCGATTATTTCTTCAGTATTTTTTGGATTATCTAAGAATTTGTTTTCTGAAATTTGTCTAAGCCTTAAATCCGATATTTTAGCGCTAGGAAAGAACGTGCGGAAAAGATAAAAGATATCTTCTTTTATCGTTAATTCTTTATATAAAGGTTGGGTTTCATTTAATGATTTTATTGTATGTTCACCCATACCGATTTTCTTGTAGAGTTCACAGTATTCTAAGAATATCGTCCTTGGAATATCTGGATTCATTGTATTTTTAATTGCGCTAAACATATACTAGAATAAATCCTCTTTCAATTGTTCATCATCGATATCATCTATAGATGATTCAGTTTCATCTTTTTGAATGTTGGTTGGAAGAATATCAACATCATCGAAACTTATATCATCTGTTTTCTCATCAACAGTTTCTATAGGTTCTTCATAAGATTCAAATGATTCATCTTCGTGACTACTATTTTCATCAAGGAAATCGAAAATTGAAGTTTGTTTCTCAATGATTTCACCGAGTTCATCGATTAATGAATTTGGATGAGCTTCTTTGATTTCATCTAAAGTCTTTTGAAGTTCTTTATGAAGTTCATTATCAAACTTTTTGTATTGTGCTGGATCTACTATCTTCACATTGATAGATATTGGTAATTTGTTTGTGATAAGTGGGATACCATTTTCAAAATTGTCTTTTGGAAGTTCAGACCCTTTGTATTTCATGATATCGTTATCAGTTTGAATATCTATTTCGATAGAATCTTTATATTTGTTTGGATTAGTCACAATCGCACTAATACAGTAATATGGATTAGATTTAACAGCTTTTAAATATGTCTTCGCAAAGCCAATACGTCTAGTTCTTGCGATTTGTGAGAGATAGATTCGCTTTAAGCCACCACGATTTGTGAGCATTAAGAGTTCTTCTTTATAATAGTTAGGCACAAGCATTGACATTACAACTTCATCACCACGTTTTAAGTTGATATTCTTTACACCAACTGCTTTAGCACCAGCTATTGATACTTCACTCTTAGCATATTTGAGGACATGACCATATTTTGTGACTACGACAACTTCTTCAGTATCGTTGTTTTCTAAGGATGCAGATACTAAAGTATCTCCATCTAGGAGTTTCATTGCGAGACCTCTTCTATATCTCTTTTCAAAGAACTCAGTTGTATACATGAGTTTTACTTTACCAAAGCGTGTTGAAAGAAGGACTTTTGTACCATCTTTTAGCTCTTCTTTGATATGATTTATACCGATGATTCTATCTGAACCAGTTAAATCAAAGATACTTCCGATATAGGTACCGAGTTCCTTATATTTGATTTCTGGAATCTTATATACTGGAAGATTTATATAAGAACCATATGTTGTGAAGAGAAGGATTGTATCCATAGTGTTACATTCTTCATCAAAAATGATAAAGTCATTTTCTTTTAAGCCTGGAGTTGATGTATCAACTGAAGCTTGATAAGCTTTAATTGAAAGT
>JAFXYB010000027.1 GCA_017541975.1 bacterium | reverse complement strand
TTTCATATAGACTCCACTTTGGCATTCCATCTTTATATAGAGTTGGGATAGATTCTAGGGCAGATTTAAAATAACCAGCTTTAGGTGCGTAACCATTTTTTGTTTTAGTCATACCGATGGTACCACCGGTATAGATAATTAGGATGTTTTTCATGAAATATCACCTCCTATTTTATAAGCACAGACAATCTAATACTTCTTTTGGATTTTCTTCTGCCTTTACTTTTGTGAAAGCTTTTTGGATTGTGCCTTCTTTATTAATTATATAGGTAGATCTAATCACACCGATAACTTTTTTACCATACATATTCTTTTCGCCTAAAACATCATACATCTTGATAATTTTAAGTTCAGGATCTGAAAGTAATATGAATGGAAGAGAATATTTATCCATAAACTTTTTATGTGAAGCGATGGTATCTTTTGATACTCCAATTATTACTGTATCTTTTTCTTTAAAGAATGGATATAAATCTCTAAAAGATGTTGCCTCTTTCGTACAACCTGATGTCATATCTTTAGAATAGAAATAGAGGACAACGTTATATCCTAAATAATCGCTTAATTTAACTTCTTCTCCAAATTGATTAGTTGATGCGAAATTTGGAGCTTTCATTCCTTCCTTTAACATAATAATTATTCTCCTAATTCTTTATTAAATTCTTTTAAAAATTGAATCATATATTCATGGCGTTCTATTGCCATCTCTTTAGCAACTTTAGTATTCATTTTATCTTTTAGTAGGAGTAGTTTTTCATCAAAATGTTTTAGTGATGTATTAAAATCACGATTCATCTTAGCCCCATAGGCAAAGCATCTTGCGATGCCTATTGCGCCCATTGCATCAAGTCTATCTGCATCTTGAACTATCATTCCTTCTAAACTTGATGGGGTTTTATCTTTGTTTTTGCTGAAGGATACTTCATTTATGATAGTGCATATTTTATCTATAACTAGATTGTCTAGGTTTTGAGATTTCATAAACTTTCTGGCGTTTTCGTTGTTTTCTGTATTAAATATCTTATAATCATCAGCATCATGGAGAAGAGATGCGAGGGAGATTGTAAAGAAATCTACATTTTCATATGATTTTGAGATAGTGATGGCATTATTATAAACTCTCATGGTGTGATCAAAGTCATGACCATCAGAATTATCTTTGAATAATTCTTTAATGTATTCGGTTGCATCTTCTATTATTTTCTTATTCATATTATCACCTTGATATAGTTTTAATAGCCTATAATGAAAGCTTTTTTAATATTTTCTATTTGATCATCAGTTATTCCTTTTGATTTTAAGAAGTTAGTGGCTTTTTCTGATAAATTATTTCCATCCAGTTTATCAAGTTCACCCATCCACCAAGAAAATGAAAATCTGGTTTCTATTTCTCTACTTCCATAGATGGAGAAATTGGTAAATAGGAAGTCCTTTGCGATATCTTCATAGCTTGCACCAAGTAGCGCTAAGAGGATACTTGACATGAGTCCTGTCCTATCAGCTCCCGCTTGGCAGTGTAGATGGACTGGATGTTCTTCTGCGCTTTCTATGATAGTAAAGATGGTTTTATACTCATCATTAAATTCAAAGAATCTTTCTGTGCTTGTATCGTTTCTTATTTCTATTCCAATATAGTTTATAGGATAGGTGGTTTTATCTTTGAATGGACTTACCATGTCTTCACTATTTCTTATATCTATTTCATACCTTATGCCTAGATTTAATAATTCTTTGATACCATCTGTAGTTATATCGTCTAGTTGAGCGCCACGGAAGAATAAGCCTTGTCTTATTTTTCCATTTTCTACTAGATAGGAATCATATCCTCCAATATCACGAACATTGCTGACACCATCAATAAAGAGGTTTCTTGGACCTAAGTCATTTACTTTAAAATGATAAACTGTGGCTTTTTCTAAAGAATCATATTTTGTGCTAATTCTATAGTATACATCTTGACCAAGTTTTAGATTATATAAATCATACTTTCTTTCGCTTGTTATTTTTATTATTGGATTTGAAAACGAAGAATTATCTGCATATTCAATAAAGTATTCATTATTCTCTTCCACGTCTTTATTATCCACGAAATCAATTGTGATTGGATTTGGACGTGATAGTTCTTCTACTCCGTATGCATATTTATTTACACTTTTTATATCATCACTTAGGATGTAGTTATATTGATCTATGGTATGAAAATCATTGATTGGTGGAATGATTAAACCTTCATCATTGTAGCTAGTGTTATTACTAGAAGATAGCGTTTCTATTATTTTTGGTTTACAAGACGACAAAAATAAAACATTAATTATGATTAATAATGTTAAAGAAAGTATTACTAATCTATGCCTTGCCTTTATCAAAATCTTCTTCATATTATAATCCCGTTATTTAATATAATTATAGAATGTATCATTAAATTATTAAAGGATAAAGTCATTTAATTGGCTTTATCCTTTAGTTTTTATTCTACTGTAACACTCTTCGCTAGGTTTTTAGGTTTATCAGGATCTATTCCCTTACCAATACTTGTGTAGTAAGCGAGCAACTGTAATGGGATTATCGATAATGATGGTGTGAAGAGAGGATTGATGGTTGGAATAGTAATGTTATAATCTGATTTAACTTGAACATTAAAGTTATCAGTAGTTAGAGATATTACTTTTCCACCTCTACTCTTTACCTCGACAATATTTGAAACCATTTTTTCAAATAGATCAGGTTGAGTTAAAATGGCGATTACCATAACTGATTCATCGATTAGTGAAAGAGTTCCATGTTTTAATTCACCGGCTGCATAAGAGTCTGAATGAATATATGAGATTTCTTTTAGTTTTAGAGATGCCTCCATAGAAAGGGCATAATCTATTCCTCTTCCGATGAAGAATACATCTTTTTTATTTACTAATCTTTGGGCAAGTGACTGAATAGTTGATTCATTATTTAAGATACTTTCAATCTTTTGTGGGATGGTAGAGATGTCTTCTATTAGAGATCTATATCTAGATATATCTATTTGGCCTTTAGAGAAAGCAAGGGCAATAGAGAATAGATATAGCACTACTAGTTGACATGAATATGCCTTAGTTGTCGCAACTGCGATTTCAGGTCCTGCATAAGTTAGGGCAGTAAAATCTGCATCCCTTGTGATTGTTGAACCTTTTACGTTGCAGATTGCGAGAGTCTTGATGTTTGATTCCTTACATTTGAGTAATGCTTCATAGGTATCTTTTGTTTCACCAGATTGGCTTATTATTATTGCAAGGGCGTTAGGATTCATATGGTAGTTTCTATATTTAAATTCACTTGCGAGTTCTACTCTTGCGTTGATGCCCGTAATATTTTCGATAATTTGTGCGCCAACTAGGCCTACGTGGTAAGCACTACCGCAAGCATAAATATAGATTTCATCAAGTGATTTTAGATATTTTTCGCTGATACCTATATGAAGAAAATCGATATTATTGTTTTTATCGAGATAGGCATTGATGGTCTCTTTGATGGCTTCAGGCTGTTCATGGATTTCTTTTATCATATAATATGGATAAATTCCTTTATTTACTGAATCAGCTTCCCAGTCAATACTCACAAGCTTTTTGGTATCTGTGATATCATCACCATTTAGATCATAAAATTTAATTTCATTCTTGCTTATTGAACCACATTCAAAATCATCTACATAGTAGACTTTGTTTGTGTAGCTTAAGAGGGCTGGAACATCAGATGCTAAGAAGGATTCACCTTCTCCTTTTGCGATGATTAGAGGAGAACCTTTTTTCGCAAACCATATTTGATCTGAATAATCCTTAAACATTAAGGCAAGCGCAAAAGAGCCTCTTGATCTTACAATGGCTTTATTGATGGCATCTACTGGACCAATGTTATATTTTTTGTAGTAATAATCAATTAGTTTTATTAAGACTTCGGTATCTGTTTCCGAATAGAAAGAATAGTCATGTCTTAATAATTTTTCTTTGAGTTCTTGGTAATTTTCAATGATACCATTGTGGACACCTACTACGTTATAATCATCACTGTGATGAGGATGAGCATTAATTTCAGATGGTTTTCCATGTGTTGACCATCTAGAGTGTCCAATTCCTTTGGTACCATTTATATTAAGACTTGATATCTTTTTTACTAGATTATCAATTTTACCTTCAGATTTTACTATTTCAACTAAAGAAGAATCACATCTTACTGCGATACCAGCTGAATCGTATCCTCTGTATTCAAGTCTTTTGAGTCCTTCTAGTAGGACATCTTTTGCATTATTATTACCAATGTAGCCTACTATTCCGCACATAAGAGCGTCTCCTTTCTAAGTAATCTACCGATTAATTATATCATTTTTATTCTTTATTATGGTAATAAATAAAGAAAAGATGACAATAATTGACAAAAATGATATGGAATAAATTTCAAATGTTCTTCCAAGAAGCGCTGATACAAAAGCGCCTACTGAAAAGAAAACAATGATTGATGAATAGAAAAATACATTATGATAGTTTTTTTCGATAATGGATTTTGAAAAAAGACGCATGTTGTTTGTGCACATTATTGATGTATAGGAGATGTTTAAGCATTCATTAAATGATTCAAACATTATTGCGCCGATAAATGCCATTATAGAAACTGTAAGAATATCTAAGATAGATGAAGATGGGATAAATCCACATATGAGATAAACAACTATAATAATTATTTGGTTGGTGATATAGCTATTTTTAAGTTTGCTTATAAGAGGGGATACTATGCATCCAATAATGAAAGATATTATTGGAATGAAATAGAGTGGTTCGAAAGAACCATTTGATAATCTTATAATGAATTTTATGAGATTACCAGTTTGCATATTAGAGAATATTCCACCACGATAAAGATAGGTATATACATTTGAAAACCCACCGATAAACGCAAATAAAATAGCTTCTATGATACATAGATATTTATATTTTTTCATAAAAGTTATTTTCTCTTTAATGCATTATCAAGTGAATTCTTAATAAATTCTAAGAAGATTGGATGAGGTCTATTTGGACGAGATTTAAACTCTGGATGGAATTGAACACCTATATTGAATTTGAGATTTGGTATTTCTACTGTCTCAACGATATAGCCATCTGGAGATGTACCACCAATAACCATTCCATTTTGAGTCATGATATCTCGATAGTCGTTATTGAATTCATAACGATGACGATGACGCTCTTTTATCACCTTTTCTTGGTAGCATTTATAAAGTAGTGTGTTTTCTTTTACAACACAAGGATAGGCACCAAGTCTTAAAGTTCCGCCTTTATTGATGGTTGAGTTTTGACCTGGAAGGAAATCTATTACTCTATTTGTGCTTTCTGGATTGAATTCATGAGATGATGCATCTTTGAGATTGCATACATTTCTTGCGAATTCAATTACTTGAACTTGCATACCGAGGCATATTCCAAAATATGGAATATTGTTTTCTCTTGCATATCTTGCGGTAGTTATCATTCCTTCTATTCCACGATTGCCAAATCCACCAGGAACGATTATTCCATCTAAACCTTTTAATGTCTCATCTACATTTTCATCAGTGATATGTTCTGAACTGATCCAATGTATCTTAATGTGGGTATTTAGGTGATACCCGGCATGTCTCATAGCTTCTGCGACAGAAAGATAAGCATCATGCAGTTCAACATATTTTCCGACAAGGCCGATATGGGTTGTATATGGTCTTGATTTAATTCTATTTACTAATTCTGTCCATTCTTTTAGGTCTGGTTCTTTAGTTTCAAGACCAAGTTCTCTACATACAACGTGTGAAAAATTACTTTGTTCGAGCATAAGAGGGGCTTCATAGAGGTTTGGAAGTGTGATGTTTTCAATTACACAATCTTTCTTTACGTTACAGAATAGAGATATCTTTTCAAAAATTTGATCCTCGAGTGGTTCATCGCATCTTAGGATTATGATATTTGGATTAACACCTAAACTTTGAAGTTCTTTTACTGAGTGCTGAGTTGGTTTGGTTTTGTGTTCTTCTGAACCGTGTAGGTATGGTACAAGTGTTACATGGATAAATAGGCTATTTTCACGACCAATTTCAAGGGCTACTTGTCTTATAGCTTCGATAAATGGTTGAGATTCGATGTCACCAATTGTACCACCGATTTCAGTAATTACTACATCTGCTCCACTCTTTCTTCCGACATTATAGATGAATCTCTTGATTTCATCGGTGATATGAGGAATTACTTGAACAGTTGAGCCGAGGTAATCACCATTTCTTTCTTTGTTTAAGACGTTCCAGTAGACTTTACCGGTAGTGAGGTTAGAATATTTGTTTAAATCTTCATCGATGAATCTTTCATAGTGACCAAGATCTAAATCTGTTTCAGCTCCATCTTCAGTAACGAATACTTCTCCGTGTTGATATGGACTCATTGTGCCTGGGTCAACATTGATGTATGGGTCTAGTTTTTGTGAGGCTATTTTAAGTCCTCTTGATTTTAAGAGTCTTCCAAGAGAAGCTGCAGTAATACCTTTTCCAAGACCGGATACTACACCGCCTGTCACAAATATATATTTAGTCATAATGTTTCCTCCTTTATTCCCATTCTACTGTTGCGGGTGGTTTTGATGTGATATCGTAAACCACACGATTAACATCTTTTATTTCGTTGGTTATTCTTGTGCTTATTGTTTCTAGTATTTCATATGGTATTTTGGTCCAAGTTGCAGTCATAAAATCATCAGTTGTGACAGACCTTATGGCAACTGTATAACCATAAGTTCTACTATCACCCATAACACCAACTGAATGGGTGTTTAGGAGAACTGTGAAATATTGACTTGCGATTTTATCGAGGTTATTATTTTTGAATTCTTCTCTTAGTATTTCATCGCTGTCTTTTAGAATCTTGAGTTTTTCTTCTGTGATATCACCAATTATTCTTACTGCGAGGCCTGGGCCTGGGAATGGTTGGCGATAAACTATTTCTTCTGGAAGATTGAGTTCAAGACCTATTTTTCTAACTTCATCTTTAAACAAATACTTTAAAGGTTCGATTATTCCTTTAAATCCAGTGTCTTTTGGAAGGCCACCTACATTGTGGTGACTTTTTATGACAGCTGATTTATTGTTTCCACTTTCGATGATGTCTGGATAGATTGTGCCTTGTGATAAATAATCTATTTCACCAAGGCTATTTTTAACTTCTTTGAAGACTTCAATAAATTCTTTACCAATTATTTTTCTTTTTTCTTCAGGGTTTGTGATTCCTTTTAATTTACTTAAGAATCTTTCTCTTGCGTCTACTCTAATGATGTTTAAATCAAATTTATTCTTGAATAGATTATAGACGTAGTCACTTTCACCTTTTCTAAGTAACCCATGATCAACGAATACACAGATTAGATTCTTTCCTATGGCTTTATTTAAAAGGAGTGCGAGGGCTGATGAATCAACACCACCGGAAAGAGCGAGGATAACTTTTTTGTTTTCTAATTCTTTTTTGTATTTTTCTATAGATGATTTAGCGAAATCATCTATTTTCCAATCAGGAGTGCAGTTACAAATATTAAAGATGAAATTACTGATGAGTTTCATTCCATATTCTGTATGAGTTACTTCTGGATGGAATTGGACACCAAAGAGTTTCTTTTCATTATTTTCTATTGCGGCTACTTCACAGTTATCAGTTTTTGCAGTAACTTTGAATCCATGAGGAACTTTTTCAACAAAATCATTATGGCTCATCCAACAGATGGATGTTTCAGGAATACCATTAAATAGAGTACTGTTTGTTGAATAGAGGGTTGTTTTACCATATTCACGTTTTAGGGCTTTATTTGATATTTTTCCATGAGACATATAGGCAAGAAGCTGATATCCATAACAGATCCCAAGGATTGGGATATTTAAATCTAGTATTGCATCATTATAATGTGGTGATGTACTGTCATTTACACTATTTGGCCCACCAGTAAAGATTATTCCTTTATATTTATCTTTGATTTCTTCTATTGTGATTCGGTCATAACTAATGATTTCTGCGTATACATTTAAAGAGCGCACTCTTCTTGCGATTAATTCATTATATTGACCACCAAAATCTAATACTAATATCTTATCCATAATGCTTTATCTTTCTATTTTTACATCTATTCCAATTAAATCTTTATTTGATTCTAAAACTGGATAGATGTAGTCATTTAAAAATTCAGTAACTTGTTCGGGAGCTCTTCCAGTGTATTTTTTTGTGGATGTATATTCATCCATTTTTTCTTTAGAAATGTTTAATACTTTAGATGATAGTAGCCTATCTATTAAATCATTATCAAGACCTTCTTTTTTGATTCTATCGGATGCTTCAAGTGATAGTTTTCTTATTTCTTCATGAAGAACTTGTCTATTACCACCTTCTTTTACAAGATCCATAAGGATAGTTTCAGTAATCATAAATGGTAGTTCGTTTTTGAGGTTCTTTTTGATTACTTTTTCATTTACGATGAGTCCATTTGCTACATAGATGGTAAGGTCTATGGCAGAATCACAAGCGAGGAACCCTTCTGAGATTGTGATTCTTTTGTTTGCAGAATCATCTAGAGTTCTTTCTAACCACTGACTTGATGCCGTTAACATAGTGTTTAGTGAATTAGATATTATATATCTTGAAAGAGATGCGATTCTTTCAGATAGAATTGGGTTTCTTTTGTATGGCATCGCAGATGAACCCACTTGAGTTGATTCAAATGGTTCTTCAACTTCTTTTAGATGGGCAAGAAGTCTAATGTCGTTTGAAAACTTGGTCATTGATGATGCGATAGATGAAAGGACGCTGTAGACTCTTTGATCTATCTTTCTTGAATATGTTTGACCTGAAACTGGATATACATTAGAAAATCCCATCTTATTTGCGATTTTTAAATCTAATAGTTTTGGGGCATCTTTATCATTAAAAAGTTCTATGAAAGATGCTTGAGTTCCGGTTGTGCCTTTAGAACCAAGTAGTTTTAATGATGATAAGATGTAGTTAAGGTCTAATAGATCAAAATAGAAATCTTGAAGCCAGAGAGTCGCTCTTTTACCGAGGGTTGTTGGCTGAGCTGGCTGAAAGTGTGTATATGATAGTGTTTCTATAGTTTTATACTTATCTGCGAAATCTGAAAGTATCTTGATGACGTTAATTAGTTTCTTCTTGATGAGAAGGAGTGCTTCTTTCATGATAATGATATCTGTGTTGTCAGTTACGTAGGCACTAGTTGCACCAAGATGAATAATTGGGGCAGCCTTAGGACATACTTTTGAATATGCATAGATATGGCTCATAACATCATGATGAAATTTCTTTTCATATTCTAGAGCATCGGTGTAGTTGATGTCATAGATATGTGCTTTCATTTCATCTATCATATCTTTAGTTATTACTTCTTTTCCATTTTGAGTTAAACCGAGTTCCATTTCACTTTCAGCAAGAGCTACCCAAAGGTTCCGCCATGTGGTATATTTTTTATCACTACTAAATATGTATCTCATCTCGCTTGATGCATATCTTGTCTCAAATGGACTTTCATATTCTTTATAATCACTCATAATAATTACCTTTCAATATAAGCATTTCTCTCTTGCCCTACTGATATGTATTTAATTGGACATGAGATATTGTTTTCTATGAATTCTACATATTTTCTAGCATTTATTGGTAGGTCTTCCCATTTTCTAACGTTTGAAATATCTACTTGCCAACCATCTAAATATTCATAGACTGGGTTACAGTCTTCAAGTTCGAATGGGAATGGAAAATCTTCGATTAGTTTTCCATTTAATTCGTATTTTGTACATACTGGTATTTTATCCATATAAGATAGGATATCGAGTTTAGTAAGGGCGATGTTTGTTGCATTTTGGCATTTTATGCCATAACGTGTCGCAACGAGATCGATTGGACCAACTCTTCTTGGCCTTCCGGTTTTTGCGCCATACTCCTTTCCTTCTTCTCTTAACTTGTCACCTTTTTCATCGGTCCATTCAGATACAAATGGTCCTTCACCAACACAAGTTGAATAAGCTTTTACAACACCAATTATTTCATCTAATTTGATGCTTGAGATTCCTGCACCAAGTGGAATATATGATGCGAGAGTATTTGAAGATGTTGTATAAGGGTAGATTCCATAATCGATATCTCTTAAGGAACCAAGTTGTGCTTCAAAGAGAATGCTTTTGTTGTTTTTGAGGGCATCTTCTAGTATCTTTCCTGTATCTTTGATGAATGGTCTTAGTTTTTCGATATATGAATTGCACCATTCAAAGAGGGATTCAAAACTTATTGGATTTGAATGATAAACTTCAGTTAGTGTTAGGTTTTTCCATTCAAGAACGTCTTTTATGTGTTCTTTTAAATGTTTTGAGTGGAGAAGTTCACCTACTAGTATTGTTTTCTTTTGATATTTATCTGAATAAAATGGTGCAATACCTTGTTTAGTAGAACCATATTTTTTATCTTTTAATCTATCTTCTTCGAGGATGTCCAATTTTTTATGCCAAGGGAAGAGAATAGATGCTCTATCGCTGATTAAAAGATTATGTTCATCTACTATTACACCTTTATTTCTTAAATTTTCAATTTCTTCAAATAAACTTTCGGGGTCAACTGCAACACCATTTCCAAGAATGTTTATTACACCTTTAGTAAATATCCCTGATGGGATTAGGTGGAGAGCGAATTTTCCATATTCATTAACGACAGTGTGTCCGGCGTTACCACCACCTTGAAATCGTACAACGTAATCAAAATTGTTTGAAAAGAGATCTACTATTCTTCCTTTTCCTTCATCTCCCCAGTTTATTCCAACAATTGCACAAGTTTTCATATATTATTCCTTAGATTACAGAGAATAAGATTTTTTCATATGTAGGATATGGCCAAATTGATTCAGGGCAGATTGTTTCTGCTTTATCGATTTTTTCTCTAAGCTTTGCCATAGTTTCAATGAAATTATCTTTAATATAATTTGCCTTTTCTTTTAATTCCATTTTGCATGCAATTTCGATGTATTCGCTTAATTTGTTAGAGAGTTCAGTTGATTCTTTGAGACTCATTGAAAGAGTTTCAAGAAGAGCTTCTTCATATTCACAAGTTATTTTACTGTTTACAGCTTTCTTTGAAGTGATGTTTGCAGCAATTGTACTTGAATAACTGCTTATAACTGGTAAATAGTCCTTATTTACCATTTCAACCATAGTACGTGCTTCAATTAACATACATTCAACATAGTTTTCGAGTTGAATATTATATCTTGCCTCGAGTTCAGTTTCAGTAAATACCTTTAGAGATGTCAGCATATCGACATTCTTTTTGTTTGTGAGATAGCTGAGTGCATCTGGAGTAGTCTTTAGGTTTAAGAGGCCTCTCTTTTCTGCCTCTTTTACCCACTCATCATCATAACCATTGCCGTTGAAGATTATTCTCTTATGAGCATTCATTTCTCTCTTAATGAGTTTTATAATTGCATCTTCGCTGCTATTTTTTTCAAGTTCATCTGCATATGTTTTAAGAACACTTGCGACAGCTGAATTAAGCATGATGTTAGGGCAAGCTGTGGAATTTGATGAACCAAGCATTCTGAGTTCAAATTTATTACCAGTGAAGGCAAATGGAGATGTTCTATTTCTATCTGAAGAATCTTTTGTGAGTGTTGGCATTGATGTAACACCAAAACTTAGAGTGTTCTTCTTTTCATTGTTAAATGTATTTATATCGAGTGATAGGAGAGCATTTGTAAGATCTTCACCAAGATAGATAGATACGATAGCTGGAGGTGCTTCATTAGCACCAAGTCTATTATCGTTTCCTTGAGTTGCAACACTGATTCTAATTAAATCTTGATACTTATCTACTGCGGCAACAACTGCAGTTACAAAGAGAGAGAATCTTAAATGATCTAATTGTGTTTTACCAGGAGAAAAGAGATTTATTCCTGTATCGGTTTTAAGGGACCAGTTGTTGTGCTTTCCAGACCCATTTACAAGAGCGAATGGTTTTTCATGAAGGAGGCATACTAAATCATGTTTTTCTGCGATTTTCTTCATTATTTCCATTGTGATTTGGTTGTGGTCTGTCGCAATGTTTGAACTTTCATATATAGGGGCAAGTTCGTACTGTGCTGGTGCAACTTCATTGTGTTCTGTTTTGGCAGGAACGCCAAGCATCCAAAGTGCTTCATTTAAATCATTCATAAATGCTTGAATGCGTGGTTTGATGATTCCAAAATAATGGTCATCTAATTGTTGACCTTTTGGACAAGGAGCACCAAATAATGTTCTATTGGTCAAAAGTAAATCTTTTCTTTTTTTGTAAACTTCTTTATCGATTAAGAAATATTCTTGTTCTGGGCCAACCATTGGGATGACTCTGCTTACATTTGCATTAAATAATTTTACGATACGAAGTGCTTCTTTGTTTATGGCATCCATTGAACGTAAAAGTGGTGTTTTCTTATCTAGAGCTTCACCACCAAATGAGCAAAATGCTGTTGGAATGCATAATGTTTTATCTTTTATAAATGCATAAGATGTTGGATCCCATGCTGTATATCCTCTTGCTTCAAATGTTGAACGAAGACCTCCTGATGGGAAACTTGATGCATCAGGTTCTCCTTTGATTAATTCTTTACCTGAGAATTCAGTGATTACTCTTCCTTCACTATCAAAATTTAAAAAACTATCGTGTTTTTCGGCAGTTATTCCAGTCATTGGTTGGAACCAGTGAGTGAAATGTGTTGCGCCTTTAGAAAGAGCCCATTTCTTCATTTCTCTTGCGACGTTATCTGCAACTTCTAAATCGAGTTCTTTTCCTTTTTCGATAGTTTCCTTAAGTTCCTTGTAGATTTCGTTTGAAAGTACATCTTTCATTACTTTTTCATTAAATACATTAAAGCCAAAATAGTTTTCTAAATTTTCATTCATAATTTTCCCTCTCGTAATTTTTATAAATAGATTATAACCTATTGATTATATTTAATATAATACATATAATATTATGTGTATCATATCTTTTTTGTATGATAAGGAGGCGAATATATGGAACTTAGAACACTTAAATATTTTATCGTGGTTGCCGAGGAATTAAACATCACTAAAGCGAGTAAAATTCTCATGATTCAACAACCTCCTTTAAGCAATCAAATAAAGAATTTAGAAGATGAACTTGGGACTAAACTTTTTATTAGAGGAAAGAGACAATTAAAGCTTACTGAGGAAGGAAAATATCTATATCAGAAAGCCAAAGATATACTAAGACTTGTCGATGAAACCAAGAGTGAAATACATAATATGTCACTTGGATTAAAAGGTGTTATATCTATTGGACTTGTTGAAGGGATGGCACCAGATATTGCCGCAAACTGGATTAGTTCATTTATGATAAAATATCCACTTGTTAAGTTTAGGGTTATCGATGGAAATAGTGATGATCTTATTGAAAAAATGAGGAGTGGTTTAATATCGCTTGCGGTAATCACAGCTCCATATGACCAAATATTATTAAATTCAATTAAAGTTGGTGAAGAAAAAATGGTGGCATTTTTAAATAAAAGCCACCATTTGGCAGATGATAAAAAGGATTATATAACGCTAGATGAACTTGCGGTAGAACCACTAATTGTTCCTAGTAGAAAAACACATATAGATACTATTAAAAAGTGGTTTAAAAAAATAAAAAAAGATCCAAACATTGTTTGTGAAATGGACAATTATTTGGATGCGATTGCTCTAGCGAATAGAAATGTTGGCGTTAGTATCTTTCCTAAGACAGAATATGTTTTAAATAGTTCTATTATCTCTAAGGATATTGGTGATATTAACGCCAACATTGAATACTTATTTGTATGGAGAAAAGGACATCAATTATCGATAATTGAAGATAACTTTATCGATTATATTAAAGGATCAGTTGAAAATAACTGATTCTTTTATTATTTAAATGTACCGTATTTTGATATAGCTTCTTCGATTGTGATAGCACCTGTCCCAACTTGGTAAGAGGCAATTCTTATTTGAATTGCAAGGGTGTCTTGAACTCCAAGTGCAGTAGGTTGAATGATTAAATCTTTTGGTACATCTTTAAATGGAGCATAGTAGCTTTCAAAAGAGAAATCTTTAGAACTTCCAATTATACACTTTTTAGCTGCCACTTGATTTAATTCTTGACTAGAAATAAGGAAACGCATAAATTCATTTGTCATAGCAAGATTGTCACAATCTTTGTTAACTGAGAATTGGATTAAAGGGCTATCAATGAAGTAACCACCTTTAGATGTTGTTGGGATGGTTGTGAATGTATAAGAGAATGGATGTTCTTTAAATGCAGTTGATTCATTCTCACGTTTTTCTCTTCCAGATACAGTATTCGCAGTACAAATCATCATTGGAACATCGCCCTCAAAGAAACGTAATAAAACTTGAGTATAGTCATCGTTTATTTTTGAACATTCTTCTAAATCAATGCATCCACTGCTAATTAGTTGGGAGAGGGTTTCAAGTGAGCTACGCATATATTCGCCAGCTTGAGAATCGCCGCTATTTGCAAGAGCGACAACTTCAGGATGTTCAGCTAGTGTTGCAGCAAAGATTGGGTATGAAATAGTGTTCATTAGGCAGCCATTTGATTTTTTACTAAATCCCATTATTGGGCTCTTATATTCTTTTTCTTTAAATGCTGCACAAACATTAAGTAATTCCTGTAATGTAGTAGGGACTTGAAGTCCTTCTTTTTCAAACAAATCATTGTTAACCATCATTCCATATGTTTGTGAAAAGATTGGAACTGTTAATACTTTTCCATCTGAACTACGATTAATAAGACCTTGTCTGATACAGTCGAGATTTATTCCGAGTTCTGGATCAGCAATATTTTCCATTTGTGCGAATACATCATCATATGTAGAATTTCCTGTCCATGAGCTATATGAGAAGAAAATGTTAGGTGCATCTTTTCCTTTTAAAACAGTCGCAATTGTTTTATGATAGCTATCAATCTTTGTATAGCTTAGTTCAACGTTAGGATAATATGTATTAAAACGTTTAAACTCATCTTCAAGAGCTTCAAAGTTGCTATACTCACCTCCTACTTTAATTTTGCATTCTATTGTTGTATCTAATTTAGGAGTAAATACATCTTGTTCTTTTGTTGTGGTTTCATTCTTACAAGCTGCAAGCAAAAGAACTAAAACTGCGAGTAGAATTGTTCTAAAGATTTTTTTCATTTTTATGACTTCCTTTCTATAATTTTTCTAATCTCTTTAACAACTAATTTTATATCTACAGGTTTAGCAATGTGTCCATTCATACCTGCATTTAAACATTCAGTAACGTTTTCAGAAAACGCATCGGCAGTCATCGCAATGATTGGGATTGATTTAGCCCATTTATTATCGAGTTTGCGGATAGTCCTTGTAGCATCTAGTCCATTCATTTCTGGCATCTGAATATCCATAAATACTAAAGTGTATTGGTTTTCTTTTGCATTCTTTATCTTTTCAACACAAACAAGACCATTTTCAGCGCGTTCTGTAGTTATTCCAAACATAGAAAGCATTGCGGAGATGATTTCCCAGTTGATATCATTATCTTCGGCAATTAAAATATTTAATCCTACAAGATCTGAATAATCGTCTTGTGGTTCTGCGACTTTATTCTCATGGCCTAATGCTTGATTAATCTTATCATATAAAGATGAGCGGAAGAGTGGCTTGCTTATAAAACCATTTGCACCAAGGTCCTTCGCTTCTTGTTCGATATCTGACCAGTCATAAGCTGAAATTATCAGGACAGGAATTGAATCATCTATCTCGTTCTTGATTCTCTTAAGGGTTTCAACACCATCCATCTCTTTCATCTTCCAGTCAAGAATAATGACATCATAATTTTTGATACCTTCTTCTTTTCTCTTATTGATCATTTCAAGAGCTTTGTGGCCGCTTTCACATGTCTCTGTGTTGACACCGATTGATGTTAGAGTATCTTTTCCGGTTTCAAGTAATACTGGATCATCATCCACCAAAAGAACATCTACTTTTTCAAGGATGGTATCATCGGTGATTTGTCTATCGGCAAGAGCGATATCTAGTATGATTGTGAATTTAGTACCTTTACCTTCTTCACTTTCGCATTCAATTGTTCCACCCATTAAATCTACCATCTTCTTAGTAATTGTCAGGCCTAGGCCTGTACCTTGAATGGTATTTACACGGCTATCGGTTTCACGGGTGAATGGTTCATACATCTTTGCCATATATTCTTTAGACATACCGATGCCGGTATCTTCTACAATATATGTTAATCTTACATAGCCTTCTTTGTCGCTTGGTCCTTCAAATAAATCGACTGTAACGCTTCCATAAGGTTCTGTATATTTAACAGCATTTGATAGAATATTTATATATATTTGATTGATACGGAGCTGATCAGCATAGAGGTATTCTTTTTCAAACTTGTTGATATGGAAACTAAAATCGATATTCTTTTCTTTAATCATTGGATGAGAAACATTTATTAGGTTTTCCACTGTATCAACGATTGAGAAGGTGAGAGGATTAAGCGATAACTTGCCACTTTCTACTTTAGATATATCCAAGATATCATTGATTAAGGTTAAAAGATGGTTAGATGCTAAATGAATCTTTCTTATGTTCTCGACAACTGTATGTTTATCTCCAATGTTCTTTTCTATTAGAGTTGTTAGACCAATAATGGCATTCATTGGTGTTCTAATATCGTGTGACATCGTAGATAAGAAATCGGTTTTAGCTTTGTTTGCGGATTCAGCTTCTTTCGCAGCTATTCTTAATTTTTTATTTAAACTTTGAGTAAATAATAAATCTAGAATGAATAATACAAGGAGTCCTATAGAGATTACACCGATTAAAAGCCAATTCTCATTGCTTGTAACTAAATCTTGCGAAGGAATGAGACTTAAAAATGTCCATCCCATAGTTTCTGAGATCTGAGTATATGCAAGGAGCATCTTGTCGCCATCAGAATTAATGATGGTTCTTGAACCTGTTGTTTTAGTTACTTCAGATTTTAATTGTTCAATAATTTGAGGGTCTGATTTATTATATGATTTATAAAATTCAAAGAAATTGGAATTCTTGAAGTTCTTACTCTTTATAATATAATCACCATCTTCATCGATTAGAGTGATTTCAGTATTCTTGAATTCTTCTTGAGGAAATATCCATTTTTCTTCAAGCTCAGATATTGGTAAAACACGAAGTAAAATTGCATCTCTTAGAGTATCGGTTTCTGGATCATGGAGCTTAATTTTATTACAGAAAGCAATTGATTGTTCGCCATTCATTGTGTTTGTGTAAGCTCTTGAGATATTGATTGAATCCCCAATATCTGATATCCAAGATGTATCATTTAAGAAATCCATATCTGAATATGAAACATCATATTTATCATCATCACCTAGATGAGATCTTGTGGACATACCTTTTTTGGTATCAAGATAAATTAAATGTGCTGATGCATTAGGGAGAACGTGAGAAATGCGAATAAAAGAGACTGCTTCTTCCATAGTCATATCTTTACTATTTATATATCTTGCCCAAACATCGCAAATACGTTGTTCACCTTCTAGATAGTTTTCAGTGACATGTTCCATTGCGATAGTAGTGTTTTCAAAATGTTCTGTTTGTCTTTTTAGGGAATTTTTGTTTTCAAATATAGTATAAAAACCAACAAAGACTAGAATTACAGTCATAATAATGACATTTATTATAATTATTCCAGCTCTTCTCATATATTCAAACCGCCTTTTAATTCGTTCATTTTATAAGTGATGATGAAAATGTTTTTATTAAAGTGTATTATCATTCTTTATAAAAAGTATAACTTATTGTTTCAAGTTATGTCAATATTTCATTGACATATAATTAACGAATATGTTGATATTTGTTATTAGAAAGAAAAAAGATCCAAACATTGTCTCTTAAATAGACAATTGGTTGGATCAATAGTTCTTGTGAATAGAAATGTTTTATAAAAGAGCTTCTACTGCTTCTTTAACAATATTCATATCGATAGTTGGTTCAAAACGTGCAACAACTTCACCTTCACGATTGATGAGAAATTTTGTGAAGTTCCATCCAATGTAGGTTTTATCACCAAATTTTTTGTTGTTCATTTTAGCAAATTTGTTTAACATCGCATTTTTAAGACCTTTTCCAAATCCTTCAAATGGTTTAACTGATGCAAGGTATGCAAAGAGTGGATCAGCATTTTCTCCATTAACATCAATCTTTGCGAATTGAGGAAATTCTGTTCCAAATTTTAATGTACAGAATTCATGGATTTCATCATCACTTCCTGGTGCTTGTCCTGCGAATTGATTAGATGGAAAATCAAGAATTTCGAAGCCACGATCTCTAAATTCTTTATACATTGCTTCAAGTGGGTCATAATGTGGTGTAAAACCACAACCGGTTGCAGTGTTAACGATAAGTAGTACTTTTCCTTTGTATTCTGAAAGACTTACATCATTTCCCTTCCTGTCTTTAACAATAAAATCATAAATTGAACTCATTTTTAATCCTCCTTTTTAGTATTATGAATGTAAGCCAATAAAAGACTTTTTTATAAAGTTTGGTAGCCTGTATCGGATTCGAACCGACGAATGCCGCCTTGAGAGGGCGGTGAGTTAAGCCACTTCTCCAACAGGCCATGAAAGGTAGATGCTACTCTACCTTTTTAAATCTATTAATTATTCTATCTTTACCAAGTATTTGTTCTACGTAGTAAAGATTTGGAGAATTCTTTCTTCCTGCAAGGACAATACGAATCATTTCTGATGCATCACCAATTGTCCCTTTATAGAAATCTGGATCCTCTTTCATTTCTTTCTTATTAGCAGCAAAACCTAGAGGTTTCATAACGCTCTTAAGATTATTAAACCATTCTTCTTCTGTTAAATCAAGACCTAAATTGTTCATATGGGCAGTTAAGACTTCCTTGATTTCTTCTTTAGTAAACTTAGGATTGAATTCGAATGGAGTTGTGTTTATGATATTTTCATAATAGTCATCATAGAAGAAAGAGATGAATGGAACTACGTCTTCAAATTTAGTGTAGTCTTTTCTTGGGTTTTCTTTTTCTCTTTCGATGTTGACGATTGATTCGAAATATGGTCTATCTCTTAAAATAAGAGATTCTAATTCTTTATTGTAAGATTTTGCATAATCTAGTGCTAAGTCTGTGAATTCAGCTTTTGTGAGTCTTGATAATCTTTCTTTAGAGATGTTGTTTATTTTCTCGATATCAAATAGAGCACCATCTATACTGAATTTATCGAATGTGAAATTGAAATCATAGATATCTTTATCCATATTTTCAAGACGCCATTCTTCAAAATTAGAGTTTGCAAGAGTGAATAAATATTCGAGGAGTGCTTTTTTAGGATAACCAGATTCTAAGAAAAATGATACAGCGGCTTCTTTATCAAGTCTTTTTGAGAGTTTTCTTCTCTTGCCTTCATCTAATTTCATAATTACTGGAAGGTGAGCATATTTTGGTGGTTCCCAACCGAGTCTTTCAAAAAGTTCAATGTGAATTGGAAGACTTGATAACCATTCTTCTCCACGTGTTACATGAGTGGTACCCATAAAATGATCATCACAAAGGTGAGCGAAATGGTATGTTGGAAGACCATCTGACTTGAGAATTACTATATGTTGATCGTTTTCTGTAAGTTCAAGATCACCTCTAATTAAATCGTGAACATGGATTTTATTGTTGTGGTTACCATGAGAACGGAAACGAACAATATATTTATCTCCTCTTTCAATCCTTTCGATGGCTTCTTTAGCTGTTAAGAATGAACATACGGCATATTTTCCGTAGTAACCTGGATTTTCTTTCTTAGATTCTTGTTCTTTACGGATTTCATTTAATTCTTCTTCGCTTAAGAAACAAGGATATGCATCACCACGTTTAACAAGTTCTTTTATTACTGTGTTATAGATTTCTGATCTATCTGATTGTTTATATGGACCATAGTTGCCTTTTTCATATGAACCATAATAACCTTCTGTTGGGATGATATCAAATAGAGCAAGTTCATTTAGGAGTCTCTCGCCTGAACCTTCAATTTCTCTTTTTGTATCAGTATCTTCAAGTCTTAGCATGAATACACCATTTGTTTGTCTCGCAAACTTATCGCATATCATCGCAGTAAAAAGACTACCAGAATGAAGGAATCCTGTAGGTGATGGTGCAAATCTATCTACTATTGCACCTTCAGGTAGATTTCTTTTTGGGTAGCGTTTTTCTAAGTCTTCTATGGTTGTTTTAATGTTTGGGAATATTAATTCCGCAAGTCTTTCATTATCTGTCATATGAAATAACTCCTTATTAATGGTTACTTTTATATTATATACTTTTTTAATACTTTTTCATTATCTCTTTTAAGAGATTAATGATATCTCTTGGAAGTGGTGAATAACTTCCGTATTTTCTAAGTGCTAAATCTCCACATCTACCAAAGATATAAGCACCAGATATTGAAGATGACAAAGCATCTTTATATCCCATAAGTCCTGTGATGATACCTGATAGAATATCACCAGATCCACCTTTAGATAAAGCTGGAGAACCGGTTGCGCTAATATATACTTTTCCAGCTTTAGATATAATAGTAGCTGTGCCTTTTAAAAGAAGGGTTACGTTGTATTCTTCTGTGAATTTTATAGCGTATTCAATTGGATTATTAAGGATATCTTCTACTGATCTATTTATTAATCTTGAAAATTCCTTAACGTGAGGTGTTAAAACGATATCAGCTTTAGATTTATTTAAAAGATTTAAATCCATTGTCGAAAGATTGTTTAGTCCATCCGCATCAATTAATAGTTTTTTATCATAGTTTAAGAGGATATATTCGATGATCTTACAGTTATCTTCACTTACGCCCATTCCCATACCTAGGCCAAGTGCTGAAAGGCCTGTGATTGCGGAATGAATTTCATCTTCTTCAAAAGAGAAATTATTATCGGCGTTAGATGTGATTGGGAAGATGGTTGATTCTAATAAAAATGGTAAAATTGAATCACATATAGCATATGGTGCGATAACTCTTGAAACTCCAGCACCTACTGATAGGCTTACTAATGCTAGATTTGAGAGTTTCACTGAACCACTATATTTATAGGATCCTCCCATTATGCCTACATAACCATAGGTTCCTTTGTGAGAATTATATTTTCTTTTTGGAAATTCTTTGTTGAAGTCGGTAGAATTATATAGATAGTAGCTTTCACCATTATAAGGAATACCAATATTGATACATGTTAGATACTTAATATAGTCTTTTGAGTCGTTTAATAGTAGACCTGGTTTTACAAAGCCAATCGCAACTGTCATGTCTGAAACTACTGCAAGTTTTGTGATACCATTATCAGCATTTAACCCTGAGTTAATATCTATTGATATGGTATATGTCCTAAGAGAATTAATCTTTTCTACTACTTCTTTAGTAATTCCTTCAAGTTCACCTTTAAAACCAATTCCGAATATTGCATCAACAAATGTATCATATCCAGTAAATTTAAATGAGCTTGAATATTCATAAATTGGGATAAAAGAATCAATGCATTCTGATAAGAGTTCTAATAGGTGTGGTTTAGTAATTGGGAAGAGCTGAAGGATTGATACATCTTTGTTGTCTTCTTTTAAAAGTTTAGCTAAGGCTAAACCATCTCCACCATTGTTTCCGCTACCAATGATGATGAGGGTTTTTCCTTTAAAATGGTATTGCGAAAAAACGGCTTTACCCGCTTTTCTAATTAATTCAATTTCAGGCATTACGTTTGATACAGCATAATTATCTGCATCTCTCATCATCTTTGTGGATAGTACTTTAATCATAATTCACCTAATTAATAATATCATAAAATCAAGTCAAAGTGAATAAACGTATTAATATCATTAATAAAATAATAAAAACTACAAATATCACTACTTGCATTTGAAGTTTTTTTGTGTTATTATAATAAGGCAATTGATAGGACCGTAGCCAAGTGGTTAAGGCAATGGACTTTGACTCCATCATCGAAGGTTCGAATCCTTCCGGCCCTGCCAATTTCTTGCGGATGTGGCGAAACTGGCAGACGCGCAAGATTTAGGTTCTTGTACCGCGAGGTGTGCAGGTTCAAGTCCTGTTATCCGCACCAATATGATTTTTAATCCTTGAGTTATCAAGGATTTTTTTTATTTAATAATGATTCTATCATTCTGAACATCTAATATGATGCTGTCTCCTGGTTTAACTTCTTCTTTTATGATTGATTCTGCGACTAGGGTTTCGATATTCTTTTGGATGAATCTCTTAATTGGTCTTGCACCAAATGTATCTGAATATGATGAATCGATTATATAGTTCTTTAATTCTTCTGTGAAATCGATGTTTATACGTTTTTCTTGTAGATTTAATTTGAGTTCATTTAATAATTTTTCAACAATCTTCTTACATACATTCTTATCTAAAGCATTAAATGTGATGATTTCATCTATTCTATTTAAAAACTCTGGTTTAAATGTTTTATGAAGAACGGCATCAATTAATTCTTTGGTGTTAGATGTTTTGTTTAACAAATATTCAGAACCTAGATTTGATGTCATAAAGATGATGGTGTTCTTAAAATCTACTGTACGTCCTTGTGAATCTGTGATTCTACCATCATCTAATATTTGAAGGAGCACATTGAAAACATCTGGATGTGCTTTTTCAATTTCATCAAATAGAACGATTGAATATGGATTCCTTCTTACTGCTTCAGTTAGTTGACCGCCTTCCCCATAGCCGACATAACCTGGGGCGGCACCAATAAGTCTTGAAACATTGAACCTTTCCATGTATTCACTCATATCAATCCTTATGATATGGCTTTCTGAATCGAATAGAGCTTCAGCTAAAGCTTTGGCAAGCTCAGTCTTACCAACTCCAGTTGGACCGAGTGATAAGAACGAACCTATAGGTCTATTTGTATCTTTAATTCCAGCGCGTTGTCTAATTATCGCATCTGAAACAAGAGAAATTGCTTCATCTTGACCAATTACTCTTTTAGCGAGTTTTTCTTTTAAGCCTAGTAATTTCTCTTTATCGCCTTGTTTGAGTTTGTTTACTGGGATATTTGTCCACTTTGCGATTACCTCAGTGATTTTATCTTCGTTTACTACTTCTGATAGAATCTTGTTTGGGTCATCGTTGATTGTCTTAAGCTCTCTTTGAAGAGATGGGATGGTTGAGTACTGGAGTTCTGCGGCTTTTTCATAGTTTCCTTCTTGGAGGAAATTATCTAGTCTAGTCTTGGCTTCTTCTAATTTCATTTGAAGTTCTTTAGTATGGGCAATTTCCTTCTTTTCAACTTCCCATTTAGCTTTTAGATTATCGTTTTTTTCTTTTAATTCTTTGAGTTCTTCTACAATTTTATTTAGACGTTCAATAGAAACTTGATCTTTTTCCTTGGAAAGAGATACTCTTTCAATCTCAAGTTGCATAATACGTCTGTTTAAGGATTCTATTTCTTCTGGGTTTGATTCTAATTGCACTTTGATGGAAGCGCAAGCCTCATCTACTAGGTCAATTGCTTTATCTGGAAGATATCTATCAGTAATGTATCTATTAGACATAGTTGCAGCTTCTACTAGGGCGTTATCTGTGATCTTTACTCCGTGGAAGGCTTCAAATCTTTCTTTTAAACCTCTTAAAATAGAAATAGTATCATCTACTGTTGGTTCATGAACTGTAACTTTTTGGAATCTTCTCTCAAGTGCAGCATCTTTTTCAATATACATACGGTATTCGTTAAGTGTTGTTGCGCCAATGCAGTGGAGTTCACCTCTTGCGAGCATTGGTTTAAGCATATTAGATGCGTCGAGGGCACCATCAGTTTTACCTGCGCCAACAATCAGATGAAGTTCATCAATAAACATGATGATTTTCCCTTCTGATTCTTTTACTTTATTGAGGACGGCTTTTAATCTTTCTTCAAACTCACCTCTATACATTGCGCCAGCTACAAGTGCTGCCATATCCAATTCAAAGATGGTTTTGTCTTTAAGATTGTTTGGAACATCGTTTTTTACTATACGTTGTGCTAATCCTTCTACTATTGCGGTTTTACCAACGCCAGGTTCACCGATGAGAACTGGATTGTTTTTGGTTTTACGTGAGAGAATCATTATTATTTGGGAAATCTCTTCATCTCTACCAATTACTGGATCCATTTTTCCATCTTTAGCAAGCTCATTAAGGTTTTTACCAAACTTCTTTAATATATCTTTATCTTGACTATAATTTTGCATTTCCATATTTTCACCTCGCTTTTTAGCACTCTATGTTTCCTAGTGCTAATTTATTATAATACACTTTTTTAGCACTTGCAAGTGTTGAGTGCTAATTTAACAAAAAAATCACAAAAGAAAAGGAAACGGCGAACCGTTTCCAAAAAGAGAGGTGTATATAGATAATAGCCGAATTGGTTATGGAGTCTGTTCGTTTTCGGTTGGTTTTGGTTTCTTCTTGCTCGTAAGTAAAATTACAGCTATGGCAATAAGCACAGCTATACCTACACAAATGTATATAATGTATACGTTGTTTTTTGTTTCGGTGGTGACAGTGACTTTTGGAACGCTGAATTTAATTTCTTCTATTACTTTATCACCGGCAAGTAGGTAAAAAGTATAGTTTCCTGGTTCTGTAATAGTATATCCAGATTCAATTATGGTTCCATTTAAAATACCACTGCCTGTGAATTTTAAAGTGTCTCCTACATTTAATGTGTTATTTTCTATTGTGGTTAGAAATTCTGGGAGTATTATAAAGGTCTTTTGTGTTAAGTAGCCATCTATGCCTTTAACTTTCATTGTGTAGCTACCAGGTTTATAGATAGTGCCATTGAGATTGCACGTTTCTCCGTTGATTTCAACAATGCCACCGGATACTTGATAGGAAACTGATTCTTTATAGTATTCGTCTTGCATTTCTCCAGTTAAAGTTATTTTTGGATTTAGTGATATTACTTTTCTTTCGTGATAACCATCTTCTAAGACGTAAACACCAGGATTTGAAAAAATAGATCCAATTGGATAATATTCATCATTAACAATGGTATCAGTTAATAGTTCAAAGTAACCTTCTATGGTTTCTTCTCTTTTGTAGGAATCTAGTCTATTGAAACTGCCATCAAAATACATATGATTGTTTCTGGCATCTTTTATATCAATACAATCATAGGCTACTGATAAAGTTACTTCGGAATCACCCACATCTATTGATGAAGTAATGTTTAAATCTTCATCAAATGAATGAATAACATAAAGTCCATTATAGGTTATGCCGTTAAAGGTACCATTGTAGATTTCAGAAACTATTAAATTGTCGGCGCCAAATTCCATCATAGAAGTGTAATAAGGAGAATTCCCGATATCCTCTCTTAAATCCATATGAAGAAGAGAGTTCGATAGGTCTTTGTTCATTCTTATAATGTATGGTTTATATGCATCTTTACTGAACTGATCTATTTCGCGGTAACAAGCACCATAAAGGAAGAAATATGAAGATGACTCAAAGAAATTTACAAAAGAAAAGGCTTTATTTTCAATATCAATATAAAGTTTTTTATTGTTGTTCAAGACAAAACGATATTTAGTTTCATTTATTTTCTTTTCAAGTTTGACCGTATCTCCATTTTTGGTTTCATAGATGAATGATTCACCATTTGTTTTTTTGAAGACATTCCAAGTACCTACATCTTCAGCCTTTGAAATTGGTGCTGAAATGAGGAACGATAATATAAGTAAAGTAAAGATAATGATTTTTTTCATAAAAAATACCTCCATATAGATAGATACTACGGAGGTATTATAATGTTCAAAATTATTCGTTAATTATTCTTAAAGTGTCTCTTGCGATAACTAATTCTTCATTTGTTGGGATAACCCAAACATCGATTTTAGAGTTTGGAGTTGAGATTCTAAATGGATGTCCTCTATCGAGATTTAGTTTTTCATCAATTTCTACACCAAGAACTTTGAGCCTTGCACAAACTCTTGAACGCATTGTATCTGAATTCTCGCCGATACCAGCTGTGAAAACCATTGCATCGCATCCGTTTAGATAAACATAATATGAAGCAATGTAATCGGCGATTCTCTTTTCTTGAATATGAAGTGCAAGAATGGCTTTTTCGTTGCCTTTCTTATAGGCTTCTTCTAAGTCTCTTGCATCATTAGAGATTTCTGATACACCGAGATAACCACTCTTTTTATTTAGTTCTTGAACAACGGTATAAGCATCCTTATTTTCTTTTTGGCAAATATATGATACTACTGTTGGATCAATATTGCCTGTACGAGTTCCCATAGGAACACCTTCAAGTGGAGTAAGACCCATTGATGTATCTTTGCATCTTCCATATTCAACTGCGCAAAGTGATGCACCATTTCCAATATGACAAGTAATTATTTTTAGTTTTTTGATATCTTGATTTGTGAGTCTTGCATATTCATTAGCAACAAATTGGTGGCTTGTACCATGAGCACCATATTTTCTGATGCCATATTCACTATACCAATAATAAGGGATAGCATACATGAAAGCTTCTTCTTCCATTCCTTGATGGAATGCAGTATCAAATACAACTACTTGTTTAACGTTTGGTAGAGCTTTTTCAAAAGCGTTGATACCTATTAAATGTGCTTTATTATGAAGAGGTGCAAGATCGATTAATTCTTCTATTCTTGCTTTAGACCACTCATTAACGATGCATGATTCTTTAAAATATTTACCACCTTGGACAATTCTGTGGCCAACACCCTTGATTTCATCAAGACTTGAAATGATTTTTTTATCGATTAAATCTTTGAGTAAGTGGTCTGCGGCAACACTGTGGTCAGGGAGTAAAAGAGATGATTCTGTTTTCTCACCATTGAATTTGATTTTGTAGGTTCCCATTTCTTTGAAACCGATACGTTCAAATTGACCTTCTGTGATGACTTTTTCTTCTGGCATTTCAAAAAGTTTAAATTTTAAACTTGATGATCCGCAATTGATTGACATAATTTTCATTGTTACTTGTCTCCTAAATATTCACTTATATATTTTTTTATTTCGTCCATAATTTTGATGTTTTGTTCGATGTCTTTGATGCTAGACATTGAAACGTGGAAAAATTCTTTGTTGGTAGCTGTTTTTCTTTCTAAGATTACTATGCTTGATTCAATTAGTCCTTCTAAAAGATCTTTTGGATATTCAATTAGACCGAGAAGAACTAGGTTGTGGTCTTCTAATGAATCAGAAAACACACGACTTCTTATGTAATCTGTTGGAAGCGCTACAACGAAGAATCCATTAGTGTTCAGATATTCCATATAGTCTTCAAAAAATATAAGAATATCTTCTGGTGTCCTTAAAAAAGGATCTGAAACTATGATGTCCGCTCTAAAAGATAAAGAAGGTAATGTATCTTGAATTGGATATGTATACCCAGATAAATTTCTAAGGTTTTCAGCAACTCTTACTTCTTCTTTATTATTTACAGTAACATATAGATCATTTTCATTGATGTTTTCGCTCATCGCAAGAGCTAAAGCTAATGTACCAATATTAGCGCTTGCATTTAGAATTGTTATATGCTCATATTCTGTTTTAGAAGCGAGCAAATCGACTATCATTCGAAAATACAAAAGAGGTAATTCTAAAGTGGTTTTAACTGTATAGTCTTTTACATCTCTTAGACTCATGAGATAAGCTTCGCTAAAAGCTCTTCTCATCTCGTGTGGAGTATACTCTATTTTTTTAAAGGTATTGTATATTGATGAGATAGTGTTATTTGCTTCTTCTGAAAGATTAGAGAAATATGGCAATGATTTTGATGAGAGAATATATGTTGCAACAACAAACGCATTATCGAGAGGGGTTTCAAAGATATAATGTACTTCATCTGTGAGGTCACAAAGTATATCTTTGAGTTTTGTTGTGATAACTTTGTCCATTAGAAATACTTAGCAAGGAAGTCTAAAACACATCTCTTGTATTCTTCTGGATACTTGAAAAGACTTCTTGCGTGTGCTACTCCTTCAAATAATTTGATTTCTTTTTCACTTGAACATGCTTCATAGTTTTCAAGTCCCATATATGTTGGAACGAATGTATCAGCTTTGCTGTGCATAAAAAGTACTGGAACTCTAGATTTTTTAAGGCATGCTCTTGCATCTGCATCCTTAAAATCAAAATGACAAACCATTAAATTAATTAAATTCGCAAATGAGAGGATAAATAATGGTAAATGGAACAATTCTTTTGTCATATATTTAAATTCTTCGTTTGCAGATGTAAATCCACAATCGTCTATAATGCATTTTACTTGAGGAGGAACTTTATCAGCGGTGTTACAAACTGTGTTACCGCCCATAGAAATACCAAATAAAGCAATTTCAGAATCTTCTCCATTCCTATCAACGATGTAGTCAATCCATTTTAGTAGGTCTTTATAGTCTTCTACGCCATATGTTGTATACTTTCCTTCGCTCTTTCCATAACTTCTTAAGTCAATAAATAGGATGTTATAGTTGTAATCAACAAGCCAGTATGAAAATTCTGGAGCAGTAAAAAGACCACCTCCTAGATAACCATGAACACTGATAATTGTCTTGTTTGTTTTGGATGGAGCTTCTCGGTAAAAAGCATGAAGTGTTAGACCATCGAAAGATTTGATTTCTACATCTTCTGTTGGCATATCTTCGAGATCTTGTAAGATTTTGCGATGATATTGATAGAAATCAGTTTCGTCTTTGTTTTCAGCATGTCTATTTAAGTAAGTTTCTGGTTTAGGTGTTGGAATGGCTTTTTGCCATAGGATAAATCCCATTGCGAAGCAAACGATAAGTAGGAATAAAATTATTCCAAGTACAGTCCATAAAATCCACATAGTTGATCCTCCTTTTTTATGTTAGAATATGATTATGAATAAGCTAATGATTAAATGGATTAAAAATTACCAAGAAAGAACCAAATACTCAAGAAAAACCTGTAAGTATATGCCAACGTGTAGCGAATATGCCATCGATGCATATAGTAACTACAATTTTTTCTATGCTTCAATTTTGGTATTTTGGAGAATTCTCAGATGCAATCCATTTAGTAAGGGTGGTTATGACCCAATTCCTAAATATAAAGATAAAAATTGGAAAAAATAATTAAGATAAATATTTCTTTAAATCTTGAACTTTATCAAGCCTTTCCCATGGGAAGACTTTTTCTTCTCTTCCAAAGTGACCATAACAACTTGTTTCTTTGTAGATAGGGGTCTTAAGATTTAATGTTTTAATAATTCCTGAAGGTGTTAAATCGAATTCCTTTTTGATGATATCAACTAGTTTATCATCTGATAATATGCCAGTACCAAAGGTATTTGCATATACTGAAATTGGTTTTGAAACACCGATGGCGTATGATATTTGAATTTCAACTTTCTTTGCGAGATTAGCAGCAACGATATTTTTAGCTACGTATCTTAACATATAGCTTGCACTTCTATCCACTTTTGTAGGGTCTTTTCCTGAGAATGATCCGCCACCATTTCTAGCATAGCCACCATATGTATCAGTAATATTCTTTCTTCCTGTAAGGCCTGTGTCTCCGGCTGGGCCGCCTATTACAAATCTACCAGTTGGATTTACTAATACTTTTGTATTATCGTCCATTAATTCTTTTGGAAGCACTTTGTTTATTACTTCACGAATGATATCTTCCTTAATCTTGCTTTCAGGGATATCATCATCGTGTTGGCAAGAAACAAGAACAGTATCAATTCGTTTTGGCTTGCCATCTTCGTATTCTATCGATACTTGTGTTTTACCATCTGGTCTAAGATAGTTTAAAATACCTTCTTTTCTTACATATGTAAGTTTTTGTGCTAGTTTTTGAGCAAAAACTTCACCAAGTGGCATTAATTCTTTAGTTTCATCTGATGCAAAACCAAACATAATTCCTTGGTCACCAGCACCAAGTTCTTTATTCTCGCCTTCATCTACACCGATAGCAATGTCTGGTGATTGCTTGTCGATAGCAATCATTACCTTCATTGTGTCATAAGAAAACTGGTATTCGTGTTTTGTATATCCGATTTCCTTAACTATGTCTCTTGCAACTTGTTCATAGTTGACATGCGCTTGAGATGTAATTTGTCCAAAAATAAATACTAAATTTGTTGATGTAACAACCTCGCAAGCAACACGTGAATTAGCGTCCTGCTTGATTAACTCATCGAGGATAGAATCGGCAATTCTATCAGCGACTTTGTCTGGGTGACCTTCTGTCACCGCTTCGCTTGTAAAAATATATTTCATTTGTTCCCCTTTTAAGCCCTTTCGTAGGCTATTTGAATTTCATGATTGAATTTAACAAATCTTGTGATGAGGTTTTGATCGAAGAAAATATTAAATCCATTTTCTACGAGTTCTACCGATCTTTGATGTGTTAATGCTTTCTTATAGCTTGTATCAGATCTTAGTATACAGTAAATTTCTGATAGAAGGATAATGTTTGGAATATAGTCGTTTGGAGAAAGCGACATTTTGTCCACGAATCTTTTATCCAACATTCCCTGAAAATATCTATAAATGATATCTTCGGCTTTTTTGGATAGTTGTAATCTTTTAATAATTGTTGTGGCCAATTTAGTTTTTTCAAGGACGCCTTCAAAATTGTTTTCATTTATTTCGGTAACGCCAGATAAATCAAGCTCCGTTAGCTTTTCTGCATGGACAGTAGCCATATAATCCACCTCCATTACTGTTGAAGTAGGGAAATTTAAGGATAGAGCTAATTCCTTGGCCACAGATGCGACTTTGACTGATGAAAGTCTAAGTTCAAATGGATCTTTTGATGTATCATAAGCTTTAACGGCTTCAAACACACTATCAACAACATCTTTAAAGTTTGTTTCAACATCTACTCTTCTATTAAATTCAGTTTTTCTTTCTTCAGATACAAAATGGAAGACAGATGCAGAACTATAAAGAGCGGCGAAGAAAACTAAAAATACAAATGTTCTAAGACCGATATCTAGGAATATCCTATAGTTGTCATCAGCAATAAAATCCCACAGCTCTCTTATTGATGAAGCGTGTGAATACAATTCTGGATGTAAAAGCGTTAGGTGGATGACTGTTAAAATAACGAGCACCCAGAAAAACATAGCTCTTAGTAGTTTGGTGTCTTGATATAAAGACATAATTACTAGTGTAAAGTAGATCAATATGTATGATGCTTGAGTTATAGAAAACTCAACACTTGAAAGTCCTGTATCACCTATATCCAGGACGGTAAATCCCAAGTATACCCTTACGTAAAGGACTACAGATAGAATAAATATGAAAAGCGACTGCAAATACATTACAAGTTGTTGGTGGCTTAAATCATCTTGCTTTCTTTTGAGCATTTGATGAATTGTTTGTGACAAAGCAGTCATTACAAGCCAAAACGCAATAGTAATGATAATATTAGATTTAGAAATACCGACTAAAGAGAATAGGAAGAAAACTAAGTTAGCTAAAATGGTTATGTTTTTTATAACATAATTTCTTCTATAAAGAACATTAACGGGATTTGTTAAATCAACATCAGTATCAAAACTGAATCTGCTTTTAAAAAAATCTATGATTTTATTATCACTTTTGGATGCAGATGAACGAGATGTTACTGATGCTTTTGTACGATTGTTTCGAGCTTTCTTTACATTGTATTCTTTTTCAGAACCCTTAAAGAAATCCTCTAACGATCTTTCCTCATTCATTATTAAAATTGTTTAGGTCCTTTATGATGAGTTTCCATTTCTTTATAGATTTGAGCTACTCTTGTTGAAGCACATGCAGCAATTGCACCTACTATATCATCAAGGAATGTATGACATTTGTTAGGTTTTTTGCCTTCTTCATTCAATTCATTGACCTTTGCTGGCTTATTGACATCAATATCACCAAAATTAGTTTTGCCAATTATGCCGTAGTTTCCGGCAAGTTCAAGGCCAAATAGTTCATCAAGTCCAAAAAGGCCAAGATCTGTTTTAATGACAGCTTGAATTGGATAAGATAGCATCTCTTTTTCAGCTAATTCATCAATTTCAATACCAAGTTGAATGATATGAAAAGCATCAGCATATGAAAGAATCTTTCTTGTGCTTTCTAAAACAATCTCGTAATCGATGTCTTTTGTGAATTTTGATTGTTGTTTGTAAGCAATCTGGGCAATATCATCGATTGTTACACCACGAGATTCAAGTCTTTCTTTGTTTAATTCAAACATCTCTTCTCTAGAAAAAATATTTTTTGTTTTGTCGATTTCCATATTTTATCTCCTTTACACTGAAATTATTTTAACACATTAAGTGATTAAAATAAATAACAGGTAAGATATTTAAAATAAAAAAAGTTCCATGATTGGAACCTTTTATTTAAAAATATGTCAAATTGATTATTCAATTATCGAATTAATTTCAAATTTGTTTCGATATCCATTTAAAAAGCTTGCAATATCCATTTTTTGCTTTCCAGATGGCTGGATTTCCAAGATTTTTAATGCATTTTCTCCACATTTTATAATTAATGATTTTTTGTTTTCTAAAATGGTACCAGGAAGAGCATTTGAATTATCTTCAATGACTGTAGAGGAATAAACTCTGTATGTTTGGCCTTTATGGGTGAAGTATGTTAAAGGGTTTGGGTTAAATGCTCTAATCTTGTTAAAGATCGTTGATGCATTTTCAGAAAATCGCAATATTTCCTCGTTTTTTGAAATATTAGGAGCAAATGTAACTAATGAGACATCTTGATGGATTGGTTCAATGCTTTCACTATTTTCATACATTTTTTCTATTACTTCAACTATATCAAGGGCTCCTTGACTTGCAAGCTTATATGTCATTGTTTCATAGTTGTCTGAGTCTTCTAATTTGATTTTTGATTGCTTATAAATGACACCAGCGTCCATCTTGAGAATCGTTCTCATTATTGTAACTCCTAAGTATTCATCTCCGTTTTCTATTGCCCTTTGAATAGGAGCTCCTCCACGATATTTTGGAAGCAATGAACCATGAACATTTAGTGTCAATTTTTTTGGAAGATGAAGAACGTCTAGTGGAATAAACTGACCATAGGCAGCAGTTACTATATAATCAAATTCATATTCTTTCATAACAGAAAAGTTTTCTTTGATATTCGCAGGTTGAAATATAGGAATATTATATTCCATAGCCAATTTCTTAACTGGTTGTTCTATTATAACTCTACCTCCTTTTGTAGATGAATCTGGTTGAGTTACTACAAGCACAACACTGAAGTTTTCTATTAATTTTTCGAGAACAATTTTACCAAATAATGGCGATCCCATAAAACATATTTTTATATCTTTGTTCATTGTTTCACCTAGAAAGAAGTTGGAAATCTATCTATAGAGATTAGGATGTCTTCTTTGCTTTCCTTATCATATATATTCTTTAATATAATATCTAAATTATCAACTTTTTTATATTTTAAAACTAGGTTAAAAATATAATTATTATCAATTCTAGCTACAGATGGCTGTAGCGGACCTAAAATAATTAAGTCACCATTTGGGAAAGATTCTTCTAATTGATACTTGATTTTTTGACATTCTTCAAATGCTGTTTTCAATTCTT
Source organism: bacterium (assembly GCA_017541975.1). Classification (GTDB taxonomy): domain Bacteria; phylum Bacillota_I; class Bacilli_A; order Izemoplasmatales; family UBA1188; genus UBA1188. The sequence goes on along the minus strand of JAFXYB010000027.1, from coordinate 6,925 downwards.
TAGATTTTATTTTGATCTGTGTCATGAAAAAGAATGGAGAAAATCTTGCTATCTTTCTGACTTTCATTTCTTCATTAAAAAACCCTAGATAGTCCTGCTTTAAACCATATTTTATTGCATAGTGGTCTTTATTATAAGTTTGAACAACCACAAGACCCGGTTTATCACCTCTTCCTGCTCTTCCAGATACTTGGGTGAGTAGTTCAAAAGTGGTTTCCTTGCTTCTAAAATCCGGTATCTTTAAGGATTGATCTATATTTATTACTCCAACAAGAGTAACATTTGGAAAATCTAATCCTTTTGCAATCATTTGTGTGCCAACAAGGATATCACCATTATTTTCAAACTCATAGAGAACTTTTTCATGGCCGTTTTTGCCTCTTGTTGTATCGTTATCCATTCTAACTACTTTTGCAGAAGGAAAAAGATTTTTCAGTTCTTCTTCTAACTTCTCTGTTCCAAAGCCAACCTTTTCAATAAATGTGCTACCACATTTTGTACATTTTGTTATGACAGGGGTCTCATATCCACAATAATGGCATTTTAATGTTTTATCGAAATTATGATACGTAAGTGTTACGTCACAGTTTGGGCATTTTTCTACGTGACCACAAGCTCTACACATTAGATAGTTTGAATAGCCTCTTCTATTTAGTAATAGTAGGGATTGTTCTGATTTTTCTAAACGTGATTCTATTTCATTTTTAAGTTTTGTAGAAATATAACCATTCATTCCTTTTCTGAATTCTTCGTTTAGATCAACGACAACAGTTTTTGGAAGCCCATAATTGTTTGCTCTATGTTTTATTTCAACTAAATGATACACGTCTTTTAAACATCGTGCATATGATTCCACTGATGGTGTTGCACTACCAAGTAATAGCATACAATTATGATTTTTTATTCTTGCAAGAGCAACGTCTTTCGCATGATATATAGGTTGGGTATCTTGTTTGTAGGTCTGTTCATGCTCCTCGTCTATTACAATGATACCGAGATTTTTGAATGGTGCAAAAATAGCACTTCTCGCACCAACAACAATCTTAACATCGCCTTTTAAAATTTTTCTCCATTCATCATATCTTACATTATCAGATAATTCCGAGTGAAAAATCGCCACATTGCTGCCAAATCGAGATTTAAATCTATTTACCATCATCGGAGTAAGAGAAATTTCAGGAACTAGCATTATTGCTTCTTTTCCTTTCTTTAAAACCTCTTCAAATAGATTTAAGTATATTTCTGTTTTTCCACTGCCTGTTATTCCATGAAGAAGAAAAACGTTTTCTTTATCTAAGTTACTTGCTATTTTGTTAAAAGCTTGGTTTTGTTCTTCTGTAAAAATGACCTTTTTATCTTTGAGAGGCTTTAGGGTTTCTACATTCCTAAATACTTCTTTATCTTTAATGCTTACAATTCCTTGGGCATTCATCCTATTGATTGTATCAAGACTAACCGAAAGTTTTTCTCTTAAGATTGGCCATCTTTCTGATTTATTATTTGAAAGCAAATAATCTACGATTTGCTTTCTTTTTTCTGTCATTTTTTCAGGAACATAGTTAAGATAAACGATCTTTTCATATTTAATAGATTCTTTTTTAGAATAATTAAAAATTATTTCAACTTGTTTCTTTTTTAGCGCTTCTTTTATTTTTGATATGTCATGATTATCGAGTTTATTATAATCTATACTATCATTCCCGTTGAAAATAAGATTTAATTGGAAGTCATCTTTATCTAATAATTTAACTGTTTTAGTGTAACCAACTTTTAAGACATTAGGAATCATTGTCTGTAGATATGTGATAAGAGGATAACAGGATGTTTTAGATAAATACGTAGCTACTTTAATTAATTCTTCGGTTAAAACTGGCTCGATATCTATCAATTCTTCTATTTCTTTTAGTGGCATTGTTGGTTCTTCGTCTTTGAGATCAATTATAATTCCCATACGTTTAAAACTTGAAAAATCAACATAGCATCTTTCGCCAATTTCAATAACGCTCAAAAACCTTTCCGGTACAGCATAAGAGAAAGGCTTATCAACGGATTTATTTTTTAAATCGAGAATGACTTCTGCAATCATCATATCATTTGTTCCTCATGACGACTTGAATTTCTATAATCTTTTATAGATAAGTATCCTAACTTTTTATAGCATATGTATGTTGTAAAGAATAGGAATAATCCTGTTATGGCTGATAATACATCTGACATTGGCATAGCATACCACACACCACCACTTCCATAAAGTGCATCTAAAACGTATAGCAATGGTATTAAGTATATACATTGTCTCATAGCAGATAAAAATGAAGCTTTAAATTTTGCACGAGTTGCTTGATATAGTGCGGATGTATTCATGTTAATACTTATTATAGTTATACCTATTGGATAGAATCTGAGAATTCTAACAGCCTCGTCGATAAGTTCCTGTGTTTCTCCACCTTCAACAAATAAATTAATAAAGAAATGTGGAAAAGACATAATTGTGAAGCACATCATAACGCCAAAGAATAGACCATATATTAGTCCGACACCATATATTTTAAATATACGATTATAGTTTCTTTCACCATAATTATAACCAAATATAGGTAATAAACCTTGTCTGATTCCTACACAAGGCATTATACATAAAGCATCTAACGACGTTAAAATTGCAAGAATAGATAAAGCATTTGTATATTTACCTATGACGTTATTATATATAATTGTTGAAACAAAATTGCAAATGTTTAGGATTGCACTAGATAGTCCAATTAAAACTACTTGCATCATATATTTCCATTCAATTTTGATTCCTTCTTTTAAATTAAGAGTAAAGTAGTTCTTCTTTGAAAAAACATAGAAATATAGCCCTATAGCAAAGTTAGATATATGACCAATAACGGTAGCTAAAGCAGCTCCTATAACACCCCACTTAAATGCAATGATAAATAGCGCATCTAAGACAATATTTACAACACATCCCGTTATTTGAGCAAACATTGAGTAGAGCGGTCTTCCCTCACTTCTAATATTCATTGTGAAGAAATAAGATATAGATTGAAAAATAAAACCAAATGTTAAAACAAAAAGGTATTCTTCTGCGTATATTCTATTTTCTGGAAGAGCGCCACATAAAGTTAGTAAAAAATTAGAAAAAATAAAGAATAAAAGCATAATAAAAACAACAACAATTGAAGATAAAATAAGTGAATTATTAAATATTTTAATTGCCTCTTCGTCTTTCTTTTCACCTAATTTATTTGAAGAATAAGTGGCGCTTCCAAGCCCAAACATAACAATGACACTAAAAGCAAGAAAGGTTAATGGTGCAACAACTTGTAATCCAGCTAAAGCTTCATGAGATACATAGTTGCCAATAAATATTTTATCAACAACGTTATATATTGAGTTGATTAACATAGCAAGAATGGATGGTATCGAAAAAATAATTACTGTTTTAAATGGATTGCCACCACTCATTAATTCTCTATTTTTCATATTTACACCTATTGATATTTTACCATAAAATATCAATTTATTTTTTACATATGGTATAATATATTCGGTGATTAATATGATAGATAATGAATGTATTGTTAAAGTTGGCAATGAAGTATTGAGAAGAATTGCTGAAAAGGTTCAATTGCCTATTTCAAAGAATGATTTAAATATAGGAAAAAGAATGCTTAAATACTTAAAGATGAGCCAAGATGAAAAACTATCTAAAAAATATAATTTAAGAAGTGGCGTTGGACTTGCGGCTCCTCAGATTGGAATATCAAAAAGGATATTTGCCGTCTATATTAATGATGGTGAAGAAATACTACAATTTGTTGTGTTTAATCCTGAAATTGTAGCTGAAAGTGTTCAAATGGTATTTCTTGGTGGGAATGGCGAAGGTTGTTTATCTGTTCCAAATAAATATGGACGTGTTCTAAGACATAAAAAGGTCAAAATTCGTGGGACATGGTATGATCCTATAGAAAAAAATACCATTGATTCAGTTAAGACATTTATAGATTATCCTTCTATTGTTGTTCAACACGAATATGATCATTTAAATGGTGTTTTATTTACAGATAAGATTACCAACAATTTTGTTGGTGCAGAAGAAATAAGCTAGATTAAATCTAGCTTATTTCTTATAGATATTTTTGAATGTTTTCAAGGCCAAGTCTAATATCATTGATAATATCGTTCTTGCTTGCATCCTGATCAATTATGTACTCAATCTCTCCCTTGAGATATTTCTCTTTTGTGATCTCTACTACTGATCTTAAATCTAATGCCCCGTTACCGATTACTATTGATAAATCTTTATCACTATCTTGTTTAGCATCTTTAAAATGAATTATTTTAATTCTATCTGGATATTTATTTAAGAATTCTATTGGATCTTTTTTACCTATTATAGACCAACCAACATCAAACTCTAAGTCCAAATCAGGAAAACTTTCCATTAAGAAGTCTAAAGCTACATCCATTTCTTCGCTATGATTGTGATAGATTGTTTTGCACCCAACTTCTTTTAATGCTTTTGAAAATTTATCAATGTCATCAAAATATTGAAGAGTTGTTTCCTTGTCTTTAACTAATAATGATATTACATATCCCTTAATATCATACTTTTTGGCAAGTTCAATAGCTGTTGGGATCATTTTTCCTAGAGCTTTTTTATCTGGCATAATAAAAGTTAAATGTGCATATTTTACTATAAATCCTTTTTCTTTTATTGCTTTCATCTTTTCATCAATTTGATGAGTGAACCAGTTACTGCCACTTGTTCCATTCAAAGCCAAGCCAATATAAAAACCTATTCTTTTAAAGAAATTAAAAGAATCATTAAGAACAAAACAAGGTTCGATTTCTGTTATTCCTAGTTCTTTTAGTCTGTCCAAAGTTCCATTATAATCTTTTTTAAATGCTTTAGACAATCCCCATGTATTTACGCCAATATTCATCTTCCACCTCATATTTATAATTGTTTCTTATTAATATATTAACACGCATAATATAAAAGTGTTACCATTCATTTACGCATTTTGCTTTCAATTAATCTTATGCCCTCTTTTTTTATATTTTTAGCAGCATTTATATCTCTGTCATATATTTTTCCACATTGAGGACAAATAATTGTTTTTTTATTAAACTGTTTTGTTTCTTTATTAATATAGCCACATGTAAAGCAAATTTGACTTGATGGAAAATGTTCATCAACTGTAATTAATCTTTTTCCGTATAATTTGCTCTTATATTCAAGGAACGATAAGAACCTAGCATAAGATGCATCATATACTCTTTTGCCTAATTTAAACTTATTACCGGTTTCCTTATTAACAAATGGCAAACTTGCCATTTGTTTTAAATTTAATGATTCGATTGCAATAATATCATATTTATTTACTATTTTATGAGATTCTTTATGCAAATAATCGTTTCTTTTATTTTTTATATGCTCATATACTTTTAATATTTTTAAATATACTTTTTTATAGTTTGATGAACCTGGTTTTTTTCTATGTAGAGAATCATAGAGGCTATCTAATTTATTATAATACTTGCTTATACGTTCGTTTTGGATAGTTTGTTTTCCTTTATTGCCATTGCTATCCACATAAAGATTTGAAACAGAGAAGTCCAAGCCAATGGCTTTATTAAGGTTTAAGTTCTCTTTTTGTATTATCCTTTCTGTTTCAAATGAAATACATATGTAATATTTCATTGTTTTTGTTTTGATAATGGTTGCTTTTTTGATAATTGCATTTTTAGGTATTGGTCTAGAATATTTGACTTGAATATTTCCAAGTCTTTTAATAAAAATATTATTTTCTTTTATGCTAATTCTATTTTTGTAATTATTTATAAAGTATGTTTTTTGATCTAAATCAGATTTAAGTTTTAGAGGCTTATTATTCTTATTATTTCTTACATATAAATCATTTAATTGCATAATCGAATTTTGGACACCATATACATCGTATTTATCATTAGAAATGTATTCATCATATATCAGCACATCTTTTATTAAATGAATATAAATTTGTCCAGATTCTTTATATATCATTGTTTTTTCTTTTAGCAATCTATTCCAATATTTTTTTATAACTGTAAAAGTATTATTGATATAGATCATTTGGTTTTTTGTTGGATAATACCTATACTTGTAAGTTAAAATCATAATAAGCCTCTTAATGAGCTCTTCATACAACGAGCTTTATGGTTTTTTCCTGCTTCTATAAACAGGCAACACCCATCCCATCGATGGCGGAAGTTATACGATAACTATAACTCACTATATAAATACTAACAAAAACAAAAAATATACAAAAAAACTTGGCAACAACTCATTACAAATGCCAAGTTTTTTGTTTTTTCTGTAATTCCTTTATTGGTGGCGAGTATGGGATTCGAACCCATAAATGCAAGCGTGAAAGGCTTGTGAGTTGACCATTTCTCCAACTCGTCAAAAGAGTGGCGCCCAAAGTAGGACTCGAACCTACGACCCCCTGATTAACAGTCAGGTGCTCTAACCAACTGAGCTATTTAGGCGTCTTCTCTAAATAAAGAAAGAACCTAGCGATGTCCTATTCTTGCACAAATGTACTACCGTCGGCGCTGAGGTGCTTAACTTCCGTGTTCGGAATGGGAACGGGTGTACCCACCTCGCCATCATCACTAGGTATTCTTTCAAAACTGGATATATTTTTTATACAAAGTTAAGTCTTCGATCTATTAGTACTGGTCAGCTTAACACGTCACCGTGCTTACACACCCAGCCTATCAACCATGTGTTCTTCATGGGATCTTAATCATTGCTGATGGGAAATCTCATCTTGAGGGAGGCTTCACACTTAGATGCTTTCAGCGTTTATCCCTGCCAATCTTAGCTACCCGGCAATAGCCCTGGCGGACTAACCGGTACACCATAGGATTG
>JAFXYB010000026.1 GCA_017541975.1 bacterium | reverse complement strand
CTGCGGTGAAGTTTTTAATATGAATGGTATTTAGTACTGACTTTGGTAAGTATCTTTTAGATGTATCAAATAATGCCTTACCGTCTTTAGCAACTATTACACCATCTTTAATAACAGTAGATACATTAAAATCTTTTAAGTTATCAATTATCACAAGATCTGCAAAATATCCAGGTCCAATTCCTCCACGATATTTTAGATTATAGCAAGTAGCACAGTTGATAGTTGCGATAGTTACTGCAGTTATAGGATCAAGTCCAGCTTTAACTACTTTTCTTAGTGCTTCGTCTAAATGACCTTGATAGTATATATCAGCACAGTGTTTATCATCTGTGCACATAATTACACGGTGATAATTATTATCGTTTATAGCCTTAACTAAAGATAAATCTTTAGTATATGAACCAACACGAAGATGTGTATACATACCCTTATCTAACTTTTCTTGCATCTCCGAAACAGAACAAGATTCATGACAAGTAGAGATTCCAGCTGAAAGATAAGCATTTAACTCTTTATCAGTTAAAAATGGAGAGTGACCATCAATTATTTTATTTTCACTTAAAGCGGCTTCAATCTTTCTTAAAACATCACTTTCACATGCAAGTACGCCAGGATAATTCATAAATTCACCTAGTCCATATGCATTTTTACTCTTTATCTCATATTCGATTGTTTTACCATCTAAGATTGCGCCACTTGTTTCAAATGGAGTGGCAGGAACACAGGATGGTAGTTGCATATAAATGTCCATTGGGACATTTTTGCTGGCCTCTACCATATAATTAAAGCCATCCATTCCTGAGACGTTTGTTATCTCATGTGGATCAGCAATGACAGAAGTAGTACCATGAGGTAAAACGAGTGATGCAAAACCTTCAGGTGTTAACATACTTGATTCAATATGTACATGTCCATCAATCAAACCAGGAATGACAATTTTATCTGTGCAGTCTATTTCAATTTCACCACTATATGATCCAATTCCAACAATCTTATCGTCTTTAATAGCGATATCACCTGTAGAAATTTTGTGGGTGAATACATTAACGTATTTAGCATTTTTTAAAACTATTGAACAAGTTTCTTGACCTAGTGCGGCTTTAATATATTTTTCTAACATAATCTCTCCTTTTTACATGTATTATTTTACATAAATTCTTTAATAAAAACAATTATTGTATTTAATAAAAGTGAGAGAAATTAAACATGAAAAAAATACAGCTATTCTTTTAAAAGCTGTATTTTTTATGTGCTTATAATTCAATAATTTTAACTTCACCACTATTTAGATATACATTTATATCTTTATTGATATTGAAGTCGTAAAAATCTCTTGGTAGTTCATATGTAGCATAAAGGAGTTTAGCACATACGTTTTCATTTCCGCTTTTTTCTCTCAAGATATTGATTGATGCATTAACTTCTATTCCTTCATCCATATCACCATTAGCGAGAATTATTAAGCATTTACCTTTTTCATTATAATAACTTAGTCCTATAAGTGTTTCCTTTTCATTATAGAAATGAATAGGTACAAATTTAGATATATCAGTTATAGTATTTAACCATCTGTTTCTTGTCTTGATTACATCGACAAGATGATCGATTATCTCATGAGAAAATTTATTTCTATAATGGAAAGCATATTTATCAAATAATGCAAGTTTTTGATAGAAGATGTCATCTTTATCTAATGCTTCAAGGTCTGATTCATCCGCATCACAACCAAGGTTCATTGGTTCTTTTTCATATATCTCTTGTCCACTATTTATAAATGGTATTGAATTTGGAAGGAAGTAGTTGAGAATAGTCATAAATCTTGTGAGTTTTCTACCACCATAACGTTTAGTACACCTTCTTGAATCATGAGTTTCTACAGATGCGAAACATGGAACTTCCTTTTCAATAATTCTCGAAGTGAATTTTTTAAACTCACCTTCCTTAATTCTTGGAAGAGCCCAGAATCCATTACCAATCATGGCATTGTAGCCATTCTTCTTAACCATCTTATCGTTATCCATATTTAATTCTTCAGCGATAAAGGCAAAATCATTATCAATCGCTTTGGCTTTATCCATGATGAGTTTTAATAATTCATCTGGAAGAGCGTGACCCATATCGATTCTTGCGCCATCGATGCCATAATTAAGCTGATAGTATGGAATGATATCCGCAATTAAATTCCATAATGGTTTATTTGGCTTTTCACCAGGGTATAGGTTTGACTTAGCTACATCAAATAGAATATATGGATTATGTTTAATCTTTAGTAGATCTCTAGTTCTTACTGGGTCATCTAAATATAATCTAAAGAATGTGACATCAGTCCAAGCTGGTTGAGGGTCGTTGATGTTGTCACTAAATGCTGGAGCGATCTTTAAATCATATTCTTTTTCAATATTTTCTAAGAATTCTTCATTTGTTTTACCTTTGATAGTTTTCCATTTTACTGGATCAGTGTCTTTTGGGTTTTCTTTGAACATCTTGATATGTCTTAAAACATCGCTTGATTTATAGACATCATCCATCATTTCATATCCTGGATATGTACAACTTGGAATATTTTCAACTCTTGGAACACGATATTTCTTATATTCACTAGCCTTAATCCAATAGAACCAGTCTGGATGTTTTCTAATTAACTCACTACATACAGAATTAGTTCTTGGAATAATATCGATAGTGACTTTCATCTTTAGAATATGACAAGCCTCGATGAATGCTTTAAATTCTTCCTCGATTGTCATATCAGATCCTGTCATAGGATCTTTTAGCATTGGATCAAGTTTGGTAAATGATTCAACACCATAAGGACTTCCGAGTTCACCTTTTTTATCCTTGAGGGAATATTTAGAGAGTGGAAGAAGATAGACAACACCAACACCTAGTCTTTTAAGAAGAGGAAGAAGTGCAAGTGATTTTACAAAAGTACCTGTTTCCTTTAAACCATCGATATTAGAAATATCGAGTGAATAGCTTCTATCGCTATCATATGATGAAGAAGTTCTAATCATCATTGAATAGAGGACTTCTTTTCTAATCCAATCACCATTTGTGCTTTTAAGGTTATTGGCTTTAGAATATGAAACACCATAATCGATATTTTCTTTCATTTTAGGAAGGAGGTATTCCTCGATTACTGCATTATAAAAATCGTAAGGATTAACCATTACTTCTTGATCTGGAAGCATTCTGTGTTCGATAGAATAGTTTTCAAGAAACCATAAATTTGGAACTGTATAATTGATTCTATCTTTTCTATTTTTCTTAAGCACTTCACTAAGTTTTTTAAGCTTGCTGTCCATTAGGTTTTACCTTCCTTTCAAACTCTCTATTTCCTATGATAACACAAAACTTGATTAAAAGTTATTATAATTGTATAATTATAAAGGTAATTTTTATGAAAAACACAAGAGACTACTTATATGTAATATTCATGGGATTAATATTATTTCTATCTGGCGCCATAATACTTGGTGGCATCAGTTATTTTATTGATGTCTATATCGGTTTTGATTTTGTCTCAGTATTACTATATTTTGTAGTTAGTATGTTTCTCACAAGACAAATATTAAAAGGTATTTCAATTAGAAATAAATTTGTATCTATAATGTTACCACTATATACTGCCATAATGTATTTTATAAAGGACTTTGTGGCAATCTTAGTTATTTTAATAACTAGTGGTGAAACATTCATTGATGCTATATCATTTATACCATACTATTATATTGTGAGATTCATCTCAGTATTTAGTATAGATTTTTCTGTTGATGGAGTATTCACTGCCATCATCAATTTATTAATTACCATTCTCGATATTTTAATTATGATTGTTGGGGTATACAACAGTTATAAAATCACCAAAAGAGAATAAGGAGGGTTTATGCCATATATTACTGAAATATACGCAAAAGAAATATTAGATTCTAAGGGACTTCCTACTTTAGAATGTGAAGTATTTACTGAATCTGGTGCTTATGGAAGAGCATCTGTTTCAAGTATGTATGATCAAATATTTGATAATAAAGAAGTAAGAGATAAAGATAATAAAAGATACTTAGGACTCGGTGTATTAAAAGCAGTAGAAAACATCAATAACATCGTTGAAAAAGCATTAGTTGGTGAAGATGTTAGAGATCAAGCTAAAATAGATAATAAGCTTTTAAAAATTGACAATACATTAAACAAATCAAAACTTGGTGTTAACACCATTCTTTCAGTATCACTTGCGGTAGCGAGAGCTGCCAGCGATTATACTGGGCTATCTCTTCACACATATCTTGGTGGGCCAATGTCTAGAACTGTTCCTTCACCAGTAATCACCATCGCTACTTATAAAGGTTTTCAAGTGATGGCAGAAGTAATTAAAGAGATTCCAGTTATTGAAAAATTCAGTATCATAAACGACATCAAAAACAAATTCTTATCAAATACTCAAACATTTAATAATGATGTATCTTTTTTTGAAGGCTTTAGTTCATTAGATTCAGTTCTTGATGAAATCAAGAAAATAATTGAATCACTTGGACTAAAAATAACAAAAGATATTAATTTAATTGTTAGTGTATCTAGTGATTATCTATATGATACAAAGACAAAGAAATATAGTATTATAGATGATAAAAAAACATCTCTTGAGATGATTGAATATTATGAATCATTACTAAAGAAATACAATATTTCTATGTTTATAGATCCACTATCACATCAAGATAGTGATAACTATAAGAAACTCACAAAGAGACTTGGTCAAAGAACAAAAATAGCTGGTTATAATCTCTATTCATCAAGTAGAAGAAAGATAGAAAAGGGTTTAACTAATTTCTACACTAATTCAATCATTCTAAATATCAGTGAGATTGGTACTCTCACTGAAACATATGATTTAGTTGAATATATTAAAGAAAGAGGTATCAATGTTTCTTTAGCTATCTCAAATAGCGAAAGTGAAGATTCATTTATCGCAGATTTAGGAGTTGCCTTAAATATTGATAAATTAATACTATCTTCAATTGATTCTAATGGTTCAACACCAAAATATAACGAACTCATTAGAATTGAGGATAGTTTAGGTTTAGCATCTAAACACTAAATATTAAAATATTTTGAATATTTTGATATTTTATATATTTATCCACAAAAAAATTACTTGCATTTAAATAATGAGTTAATATATAATAGTCTAGTGACCGAAGGAGGCATAAGCATGGCTTTTACTTGGAAAGAAATAATGTTATTAATAGCGTCTTTACTAATGATAGTAATCGTTTTACTTCAAGATTCGAAGCAAGACGCAGGTACAGCACTAACAGGTGAAAAAAGCGGATTATTCGCTAACCAAAAAGCTAGAGGGTTTGAAGTAATCATGACTTATCTAACACTTGGTATTGCGGTTCTCTTTGTAACATTCGCAATTCTTGTTATAGCACTCTAAAGGCACTGTTAAGTGTCTTTTTTTCTCAAAAATGGAGATAACTATTATGGGTATTAAAATAATCGCAACAAATAGAAAAGCTCATCATGAATATTTCATCCTTGAAACTATCGAATGTGGTATAGCTCTCACAGGAACTGAAATCAAATCAATTAGAGCTCAAAAAGTTAATATTAATGATAGTTATTGTCAGATTAAAAGAGGAGAATGCTATCTAATAAACGCTAATATCTCTAAATTCAAAGAAGGAAACATCAATAACCATGATGAAAAAAGAGATAGAAAGCTTTTACTCCATAAGCAGGAGATCACTAAGTGGTATAATAGATTAAGACTCGAATCAGCCTTAACTCTAGTACCACTTAAAATGTATCTTACAAATGGCCTATGCAAAGTAGAAGTAGCTCTTTGCAAAGGTAAGAAACTCTATGATAAGAGAGAATCTCTAAAAGAAAAAGATTTAGAGATGAGAGAGAAAAAGAGTAGTAGTTATACTCATCTTAATTAAATGGGCTTGTTATGGAATCGATTGGGTAATGGGTGGCTCATAAGCATGCAGTCGGTAGACTATAAAATACAAATTAAATTTAAACGCAAACAATAATTTTGCATACGCTTGCTAAGTAAAGCAGGCACCCATGTTGTCTTTATCTGTTGAGATAACATCTGGTTCAGAAAAACAGATTGCTTGATTGCTAACCTTCGTAGTAATCACTAAGACTAGAAGGAAAACTTAGTTGTTTTGCCTATAGAATAACTATTTTATAAATATAGGATAAGCATGTAGAAGTTGAACAGGAAGTTTCTCAAGACCGGGGTTCAAATCCCCGCAGGTCCACCAATATTTATGAAATTGTCCCCAAAAGTTGGACCAAATGGTACAATAAATAGGGGACTTTTTATATGAGATATAACAAATTACAAAAATTAGAAATTATTAGAGAGCACATCGATAAAGGCGTTTCTCTCGGCGATCTACAAGAAAAAT
>JAFXYB010000025.1 GCA_017541975.1 bacterium | reverse complement strand
GAAATGCTTCCACTCATAGATTCATCTAATATGACAGTTAATGAATGGAATAAAATAGGAAAGATTATCTTTGATAATTATGATGAATATGATGGATTTGTCATACTCCATGGAACCGATACTATGGCATATACTGCATCAGCCCTATCCTTCATGCTTGAAAATCTATCAAAACCAGTAATTCTAACAGGTTCTCAAATACCACTATTAGAACTTAGGAGTGATGGTGCAGATAATATCATCACATCACTATTAATCGCGTCAGATAAAAGAGTTCATGAAGTATGTCTATATTTTGGTGGCAGTTTACTAAGAGGAAATAGAGCTACAAAATATTCATCTGATGATTTAATTGCCTTCACATCGCCAAACTATCCACTTCTTGCTCAAGTAGGTATAAGAATCAAATATAACACACCAGCCCTCATCAAAAAGACTGATGAAAAACTCAAACTACATCTACTAAACAATATTCCTATTGGCGTAATAAAAGTATTCCCAGGAATTCAATTCTCACTTTTTGAATCTATGATAGTTGAAAATCTGAAAGGAATTGTTATTGAAACATTTGGAAATGGTAATATTCCAAGCTATGGTAGCGCACTCCTTTCAATAATCCAAAAAGCATATCAAAATGGTACTGTCTTAGTAGTTTGTTCACAGTGCCCGCAGGGAACTGTATCTCTTGGAACATATGAAACATCCAATGAGCTTAAAGAAGCTGGTGCAGTATGTGGATATGATCTTACGACGGAAGCCGCTGTATCAAAACTATATTATCTATTCAGCTGTGGCTATTCAGCTGAACAAGTAAAAATAGAAATGGAAAAAGACTTAAGAGGAGAAATAACCATAAATTAAAAGAGGGGATATATGAATACTGATAATAAGTTAATTAGATTTTTTAGAAACACTGGTCCTGCAAGATTCCTTGTACCAGCAGGACTATTCATTATCATTTTTGGTATAATTATGTTCTTGTTATCGCCAAACGATATGATAGAAACTGAGGCGATTGTCACAAACTCAGATATAAGTTATAACATCAACAACGAAGTAGAAAACAATTTAGATATTACATTTGAAGTTGATGGTGTAATACACAATAACACTCTTTCACTATCTGATACCACTATTTCAGTAGGAGATAAAATAAAGATATATTATAGCGAATCTGATCCAAATGTAATTAGCAACATGAAAGATTCCAATCTAGTTGGCATCATTCTAATTGTTGCTGGTGCAGTACTAATTGTAGGTGGCATCTATTCAGCAGTAAAGAATATCAAGAAAGATAAAGCACTAGATTATAATGGTCCAGTAGAAGAAGGAAGAGAATTTAAAACCGAAACCAAAACTGAAGAAGAAGCTAAGAAAAATCAAGAATACTATTTCAGATATGTTGGTAAAGGCGTTAAAATGGCCTTCATTCTGGAAGATAAAGATAGAAATCCAGTATATGAAGCAAGAATGACTAAATTTAATCTAATAGGACCATGTATCTATGAATTCACAAATCATGAATACGGTACTAAAACAGAACATAAGATTGGTCATACCACAACATCAGAATATAACAATGAACTATTCTCTACAAACTCATACTTCAAATTTGATGGTACAAATTGTTGGGATTACTTCCATTCTAAAGGATTAAGAGTACAAACAGACTTCACAAGTAAACTCCCAAAGCTAGTTTATAATGTATCAAATCGTGGATCTTTTATTGGAAGAGTTGAAACAAGCTCTATGTATGTTCATGAAGAAGACGAAGAAAATCATAAAATCAACATTCCAAATAAGTATTACTATAGAGCTTGGATAGATGAAAACAATATAGAAAATGTATTCTTATTAATGTTTATTCTAACTCAAGTTGAACAACCACTCGCAAGATAATAATTTAGATAATAATGCACCGAAAAGTGCATTATTATTATAAAACCTATTTCGCAACATCTTGCGAATAAATATTAATAAATTGCGATTATCAATTATTTCATTCATATCTATGGATTATTTATTTAATTATGTTATTATAGTAGTAGAGGAGCATAAAACCCCTATGATATTCTATAGAACTGATGACTTATACGATGAAGAAATAGTATTGAAACTCGCAATAACTTGCGAGGAAATCCCAACAAAGCAATATGTTCCAGCATATTTTTTTGATATTTGCCTTTTAAATGGCACAATCGTTGGGGCTTGCGATTTAAGGATCGGTCATAACGAAAAAACCTACATAGGTGGAAACATTGGCTATAGAATCAGTGAAGCTTATAGAGGACATCATTATGCCGCAAGAGCTTGCGAGCTTCTCTTTAAACTCGCTAAAAGACACGGACTCGAATATGTAATAATCGCTTGTGGTGTAGATAACATTTCATCATATAAAACATGTCTTAGTGTAGGCTGTGAATTTATAGAAATTAAAGATGTTCCAGAAACAAGTGACTTATATCCAAAACTAAAACAAGTGAGAATATATAAAAAGATTCTATAATATGGATTCAAAAAAGAAAGAAAAAAGTTCATATGAGTGGAGCCCATGGCATGGATGCACTAAAAAAAGTGAAGGTTGTTTGAATTGCTATGTATATAGAGGCGATGCAAGACGTGAAAGAGAAGCATCCATCTGTAAAAGAACCCTACAATATGATCTACCAATCAAAAAAGACAAAAAAAGAAATTATAAAATACCATCAGGTAAAGTCATATTTACCTGTTTTCAGTCTGACTTTCTAATAAAAGATGCTGATCCATGGAGAAGTGAATGTTTCAAAATGATAAAGGAGAGAAGCGATTGCTTCTTCGTATTCTTCACCAAAAGACCAGAAAGATTAAAAGAATTCCTTCCAGAAGATTGGAACGATGGTTATGATAACCTAGAAATAGGGGTGACAGTAGAAAACCAAAAAAGAGCCGATGAAAGACTACCGATATTTATGAATATCCCAATGAAGCATAGAATGATAGTTATTGAACCTATGCTTGAAGAAATTGATATTGAAAAATACTTAAGAGATGATATAGAAGAAGTTACTGCAGGAGGAGAATCTGGCCCAAACGCAAGGCCACTAAATTTTGATTGGATTAAATCACTTAGAGATCAATGTGAAAGAAAAAACGTTCATTTTTCTTTCCACCAAACCGGTAAAAAATTCATTAAAGATGGAGTGCATTATAACATTCAACGCAAATTTCAACATTCTCAAGCTAAAAAAGCCAATATAGATTATCTAAGATCTAAAAGAATCAAATTTGGGAAAGCAAAAGTAGATACTAATCAATTATCATTTGATTTTGATATTGAAGAATGATGGAGATACATATGATTGTAAAAGAGATACTACTAGAAGAAAATAGACCAACTTGGATTGAAGCTAAATCAATCCTAGATATAGAAATTAGAAATGGCAAAAAGAGTAAAGTTAAATGCCTTGTTATCGTGCATGGATACGGAAGTAGCGGTGTTGGTGGCACTCTAAAAGGACGTACAAGATCATATCTAAGAGACAAACTCAAAAACAAAGAGATAAAACTCGTTGTTTATGGTGAAAAGTTTGAAATGTATGATCCTGATTCAAGATACTTAATTAATACCTACCCAGATTTAAGCTACTGTTATGGCGGGTTTAATCAAGGTATCACGATTGTTGAATTATAAAGATAACCTATATGTATAAAAAAATCGAGTTTTTAAAACCCGATTTTTTTATGCTATTTCATTTAATATTCCGCTTTTTAGAACCACCACAAGCCAGACAACAGAAAGAATTGTAGTGATGATACTTAAGATTAAATACCCTCTCTTTGTTCTATTTTGTTCACTCGAATTAAGAATTATAGCTGCTATACACTCTCCAAGTCCCCAAATAGGAATTAAGAAGAAGCCGACAGATAAAAGCGCCAGTATTTCACCAGATTTATTCTTTATAGTTGTAATAGTATCTTCCTTTTTATTTATAGGATTTCCAAATCTATCTAAAACTACACCATCATCTTTTGGTGTAGATTCCTCTTTTAGTGGTTCTCCAAAAATATCATATTCAGCTGGTTCAGTTAGTTTATCACCACACTCAGGGCAATATATTGCTGTATCATTGAAAACTCTATTACATTTCTTACAAAATTTCATATTAGTTCAAGTCCTTGTATATAATTTCGTATTCATTAGTTTCACTAGAAACTACCGAAAATAGTATATCACAATATTCGTATGTTTTATAGTGACCTTCACGATAATCCTGATATTTTATTGTTTTATTATCATAATCAATGATAATTTTATTGATATTCATCACAAGTCCAATCCCAAGGTATTTAAGATAAGCCTCTTTTATAGTAAACACCTTTTGTATAGAGGCAATATCACAGGCATTATTGCGTCTATCACTATCATTATATATTTTTTCTGAAAGCATTTTTAATGTATCTGGAGATACATCTTTAACTCTTTCTAAATCAAAACCAACCTCTTTACTTGATATCGCAATGCCAATTATACCTCTCGAATGAGATATGTTAAAAAATAAAGAACCATCTTTTAAATATGGCTTTCCTCTTTCATTATAGTCAAGATTTTCTTCATCGATAGATAACACTTCCTTTAATAAATCCCTCGATGCTTCATGATCTTTATTTTGATAAGTTTTGATGATTATTTTATCCATACCATAGTTTATTATACCAATATCTAAAATTTAAATAAATATTTATTTAAAAATCTTTGTCTTAATAGTATAATAAATGATAAAAAGAAGGAAATAAATATGGCATACGTAATAACTGGTGCAACAGGGCACATCGGAAACAATCTCGTTAGATTATTACTTGAAAAAGGTGAAACAGTAAAAGTAATAGTAAGAAAGATAGATGAATCTATCAAGGATTTAAATGTTGAATATATCATTGGTTCATTTACCAATGAAGCTATCTTAAGAGAAGCTATTAATCCTGGTGATATTGTCATCCACCTTGCTGCACATTTAGATTTTCACAATAAAAACTGGCAAGTCTTTGATGAAATCAACATCAAAGGAACCAAAACTATCGCAGAAATATCTTATGAATTAAAAGCGAGGAAGTTTATCTTCGCGTCTTCCACAGAGGCTATCCCAAAAGAAAAAACTGGTGCGATAGTAGAACCAACATCACTAATCGATATTTCTAAACTTAAAAGTTATTATGCCATAAGCAAGGCAAGTGCCACCAACTATCTAATGTCCTTTAAAAATACTCATCCAGATTTCAATCTCGCAGTCGTTTATCCTGGTTGCGTTTATGGCGAAAACGATTATAAACCATCAGAGCTTGGAAACATCTTCGTAAACTGTCTAAAAGAAAAAGAAGAATTTTCTGTAAATGGTCATTATAGTTTTGTGAACGTTAAAGATATCTCAAACGCAATCTATAATATCGCAAGACTAGATAAGGAAGGCCACTATCTATTAACTGGCACTCATAAAACTATCAAAGAATTATATGAATCAATCAATAGAACATTAGAAAACAATAAGAAGGTTCATACAATTCCATTCTTCCTAGCTTATCTCGCGATTCCATTCGTAAAATATCTAACATCATTTTCTCTATCCGTTGTTAGAGAAAACGATGATTATAGATGCGATAAAGCTAAATTAGATCTTCAATATTCTGTTACTGATTTTGATGAGGGTATCAAAGAAACAGTTTCTTGGTTTAGAGAATATTATTTATAATTGATAAATAATCCTTTTTATTGTAGAATTATTTTAGGATGAAAAAGGAAGAAACATAGAGTGATGAAAGAAAAAATAATAAAAGAGAATCCATATCTTTTAAGAGAAATACAATCTGAAGAAATAATACTAATTTTCTATATTTATGACATATACGCCCTTAAAAAGGTTTATCCAGATATGTCTAAATTTTCATATGCTCAATTTCTAACTAGATCATCTATCATTGCCAATAAAGACACATTCATGAAGAATCTCACAGATAAGATTCCTCAATCTTTCGTCAATAACGCCTTTGAGAATTCCTTCACATATTTATTTAAACTATCAGAAGAAGAATTAGAAGAACTCTTAATTGAACTCATCGAAGATTACATGATAGATAATAAAATCATCGATGTTGATGTTGAAAAGCTCAATAAATATCTATTAAAAGAAGATTTAGGAAATGTCTTCATTTCTTCACTCAACATGAAGAGATTCCTATATGATGGATCTATGAATGTATCGCATATCACCTATGATTTCTATAACTCAGATATCAACTTACTAGCTGAAATCCTCTTTAGAATCAAAGATATTCCACACGGATTTATAAACACTACGACAAGAGAAATGCCAACCGCTCAAGAATATGACACAATTTTATATTTCCCACCATATAAATATCCTGGTATTCTAACTGAAATCGGAAGAAGAGAAAAGCTATCACAATATGGTTCTGTCTCATTCGAATATATAATCATTGAAAAATACCTAAAGCATCTTAAACCTAAAGGAATAATGATTACCTTAGTTTCAACTGGTATTCTAAATAAAACAGCCGACATCAACTATAAAAAACGAGTTGTTGAAAAAGGAAAACTAAAACTAATTATCGAACTACCAAGACTTCAAATCATTCCATTCCCTCTTTCAATGGCTGTCCTCACTGAGACAAAAGAAAAAGATGTCACTATTTCTGATGCAAGAAAGTTTGCCCAAAATATAAGACGTGGTATAAACTTTGATTCAGAAAAGATAATAAGAGCTCTTTCAGGACAAATTGAAGGTGCTGTATCACTCATGAACTATGAATACATCGAAAGTCATGACTTTGATTTCACGCCACATAGATTTGTCGAATCAATTCAAACAAACTTCATTAACCCAACACCACTCAAAGATGTGACTGAGGCAATCTTCAGAGGATTCCAAATCCCATCTGACCTTTTGGATGAATGCATCAGCGATGAAAAGACAAAGATAAAACTACTAACTCTATCTGATATAGAAGATGGTTATGTAATGAAAGATAGTCTCCAATCATTAAAAGTTGTCGATAGAAGAATGACTCACTATAAACTTCAAGATGGAGATTTAGTAATAAGTTGTAAAGGCAAAGCCTTTAAAACTGCCGTAATAAACATCCCTTATAACGAAACCTATATCTCAACTGGTTCCCTAATCGTCATAAGAGTAAATAAAGAATTAATCGATCCTACCTATCTTAAGATTTTCCTAGATTCTAAAAATGGTAATGAGGCTTTAAGAAGCATTCAGACAGGCGCTTCCATCCTCTCCCTAAACCCTACGAAACTCCAAAACCTCTTAGTTCCACTCCCAACATTCACTCGTCAATCAACAATAGCTTCAAGTTATAAATTTAAACTCCAAAACATTCAAGAAGTTAAAGAAGTTGAAAAAGAAATGAGGGAAGGTTTTAAAAAGAAGTTTAAAGACAACTTCCTTTCACTCCTTGTATAATATGGAAGAAAGACTACAAAAATATATAAGCGCATCCGGTCTTGTCTCAAGAAGAGAAGCCGAAAAGCTCATCATAAATGGAGAAGTAAAAGTTAACGGAAAAGTAGTTACGGAGCTTGGAACAAAAGTAACTGAAAAAGATAAAGTAGAAGTAGATGGTGTAAAGCTCACCAAACAAGAAAACAAAGTCTACTACATGTTAAATAAGCCAACTGCCTATATCACCACAACCAAAGATGATAAAGGAAGGAAAACGGTCATGTCGCTTATGGAACATGTAGAGGAGAGAATCTATCCTGTTGGAAGACTTGATTACGATACATCAGGTCTTCTTATTATGACTAATGATTCTGAATTCAAAACCCTCTTAGAAAAACCTTCTTTTGAAATTGAAAAAGAATATCACGTAAAAGTGGAAGGTCTTCTCAGAAAAGAAGAATCTAAAAAAATCGAAAAAGGAATAGATCTAACCGAATATAAGGCTAAACCTGCAAGAATTCTAAATGTTGAATATAACGATGAAAAAACATCCACAATCCTTGACATCATCATAAAAGAAGGTAAAAACCGAGAAGTAAGAAATATCTTTGGGGCTGTAGGCCATAAAGTAAAATCTCTCAAAAGAACACGAATAGGAAATCTCTATTTAGATATTCCGAATGGTACTTTTAGGCCTTTAAAGCCACACGAAGTAAAACTTCTCAAACTTCTCGCTCTTGGAAAAATTAAGAAGTAATCCACATTCTTTTCAAGATTTTTATGGTTAAAAAAATAAAAAATAGTATATTTTTTTAATATTATGATATAATACCATTTTAGAAAGGAAAGTTATGAACTATCAAGCAATCGCAATAGATGGTCCAGCTGGCAGTGGTAAGTCAACTGTCGCTAAGATTATCGCTAAGAAACTAGGTTTTACATATATTGACACAGGCGCTATGTATAGGGCTATCACTTTAAAAGCCTTAAATCTTAAGATTAAGGATTTGGGTGATGAAAATAACTATACTTTCATCAAAGACACCACTTTAGACTTTGTCGATTCTAAAATGACAATGGATGGAATCGACGTATCTAAAGAAATCAGAACTGAAGAAATTGTAAAAAACGTTTCTCTAGTTTCATCCCTAAAATACGTTAGAGTAGCTTTAGTTGATCTACAAAGACAAATGGCTAAAAGATGTAACGTAGTTATGGATGGCAGAGACATCGGCACAAACGTCCTAACCGATGCCGATCTCAAAATCTATTTAACTGCCACTGTTGATGTAAGGGCAGAAAGAAGGTATCTTGAACAAAAAGAAAAGGGCATCAGCAATATGACATTCGAAGAAGTCAAAGCTGACCTCATTAGAAGAGACACCTATGATTCAACAAGAAAACATAATCCACTAAGAAAAGCTGATGATGCCATCGAACTCGATACATCAGGCTTATCTATAGAAGAAGTAGTAAACAAAATAACGCATTTATTTAAGGAGCTAAGTCATGAGTAATTTAAAAGTTGGTAGCATTGTTACCGGAACAGTCATTGTAGTTGAGGATAATCTCGCCTACATCGGTGTTGGAGGAAAATCTGAGGGTCGTATGTATTTAGAGTACTTTACATCTAACAAAGAAGTAAAGTCTTTAAAAGGCATCCTAAAGGAAGGAGATCAGATTAAAGTTCAAGTATCGAAAATTACTGATGGCCTTATCCTCCTCTCTCGTCTTGAAATGGAAGAAAGAGATAGAAGAGACAAAGTTGTTCGTAAAGTTATGAACAAAAAACCATTTACTGCTAAAGTAACTGGTAAAAACAAAAACAACGAATACATCCTTGATAAGGATGGAGTTAACGTATATCTTCCAGACAACTACGTTGACTTAGATCCTAATTTTGATAAGGATTCAATCATCGGTACTGAACAAAGAGTATTATTCGTTAAGAGTGATACAGATGATAGAGGCAGAACTAGACTCATCGTTTCAAGAAAACAAATTCAATACAACGAAGATAGAAAGGCTAAAGAAGAAGAATTCGCTTCAATCAATGTTGGTGATGAATTAGAAGGTACTGTCACAAGAATAACTGATTTTGGTGCTTTCATCAAATTCAACAAAGTTGAAGGCTTATGCCATCTATCTGAGATTTCTCACTACAGAACTAAAGATCCAAATGAATTCTTAACAGTAGGTCAAACAGTTAAAGTTAAAGTAATCAAGAAAGGTGAAACTAAGATTCATCTCTCAATCAAAGCCCTTGAAAAGACTCCATGGGAATTATTCTGTGAAGCTCACAAGGTTGGCGATATCCTAAACTGCACAATCGTTAAGAAGAGTGAAAAATACATGTTATGTTCTCCTGAAAGAGACATAATGGGTATTCTAAACCAAAGTGATTATTCATGGAACATCGATGATAACTTCGCTGGAACTGTAGAAGAAGGCGATAAAGTTGATCTCCAAATCACTTATATGGATAAAGAAAAGAATAGAATGACTTTATCTAAGAAACATCTCGAATACAACCCTTGGCAAGATGTTCATCTAAAGACTCATGAAATAGTAAGTGGTGTAGTTGATAGATTCACAAACACTGGCGCTATTATCAAAGTTGGTAATGTTGAAGGTTTCCTCGCTAATAGAGACGCAAGTGAAACAGGCAAACCAGCTCAAGAAGTATTAAAAGTTGGAGACGTAGTAAACGCTGAAGTTATGGCAGTTAACCCACAAAGATGGTTACTCACTCTCTCAATTCGTTCAATTGAAGAAGCTAAGACAAGAGAATATGTAAATAAATACATCGATCAAAATGTTTCATCTTCATCTTCAATTGAAGACTTAATCAAAGAAGATAAATAATATATTTATTCACATTCAATAAAAAAGGCCACTAGGCCTTTTCTTATTCTAAGGAGGATTATCATGCTTCCAGTAGTCGCAATCGTCGGAAGACCAAATGTTGGTAAAAGCCAAATATTTAATAGAATCGTTGGACAACGTCAATCAATAGTTGACGATTTTTATGGTCTCACAAGAGATAGAATCTACGGCGAAGCTGAATGGAACACCAGAAGATTCAAAATCATCGATACTGGTGGCATTGAAATTGAAAACACTACCTTCCAAAAAGAAATCCAAGCGCAAGTAGAAATCGCCATCAAAGAAGCACATGTCATCATCTTTGCCCTCGATATTAGAACCCCAATCACCGATGACGATCTAAAAATCGCAAAACTTTTAAGAGACTCTAAAAAACCAGTAGTACTCGCTTTAAACAAAGCTGACAATCAAGATTTGATGATGAATCTTTATGAATTCTATTCTCTTGGTTTTGATGAATTATTCGCCGTATCTGGCATCCATTCTATCGGCATTGGTGATATGTTAGATGCTGTGGTATCCCATTTTCCAAAAGTAATAGACGATCCACTAAAAGATGATGATTCAATAAAAATCGCCATCATAGGAAGACCTAACGTTGGTAAATCAAGTCTCACAAATGCCATGCTCAACAAAGAACGTGTCATCGTCTCAAACAAGGAAGGTACAACTACTGACTCCATCGACACAACCTTCATAAGAAATGATAAGAAATACACCATCATCGATACTGCAGGAATGCGCAAGAAGGGTAAAATCTTTGAATCTATCGAAAAATATAGTGTACTAAGAGCTTACGAAGCTATCGAAAGAGCGAACATCTGTATCATCGTCATTGATGCTGAAAGAGGTATCCTTGAAAATGATACTCACATCGCTGGCTATGCTAAAGATGCTGGTAAGGGTCTAATCCTTGTAGTAAACAAATGGGATTTAATCGAAAAAGATCAAAACACAATGAATGAATGGACAAAGAAAGTAAAAGATGAATTTAGATTCATCGATTACGCTCCAATCCTCTTTGTATCATCCCTCACTAAACAAAGAGTATCAAATCTCTTTCCAATCATCGACCAAGTATTTGAAAACATCAATAAACGTATTACGACAGCTCTCATCAACGACTGCATCGTTGATGCAGTTCTCTTAAACGAACCAAAAGAATACAAAGGCGTACAACTAAAAATATATTACACATCACAAGTTGCTGTAAACCCTCCTACCTTTGTTTTATTTGTGAATGATACCGAATGTATTCACTTCTCATATTATCGTTATTTAGAAAATAAAATAAGGGAATCATTCGATTTTACAGGAACTCCAATCAAATTAATTTTAAGAAAAAGAGAATAAGATATTGATTTTTAGAGAAATATTTTTTATAATCAAATCAAACAAGGAGTTTTTATATGAATAAAGTAGAAATCGTTGCTAGTTTAGCTGAAAAAGCGGGATTAACTAAACAGGAAGCAGAAAAAGCATTTGATAGTCTATTTGATATCCTAATAGATTCACTTGCTGAAGGAGAAAAAGTAGTTATTTCTGGGTTTGGAACATTCGAAGTTAAGACAAGAAAAGCCCGCGAAGGACACGACCCAAGAAGCAAAGAAATTATCCAAATTCCGTCAATTAAAGCTGCCACTTTTAAACCTGGTAAAGTTTTAAAAGAAAAAGTAAGATAAAGTGGTTTTCATAAAACAAAACGTCATCTCGTATGACGTTTTGTTTTATGAAAACAATGTTGACATATACTAATAAAATTAGTAAAATAAAAAAGTAAATTATATAGAAAAAGAGGTAATTATTTATGCCAATTGAAGCTGGAGATTTTAAAACTGGATTAACAATACTAATCGATGGTGAAATCTATCAAGTACTAGATTTCCTACATGTAAAACCTGGAAAGGGTGCTGCCTTCCTAAGAACTAAACTTAAAAATCTTAGAACTGGTGGTATCATGGAACAAAGTTTTAATACAACCACAAGATTTGATCAAGCAATCATTGAAAAGAGAGATTTACAATATTCATACAACGCTGATGGTTTCTACTTCTTCATGGATATGGAATCATTTGAAATGTATCAATTAAGCGATGAACAAGTAGGATTCTCTAAAAACTTTATTGTAGATGGTCAAATCGTATCTGCTAAGTTCTTTGAAGATGAAATCTTATCATTAGATTTACCAGAAAGAATGGCTCTTACAATCGTTGATACTACTGACCCAGTTAGTGGTGCATCATCAAACGATACTAAGGAAGCTTGGACAGAGACAGGTTTAATGGTAAGAGTTCCAATGTTCATCAAGAAAGGCGAGAAGATTCTTGTCTATACATCTGATGGCAAATACTGGGGAAGAGCTTAAAAAGCTCTTTTTTATTATTTAATATGAGTAAAGAAATAGAATTAAAATATCTAGTTTCTAAGATTCCAGAAAACTTCAATGAAGAAATCTATATAGATCAAAAGTATTTTAATCCAAAAGGAAAAGAAGAATATTTAAAATCATTATTTAAAGATATCGATTTAAATACCATCAACACTTTCCGCTTGAGAACTATCACAAAAAACAATAAAACCACCTATATATTAACTCTAAAATCAAAAGGCATTAATTATTCAAGAGATGAATATGAAATAGAAATTGATGAAAAAACATATAACCTCTTGAATAAAGATATTGAATCTGAAATCATAAAAAACAGATACATAAAATTAATTGATAGTTATAAATTTGAATTTGATGAATATCTAAATCTCAAAATCAAACTAATCACTCTAGAAGTAGAACTCGAAACTGAAACAAACATAGAAGAAGATATATCAAAAATTGAGGCTATCTTAAATAAACTAAATATCTCTTTCGAAAATGTTACATTCGATAATCGATATAAAAATAGTAATCTAATCAAATATTTTGGATAAGGAGGTCTTATGGGAACTAACCAAAACGATAAAAAAGTAGTATTAGTCACAGGTTCCGCAAGAGGAATTGGTGCCGCAATAATTCGTGAATTAGCTAAATGCGGCTACGATTGTGTAATCAATTATCATACATCAGAAAAAGCTGCATATATCCTAAGGGATGAAGTTACCTCAAAATACAACGTCAAAGCTATTGCGATAAAAGCCGATATTTCCAAAGAAGATGAAGTTGATGAAATGTTTAAAATCATAGAAAAAGAATTTGGAAACTTATCTTGCCTAATCAATAACGCTGCAATAGATATTCCAAAAGTCTTTGAATCAAAAAGAACTCAAGACTTCAAGAGAGTTATGGATGTCAACGTAATTGGTGCATACATTGTATCAAGAAAAGCTTCTAAACTCATGTTAAAGAATAAATGGGGAAGAATCATCAATATCTCATCGACAAATGGTATCAATACCTATTATCCAATGTGCCTTGAATATGATGCTTCAAAAGCTGCCTTAATCTCACTTACTCACAATCTATCTATCCAATTTGCCCCATATATAACTGTAAACGCAATTGCCCCAGGTTTTATTGGCACAGAAGCTGAACTCATGGACTATGACAAAGAATTCATCGAAGAAGAAATCAGTAAGATCCTTTTAAGAAGACCTGGTAAACCAGAAGAAGTATCTAATCTCGTAAGATTCCTCCTAAGTGATGAAGCGAGTTATATAAATAACACCGTCATAAGAATTGATGGCGGACAATACGGAAGTTAAAAAAGAAATCCAACTGGATTTCTTTTTCTATTTCATCTTATTTTGAATCTTGCTTAAGGCAAGCATGATACTCAGTTTCCCATATTCAAAAGTAAGCCCACCCTGCATATAAAGAGTATATGGTGGAACCATTGGTGCATCCGCAGATAGTTCTATAGTACTACCCTGTGTAAAGCATCCCGCAGCCATCACTTCATCAAATGGATATCCAGGCATTGGTGATGGTTCAATATAAGCTTTTGAATCGACAGGAGAAGATGCTTGAATGCCTCTCGCAAATTGAACTAAATTCTCTTTTGAACCGAGACAAACAGTCTGAATAATATCACATCTTTCTTCATTATATTTAGGTGATATATCTTTAAAACCCATCTTTTCA
Organism: bacterium; assembly: GCA_017541975.1. Classification (GTDB taxonomy): domain Bacteria; phylum Bacillota_I; class Bacilli_A; order Izemoplasmatales; family UBA1188; genus UBA1188. The sequence continues at coordinate 39,761 of JAFXYB010000025.1, read as the reverse complement.
AGCATATATGCTGCGAAAATTTGAGTTTTTAGTGCATTCTTTACAGCGCTTGGCGCCATAAACATGCCCTTTAGCACATTTATATTTGTATTAAAGTTCGCACCGAGTTCTTTACCGATGCCAGGGGCAGTTAGTCTATCAGCCACCATTTTAATTAAGTCTGACCTTCCAGCAATATAACCACCAGTTGAGGCAATACCACCACCAAGGTTCTTCATTAAAGATCCAACCACGATATCACATCCAACATGTCCTGGTTCCACCTCTTCTACAAGCTCTCCGTAACAGTTGTCGACAAAGATAATCACATCTTTATCAACCTCTCTTATCTCTTTAACGATTTCCTCGATTTTCTTCACAGAAATTGAATTTCTACTAGAATAACCACGAGATCTTTGAATTGCGAGAACTTTAACATTGCCTTTCTTCAATCTTTGAATAATTCTATCTTTATCAAATTCATTATTTAGAAGATCTATTTCTTCATACTTTACACCATAGGCCTTTAAAGACTGTGTTGAGTCTCCAATTATTCCAACCATCTCTTGAAGTGAGTCATATGGTTTACCAGTAATAGAAACAAGAGTATCTCCGTATTTAAGTAGTGCCGAAAAAGCGAGATAAAGCGCATTTGTACCACTCATTATCTGTGGTCTTACAAGCGCATCTTCACACCCGAGTACCTTCGAAAATATCTTTTCTATCTTATCTCTTCCGGTATCAAAATTACCATATCCATTTATATCTGTGAAATCAGAATATTGAACATTATTTTCGATAAATGCTTGAATAACCCTATCTGAATTCTTCATACAGATATCATCAACTCTTTCAAATATCTCTTTTAAATCTTCTTCAGATTTCTTCGCTAATTCTAATACCTTACTATCAATAGATTCAATCATAAGAGATGCCTCCACAAAAATAGGATACTACATTTTTCAAAATATATTAAAAAATATTTTAAAAAATGATTAAAAGAGTATAAAATAAAAAAGTAAATTATCGAGAAAGGAGTGCCATCATGTGGTTTCTATTTGCGCTTAGCACCTTCCTTATGTGGGGAATCGCCGACCTCTTCTATAAAAAAGGCAATGTAGAAAACGAAAAGTATAGTCACCTTAAGACATCCATATTTGTAGGATTGGTAATGGGAATCACCGCAATCCTGACAATAATAATTAAGGGAATTGACTACGACTTTAGAAATATCTTAATCTATCTTCCTGTATCCCTTATGTATATATTATCGATGGTTTTAGGTTATTTTGGATTAAGATATCTTGAACTATCGGTTTCATCACCTATTCAAAATGCATCTGGTGCAGTAACTGCTATACTTTTAATTATTGTTCTAAAAGAAATACCTGATACTTTATCAATAATCGCTATCTGTGTAATCACAGTAGGTGTAATTCTTCTCGGTGTCTTTGAAAAGAAAAAAGAAGATGATTATGAGAAAACAGAGAATAAAAAATATAAAATTGGTTTTATCGCCTTCCTATTCCCAATTTTCTATTGCATCATCGATTCACTAGGTACTTTCTTTGATGGAATCTATCTAGATGATATTGAGACTACTCCACTTATTAATGTAACTGAAGAAACGTTTGAAGATGTCGCCAATATCTCATATGAACTCACATTCTTAATTGTTGCAGTCTTCCTCTTTATCTTTGTAAGACTAATTAAACGCGAAAAAATCGAACTTCCAAAACAAAAAGATAGACTTCTCGCTGCCATCTTTGAGACTGCTGGTCAGTTCACCTATGTATATGCCCTTTCTGGTAACGGCATAGTTGCCGCTCCTGTCATCGCATCATATTGTGTATGTTCAGCGATACTCGCAAGAATCTTCTTAAAAGAAAAACTCACAGTTCCACAGTACCTTGCCGTGAGTCTTGTCGTAATCGGAATAATTATCCTTGGTATAGTAGAAGGAATGGATGAAGCATCCATAGATGCTATAACGAGGCTCATCTATATGAAATAAAAAAAGCTTTGAATTCGTTTCAAAGCTTTTATATTGAATCTAAGTTTGCCATTATCATTACGAAACTTATTAAATTTGAAGTCATATGCACTAGGAATGACACATACATATTATTTCTAGAATAATGATATACTAAGGCAAAGAAGAAGCCAGGAAGAACATACACAGGTAGGAATAACAATTCAGTCCAGGCAAATTCAGCCATATGTGCAAGTCCAAATATTAAGGAAGATACTATTGCAGGAATAAGGAAATGGCATCCAGGGAACGAGTCGAATATCAGTTTTCTAAATTCAAATTCTTCAAGTATTGGCGCCAGAATAACTATTGTTATTCCAAGAAGAATATAATGAACGATATCAGTTGATGATTTAATATATTCATAGATGCCCTCTTGATTTGCTGCCTCACCAAGATCGAACCACTTATCTATTAATGCTTCATAGTAAGTTAGCCCTGATGAAAACACATAAAAGAGTATAAATGACACTAATGAGAATGCAATAAATTTTCCAAAGTTCTTTACTGCACTTTTCGCATCGCTCGCAAAGCTTTTATGATACACGGCAATCGCAACCACAAGAGTAATTAATTTGCCACTGAACCAGGTTAGTGAAAAGAAGTATTCATGGCTTTGTCCGATAAGAGCGGCCACAATAACTGTTCCAATCGCTTCTAGAACTTGTAATCCTAAGAAAATAAGAAGAGGTATTAACTTAAACTTTTTATCTGGTTCATCTATAATTATTGTACTATATTCGTCCATATTGATCCTCCTCGAGAAAATTATATCACATATTATCTCAATAATAATAATACATTTCACAAAAAAACACATTTACCAATATTTAGTTTATCAGATAAATAATGCATAAAATATAAATATTATGTTAAAATATTTATATGAAAAAGATTATTATAGCGACTCATAATTCACATAAACTCAAAGAATTTAGCGATATGCTTCTGCCTCTTGGATACGAGGCTATTTCTTTATTTCATCTAAATTATTTTGAAGAAATAGAAGAGACTGGTACCACTTTTAGTGAAAACTCATACATTAAGGCAAAGACAATATTTGATAAATTCCATGAAGCAGTTATCGCTGATGATTCAGGTTTATCAGTGGATGCGCTAAATGGTCTTCCAGGGGTATATTCTCATAGATATAGCGGAGAAGGCGCAACCGATAAATCAAATCGTTTAAAACTAATAGACGAATTATCAAAAATAAATAAACCTTTAACCGCAAGGTTCATTTGTGATATAACATATATCGATAATGAAAAAATAATCAAAACCGAAGGCACAGTTGAAGGCGAAATAATCTTAGAAGAAAGAGGAGATAATGGTTTTGGCTATGACCCAATATTCTATCTAAAAGAATATGGTAAAACCGTTGCCGAACTACCTGAGGCGGAAAAGAATAAAATATCTCATAGACATAACGCTCTAATTAAACTCATCGAGGAATTAAAGAAATGAAAATATTAATCTTTTCTGATATTCATGGATCATTATCACTTCTTGATGATCTTATTGAACATTACAGTCCTGATAGAATATTTGGCCTTGGTGATTTTGAAGTATCTGAATTTGATCTCGACTATAGAAACATAGTAGGTGTAGCTGGCAATAGCTATTTTGACCCAGACCTCCCAATCGATAGATTTCTTTCAATCGATGGTATTAAAATCCTTTTAACACATGGTCACACCCATAGTGTTAGAGGCAGTATCTTAAGCCTTAAACTATTTGCATTAGAAAACAAAGTTAATATCGTATTCTATGGGCACACTCACGTTGCCCATATCAGCGAAGTCGATAACCTTATTATCGGAAATCCTGGCTCTCTAACTATCCCTTATAGTCCATCATATCCAACCGCAATCATTATGGAAATAGATGAGAGCACAGTCACATTAAAACTAATTAATGCTGAAACATACGAAGTAATTAAAGAATTAAAAGAGAATAAAAATAAATGGAAGAATTAATCAAAGATGAATCTAAAATTGAAGAATCCATCGACGCCTTAAATAAAGGCAAAAAGGATGACAATAAAGAAGAGATTTTCAAATCTCTTGTTTTGCTAATCCAAGAATTTGAAAGCGATGGCGACTACAAATCAATTTTAGAAGTAATCGATGAATATTATGATTCAATCACCAACAATCAAGATAAACTCTTTGTAATCAATAAAAAGATCTCATCTCTTTTAAAACTAGAAGAATATAACGAACTCTTAAAGACAATAGAAATCAAGAGTGAAATTCCAAATCTTAGCGATACAGAAAAAACCAATATTCTTTTCTATAAAGCTATCGCTCTTGAAGCTTTAGATGAAATATCACCAGCAATCGAAGCACTAGAGTCAATCGTTGATAATATCTCAAGATATAGTCTCATCAACAAATACTTAAAACTCGCCCTATTATATCTAAAAGTAGATAAATACAAGGAAGCCAAAGATGCCTATGACTATGCATCAATGGTTGATCATTCTCACAAGAACGATATCTTCCTCTTAGTAGAATCTGACCTCTTCTATAATAGTGGAAAATACACAGAAGCTTTAAGTTCATTTGAATCATTCTTCCTAAAGAGTGTAAACAAATACAAATACCTCGATAGATATATCCTCATCAACATTAAACTTAAAAGATATGATGAGGCCTATAATTTTTACCACAAATTCATTGATAAACCATCTTTAAGACTATCAAGCCAAAATAGATACAACTTCCTAAAAGCTGTATCAATTTTGCTAAAGGAAATGGGTAAAGAAGATGAACTAATCGATATCAATAGTTCTCTTGAATCAATCAAGCCAACATATTTTAGAAAAAAAGAAAACGAACTATTCGCTATAATTCAATCAATTATGGCATCTCTTTCTTATCCTCTTACTAAATATGATAAGAATAAAAATATCGCCAATAAATTCTTTAAACTTTTAAACACTATAGAAAAAGAAGAACTAATCTTCATTGAAAGAGGAAGTAGCGGATACCTTTATTCAATCTTCAATAACACACAACTCAAAGAAAAAGAACTATCATTCGATTATTTAAAAACCAATAATCTTTTAACTTTCTTCGATATTAATGAAGATACAGAATTCGATTATTATTATTCAAATAAACTTGAAAAAATAAACCATAAAGTAAAAGCTTACGTTATGAAATCGGTAAATACTAACTATGGTTATTTCATCGTAAGTTATAGCGCAAAATACGATAAAGCATATCTAGCATTAAAAGATGCTTTAACTGAAATGTTTGAAAAATTATCAATAATCGTTAAGGCAAGCGCTTCCACAAACGCTATCTTAGATTCATTATCAAAAGATAAAGAAGGTTATATCAAAATAGAAAACGGCTATGTAGAATTTTTAAACAAATATGCTAAAGAACTATTTGATATCAAAGATAGTATCATAAAGTATGAAGATTTCATTGAATTCTTCATAACACCAATCTACCCTCATGAATTATTATCTATAGAATCAAAAATAATCCCAATTCTAGTCGGTGATACAAGAAAAGAAATAGAATTCAAAGTATTCATCTATGATTCTGTCATCTATATCAAAATAAGTGATGTTGGTGAAAGAGAAGCACAAAAAGAATTATACACATCATTCTATAACACCTCAGGTCTTTCATTTAAAAATATCAATCATCTAAAAGATGAAATAGAAAAAAGAGATGATAGTTTCGCTTGTATGGGCTTAAATATCTCTATCATTGAAGATGGGGACTCTCTTTCAAGACGCGATAATAAACTTCAATCACTCTATAATCTTCTTCAAGAAGAATCAAAGAGCTCAATCCTCTATTATCTTGGCGAAAACCATTTTCTATATCTCCTTTATTCTGTAGATAAAAGAACTATTGAATCACTCTATAAAAGAATAGCTGATAAAATCAAACTACTATATAAATATTCATATACTCTAAGAGAAAATAAAATCACAGGTTTTGCCTCAAAATCTCTAAAAAACAAAACCTTCACTGAAATAAAAGATATCATCGAATATGGCTTTTTATTCTCAACTATCAAGAATGATTTTATCATTCTAGATAATGAAGAAAAGAAAGACTATGCAGTATTTAAAACATATTCATATGAAATAGAAAGAAGATTAAAAAGCGGTTCATTTGAAGTAGATTATTATCCAATCATCGATGAAGAAGAAAACAGTATCCACTATTTCTTCCCTAAACTCACTCTTCCATATGATATTCCATATAGTATCTACGAAAGAATTCTTTTGATGTCTGATTTAGAATCAAGAGCGGATACGATTCTTCTTGAAAAAGTATTCGCTGATGCGAAAACTTTCAACGAGAATCTTCGTTTTATCATCCCAGTACATAAAGAGAGTATCACAAATCCAAATTTCATCAAAAAATTTCAATCATTATACAAAAACTATCCGATGAGAAATAGGATTATATTCTATACTGAGTCTAAACAGAACCACGACTACCTAAGAGGAATCGCATCGATTACTAACCTCGGTATCAAACTTGCGACAACCTTTGAATCCTTCTCTGATTTATCTAGCTATGATAAATATGATATAATATTTATATCAAACAAAGATGATGATAAATATATAGAATACCTATTAAATGGTCTCATCACCTATAAGAAAAAAGAAATAATCATCACTGAAGGTAGCCATATAAATAAAACATTATCATTCAGAAGCACTTATAAAGTGTACACAAAAGAAAAAATAAAGAAACTATAAAAGGAGGACTTTTATGTTAAACGAAAAAGAAAAAGCCAAAAGAAGGCTTCAATACAAATGGGTTGCGGCTATTCCAACCATCTGCGTAATCATATATTTCATTCTCGCCTATATTCTAGATAACTTTGTTGAATCAGTAGAACATCCTTATCTTATATCTCTTTTAGTATTCCTAGTAATACCATTCGAATATGTAATAGTAGGCTTAAAGAAATTCACTATCTCATATCCAGTATTTATTGCACTATTTTATGTTGTGCTTTGTATTATTCTTCAAACTGCCGGAATATCTCTATGGCATCCACTATGGGTATTATTCCTAACTATCCCAATCTACTATATCTTCAAAAGTAATAACACTCCTGAAGGATACATTGACGAGGCAAGAGAGAAGATTAAAGACAATCTTAACGAATATCAATGTGACTTCGATAGCGAAGACGGAGATAAATAATAAAAAAACCAGCATAAGCTGGTTTTTATTTTGCCTTACCTTTTATTTGACCGGCACTACACATAGTCACAAATCTGATTGGGAAGAATCTTGGCACGAAACAAGTTACCTATTCTTATTAAATTGTTTAAGTTTACAATATATCAAAAATATTGTAAAATATAATTAAGAATGTAATCTTTCAATAGATATTTAAGGAGAAAATAATGTCCAATTTAAATAACTATGAATCTCAACAATTTTCAGTTTCCACTGAGGCAAGCTATGAAACTTGTATTCAAAATAGTTCTACTCCAATAAGTGATCCTTCATTAACTGGATTTGGATTAAATTTCGGCACAATATATGAATTTTGTGCAAGTATAAATGTAAATTCAATAATATCTCAAGTTACAAATTTGGATAAAAGTACGATTCTTTCTCTAAATTTATTAATTCCTGGCACAGTTAATGTTGGACTATATGATGTAGTCCCTTTTAATAATACTTCATCACCTATACAACTAATTATGGAAAATAGTTTATATCGTGTGCCACTTATCGACAATACCAATACCAGTAATCCGATAGATTTATCATATTTAGACACTGGTTACGCAATATTCAAATTAAGGATAGCAGGTGAAGATCCAAGAAATTATACTTTATTGGATATGAGCAATGCTTATTATGTTATTACATATAGAAAATTGCATGCAATTATAGTCGAGATAAATAATATTGTTTTAACTAATCAAAGCTTGATAATAAGAGAAGCAAAAAGGATCTATAAAAATGATCAAAATGAAGATATAGAATTAGACCTCTGCACAACGAAATGTATACAAACAGGTTTCTTCAACAATCAAATAAATGGTGCGTATTCTATAACGTATTCATACACCGAAGGTTTTACTACAAAGACAAAAAATAAACAAGTATACGTTTGTAACGGTATTGAAAATGTGCCATACAATGGCGAGGTTCTTAATGAAGACTATCTTCATTATCCATTTCTCTTTGATATATACTATCCTGCAGGTTACAACGCTGAAAACCACTATAATGTTGTGATTTTTGTGCATGGAGGAAGTTGGACAACAAGTTTAGATTCTGAAAATGATAATAAACCTTTTTATAATCAAAGAAAATATACAGATAAAGGAACTGGTGTGTTTCTACTTTTAAATAATTGTATATATGTTGATATAGATTATAGACTGCTTGTTTTTGGAAATACAAATAGTACTTTGGTGGCTAGTTCATATGTTGAAATGCTTCAAGACATAGATGATGTGGTTGGATATATCAAAAATATGATTACTAGTTGCACTATTTATTTAATGGGATATAGTGCCGGGGGCCATCTTTCTCTATTATATAAGAACCTTGACTATTCTCAATTATTAGAGAACTCAAATGATGTTATTGGAGTAATATCTGAAGCCGGCCCGACACTTTTTAATAGTTATATAATTCCAAGTGATTCAACCTATGTTATAAATCATCTTGCTACTGGCACTAATAGTGCAAATGATAATGATTTGAACGCAATATCACCGTATTATTATGTTAGCAATCCTGTTCATTCAATAACAAAAACATTGTTAGTGTATTCAAAATATGATGAACTTGTAACTATTAATCATGGATGTAAATTATACCAATTATCTAAGGATAATTTTACATGTTACGATAATTGTGATGAATGTAATACCATCTCTAACGATACGAATAACTTAATTTCATTTGTGAAAATTAATTATCTATCACATTCTGATATGGGTCACTTGTCAGATTTCAATGATTCAAATCATCTAGATGTTCAAGCTTATTACACAGCCTTATCAAACTTCTTGAACAACAACTCATAGAGGTTCATAAATTATGAAACACACAAGAATAATGGTATTAATTCTATCCTTATTGCTAATAATCATTGGTTGTACAAACGATAATACTACTAGTACAACTTCTTTAACTACGACTAAAGATAGTGCAACTACTACAACAATAGATAACAATAGTAGCAGTACAACATCTAATAAAGAAATAACTAATACAAAAGAGGATATTCCTACAACTACTACAACCTACAACAAACCAACTACTACACAAGAAATAATTACCACAACTCAAGAGAATATAACCACAGAACATATACATGAATATGGTTCATGGCATACTACAAAGAATCCATCTTGCACAGAGGATGGAGTAGAAGAAAGAATATGTTCATGTGGAGAAAGTGAAACAAGAAGTATTGAAGCTTTAGGACACAACTATTCTAAATGGGTTACAGTTAATGAACCTACTGATACTAATAATGGTAAAAGAGAAAGAATATGTTCAAGATGTGGTCACAAAGAAGAAGAAATAATAGATTCACTTTCATATATTGATGGCCTTGTATTTGAATTATCAGAAGACAAGTCATATTACATCGTTTCAGGAAAAAAAGACTATAAATATGAAGAAATCGTTATTCCAACATCCTACAACGATAAGCCAGTAAAAAAGATAAAGGAATCTGGATTTTATAGATGCAACAGCATTTTATCAATCTATATTTCAGATAATGTTGTTTCAATAGGTAACAACGCTTTTTATGGTTGTTCAAAATTGAAAAGAGTTGATATTTCAAGCATAGAATCGTGGTTAAATATAAGGTTTGCTGATCTTAGTTCAAACCCAATTGCATTTTCTAAAGCTCTTTATTTGAACGATGAATTAATAACAAATTTAGAAATACCAGAAAGTATAGAAACGATAAATGATTATGCTTTTTATGAGTATTCGCCATTAATATCAATAAGCATTACCCACGATATAACATCAATTGGTGAATATTCATTCTACCATTGTAACCACCTAGAGTCAATAAATATGCTAGGTAATGTAAATATAATTAAAATAAGTGCTTTTTATGATTGTTCAAAATTGAAAAGAGTTGATATTTCAAGCTTGGAATCATGGTGCAATATTGATTTCGAAAGTTCGGTGTCAAATCCTCTTTACTACGCACAAAATTTGTATTTAAATGGTGAATTATTAACTGATTTAACACTTCCTTCAAACATCTTGTCAATAAAACAATATGCCTTTGTGAACTGTACATGTTTAGAGAGAGTAAATGTATCGAGTTTGGAATCGTGGCTTAATTTAAAGTTTGCTAATGAAAGTGCAAATCCTTTATTATCGGCTCATAATCTTTACATAAATAATGAATTATGTAGTAATATCATAATTCCAGAAGGCATAGAGACGATTGAGAAATGCTTGTTTTCAGGCTGTTCAATAGAATCTGTTGTTATCCCTACCAGTGTTACAACCATCAAAAATTATGCATTTTCTAATTGCTTATTGCTAAAAAATATTATTATTCCTGATAGCGTAATCTCTATTGGTTCGCATGCGTTTTTTAATTGTAAATCCTTAGATTCTCTCGGTCTTCTAAGTGGTGTTAAAGCAATTGGTGATTATGCGTTCTATGGTTGCTATTCTTTAAAGAACATGAAAATACCAGATGCAATAACTAGAATTGAACAGTATACATTTTATAATTGTGCATCTTTAACATCAATATTAATTCCGAAGAATATAACATATATAGGAAAAGAAGCATTTAATGTTTGCTTTAGACTTGTAGAAGTAATAAATAAATCTAGTTTAGATTTAACTATCGGCTCAACTGATAATGGATATGTAGCATATTATGCAAAAGAAGTAATAGATGATGAATCCAAGTCTAAACAATCTATAATTTCAAATGAATATGTGGTATACACAAGTGAAGATAATGTGGAACTAGTTTCTTATATTGGTAATAACACTATAATAACTATTCCAAATGGTATTACATCTATTGGTAACTATGCCTTCTATAAACTTCCTTTAGTATCTGTATCTATTCCTAGCAATATTTCGATAATTGGAACACATGCTTTTTATTATTGCTCATCGCTTAAAACTATTACTATCCCAAACAGCATTGTATCAATTGGAAACAATGCTTTCATTAATCAATCGTCTTTAAGTAGAGTCAATATTTCAAGCATTGAATCTTGGCTTAATATAGATTTTGAAAATAGATATTCAAATCCATTATGTAATGATTGCAATTTATACTTAAATGATAAATTAATAACTGATCTTATTATTCCAAACGGGATTTCCACAATAAAAGATTTTGCATTTTATAGTTTTTCATCGCTCAAATCTGTCGTTATTCCAAATAGCATTACGTCAATAGAAGATCTTGCCTTCTATAATTGCTCATCGCTTGAAACCATTGTTGTTCCAAATAGTATTGAATCAGTAGGTGAATATGCATTTCAAAATTGTATATCATTAAACAAAGTAATCATTTCAAGCATTGAATCATGGTGCAGTATAGATTTTTGCAATTCAACTTCAAATCCATTGAGTTATGCAAATAATCTTTATTTAAATGATGAATTAGTAACCGAACTTGTTATTCCAGGGAGCGTTTCTTTGGTAAATAATTATGCTTTTATTGGCTGTTTTTCAATAACATCTGTTAGGTTTCTTGATGGTGTAGAATCAATAGGCGGATCTGCCTTCAATGGTTGTTTAAATCTAAAAAGAATTATAATGACAAGTAGTATTAAAAAAATTGGGTCACTTTCGTTTTCTAATTGTGAACTAATAGATTATGTAGTACTTTCAAATAGCATAGAAAAAATTGAAAGTGCACCATTTCACGCAGACATTAAAATATATTATTTGGGATTGGAAAGCCAATCATCATCAATTGAACTGCTTTCAGAATCTATGAACTACGATATATATTTCTATTCTGAACAAAAACCAGAAGTATCTGGTAATTATTGGCATTATTTAGATGAGTCCCCAAAGATATGGGATTAACACAATAAAGTTATATAAATTAATAGGGCCACCGCTTGGTGACCCTATTAATTTTATTCTTTACCTTTTATTTGACTTGCACTAATCTTAGTCACAAATCTAATTGGGAAGAATCTTGGCACGAAACAAGTTAGTTTATTTTTAAAGCCAATTATCTTTCTTACCTTTCCTTTATTCATCATTTTGTAACCATATTCAGCAACTTTATCAACTTTCATTGGTTTAATCTTACTAAAAGTATAATCATTATGGGCAACATTCACAAAATTAGATTCAAATGGTCCAGGGTTATATGTGAAGAGATGCACATTTGTTTTTCTAAGTTCATAAGCAACAGCTTCTCCAAAGTTTACGAGATAAGCTTTTGATGCATGATATGTAGACATATAAGGGCCTGGTACATATCCAGCAATAGAACCGATATTTACGATATGACCTTCATTATTTTTAACCATATCATCTAAATATACTTTTGTAAGATATACGACAGAATTGATATTTAGATTGTTGATTCTAACTTGTTTATCTGGATCCATTTCAATAAAATCACATCGATCACCAGTACCTGCGTTATTGATGAGATAATTAACGAAGTATCCCTTGCTATCAGTATATTCTTTAATATTTTTATATTCACTTGGATTAGATAAATCGCATACAAATGTATCGATTATCATATCCTTATTGATATCTTTTAATTCCTCTTTAGCATTTTCTAATCTTTCTTTATTAGATCCAACTAATAAGCAATTATTACCATCTTTTAAGAATAGTTTAGCAAATTCTTTTCCAAGTCCACCAGAACCGCCAGTAATTAGTGTAATTTTCATATAACCACCTCACATATTAAACTTCATACGGGTATTATACCACAAAAGAGATAATTTCATTCTTTCGCAATAATATTGCACCTACGATTTTTTTATTTGAAATTTACTATATTTCACACATTAAATAGATAAAAATGTTATAATAATTTGGAAATTCATATTATAAATATGATTAATTTAATAATAAACTTTAAAGAGGTGAATAATATATGTCGACAAAAGCTTTTTACAAAACAGAAGAAATTGGTAAAGGAAAGGTTGGTTTTTCTAAGACAAGATCGATCATTGAAGCTGCATTCTATGGCAATAATGTTGTAGAAATTAAATCATTAAAAGAAGCTTATGAACTTGCGAAGAATAGCCCTGGCACAGTAGTTACTGATATGCCTATCTATAAACCTGAACACTTAGGTTTAGATAAAGACAGTAAAGTCTTACTATTTAACGATGGCTCAATCACTGGAAGATATGCAGCCGCAAGAAGAATCCAAGGTGAACCAAATGTCGATAACGACAAATTAGATAAGATTCTAATGGACGCAGTCTACGACACAAGATATAAGAAGATGTATCATGCGACAGCCTACATTGGACTCGATCCTGAATTTATCGTTAAAGCTCATCTCTTAATCCCAGAAGGAGAAGAAAACTTACTATATAACTGGCTCATTAACTTCCAATTCCCAACTGATTACTATAATGATATGTATAAAAACTCTAAACCGGTTGGCGATGGTAATGAACCAGACATCTATATCTTCAGTGATCCACAGTGGGTAGGCGCACCAGGAAGTGAAGTATGCGACCCTAAGTGCTTATGTTATTTCTCAACTGAGACAAACTGTGCTGCAATCCTTGGTATGAGATATTTCGGTGAACATAAAAAAGGAACTCTCACCATCGCCTGGGCAATTGCGAATAGAAATGGTTATGCATCTTGTCATGGTGGACAAAAAGAATACACACTCAAAGACGGTTCTAAATTTGTCGCAAGTGTATATGGCCTATCAGGATCAGGCAAATCTACAATCACTCATGCTAAACATGATGGTAAATATGGCGTAAAAGTACTCCATGATGATGCCTTCATTATCAATAGTGATACTTGCGCATCAATCGCTCTTGAACCAACATATTTCGATAAAACCGCAGACTATCCTACAGGATGCCCAGACAATAAGTTCCTCCTCACAGCTCAAAACTGTAGCGCAACTAAAGATAGTGATGGTAAGATAGTTCTTGTCACAGAAGATATTAGAAATGGAAATGGTCGTGCCATCAAATCTAAACTTTGGAGTCCAAATAGAGTTGATAAAATCGATTCACCAGTTAACGCAATATTCTGGATTATGAAAGATCCAACTCTTCCACCAATCGTAAAACTAAAAGGCGCATCACTCGCATCAGTAATGGGTGCAACCCTCGCAACTAAACGTTCAAGTGCTGAACGTCTAGCCGCTGGAGTAGATCCAAATGCACTAGTTGTTGAACCATACGCTAACCCATTTAGAACATATCCACTAGTAAATGACTACCTAAAATTTAAAAAGTTAGTTGAAGAAAAGAATGTTGCTTGCTACATCATCAATACTGGTGAATTCATGGGCAAGAAAGTTAAAAAAGAAGATACACTAGGTGTAATTGAGGCCGTTGTTGAAGGAAGAGCTAAATTCACTAAATGGGGACCATTCTCAGATATTGAAATTTTTGAATGGGAAGGATTCGTTCCAAACCTAAAAGACCCAGAATATATCAAAGAACTTAAGGCAAGAATGCAAGATAGAGTTAACTTTGTTAAATCAAGAGAAACATTCAAAGGTGGTTTTGATAAATTACCAGCTGATGCCTTAGATGCAATAGAAAAAGTAGTCAAAGAAGCAAATTCACTAAAATAATATAAAAGGTGTTATTATGGGCGTAAAAATTGTTGAAACGTCATTAAGAGATGGACATCAATCACTTTTCGCAACACGTATGACAACTGAAGAAGTAGTATCTATGGCAAAAATCTTAGATAATGCTGGATACTATGCGATGGAAGTATGGGGTGGAGCTACATTTGATTCTTGTATGAGATTCTTAAATGAAGATCCATGGGAAAGATTAAGAGAAGTAAGAAAGGTTTGTAAGAAAACCAAACTCCAAATGTTATTCCGTGGCCAAAACATCCTTGGTTATCGTCACTATTCAGACGATGTTGTCGATATGTTCTGCAAGAAGAGTATCGAAAATGGTATCGATATAATAAGAGTGTTTGATGCTCTAAATGATCTTAGAAACTTAAGACAAGCTGTTGAATCGACAAAGAAATATGGCGGAGAATGTCAGATTGCTTTGTCATATACAACATCTCCAGTACACACAATTGAATATTATACAAATCTTGCTAAGGAAGTTGAAAAACTAGGCGCAGATTCGATATGCATTAAAGATATGGCTGGTGTTCTCCTTCCAAATGATGCAAGAGAACTCATCACAGCCATCAAGAAAAACACAAAACTCCCTATTGAACTCCATTCACATTCAACTGCGGGAGTATGTGAACTATCTTATATGGCAGCGATTGAAGCTGGCTGTGATATCATTGATACCTGCCTTTCTCCACTTTCAGGAGGAACTGCACAACCATCAACTCAAGCATTCAATACCGTTCTAAAAGGTACTAAATATGATCCAGCACTAAACGTGGATGCTCTTCATGAATGCGAACCAGTGATGGAAAAGGTTAAAGCTAAATATCTCGCAAATGGACTTTTAAATCCAAAAGCCCTCTCCGTTAACCCAAACATCCTCAAATATCAAGTTCCTGGTGGCATGTTATCGAATTTGATGAACCAATTAAAAGCTCAAAATGCGATGGATAGATATGATGAAGTATTAAAAGAAATCCCACGAGTAAGAAAAGATATGGGTTATCCACCACTTGTAACACCTCTTTCACAAATGGTCGGTACACAATCAGTATTAAATGTTCTTCTCGGTGAAAGATACAAAATGGTTGTCAATGAGATAAAGGATTACCTCCATGGTAAGTATGGCAAATTCCCTGCACCAGTTAATCCTGAAGTCTCAAAAAAGATTATCGGTGATGATAAAATCATCACCCAAAGACCCGCAGATCTTTTAAAGCCAGAATTTGAATCTTTAAAAGAAAAATATAAGGATATCGCAAGATCCGATGAAGATGTCTTATCTCTCGCTCTATTCGAATCTGTCGCAAGTGAATTCTTAGAGAAGAAATATCAAACTCAAGATGTAAAAGAAGAAGAAAAACCTTCTGATGAGGTTATCTCCTTTAATATTGTTATATAGGGGGTATATATGGATAATATTTATGCAATTATCGATGGAAACCAAGTGGGAAACCTTTCTGATGGTGCACTTGTAACCCTCATTTCTATCCTCATGGTATTCGTAATTCTTCTAATTATCATCGGTATTACCACCTTAATATTTAAAGCCATCGGTTTATTTGAAATGAAAAAAGAAATCGATGAATATAAGAAAACTGGTGGATACAAAGAAGAAGAAACCGAAGTAGAAAAACCAAACGTTGATATTAAAGATGAAGATATGATGGTAGCTGTACTTGTTGCCTCAATCGATTATCAAAATGAAATTAAAAAAGATGTTAGACTAGTAAATGTAAAGGAGTTATAGTCTCATGAAAATTTATAAAGTTAAAGTAAACGGCAAAGTCTACGAAGTAGAACTTGAAGCTGTAAGTGAAACAAACGATAAAATCAAAGAACCATCAAAAGAAGAAAAACCAACTGAACTAAATCAAATAGTTGCCCCAATTGCCGGTAAAGTTGTGTCAGTTAAGGTTAGTGTTGGTGACCATGTGTCAAAAGGTCAAGTAGTTGTCGTAATCGAAGCTATGAAACTTGAAAATGAAGTTGTATCACCATTTGATGGCGAAGTTAAAGAAATTAAAGTTACTAAGTCTAGTCAAGTAAACAATAAGGACGTATTAGTACTAATAGGATAATTCTTATGAAGATAATTGAGTTAATCAGTTCCTTCTTAGAATCGACTGGAATAGCTGCCTTCTTCCAAAATGGTGGCTGGATGAACTTAATAATGATTCTTATTGGTTTCCTCTTTATGTTCCTAGCGATTAAGAAAGGATTTGAACCGTATCTTTTAATTCCTATTTCCTTTGGAATTATTCTATCGAACCTTCCAGGTGTAGATGTCTTTATCAAAGAAGGGGTAGATGCTCTTGGAAATATTATCACTGATAGTCATGGAGCCATCCTTGAAGGTCATAATCTATCAGAAATAGTGGATTATAGATATTCAGGACTTCTTGGATATCTCTACTATGGTGTTAAATATGAAATCTATCCTTGCTTAATCTTCCTTGGAATTGGTGCTACAACCGATTTTGGACCATTAATCGCTAATAAGAAGACAATGATTCTTGGTGCAGCTGCACAAGTTGGTATCTTTGTTGCCTTCTTTGGTGCATTACTCCTCGGATTTAATTTTTATGAAGCTGGTTCAATCGGTATTATCGGTGGTGCAGATGGCCCTACCGCAATCTTAGTTTCTAGTCTTTTCTTATCAAAAAGTGGTGGTGCATCGATGAACTATCAAGCACCTATCGCTCTTGCTGCATATTCATACATGGCTCTTGTACCAGTAATCTTCCCTTGGATCATCAGACTCATGACAACAAAAAAAGAACGTATGATTCATATGGAACAATTAAGAGATGTATCAAAGAAAGAAAAGATATTATTCCCAATTATCGTAACTCTCGTCGTATGTTTAATAGTTCCAGCCGCAACTCCACTTATCGGTTGCCTAATGCTTGGAAATTTAATTAAAGAGACAGGAATCGTTCCAAATCTCGTTCACGTTGTATCAAATGCACTCCTTTATATCTGCACAATCGGTCTTGGCCTATCAGTTGGTGCAACTGCATATGGTCCTGGCTTCTTAACACTTGAAACATTATTAATCTTCGGACTTGGTATTCTCGCATTTATGATAGCCGCTATCTTTGGACTCTTAGGTGGTAAGCTTATGTGTGTACTAACACATGGTAAAGTAAACCCAATGATTGGTGCTGCCGGAGTATCTGCCGTACCAATGGCTGCGAGAGTAGTTCAAAAAGAAGGTCAAAGAGAAGATCCATCAAACTTCCTTTTAATGCATGCGATGGGTCCAAATGTCGCTGGTGTAATTGGTAGCGCAATTGCGGCCGGTATCTTAATGTCAATATTCTTATAAAATGAATAAAATAGGTTCTATCTTAGATTTTGACTCAATCGATTCAACATCTAAGTATCTAAAAGAAAACTATATAGCCTTTAAAGATTTCACATTCGTATCAAGCCTTTATCAAACAAGTGGCAAGGGAAGAATGGATAGATCTTGGGAAAGCAATAAAGGAGAGAATTTACTATTCTCTCTTTTAATAAAGAAAAAAACACTCCTAAAACTCTATTCATCAATCTCAATTCTTTCATCCACCGTTATTCTTTCAGTTTTAAAAGAATATAATATTGATAATGTAATGATAAAATGGCCTAACGATGTCTATATCGATGATAAAAAGGTATGTGGTATTCTTTTAGAATCTATCTCCACTTCAGAAAACTTAGAATGTATAGTCCTTGGAATCGGATTAAATGTAAATCAAAAAGAATTTATGAATGATAATGCTACATCAATGTCCATAAAACTAAAAAAGGATATCAATCTAAAAGAACTTAAAGAAAAAATATATAATCGTCTTATGGAAGAACTTGAAAAACTCGAAGAAGGTAAATCGGGCTATCTTTCTACCATAAGATTGAATAACTACTTAAAGAATAAAGAGGTTTATGCCATCATCGATAATGAAAAGGTATTATCAAAAGTAATAGACATAAACGACGATAATTCAATCAAAGTAGAATCAAACAATAAAACATATAATTTATTTTCTGGAGAAATCACATTTCACGTATAAAAAAAGAGGCATAGCCTCTTTTATTTTTATTGAATTTCAGTATCACTTGTTAGAGTTAACTGAACTGTCTCGTAGTTACTACCTCTCTTAATATAGAGTTCGATAGTATCATTTAAGTTTGTCTTTAAAAGCACATCTTCAATTGCGTATAAATCATTGATTGCATATGTAACACCATCATAAGTAACATTAACGATGATATCACCAACTTGTAACTTACCTGAACTTACTCCGCCTTCTGTAACACTATTTACGGCAATTTCTTGATAGATTCTTGTAGTCTTTTCAATCTTATCATAGACAGATTTACTTGTGTTAACTTCAATTTGAATACCAAGTAAGTTCTTTCTTATAGTAGTTGTATTAACACCATCACAAGTATTAATAATCTTGTTTGCGACTGCATAAGCTAGATTGATTGGAATTGCATAACACATACCTTCAATAGAAGTATCAACTGATTTCGCATTGACGATACCGATTAAATTACCGAGTACATCAAATAATCCACCACCAGAGTTACCACTATTTACAGCCGCATCAATTCTAATTTCACGATATTTTACAGAAGCGCTGCTTCCAGTTGAACCCATTGAAATTGAATCATTTACGACAGATATAATACCATATGTAGCACTGATACCCTCTGCTTGTGGGTTACCGATTGCGATAACTTGTTCACCGACAAGAAGAGTAGAAGAATCAGCTATTGTAGCTTTATAAGCACCGCTATATGTATATAATGGAGAGTTAATCTTTAATACAGCGATATCATAGTTAGATGATCCACCTATATATGTAGCTTTGATTTTGTATTTACTTTGTTCCATACCATATAGATAGATATAGATATCATTTGAAATTGGAGAATCCGCACTAGAATAATATATAACATGGTAGTTAGTTACGATATATGCTTCACCAGCTTCTTTATCATCAGCGATGATTACGCCTGATCCAGCACTATTAGCTTCTGTAGATTCTGTATATATCTTACCGCTCCAGAAATCTCTATAAGTAGTTGTGACAGTAAAATTACAATATACACTCACAACTGAATTTATTCCATAAGAAGTACCTTCTTGAATATTAGATGAACCAGCCTCACCCTTAAGTGATGCGATGAATTCTTCAAGTGTTCCATCAAATATTCCATTATCTTTCGCAAGATCATAGATAGATGAATATGCATTATTCTTCACAAGATCATTTAGCCATTCATCTAGAGAACCTTCATAACCATTCTCTACAGCGATTTCATAAGCATTCTTTTCTCTAACTTCTTCAGTAGTAGTTGTAGTATCATTATTTGAAGTGGTTGTTGTGCTATCTATTAATGTTGTATTTCCTTTTGTGTTACTTGTGTCGTTTTCATTATTTAAATATCCTACGGCATTAAGTCCACATGCACAAAGACTGAATACAACACCTAATATTAATATAAATGATAATACTCTTTTAATAATATTCCTTTTCATAGCGTTTGTTTCCTCTCTTTTAACGAGATATATTATAAAACTCAATTGTGATGTTTTTTTGATTATTCTGTATAGTTTTAAAGTTTTTTTATCTTTATTCACATCTTGTCCCCTCTAAATTCAAAAATAAACTCTAAAATATGTTATAATTTTAGAGTAAATATAAGTAGGGTGTAATATGAAAGTAGAACTTAAAACCTTAGAAGAATTAGAAAACTTTGGATTAAAGATAGGAAATGCACTAAAAGGAAATGAACTTATTGGACTAAAAGGTCCACTTGGTGCAGGCAAAACAACTTTAACTAAATATATTGCAAAAGCATTAAAAATTAAGGAAGATATAATCTCTCCTACTTTCAATATAATCAAAGTCTATGATTCAATAAAAGGACCACTCTATCATATAGATTGCTATAGGCTTGAGAACCTTGGATATGATCCTATTCTAGATGATTACATTTTTGATGAAAATGCCATTAGAATTATCGAATGGTATAACTACTTAGATGATGAAGGTCTCTTTAAAGATGCTATCAAGATTGAGATAATCGTAAAAGAGAACAATGTAAGAGAATTAATAATAGAAGGTGACTTATGTATAGATTAGTAATGGATACAGCGCTTGATTATTCATATCTAGCCATCTTAGAAAACAATAAAATATTATATGAGTCATATGACCTTGGCAAAAACAATCATTCAGAAACCCTTCTTCCAAAACTTGAGACTACATTAAAAGAACTAAATATAACCCTCAAAGAGATAGAAGAGGTTTATACAGGAATTGGCCCTGGAAGTTATACTGGTGTTAGAATCGCTGTCGTAATTGGTAAAATGCTTGCGGTCATGAACAACATCAAACTCTATAAATTTTCCTCTTTAGCATCACTCATTTCTAATATATCTCATGAGTGTTATGCGTTTGTTGATTGTAGAAGAGGAAACGCATACACTGCACATTTCAACTATGTAGATGGTAAAATCATCCGTTTAAGTGAAGATTCAGTTGTAAATGTTAGTGAATATTTTAATGGTATCGATGAATCACTCATCATTAAAGAATCAAAACCAAATCCAATAAAACTAATAGAAAGTAACCTCGTATCACTCGTAGAAGATGTAAATTCTCTTTCACCTAACTATCTTCAACTTGTCGAGGCAGAGCGAATTAAGATGGGGTTAAAATAATGGATATTATTCTTTTAAAAGAAAGAAGAGAACTAATTCCTTCTGCCATAGATAAAGAGTTAAAGTATTCTAAATATGAATATATCTCTTCAAACAACAACTTAAATTATGTGTTCATATTAGATGATGAAATAATTGGAGAAGTTGATTATTCATATCCACTTGATACAGTAGATTTACTCTATATCTATATCGATAGTGGTAAACGTGGAAATGGATACGGAAAGAATCTCCTTAATGCGACCATCGAAAAACTAAAAAAACTAAATGTAAAAGAAATAGTACTCGAAGTAAGAAAAGATAATACAGTTGCCTATAATCTATATAAGAAAGTGGGCTTTAATGAAATAGGAATTAGAAAGAATTATTATGATGGAATCACTGATGCCATCTTAATGAAACTAATAATAGGATAAGATTATGTATATTTTAAGTTTTGAATCATCTTGCGATGAAACAAGTGTAGCCGTAACTAAAGATGGTAAATACGTCCTCTCTAATGAGGTTTTATCGCAAATAGATATTTTTAAAGAATACGGTGGTGTTGTCCCAGAAATATCATCACGTGAGCACGTAAAAGGCATTACATATGCCTATTTAAGTGCGCTTAAAAATGCAAATCTAACTATGGATGATATCGACTATGTCGCCGTAACCGAAGGCCCAGGACTAATCGGATCTCTTTTAACTGGTATTAACGCAGCTAAAATAGTAGCCCTAAACTACAATAAACCACTAGTTGGTGTAAACCACCTATCAGGTCATATTTATGCAGCAATGATTGAACATGATGTTTTATTCCCATGCCTCGCCCTCGTAATTTCTGGTGGTCACACAGAACTAGTTGTAATGAAGAATCACTATGATTTTAATAGAATCGGTTCAACTAAGGATGATGCCGTAGGTGAAGTATTCGATAAGGTCGCAAGAATTATCGGTATCCCATATCCTGGTGGACCTCTTCTCGATAAAATCGGAAAAGAAGGAGAGCCTCTTTATAACCTTCCAAGACCAGTTCTTCACTCAAACGACTATTCATTCTCTTTCTCAGGACTCAAAAGCGCAACACTAAACCTTGTGGAAAACCTAGAAAAGACAAATACTAAATATGAAATAAAAGATATCGCTAGAAGCTTTGAAGAAGCTGTAGTAGAAGTTCTTCTTGAAAAGACAAAGAAAGCGGTAAAAGAATTTGGAATTAAAGAAGTAGTAGTTGTCGGTGGTTCTGCGGCTAATAGCGTTATTAGAAAAACCCTAACTGAAGGCATCAAAGATGCCATCATCACATTCCCTGCGATGAAATACTGTGGTGATAATGCAGCTATGATCGGCATTTCTGCCTATTATAAAATAAAGAAAGGTGAAATTGATGATATATCTCTTTCGCCTAAGTCAAGATTAGATTTATAAAATATGAAGAAACAAAGAAAAGCCCTAAAAAATTTAACCATCATCTTGTTGTCTATTTTTATAGTGCTTTTTTTTGTTTTCATTTTAACCTTTGATTTAACCGATAAATCTAAATATGAAAACACCAAAACTAAAGAAGAAACCTCAACATATTTGGTAGATTATCTAAATGATGCGCTCACAAAATCATCCATTCTTAACATCTTAGATATTGATTTTGATGATGAATTCATCGATCAAACATTCTATCTTATGATTGCGGATGACATCAAAGATGGTGTCATATTTAAAACAAAAAACTATACAATAAAAGGCTATAATTTCTCAATCGAAGATAATGAAATAACCTTAAACCTCTATATTACATATAGTAGAGTAATTAAATATGATACAAAAATTAAAATCAAGATGGAATATATTGAGACAAACATGGCCTATGTTTTAAAACTCAATTCAATAAACATTGGCGCTATCATCATTCCACCTAGAATTGTTGAAAGAGTTTTAAAAAACCGTGAGGTTGGATCATTAGGTAGCGCACTTGCCGAATTCTTAAAATCAATCCCAGTTGGTACCTATGATCAAAACACCCTTGAATTATCAATATATAAGAACTATCTCATAAACGAAATTGAAAGTGGTGTAATAAGTAGTTTAATATTTAAAGATAAAAAAGCACTCTCAACTCTAGCCGCAACCTACACAGAAACCCTCTTCAGTAATGACCTAGTAGATTTAAGAATAAAAGATTCTCTCAACCTAATAATCGAGTATTCAAAACTCGTAAATATCGATAGAAATAATGATTGCTTTACTATTGATAGAATCAAATCATCAAAATACGATATCCTATTTAAAGAATTCCTAGGTTTAGAAAGCACAAAATTATCGAAAGATGATTTAAAAGCCGCGATGATGTATCAAATATTTGATGAAAACATCGATGATGAAAATAAACATTTTATAAGTTTTAAAACCATCGATTATGCTTTATCAGACAATAGACTCATCATATCGCTTGTAATAAACACCAATAATAAAATATCCATCATCGATTATTCTTTCATCAAAAATGGAAACAATTATGTTTTAAATTATGTGGAAATGGGAAAGGATGAAGGTGAAACCGAATCAGATTATTTTAAATTCTCTTCAACCAGCTCTAAACAAAAATTCTTAATTCTTCTAAGAGATATTGGTTTTGATACCGATCTCATCACAGAATCAATTACCATATCTTCACTTCTAAAACCAATTTCCATTAAAAGCTACAGCCTATCAATAAATAATGATGATATAACCCTATCATTCACAGAAGATGAAGAAATAATAAACACCATAAAAGAAGCTATTTATAGCGATGAATTTAAATCTAATTTATCATCTCTAGTTGATGATTCACTAAAGTACGATAGTGAAGAAAACCTCATATCATCATTTGAAAGTTTAAGTTATGAACTTAAACAATCTTACTTTTTTGCACTAAAAGACTTTTTAAAAAGTAATAGTGTAGTGTATAATTATATGAATGAAATCTACTAAGGAGGGATAACTTATGATTTCAAATTTTATTAAAACAATCATGGAAGAAGATCTTGCGAGCGGAAAGCATAGTGAAATAATCACAAGATTCCCACCAGAACCAAACGCTTTCCTTCACATCGGACACGCAAGAGCGATTGTGACCAACTTTGAACTCGCTAAATGTTTTAATGGTAAAACAATTCTAAGATTTGATGATACAAATCCAGCTAAAGAAGAAAAGAGATTTATGGATGCCATCATAAATGATATCGCATGGCTTGGCTACACTCCATATAAAGTTACATTTGGTAGCGATTATTTTGATGACGATTATGCCTTCGCAATAAACCTCATCAAAGAAGGGAAGGCTTATGTAGATGATCTCACCAAAGATGAAATGAGGGAATACCGTGGTACCCTAGATACTCCAGGTAAGGAATCTCCATATAGAAATCGTTCAGTTGAAGAAAACTTAAAACTCTTTGAAGAGATGAAAGAAGGTAAATTTGATGAAGGTGAAAAGACTTTAAGAGTAAAAATCGATATGAAGTCTTCAAACCTAAACATGAGAGATCCTGCCATCTATAGAATCATCAAGAAACCTCATCCACATACAGGCGACAAATGGAATATCTACCCACTATATGACTACGCTCATCCACTTCAAGATGCAGAAGAATATATTACTCATTCTCTCTGTTCACTTGAATACGTTGAACACCGCCCTCTATATGACTGGGTTATTGAAAACACTAAACCAATGTCAGTTCCAAGACAGATTGAATTCGGTAGATTAAATATTGAAGGTACTATCCTATCAAAGAGATATTTAAAAGAACTCGTTGAATCAAAATTAGTAGATGATTATGACGATCCAAGAATGCCAACATTAGTAGGTCTTAAAAGAAGAGGATTCACTCCAGAATCAATCAAAGAATTCGTTCTATCTACAGGCCTATCTAGAATCAATTCTGAAATCCCTCTAAACGTTCTTGACCACTTCCTAATGGATGATTTAAAACTTAAAAATGTTAGAAGAATGGCAGTTTTAAATCCACTCAAAGTTACAATCACCAATTATGATGAAGGAAAGGTTGAATATTTAGATTTCCCTAACAACTTAGAAAACGAAGAACTAGGTTCAAGAAAAATATCTTTCTCTAAACATCTCTATATTGAAAAAGAAGATTTCGTTGAAGTTAAACCAAACAACAAATATAAAAGACTTTCTCTCGGTGCTGAAGTAAGACTCATGGGTGCTTATTTCATCAAAGCTAACGAAGTAATAAAAGATGAAAACGGAGAAGTAGTAGAAGTACTATGCACCTATGATAAAGAGACATTAAGTGGTTCAGGTTTCAACGCAAGAAAACCTCAAGGAACCATTCAATATGTCGATGCATCTACCGCTAAAAAGGCAGAATTCAGATTATTTGATACCCTAATCAAGAATGATGCAAACCCAGATGATGAATTAAAAGATAAATTTAATCCAGATTCTAAACAAGTTGTCTATGGCTTTGTAGAAAACTGTTACGAGTGGGAACCAGAATTCAAATCACAACTCATGAGAAATGGATATTATTCTAACGATTATGACTCAAAAGAAGATCATATTATCGTAAATAGAACTGTTTCTCTCAAACAATCATTCAAATAAGATAAAATGCTCACGTGCCCTCGTGAGCATTTTTCATCTTATATCGCAAAAATAAAAACTTTTATGAGTTTTTAGTTAAGCAATATAAACTGTTCTATGATATAATTATTATATGAAAGAATATCTAAAAAAGCTCAATTCTAAACAACTATTAGCATGTAAGGACACCGAAGGTCCTTCTTTAATTATTGCTGGAGCTGGTAGTGGCAAAACTCGTGTTCTAACATCTCGTATTGCTTACCTAATCGATGAATGCCAGGTACCACCATCGAATATTCTTGCGATTACATTCACCAATAAAGCTGCGAAAGAGATGAATGATAGGCTCATTAACCTCGTTGGTGAAATAAATGCATCACATATCACTTGTAAAACATTTCATTCATTTTGTGCATGGTTTTTAAGAAGAGAAATCACCATCCTGAAAAACCGAAAGCGTGATTTTGAAATCATTGATGATGATGAATCAGAAGCACTAGTCAAAGAATGCATGATTAAGCTTGAAATGGATACAAAAGTAATTAAACCAAAACCAATTGCGAATAGTATTTCCATGATTAAAGCGAGAATTGAAACATTAAATAATTATAGCGATTTCTATCGTGAGAGAATCGAAAAGATTATGAATCTCTATAACGATACCCTCATCAAAAACAATCTCCTTGATTTTGATGATTTAAACCTCATCACCATTGAAATCCTCGAAAAACATCCAGATATCCTTGAAAAATATCAAGATAGATTTAGATATATATTAGTCGATGAGTTCCAAGATTCATCGAACATCCAATATGATTTAATTTCCATTCTTGGAAACAAATACAGGAATGTTTTTATCGTTAGCGATGAAGATCAATCAATCTATTCATTCCGTGGCGCAAACATCAAAAACATCAGAAAATTTATGAGAGATTTTGATGGATATAACGAACATATCCTCGATCAAAACTATCGTTCAACCAAAGAAATCTTAAAATGCGCTAATGCCCTTATTAAGCACAACAAGGAACGTATAGAAAAATCTCTTTGGACTGACAACAAGGATGGAGATAGCGTGTATCTCTTTGAATACGATAGCGATAAAGCTGAGGCAAGAGGCGTCGTAGAAGAAATAATGAAAAATGTAAAGGATGGCAATTACACCTATAAAGACTACGCAATCCTATATAGAAATAACTTCCTTTCACGTAACTTTGAAAACGAACTCATCTCTAAAGGTGTTCCATATAGAGTATATAGTGGTCTTTCATTCTATAAAAGAATGGAAGTCAAAGATATGCTTGGATACATAAGACTCGTCATCGACCCAAATAGTTTCCATTCTTTTAGAAGAGTAATCAATTCACCAAAAAGAGGTATCGGCGATACCACAATTAAAAAGCTTGAAAAGGCCTATGACGCAACCCACAACATTCAAGATGCCATCAATTTCTCTGACCTTTATCAATCAACTCGTGAAACCCTAAACGGTTTTATGGCGATGATTTTATCCCTCAAAGAAAGAATTGAAAAGCTCACTATCCGTGATTTCTTTACCGAAGTATATGAAAAAACAGGATACAAGAAATTCATAAGCGAAATAGAAGATCGTGATGAACAACTCTCTAGGAAACAAAACATCGATGAATTATTAAATGCCATCAGTGAAATAGAATCACTTTCATCTAATGAAGAAACCCTCTCAGAGTTCCTACAAAGTGTATCGCTTATCACTGATCTTGATATGGAATCAAAAGACGCAAATCACGTATCATTAATCACAATGCATAGCTCCAAAGGTCTTGAATATAAAAACGTCTTCGCAGTTGGCCTTGAAGATGATATCATCCCAGGCACACATTCTTCATCACAAAAAGAATTTGAAGAAGAAAGAAGACTCCTCTATGTCTGTCTCACAAGAGCGATGGAACACCTCTTTGTATCTTGCTCATCATCTAGATATAAATTTGGTTCAATGGAATCATCACTTCCATCAAGATTCTTAAAAGAATTAGATATTGAAACCAAGACAGAAAAAGATAAAAACTATCGCAGTTTTGCCCAAAGAAGAGAACCAGTTAAAACTGTAGTAGGTGATATAAAAACCGGTGAAAGAGTTTACCATGAAATGTATAAAGAAGGCACTGTCCTCGGTCAAATAGAAGGTTTTTATATCATCAGATTTGATAATTCTAATGCCCCTAAAAAGGTTATTGTCAATCACCCATTCCTTAAGAAATTAGATCAATAAGAAGGTATACTCATGGATATAGAAAAACGAATTGAAGAATTAAAAGCTTTAATCAACAAGGCAAACTATGAATATTACACCCTAGATAATCCTACCATCAGCGATTATGACTATGATATGGCGATGGCCGAACTCATAAGTCTAGAAGAAAAATACCCACATCTTAAGACAAAAGATTCTCCAACCAACAGAATTGGTGGAGAAGTATTAGATAAATTCCAAAAAGTAACTCACACAAGAGAAATGAAATCTCTTGCGGATCTTTTTAGTTACGATGAAATCCTCTCATATCTTGATACAACATCCAAGATCACAAAATCAGTCGATTATTCAATGGAATTAAAGATAGATGGTCTTGCCGTATCACTCATCTATGAAAAAGGCTATCTTACCCTCGCATCTACTAGAGGTGATGGCATCACTGGTGAAGACATCACCAATAACGCAAAAACCATATCATCTATCCCATTAAAGCTCAAGGAAGATATCGATATTGAAGTTAGAGGTGAAATCTACCTATCTAAAGCAAGATTTGAAAAGATAAACAAGGAGCGCGAACAAAACGGAGAAGAACTCTTCAAAAACGAAAGAAATTGTGCTGCCGGTACTATGAGGCAACTAGACCCAGAAATCGTTAGAAAAAGAGGACTTGATACCTTCATCTATTACATCGTAGATCCAGAAAAATACAATCTTAAAACTCAATCAGAAGCTTTAGCTTTTCTAAAGATGTTGGGGTTCCACGTTAACCCAGAATCAAAAAGCGTTCATTCAAAAGAAGAACTATTAGAATATATTTCTGATATCGATGACAAGAGATATAACTATGACTATCCAATTGACGGTGTCGTATTAAAATACGAATTCTTTAATATGTATTCAAGAATTGGTGAAACAGTTAAAAGCCCTAAATGGGCAATTGCCTATAAATTCGCCCCACTTGAAGTTAAAACTAAAATCGAATCTATCGAATTCCAAGTTGGAAGAACCGGATGTATTACCCCAGTTGCGAACCTAACCCCAGTACTAATCAGTGGGTCACTCGTCTCAAGGGCAACTTTAAACAATGAAGACTACATCCTCGATAAAGATATAAGAATTGGTGACTATGTCTACGTAAGAAAGGCCGCAGAAATCATCCCAGAAGTTGTATCAGTAATCATGGAAGAAAGGGAAGGGAAAGACCTTAAACCATTTGAAATGATTGAAAGATGTCCTAAATGTGGTGAGCCACTTTTAAGACGCATTGGTGAAGCTGATTATTTCTGCTTAAACGATAACTGTCCTGCCCGTAATGTTGAACAAATCATCCACTTCGCCAGCCGTGATGCCTACGATATCACAGGCCTTGGTGATAAGATTTCAGAATTTCTCTATAACGAAGGCTTCGTCTTGAGGATATCTGATATCTTTAGCCTAGATAACTATGCCCAAGTTCTTCTCACCAAAGAAGGTTTCAAAGAAAAGAAGGTATTCTCTCTTATCGATTCAATAGAAAACTCTAAATCAAATAACCTTGATAGATTAATCTATGGTCTTGGCATTAGAAATGTCGGTAAGAAAGTTGCGAGAATCCTCTGTGAAAAATATCCATCAATGGATGAACTCATAAACGCAAAAGAAGAAGATATCTCAATGATTCCTGATATCGGTCCTATTATCGCATCAAATGTTTATAGCTATTTTAGAGATCCAAAAAATATCGAAATGATTGACATATTAAAAGAAAAGGGCTTAAATATGGTTTATACATCTTCTAAAAGAGAAGATGAAACCATCTTCACCGGTAAAACAGTCGTTCTTACTGGAAGCCTCGAAAACTTCACTCGTGATGAAGCATCCACAATAATTGAAAACATGGGCGGTAAAACATCAGGCTCAGTATCTAAGAAAACTGACTATGTCCTTTACGGTAGTGAAGCTGGCAGTAAACTCACTAAAGCTCAAAGCTTAGGCATTAAATTAATCACTGAGAGTGATTTTATGGAAATGATTAAGGAAAATTAAAATGGATTACATAAAAGTTAAAGGCGCAAGAGAAAACAACCTAAAAGATATAGATTGCGTATTTCCAAAAGATAAATTAGTTGTATTAACTGGTGTTTCTGGTTCAGGAAAGACCTCTTTTGCCTTTGATACAATCTATAGAGAAGGCCAAAGAAGATACCTAGATTCTCTCTCATCATACGCAAGACAGTTCATAGGTGATATGGGTAAACCTGATGTCGATAGCGTAGAAGGATTATCTCCTGCCATCTCTATCGATCAAAAGAGTGGTTCAAAGAACCCTCGTTCAACAGTTGGTACAGTCACAGAAATCGCTGACTACCTACGTTTACTCTTTGCGAGAATTGGTAAACCATATTGCCCTAACCATCATATTCCAATTGAACCAATGTCTATCGATGAGATAATTGAAAAAGTAAAGGAATATGAAGGTGAAAAAGCTTTAATCTTATCTCCAATCGTAAGAGGTGAAAAGGGAACATTTGAAAACACCTTTGAACACTTGCGCCATGAAGGTTACACAAGAGTAATCGTAGATGGTGTTCAACAAACTCTAGAGGATGATATCTCTTTAAAGAAAACTGTTAAACATACGATAGAAGTTGTGGTTGATAGACTAGTAATCGATATGGAAGATAGAAATAGACTTGTCGATTCATTTGAACTCGCAATCACCATGTCATCTGGCCTTGCGATTTTAAAGACAGATGATAAAGAAATCACCTTCTCAACCAAACACTCATGTCCTATTTGTGGTTTCACTATCCCAGATTTAGATCCAAAACTCTTCTCATTCAATTCACCAGTAGGTGCTTGTGAAGAATGCGGTGGTCTTGGCTATAATAGACACATCAATCCAGATCTATTAATCCCAGAACCTCATCTTTCAGTAAAAGAAGGTGCCCTCAGAAAATGGGCAAAAGAAGATACAATGTCAATGATTTCCCTCCTTTCCTTTATGGAGGCCAACAATATTCCAAACGACATTCCATATAACGAACTAACCAAAGAACAACAATCCCTAATTCTATATGGTTCAAAAAACCCATATAGTTACACATACAGATCTAAATCTACAGCTTCAGTCTACAAAATCGCCTCTTCAACATTTGAAGGTGTAGTTGGAAATCTTGAGAGAAGATATGTAGAAACCGAATCAAGATTCATCCGTGAATGGCTTGAACAATATATGGTTGACGATCTCTGTCCAAAATGCCAAGGGAAGAGATTAAACGAAAAAGCCCTTTCAGTCCTTGTGGATAAATATAACATCGATGACTTATCAGAGATGTCTATCGATGAACTCAAAGATACAATAAATAAACTAAAACTAAGTGAAAGAGATGAAAAGATTGCGAGAATGATTATCAATGAAATCAAAACTCGCTTAGAGTTCCTCTCTAACGTAGGACTCGGTTATCTTTCACTCATGCGTCCAAGTAGAACCCTTTCTGGTGGCGAAGCACAGCGTATAAGACTCGCCACACAAATCGGTTCAAAACTCACGGGCATCATCTACGTTCTCGATGAGCCATCAATCGGTCTTCATCAAAGAGATAATCAAAAACTAATTGGTGCTTTAAAAGAGATGCGAGATCTCGGAAACACACTCCTTGTCGTTGAACATGATATCGATACCATCAAGAATGCTGACTATATTGTAGATTTCGGTCCAAGAGCGGGAGTTCACGGTGGTGAAGTAGTATTTAGCGGTACTTTAGATGAGATGATGAAATCATCTAATACCCTTACCGCAAAATACTTAAGAGGTGATTTAGTAATTGAAGAGAGAAAAGAACCTCTAAAACCAACTCGTGGCTTTATAGAACTTAAAGGTGCAAGATGCCACAACCTAAAGAACTTAAATGTTAAATTCCCAATAGGTCTTGTGACTTATGTCACTGGCGTATCTGGTTCAGGCAAGAGTTCGCTTGTGAACGACTGCCTCGCAAAAGGCGTTGCCAAAAACGTCCTAAATAGAAAGGTTGTCCCAGGCGAATTCGATAGCCTCGAAGTAGAAGGAATTGAAAAACTCATTATCGTCGATCAAACACCAATCGGTAGAACGCCAAGATCTAATCCTGCAACCTACATCGGTGTATTTGATGAAATAAGAGCTCTATTTAGTGAAACGACAGAAGCTAAAGCGAGAGGATACGATAAATCAAGATTTAGTTTCAATGTCTATGGTGGTAGATGTGAAGCCTGTTCTGGAGATGGTGTCACAAGAATTGAGATGAACTTCCTCCCAGATGTCTATGTTGAATGTCCAATCTGTCATGGTAAGAAATACAACCAAGACACCTTAGAAATCAAATTCAAAGGTAAATCTATCGCTGATGTCTTAGATTTAACTGTTGAAGAAGCTTTAGAATTCTTTAAAAACCAACCAAAGATCTATCGTCAGCTTAAAACGATGAATGATGTTGGACTTGGATATATCAAACTCGGTCAAAATTCTGTCACTCTATCTGGTGGTGAAGCCCAAAGAATTAAACTTGCCTATGAACTAAACCATCAGATATCATCAAAAGCCCTCTATATACTTGATGAACCATCAACTGGTCTTCATCAAGACGACATTAAGAAATTATTAGATTGTTTCGAAAAGATGAGAGAAGCTGGTTCAACCATCGTCATCATTGAACACAATCTAAATATGATTAAAACTGCTGATTATATCATAGACCTTGGCCCAACTGGTGGTGACAAGGGTGGATATATAATCGGTACTGGTTCACCATATGAACTGAAAGAAAATGAAAAATCCGATACAGGCAAGTTCTTAAAAGAGATGCTTGACTTTGGAGAAAACTATTAATAAGGAGGCATGAAATGTTTGAGTTATTACTCGCAGAAGCTTGGGACATCGATAGGTCAAGCGCATTCGTAGATTGGTTTTACAGCACCGAATTTCTCTTTGGTATCGCAAAATACGCAGTATGCATCCTAATCGGTATGGTTATCGCATATTTTGTCTGCACAGCTGAAGGAAAGAAACTTGGTATCAACCCTGACGACATCCTTGTATGTGTTACATTTGTAGTGCCTCTTTCAATTCTCGGTGCTAGAGTTTGGTACCTACTTGGTGATGGTGTTCCAACATTTAAAGACTATATGGATGATTATGGTTTCTTTACTGCCATCTGGTATACCATCCTCTATACAGTTGGTTATAATCCAGTTGCCCACTACTATAGTGGTCTTGCAGGTCTTGCGATTCATGGTGGTGTAACTGTAGCGGCAATCATGACTATCATCTGTTCAAAATGGAAAAAATGGAAAATATCTATCATCAGTGATTTAGTAGCTCCAGGATTTTTCTTCGGTCAAATCTTCGGTAGATGGGGCAATTTCTTTAACCAAGAAGCCCACGGCATTGTAGTTGGTGGTTGGACATTAAATGAAGCCACCAAAGAACTTATTCCAAATCTCACCGTAACTGAACAGTACGCAAGACTCACAAATGACTTCCATATTCCAAAATTCATCGCTAATTATATGTATATGAATGAAGGTGGATCATCATATTACTATGGAATAGTGGATGGTGTTCAATCATATGGAACGCTATATGGATCGAACTTTTTCCATCCAACATTCCTCTATGAATCACTTCTTAATACTATCGGTTTAATTATCTACTTTATTCTTAGAAGAATGAAATTCGTTAAGAGTGGTTTCTTCGCAGGATTCTATCTCATTTGGTATGGAGTAGTAAGATTCTTTATTGAAATCATTAGAACTGATTCATTATACCTTCCTGGTACTCAACTAAAATTAGCCCAAGTAACTTCAATTGTGATGATACTTCTCGGTATCTTAATTATGATTTATATCTATTTCATCAAAAAGACTGACAACTATGTCGATATTCTTGAAAGAGTAAAACGTGAGAATGAAATTTCAATGAAAAAAGAAGACACAGAAGAAGTTGTGGAAGTGAAGTGATAACATGTCATCTTTTTCTATGCTACTGAAGGATGAACTAGTATCCTTAGACCAAAGCGATAGCGAATTAAAAGCGATGCTTATGGGACTTCTTCAAGTAAACGCATCAATTAACTTTTCATCATCTGGACTATATCTCGATTTCAAGAGTAAAAATGAAAAGGTTGCACTGGAAGTCTATAACTTAATAAAGAAATTCTATCAACTAGAACCTACCTTCTTAATGACTAAAGAAGTTAGACTTAATAAAGAAGAAGTTTTCTATACACGTATTGAACAAAGTGCTCACTATGTTTTAGGTGATTTAAACATCATTAAAGCTAAAGAAAGTAAAGAATACAACCTCAAAAAAGAACTTCAAACTGAAGAAGAAAGACTTGCATATCTAAGAGGTGCCTTTCTTGCCTGTGGTTCTGTGAACGATCCATCAAGCAACACCTACCACTTAGAAATTCAAACTTTTTCCTCAAATGTCGCCTATATCCTAAGGGATTTAATGAATTCTTATTCACTAAATGCTAAAATATCTAAAAATAGAAGAGGCTATATTGTATATCTTAAGAGTTCAGAAAAGATTGGTTACTTCATTAGAATCCTCGGTTCTACCGAAGGATTATTCAAATTTGAAGATGAAAGAATTGAAAAGGACATTTCCAATTCAATCAATAGAGTAATGAACTGCGAAATCGCCAACGAAAAGAAAACTCAACTTGCAGCAAAGAGACAACTAAAAGAAATAGAAGTTGTATCATCATATTATGGTTCAAAACTAAAATCTACTCTAACTGATGCAATCATTTTAAGAACCAATCACCCAGAAGAAAACTTAAATGAACTTGCAAGTTTTTCTCAAGAAGAATTAGGAAAATCCATCTCTAAATCAGCTTTAAATCATAGATTTAGAGAAATCCATAATCTCTATGAAGAAATATTAGAAAAAAGGAGTAAAAACAATGGATAAAAAAGAAAGAAATAAAATAATTGCAACGTCAATAATGTTTATCTTTATGATACTAATCGCTTTTATCAGTTTTTTAGTATCAGTAGGTCTAATTGATGCCGCAAATACTGAAACTGAAGATGCTGGAGATGCACTCGGTGTTGTCTTCGCAATAATTATTCTTATTGTTCCACTCTTAGCTGCTGCAGCATTCCAACTTATACCTGGAATAATAAATATTACACTTTTCTCAAGAATGATAAAAACTACTGAAAAACCTTCAACTAAAACATATTCAGTTGTCGGCCTTATAAGTTCAATAGTATTGACACTATTCCCAATTATTCTCGCAATAGTCACAATTTTAATTCTTCAGGCGGAATAAATTTATAATTTATAATATCAAAAATTTAATTCTTGAAAAAAACATTCATTTACTTTAGAATATATAAAGACGAGGTAAAATATTATGGCAAAATACGCTCAAGGATATGAGAGAAAAAAATCTGATACAAGAAACTTAATTATTTTAGCGGTTGCGATTGTTCTTACAATAGCTCTTGCAATAGGAATTGTAGCTATTGTTAATGGACTTAGAGATTATAGTACTCACAATCTCACAGTATCTCCATACACAGAATATGAAATCCCAACTAGCTCATACTCTAAATCAGGTTTAAGAAATATAGCGAAAGACGAAAAATCAGATTATAACTATTATATTTATGTTTATTCAACAAACTCTGACAATTCTAACTCAAAAGTAATGGAATACATCGACAAGTACCTTGCTTCTAAAGATGAAACTGACGCTAAAAAGAAACTCACTACTCCAATGTTCCTTCTCGACTACGATAAATTCGATAATGCCGAAGAAGATGATGAATCTGGTGAAGCTGAATACAAAACAGCTCTTGCCTCAGCATTTGGAATGGAAGTTCAAACTGGCTATTTAATTTTCATGAAGAATGGTGAAGTAACATCTACTCAAGATCAAATCGTTACTAAGAATACAAACGATGTAATCGAGAAACTCATTAAGGGTGAAGCATATTTCGATTTTTCAAAATAATTGATTAACATTAAAAAGGCCCACTCGGGCCTTTTTAATATAAAAAAGAGGTTCATATGGCAGAATATATAAACGAAGACTTAATAAAAGAAGTCGCATCAACTCTAAATATCAAAGAATATCAAGTTAAGGCAGTATTAGACCTCCTTTCAGAAGGTGGCACTATTCCTTTTATCGCAAGATATAGAAAGGAAGTCACAGGTTCACTCGACGAGGAACAAATCCGTGCTATTTCTAAAGAATACGAATACGGTCTTGCCCTCAATAAAAGAAAAGAAGATATCATCCGTTTAATCGATGAAAAAGGTCTTCTCACTGATGAACTAAAAGCGGAGATTGAAGCCGCAACTAAGCTCATTACACTAGAAGATATCTATCGCCCATTTAAAGAAAAGAAGAAAACTAAAGCTACAGAAGCTATCAAAAACGGTCTTGAACCACTCGCAAAACTCATTCTTTCTTTCCCAATGGATATCGATATCATAGAAGAAGCTAAGAAATATATCAACGAAAATGTTCCTGATGCTGACAAAGCATTAGAAGGTGCTAAATTTATTATCGCTGAAATCATCAGTGATAATAAAGATTACCGTGAATACATAAGAGAAGATATTCTTGAAAGAGGCTTCATCTCATCAGCTAAAAAGAAAAATGCTGTCGATGAAAGAGAAACATATAAAGATTACTACGAATATCGTGAGAGAATTCAATTTCAAAAATCATTTAGAGTTCTCGCTCTAAATCGTGCAGAAACTGAAAAAGTAATCACAGTTACTATTGAACCAGATAAAGAAAAACACATCAGATATTTAAATAGAAAAAATATCAAAAAACCTGAATCACCAGTAAGTTATCTTGTCGAAGAAGCAATCCTAGATTCATATGATAGATTAATTTTCCCATCAATTGAAAGGGAAGTAAGAAATATCCTCACAGAGAAAGCTGAAGATAACGCCATCAAATTATTTGGTGATAATCTCGAACACCTCCTTTTATCAGCTCCGCTTAAAGGAATGAATGTACTAGGTGTTGACCCATCATTTAGAACTGGTTGTAAAATAGCTGCCCTCGATAAAACTGGAAAA
Organism: bacterium; assembly: GCA_017541975.1. Lineage (GTDB taxonomy): Bacteria > Bacillota_I > Bacilli_A > Izemoplasmatales > UBA1188 > UBA1188. The sequence continues at coordinate 2,343 of JAFXYB010000025.1, read as the reverse complement.
GTTCTCGGCAAAGATGTTATCTATCAAAACCAAAAATTCCCAGATGAAAAAGTTCCTGAATCAAGAATTCAAGAAGCTGAACTCAAAATTAGAAAATTCGTAAAGTTATTCAATATTGATATCATCTCAATCGGTAATGGTACCGCATCAAGAGAAACAGAGAAGTTCATCGCAGATACTATCAGAAAATATGATCTACCATGTAAATACATCATCACATCAGAAGCTGGTGCATCTGTCTATTCAGCATCTAAAATCGCTCAAGAAGAATTCCCAGATTACCATGTAGAAGAACGTAGTGCCGTTTCAATTGGAAGAAGAATTCAAGACCCACTCGCAGAACTCGTTAAAATCGACCCACAATCAATCGGTGTTGGCCAGTATCAACATGATGTTACACAATCTAAATTAAAAGATACCCTTGATTTCGTTGTAGAAAAAGCCGTTAACCAAATCGGTGTAAACATCAACACAGCCTCTAAATCACTTCTACAATATGTATCAGGCTTAAATAAGGCAACTGCCTCAACAATCGTTGAGTATCGTGAAGAAAATGGTGAATTCAAAAATAGAAGAGAAATCAAAAAAGTACCAAAAATCGGTGATAAAGCCTTCGAACAATGCGTTGGTTTCTTAAGAATTCCAGAATCATCTAACCCACTAGATAAAACATCTATTCACCCAGAGTCATACGATATCGCAGAAAAAGTATTAAAATATCTAGGTTTCACTAAAGAAGATTTAGGCTCTAAAGCATTAATCGATAAAATCGATAAAACATCTTTAGATGAAATATCAAAAGCTCTAGATATCAACCCAATCACATTAGAAGATATCCTAAAAGCCTTTGTAGCACCAATGCGTGATCCTCGTGATGAACTCCCACAACCAATCCTAAAGAGTGATGTCCTTCATTTAGAAGACTTAAGACCAAATATGGAACTTGAAGGAACAGTAAGAAACATCACTGATTTCGGTGCATTTATCGATCTTGGTGTTAAAGAAAGTGGCCTTGTCCATATCTCACAAATGAGCACAAAGAGAATCAAACATCCAAGTGAAATTCTCAAGGTTGGTCAAATTGTTAAGACATACGTAATATCTGTAGACTTAGATAGAAGACGTATTGCCTTATCACTTTTAAAACCTAACGAGCAGTAATAAAATATTGGGAAGAGAATAAATATCTCTTCCCAACAATTATTCTTGCGTTTTTTAATCTTTTAGTATAAAATAATTATGCGTTTGGAGCAGTACTCAAGTGGTTGAAGAGGCGCGCTTGCTAAGCGTGTAGATCGGGAGACCGGTGCGGGAGTTCAAACCTCCCCTGCTCCGCCATTATAATAAAGTTGACATTTTGTTTTTATACAGAATGTCTTTTTTATTAAAATTTTAGAAAAAATGTATAAAATTTACATATAAATGATGTTATTTGTTTATTTTTATCAAATATAAAATGTCTACTTTATCTTGTAAAAATAGTCAATTAATGATCTAATTATAATAGATTGAGTAAGGAGTTTTTGTTATGAAAGATATTGTTAGCACTGGTATTATTAAAGATATTAAGCAAATAATTGAAGAATCAAAAAGAACTGTTGTTAAAAATGTAAATACTATAATGCTTCAAACGTATTGGAGTATTGGAAAAAGAATTGTTGAAGAAGAACAAAAAGGCAATGAAAAAGCAGAATATGGTTCAAAGTTGCTTGTTACATTTTCTAAAGAATTAACAAAAGAATATGGAAAAGGCTTTTCAAAATCTAATTTGTTTTCAATGCGAAAACTATTTCTTGAAAATCAAAAATTCCAAACACTGTCTGGAAAATTGAGTTGGTCACATTATTTGCTACTTTTAGGAGTTGGTAAATCAGAGCCGCACACTCATTTATTGATTTGTGAGTAAGGCTCTTTTTATTTAGATAACATTATATTTTTTATACATAAAAGAACTAGAATTGTGATACGAGAAATCTATCACAATTTTTTTATTTTTGTGAACTATTCAAAATTATTGAAAAGTTCAAAATGAACTATTTAATATATTGAAGAGAAAATAATCTAATATCATAAAATGTTAACTATGTGTTAAAATTATAAAAAAAGGGTTAGGCCCTTTTCTGCCTTGTTAGTTAAATGGCATAACGCAGCCATGGTAAGGCTGAAATGGTGGTTCAATTCCGCCACGAGGCACCACTATAGATGAAATTGTCCCCAAAAGTTGGACCAAATGGTACAATAAATAGGGGACTTTTTATATGAGATATAACAAATTACAAAAATTAGAAATTATTAGAGAGCACATCGATAAAGGCGTTTCTCTCGGCGATCTACAAGAAAAAT
>JAFXYB010000024.1 GCA_017541975.1 bacterium | reverse complement strand
GCAGATGATTTTAAAATTAAATTAAAAGGAACTAAAGCCAATGTAATGACTACTATTACTGGTGGCGTAATGACTGGTCTTGAAGTATGTGATATTAAAATGAATGGTGATGATGTTGATCTTAATGGTACAGATATTCTAAAAATACTTGTTGTTGAACGTCATAAGATGACAGGAAACATTGGTAAAGGATTAATAAAAGGATATGGCTTTAAAGGTGGTGCAATGGGAGTATCAGTTGCTCATGATTCCCACAACATAATTCTAATTGGTGATGATAATGATTCTCTTTTAAAAGCTACAAATGCATTAAAAGAAAATGGTGGTGGACTTGTCCTTGTAAGTAAGAAAGAAAATAAAGTTTATTCGCTACCACTTGAGATTGCAGGACTTATGTCTAATATAGATCCACTCGATTTAGTTAAAAAATCTCAAGCATTATTTGATAAGGCATATGAAATGGGTGTTACAGCCGATAAAGAAGCTTTCTTTTCTTTAATGTTCTTATCGCTAGCGGTTATACCACATATAAGATTAGTCGATAAAGGATTAGTCGATGTATTCAAATTTAGTTTTATTCCACTAGATGCTGAATAAGTATAAAAAAAACAGTTTTCAAAACTGTTTTTTATTTATCAATCTTAATTTCTTTAATTACTTTAAATGTGTGTGGGAGTCCATCTTCTGATGAACCGATTAAGAATTTATTAATATATAATTCTTTTGGTAATTCAAAATCTTTTAATCTTTCATAGCCTTTATTTATTAATGATTTATCATCATTCATAAATATTGTAGTATGATAGATAAAATCTAAATCATATTCATGGTATGGTATACTATATTTTTCATTTAAGATTTTGTTTAAGGTGCTACCAATATATTTTAAATATTCATTATCCTGATATCTAATCCAAAGTATCGTACCATTGTTTTCCATATATGAAGAATTAACGGTAAATGGTTTTAAAGTTTTAAAGAATTCTATAGCTGTATTAATTATTTTCTTTGCATGAATGTCTTCTACTTCAAAAGATATTTTTAAAGAGATATGATAAGGTAGATTAAAAGCACCGAATTCAATACCTAATTCGTCATTTACCTTAAATGCTTTTTCTTTTAATTCTTTGTAGTAATCATCTACACTTACTGCAAACCATAAATACATATATTTACCAATTCTTAATTAATTCTTCTACTAATCTTACAAGATTTCTTGATGATTTATTCGCAACTTCTAATACCTCTTCATGGGTATGTTTGGTTTTAGATATACCGGTTGCCATATTAGTAATGCAGGCTATTCCTAAAACTTCTATGCCAAGATAATTTGCGACTATTACTTCAGGGACAGTTGACATTCCACATGTATCAGCCCCAAGTACTCTAAACGCAGATATTTCTGCCTTAGTTTCATAACTTGGGCCTGTATAGTAATAATATGTTCCTTCTTTTAGTTCTATATTTAGATTGAAGGCAATGTTTTTGGCATAATTTATTCTTTTAATGCTATAAGGTTCAGACATATCAGGAAACCTTGGTCCAAATCTTTCATCATTAGGCCCAATTAGAGGATTTAATCCTGTCATATTGATATGATCCTTTATTAACATTAAATCGCCAGGATTAAAACTTTCATTGATACCACCACATGCATTGGTGACTATCAGTGACTCAACGCCAAGAGCTTTTAAACAATAGATTGGGAATGTTACATCTTTCATCGAATAACCTTCGTAGTAATGAAATCTACCTGACATCATTACTATATCCATCTTTCCTATTTTCCCAAATATTAATTTATAGTCGTGTCCTTTAACACTTGATACTGGGAAATTTGGAATATCTTTATAATCGATTTCTTCTTTTTCTTTAATACAATCAGTTATTCCCGATAGGCCACTTCCAAGTATAACTGCGAGTTTTGGCTTAGTGGTTATCTTTGAAATGATATAATCAGTTGATTCTTTTACTTTATCAAACATATATATCTCCATCACTAAAATAAAAAGCTCTTGATTTTATTTTTTAAATCTGAATCGTTTTGATAAGAAAAATCATTCGCATCTATACGAATACAGTTCTTTTTATATGCGATATTATTGTTTATATCAATATATTTAGAAAAAGATTCTTCAGTTGTTGGGCCAGAAAGATGACATTTATGTCTGTTTTCAGTTGCACGCTTTTTGAACCTTTCAAAAAGGACACTTGTATCTCCATAAAAGACAAGGAATAATGAATCATATTTATATTCATCAATTAATGATTCTAGATCTTCTATTTCTTCTTGATGAAAATTAGCTTCAAGAATGATTTCTTTTTCGCTCTTCATTGCCTCTATCAAAAAATACCTCATCATTTGATAGGTAGCCTTCGATAGCCTTAGATTCTCTTCTCTTGATGAAAAACCAAAGATATCAGATAATGTCTCTTTGATGTCATCTTTGTTTAAGACTGGGATATTAAACTTGTTTGATAGGGCTTTTGAGTAAGTTGATTTACCTGTCGCAAGCGCACCAGTTATAACAATCAGTTTTTTCATTATTCTATTTTCTTATATCTACTTTTGAGTGGTAAAAGTATTATTCTAGTAAGAATCGCATAGACGAGGGTTAAAATTGGCACTGATACGAGTCTTGTAATCCACTGTACCATATAATCAACCTTATAATATGTATAAATCCAAAGTGGAGTTAATATTAGCGAACAGATAATTTGATATACTACGTAAGATAGAATGATGAGGGTAGAATCTTCATCATTCTTTACGAATAATGCGTATAGAATGATAGATGCATTAAGGATAATTGATGCAATTGAAACGATATAGATAACGCTTTTTAAGGAATATTTCTCAGGAACACCATTTTTATACATATGAACTATAAAAATAGGTATTGCGATGAAAGATACTAATAATTCAAATATTACAATGAGTATCTTTCCGAGTTTGCCACCAAAAACATTCTTGTATTTTAAGAATACACCAAAAATAAGTCCACTTAAAAGGGCATTTATTGTAAAGCCAATCATAAATGGATTAGAACTACTTCCAAAGAGGAAGAAACCGAGTAGGTCAACTATTACTGCGGCAATAGTAGAATAGAATGGCCCACAATAATATGCGATAAAATAGATAGGAATAATTCCAAGTGAAATAGTAAGGACTGTCGATGTAGGTGGAATCTTGATATCTAAGAATTCATAAAGAACTATTGCAAGAGCTGAAAGAATCGCTGTAAGGATTAATTTTCTAAGTTTCATTCTATCACGCTCCAATCTATCGGCTCAATCTCATGTTCCATTAAGAATTTATTTGCCTTACTGAATGGCTTAGATCCGAAAAAGCCATTGTATGCTGAAAGTGGCGATGGATGGGCTGATTCGATAATACAGTGGAATTTATCGTTAATAAGCGGTTTTTTACTTCTTGCGTTACTCCCCCAGAGGATAAATACAACAGGGGTAGTTTTTCTATTAATAATTCTGATGATTTCATCAGTAAATGTTTCCCAACCAAGTCCCTTATGTGATAGTGGCTGATTCTTTCTAACTGTGAGGGTAGTATTTAGAAGAAATACTCCTTCTTTTGTCCAAGCTGATAGATCACCGCTTTTTGGTTTCACACAATCAGTATCGGTCGCAAGTTCTTGATAGATGTTTTTAAGACTAGGTGGTAATTTGATGTTTTCTGGCACACTGAAACAAAGACCCATTGCTTCACCATCATTATGGTATGGGTCTTGTCCTAGTATAACCACTTTAATGTTTTTATAATCTGTATATCTAAAGGCATTAAAGATATTGTCTTTTTCTGGGAAACAAATCGATGAATTATATTCTTTATCTATTCTTTCTTCTAAAGCTTTAAAATAAGGCTTTTCAAATTCATCTTTTAAAATGTTATCCCAACTATTGTTCAGAGTCTTGTTCATGAGTTTTATTGGTGTTATGAATGCAATCAATAAGACATGTAGAACAACTTGATTCTTCATCTACACAGTCTTTTGGTTTTTTAGTTTTCATATTTATTACTGTTATAATGAAAAAGATAATGACAATAGCCGCAATAACTACTACTTTTACCCAGGCTTCAACTAATAAATTAAGCATTTGAAACTTGTTCGATAATTGATAATACGTCTCCGTCTATTTTATTGATAAGCTCTTGAGCTTCTTCCATTGAAGATGCTTTGCAAGAATAATATACTTTGAGTTTAGGTTCTGTGCCTGAAGGTCTTATTACTACCCAAGCATCATTATCTAAGATATATTTGATTACATTTGATTTAGGGAGTGTAATCTTTGTTTCAAGTTGTGATTGAAGTTGAACTCTCTTACTAAGTTCATAGTCTTCTTTAATAAGGATATCAACACCACCAAGTTTAGTTACTTCATTATTTCTAAAGTAATTTGTGATCTTTGCCATCTTTTCAGGGCCAGTAGCTCCTTCAAATTGCATGTTTCTTGTGTATTCTTTGTAATATCCATACTTCTTGTATACTTCATCTAAAACGGTAACTAGAGTTTTATTTTCTTTTACATAGTAATAGTTAGCCATTTCAGCGATAGCGAGTAGAGATTGAATAGAATCTTTATCTCTAACATAATCTTTGATTATGTAGCCATAAGATTCTTCATATCCGAAGATGAATTCTGTATCAGTGCCTTCTAAGAGCTTTGCCTGTTCACCGATAAACTTGAACCCTGTAAGAGTCGAAAATACAGTGAAACCAAATGATTTAGCGATAGATGCTCCGAGTTCAGATGTAACGATAGTATTGAATACTTTACCTTTCTTAGGGAGGATTCCCATCTCTTTTTCTTTAGATAATCTAAAGTAGAGGAGTAGGGCACCTGTCTGGTTACCAGTTAAATAATGATATTTACCTTCATGTAAAACACCAATACCTACTCTATCGGCATCTGGGTCTGTCGCGATTAATAGTTCTGCGCCAACCTTTTTACCTAGTTCTTCTGCGAGTTTAAAGGCATTAGGGTCTTCTGGGTTTGGCAGGGCAACTGATTTGAAATATGGATCATGTTCCATTTGAACTTGGACAAATGATGCATCATATCCAGTATCAGTTAAGACTTTCTTAGCCATATCTGCGCCTGTTCCATGAAGTGGAGTATAGACAATTTTAATTTTCTTTTCAAGATCCTTAAATAATTGAACTGATTCAGCTTGTTCAGCAAAGGCATCATCAACATCACTGCCAAGAATCTTATAAAGTCCTAGTGATGTCATCATATCGATATCCATTACTGGAATTTCAAAAACATCTTCAACTTTGTTTACTTCTGCGATTACTTTATCAGCTGCATCGATTGTATATTGGCAACCATCTTCATCGTAGATTTTATATCCATTGTATTTAGATGGATTGTGGCTTGCGGTTACCATAATACCGCCAATAGCTTTTAGATATCTTACTGAGAAAGATAATTCTGGAGTAGTTCTTAAGCTATCGAACATATAGCACTTGATGCCAAATGCACCGAGCACTTTTGCGGATTCGATTGCGAATTCTCTAGAATTTAGACGGTTATCATGAGAGATTACTACACCTCTTGATACCTCTTCTTTATATCTATCAACTAGATATTTTCCAAGGCCATAGTTTGCCTTTCTTAAGGTGTAGGTATTCATTCTATTTGTACCAACACCCATGATACCTCTCATACCACCAGTACCGAATGTTAGATCAGTTCTAAAGGCATCTAGAAGTTCATCTTTAGATAACTTCTTGATTTCTTTAAGAATTGATGGGTCTTTCTTACCCTGAAGTTGCCATTTTTCTAAATTTGTCATATATATTAATCCTCCTAATTCATAAAATATTTAAATATTAAAATGATTGCGGTTATTATCGTTATTATTAAAAGAGTGAATAACGTTCTCTTAAGGCTATCCTTTAAAGCCATTTTTATACCTGAATATGTGACTTTCTTTTTATTAAGCCAAAGGCTTTCTTCTCCCATATTCATTAGAGTTAATTCTTCAGTAGTTGTATCTATTTGAACATTATCAGTTTCATAGTATTTACAGTGATTTAAATTCACTTTAATTGAATTATCAAGAATACCAACTACTTCCTTTGTGGATTTATTCCTTAAATCAATACCATTAAAGGTGTAATCAACCTTTAGTGGTACATCATAATCCATAAATGTAACTTTATAAGAGAATGATTTAGCAGTTTGGTAGAGATAATCTTTGGCGTTAGTTGAAACGATAGCGCGTTCTAACATACATGATTTTTCAGTTAGTTTTAAATAGAGAGGGAATTCTCCTTGAAAACCATCACTTCTCTCCTTTATATCTAATGTTTCACTGATATTATCGATGAGTTTATGCATCATCTTATGATAATAATCGATATAAGGATTCATATATTCAATTAGATATTTAACGCGTTTTAAATCGTATTCTTGTGAATCAAGAATCTTTAAGAATTCAGGATCAAATGAATATTTTGAATCTTGGTTCTTCTGTTCAATTTCCAAAAGATAACTCGCCATTTTGAATAATGGTTTTGATTTTGATAGGTTTTTAAAATCATCTTCACCAAGTTTCTTTATTTCAAGCGGACCCATCTTTTCTTTTTGATAATTGAAAGTTGTATAGAGGATTTCTTGATTCACTTCTTCGATTATTGCTGAAAAGAGGAATTTATTCATAGCTTCTCCAAACAATCTGTGGTTATATAATCGACTCCCATTTCGATTAACTTTAAGGCGATATCTTTATCGTCAACTGTGTAACAGTTAACGATAAGATTATATTTATGACATAGATTTACTATATCTTTATTTAGTAGTTTATAGTTAATATCGATACCGATATTAAATTGAATGCACATCTCTAGGATGCCTCTATCGAAGAATTCTAGAAGCATCAACAATTTAACATACTTTTCCTGTTCTCTAATATATGTTAGATAACCTGGGTAGAATGAGATAAATGTTGTTTTAGAAAGATAATTTTTGTTTCTTATTGTTTCAAGAATTAAATCGATGTTTTCTTTAGATAATGTTTCTTTTAATTCGACAATTATCTCTTTATTAGTAGATTTTGCAACATCTATATATTCAGAAAGTGTTGGTATCTGGTAACAATTACCATCTTTAATGAGCTTTAGTGATCTAATAGATTCAAATGTTTCATCTGTGATATTTTTATCAACATCAAAAACTCTTTTGAGAGAGTTATCATGACTTATCAAGATAAAGTTATCTTTGGTACTATGAAGATCACATTCAAGACCATAATAATTCTTTTTACTTGAATAAGTAAACGATTCAATTGTGTTTTCAACTTTTACTAGTGATAGGCCACGATGAGCGATAAAACCATTAAAAGATGTTTCTACTTTTATTGTATCACTATAGTTCATTAATTACCACCTATATACCGATAGTCTTTAGTAGTGATGATGTCTTTTTATAGACGATTAAGGCAAGGCCACAATTCACAAATGCGACAAGCGCATTGAATGGTAGGATAAAATACCATAGATAAATGGATGTGAGATTCTCTTCTGTAATATCTGGGGCAAATGCTTTAAACATTCCAAGGCATGCATCTAGACCATAGAGATTTAGATACATTGGTAGAGAAATTAGAACATTTACCACAAGAGACATAACTATCCAAGAGATGAATGATAATAAGATTCCAAGCATACCGCCTTTTTTAGTATGAATAAATAGATAGGTGAGAGATGCAGGAAGCGCAACCGATAAGGCAATGATTAAATCAGTGAGTTCACCTATAAAAGCGGTTGATGTTGGTGATAATATCAGTTTTAAGAGAAATCTTATTACTGATATTATTATACCACCAATTGGTCCAGTTAAGAGCGAACCAATTATAATAAATAGATTAGAAAAGCTAACCTTTAGAATTGGAGGGAAAAAAGGTAGTGGGAATTTAAGCCAACAATAGAAAACTGTTGACAGTGCTGAAAACATCGAAACACGAGTTAAAAACCTCATTCTTCCTTTCTTGGTTTCAAACTGAGTTTTAATTGAAAGCTTATTTGGTTTAACCTCTTCCTGAACTATTCCTTTCTCTTCTTCTTCATAATAAAAGTCTTTTTCCATATGTGTTCTCCTTAAAAATAAAAAAGTGACAACTTCAGGGTCACTTTTCAAAACAAAAACTTCTTTCATCCAGACTATACTGTTGGCTTAGGAATTTCACCTAATCGGCCTTACGGTTCGCGGGCTATACCGCCAGTTGAGAATTACACTCTACCCCGAAGTCAAGATAATGATATACCAAGCTTAGATATTTTTCAAGTGTTTTAGCCTTATTTTGTAATCTGGCATATATTTATATATGAAGTTATAGAAATCTTTTTGATGATTTGGGTAGATTAGATGAGCTATTTCATGAATACATATAGCTTCAATATAGTCTATTGGTTTATGGATTAAGGTAGTCGAAAGAACGATTACTTTTTTATCGTAGTAACACTTTCCAAGAGTTCTTTTCATTTTTCTGATTTTAAATTCACTAATGGATAGATTTGTGAGTGAAAGATATTTATCTAGAGTTTCTTTATAGGTGTTATAGCGAAGTTTAGATAGATAGTTTTCAAATAGATGAGATATCCTTATATCATCATATACTTTAGTGTGAATTACTAAAAATCCATCTACTATTTCAATGAATTCTTTAGTATCAGTGATAATTCTTACTATGTATTTGTTTCCAAGAATATAAACTGATGAGTTTTCAGATAAATCATAAATTAGAGTATCATCTATCGCTCTATCAAGGTGTTTTCTAATCCAACCATCGTATTTTTCAAGTAGTTCTTTAATCTCTTTTTTGGATGTACCAATTCTAACGGATAAAACGACCCTTCCATCAGGGTCGATTTTTATCCTATTATGTTTGATATGTTTATAGTTAACTATTACTTCCATCTATTTAAGTTTACTAATGTGCCAGATATCTCTTGCGTAATCTTCAATCGATCTATCGCTTGAGAAATATGGTGATTTAATGGTGTTATATAGACAGATTCTAGAGAATTCTTTTTGATTCTTGTATAACTCATTGATGTGTTCTTGAGCGATTCTATAGCCTTCAAAATCACCGAGAACCATATATTCATCGTTATAGAGGAGTCTTTCATAGATTTCTTTGAATTCAGTTGGATTAACCGTATCAAAGAAGCCATTCACAAGGGCATCTACTGCACATTTGATGTAGCCATTACTTTCGTAGAAAGGACGAGATGAATAATTAGGTCTTAGAGCTTGAACTTCATCTTTGGTATAACCAAAGATTTCCATATTGCTATCACCTACTAAATCGTGGATTTCTACGTTAGCTCCATCTAGTGTACCAAGGGTGATTGAACCATTCATCATCGCTTTCATATTGCCTGTGCCTGATGCCTCAAATGATGCGAGGGAGATTTGTTCACTAACTTCTACTGCAGGCATGATTAGTTCAGCGATTGATACTCCATAGTTTTCAATGAAGATAACTTGAAGATATTTAGAGATTTCATCATCCTCATCAATCTTTTTAGAGATAGTGTTGATGAGTTTGATGACCTTCTTCGCAAAATAGTAACCACTGGCTGCCTTTGCACCAAATATGAAGGCATGTGGTACAAAGTTCTTTCTAAATTCAGTATCATTTTTGAGTCTAATATAAAGATAGATTATATGGAGAGCATTTAATAGTTGCCTCTTATATTCGTGAAGTCTCTTTACTTGAACATCAAAGATGAATGATGGATCACATTTATGTTTTAGTTGTGGGTTGGTCTTATTGATATATTCAGCAAGGCGTTTCTTATTTTCGTGTTTTATTCTTGTGAATGAATCTAATAATTTTTCATTATCAAGTTTATTTTCAAGTTCAGATAATTTATTGATGTCATATCTCCAGCCTTCTACATATTCATCTAAGAGATTAGATAGGAGTGGATTTGCGAACATTAACCATCTTCTTGGAGTTACACCATTAGTTACATTTTTAAATTTTTCTGGATAGAGTTCGTTGAACTCTTTCATAACGGTGGTTTTTAATAAATCTGAATGGATTTTCGCAACGCCATTTACGCTATAAGATACATGAGCGAGAAGGTTAGCCATATGAACGTGATTATCTTTGATAATCGCAACTTGATCGACGAATTCTCTTTTATATCCATCTTGATATAGACCATCGACAAATCGACGATTGATTTCATCAATAATTTCCATATTTCTTGGAAGAATACTTCTTACAAGATCATTGTTCCAGGTTTCAAGGGCTTCTCTTAAGAGGGTGTGATTTGTATAGCATGTACACTTCTTTACGATTTCAAAGGCATCAGCCCATTCCATTCCTTCTTCATCTAAAAGAACTCTCATGAGTTCTGAGATGATGATGGTTGGATGTGTATCGTTTAGGTGAATGATGACATGATCACCGAGATTTAAGAGGGTATTATATCTTTTCTTTTCTTTGTCGACGATTGATCTAAGTCCGGCTGCACTAAAGAAATATTGTTGGACAAGACGGAGTCTTTTTCCATCTTCACTTGAATCATCTGGATATAAGAAACCACAGATTCTTCTTAAATCATTTTCATATTCAAAAGCTGTCTTATTTAGTGGATATTTTCTGGCAGGTTCAGCATTCCAAAGTCTAAGTGTATCGACGATTTCGTTATTATAACCGATTATTGGAACATCGTATGGTACAGCTTTAATATACTCACTTGGATGATAGATGCGTTTTCCTTCTTCAAAGGCAACATAGCCATAAAGAGGAATTTCAATCGCTTCTTCTTCCCTTCTTATTTCATAAGAAAAGCCATCTGATAGCCAGTCATCAGGGCGTTCTTCTTGATAACCGTTCTTAATTTTTTGGCGGAATAAACCGTATCTATATCTTATGGTATTGCCAGTTGCAGGATAAGCAAGGGATGCGAGTGAATCAAAGTAACAAGCCGCAAGCCTTCCAAGACCACCATTACCGAGACCTGGATCTTTTTCTTGTTCGAGGATGGCATCTAGTGAGATATTTTCTTCTTTTAAACTATTCTCCACTAGTTCATAAACTCCAAGTGAATAGAGGTTAGATTTTGTGAGTCTACCAAGAAGGAATTCCATTGAGAAATAATATACTTCTTTTGAACCTTTTTTATCTTTGAGTTTATTTGTCTTAATCCATGAATCTGATGTATGGTCCATAATCATTGAACTTAAGACATTGTATCTCATTCTATCACTCGATGATTTTATATCAACTAAATATTTATTTTTTAGTCTTTGACTAAATTCTTTTAGGAAATCTTTATTTGATTTGAAATAACTATTCATGATTATTCTCACTTTCTTTCAATTGAATATAAATTTAGATAATCTTTGGCACATTTCTTGAATGAGAAATCGCATTTCATTCCATTCTTTATGAGGACTTTCCAATCATCCTTATTTTCTTTATATGTCGTATAGGCAATGTTGATGGCATTTATAAGTTCACGATAATCTTGATTATAAAACTTAAAACCATTACCTGTCTTCGATGTTTTATCGAATGATTGAATTGTATCATTTAAACCACCAGTTTGTCTTACAATTGGCACTGTGCCATATTTTAAGGCAATCATTTGGCTTGTACCACATGGTTCAATAAGTGATGGCATTAAGAAAACATCAGAACCACTATAGATATATGATGGGTCAGTACCATAGAAATCAAGGAAGAGTTTTACTCTTTCTGGGAATCTATTTTGTAGTTCTTTTAGGCGACTTACGATTGATTCATCGCCAACACCTAGGAGCACAAAATAGATGTTTTCGTTTTCTAAGATATTATAAAGGGCATCTACTAAAAGATGAAAACCCTTGATTTGATCAATTCTAGAAACCATACCCATAATGAACATATCTTTAGAATAGGTGAATCCACAGGTATCTGCGAGGAATTTTTTATTTATTTCTTTCTTCTTAAAAAGATCACTATCGTTTACACTGTATCTCGCTTTTAGATTCATATCGTTTGATGGACCAATCTGGCTTGATAGACCATTTACGATACCATATAAATCCGGAGTTCTTCTAGCGATAGAATCTCTTAGGTTTCCTGAATAATAAACATATTTTAATTCTTCTGCGTATGTTTTAGATACGGTGTTTATGATATCGGCACTATTGATACCAATTTCTAAGAAGTTCATATTTTCACCTTCGATATAATAATCGAGGCCAAAGTGATCGATTACCTCTTTATTTGTGATACCCTGATATGAGAGGTTGTGAATTGTGAGGACTGATAAAGATTTTTTGTATTCATCATATTTCTTCATAAAGAGTGGAAGTAAGCACATATGCCAATCATGGAAATGGAAGACATCAATCTTTATTTTCTTAAGTCTTAAATATTCAAGTGCAGCATAAGTAAAATATGAGAATCTATATGGATCATCTTTATATCCATAGACATTTTCCCTTTCAAAGAACATATATAGATCGATTAGGATATATGTGAGCTTTTCTGATTCTTTTTTGTAGACATTGATGTGATATTGTTTATCAAAGATAGTGAGGGTTAATTCTTTATCTTTTTCAAATTCACTCATGTATTTTTCCTTTATCTCTTTATAAAGAGGGATAAAGAAATATACTTCAGAACCTTGGTGAGCTATTTCTGTTGAAAGTGAACCAACCATATCCGCAAGACCACCACGTTTTACAAATGGTGAACATTCAGCTGAAAGCATCGCAACTGAAGGGTGTTTTGTAGAATAAACTGTTTGTTTCTTCTCAGATACAAATGGTTCATCTTTAGTACCAATAACTTCTGCGCCTTCATCAATTATTGATTCTTTATCGATAATGGCGTTTTCTATATAGGCATTTTTCTTGATAACACAGTTATTCATAATGATAGAGTTCTTTACTACTGCGCCTTCTTCTACCCTAACCCTTCTTGATAGGATTGAATTATAGACTGTACCATCTATGAAACAGCCTGATGCGAGGATTGATTCACTGACATTTGATTTTATGCCATAGAAAGTTGGTGAATCAAATTGGTCTTTCGCTCTAATCTTTTCTAAGCTTTCAAGACCTCTTGGGTAGGCAATCTTTATAAAACTCATTGAGATATCATAGTATTCATAGATATTTGTGATGTATTTTGCATATCTACGATAAACAATGGTATTTTTGGTTTCTTGTGTTGAATAATCAAATACTTCAGCGATGTTTCGATAATTGATGGAACTATAACTATCGATATAGTTCATCAGTTTATTCTTTTGAATGATGAAGACATAAAGCCTTTCATTATCTCTATTTACTACTTGGGTGATATCTTTTCCTGATTTGATGTGTTCGTTTACTAATTTTTCTAAATCAGGGAACCAGTAGATAGTTGATGGCATGATTAGACAATATTCTTGATTAGATCTTCTAAAATAGTCATCTTGATCCTTCATTCTTTGGAAGGAGATGAAAGATTCATCAACTGGGTTAAAGGATTTTGGAGGAAGGATGAAGATACCATCTACTCTTCTTCCAAGATTGAATCTTGCGCCATCACCTATATGGTCATTTAAACTTCTATAGTTTCTATCGCAAAAGACACCAACGTTTGTGATGTTGGCTTGAGTAGCCGCAGAGATTGCGACATCAATCATACGATATTTACCAAGAATTGGAATAGCGCCTGGTACACGGTGTTTGGTTAATGTTTTAAAGTTGAGCTGTGCAGAGGCATCGATGACAACGAATATATTATTGAACATTTTGGCCTCCTAGATAATCCTCATCAATTAAGGTAGGTTTATCAAACACTAGGTTCGTGTTTTCAGCTATGGTGAGTCCTTCATCGATTATGGCATTCTTAATTTTCGTTCCTTTTCCTATTTTGGTGTTTGGAAGAACCACAGAATCAATTATTTCAGCGCCATCTTCTAGAGTAACACCATATGACATAACTGAATGAAAGATTGTACCATTTATCTTACATCCATCAGTGAGTACCGAATAGGATACTTTGGCTTTTGGGCCTAAAGTTTGTGGTGGATAATCGTAGGCATGTGAATATATTTTATATTTTTGGCCTTTATTATCTAAGATTTCTGGATGTTCTAAGTAGAACATATTTCCATAGTATAGTGATTCTACTGTCCCAACATCCATAAATCTTCCTGTGTAGTTATAAGAATATACCCTATCTGTCTCTTTGATGAGGAATGGGATAAGGTCTGAACCAAAATCTACAAGCTTATCGGCATATTCGAGGTATTTTAAAAGGAAATCTTTATTGAAAAGATACATACCAAGAGAGATTCTATTTGATTTTGGTTTCTTTGGTTTTTCTTCAAAACCTAGCACTTTATTATACTTATCGTATTCGATGATACCGAATCTTGTGAGGTCTTCGGCTTCATCGGTTATATCTTTAGATATGATTGTGAGTTCAGCACCATTTTTCTTGTGTTCTTCTAATATTTCTCTAAAATCCATTTTATAGATTTGGTCGCCTGATAGGATTAGGATGTATTTAGATTGGATTTGTTTGATGAAGCCAATTTGGCTTAGTACAGCATTAGCTGTACCTTTTTGATAGATGAGTGAGCCTTTAGCTTCATATGGGGTTAGGAATGAGATACCAGCATTCACATAATCTAAATCCCATGAACTACCACTACCGATATAGCGCATTAGTTCATATGGTTCATATTGAGTGATGAGTCCTACTTCTTCTACACCCGAATTTGAAAGTGACGAAAGAGGAAAATCGATGATACGATATTTTCCCATAAAACTAACATAAGATTTAGATTTGGTTTTAGTGAGACCTTGGAGGCGAGAGCCTCTTCCACCCACAAGAACGATTGCGCTTAATTCTTTCATATCTATTTAATTTTTTTGAATACAGAAACTGAGAGTGGTGCAAGGGTAATTTCAATTGATTGATCAAATCCATGCATTGGATTGTCCATTGAATCTAGTGGAAGACCGTTGTAGAGATCTGAACCACCGAATTCTAATTTATCACTATTTAATATTTCTTCGTATGTGCCTTTATATGGAACACCTATCTTGTAGTTAAGATATGAATTAGGTGTAAGATTTAAGGCAACTATCAAGTTTTCATCATTGCATTTTCTTTCATAGATGAAAACTGATTGATCAGTATTAGAAGCATCAATCCATCTAAATGATTCATAATTGTCATCATTGATGTAGAGTGCAGGATGCTTCTGATAGAGTTTGTTGACGAAAGCTACATAGTTTTGAGCGGTTCTATGACTATCGTATTGGAGGAGGAACCAGTCTAGTTCATTCTTTTCTCTCCATTCTCTAAACTGAGCGAATTCACCACCCATAAAGAGAAGCTTCTTTCCTGGATGAGTGAACATAAAGCCGATTAGGGCTCTGAAACTTGCGAATCTTTGCCAGTAATCACCAGGCATTTTTTCGATTAACGAACCCTTTCCATGAACGACTTCATCGTGAGAAAGTGGAAGGATGAAATTCTCACTATAAGCATAGACAAGTGAGAATGTTATATAGTCGTGGTGATATTTTCTGTGGATTGGATCTTTTGCGAAATATTTTAAAGTATCGTTCATCCAGCCCATATTCCATTTATAATCAAAGCCAACTCCACCATATTCTACTGGTTTAGTTACGTTAGGGAAGGTAGTTGAGTCTTCCGCAGAGAGAATGACGTTTCTATCATATGCCTTAACGGCATTAGATAAATCTTTTAAGAATTGGACACCACCTTCATTGATACCATTTCTTTGATCACCGAGATAATAATAGATATTAGATACAGCATCTAGTCTAAAGCCATCAATATGGAAATATTCCATAAAAAAGTATGCATTAGAGATTAAGAATGATTTGGTTGTACCTTTTGAAAGGTCTAGGTTAGCTGTACCCCAAGTGACGTTTTCTCTTCTGTATTCATCATCGAATTCATAGAGATGACTACCATCAAACTTGTAAAGACCATGAGCATCTTTGCAGATATGTCCTGGTACCCAGTCCATGATGACTTTAATGTTGTTTTTGTGGAGTTCATCTATTAGATACATGAGATCTTTTGGAACACCATATCTTGATGTAACTGAATAATAACCAGTTCCTTGATATCCCCAAGATTCATCTAAAGGGAATTCAACTAAAGGCATGAATTCAACAGCATTGAATCCCATCTTCTTTAAATATGGAATTAAAAGAGGTGGAAGTTCATTGTATTTGTTGAAGTTGCCATCTGGTTTAGTCATCCATGAACCGATATTCATTTCATAGATTGATAGTGGTTCATGAAGTTGATCGCTATTCTTTCTTCTTTCAAGGTATTCTTTGTCGTGCCAGTAATAGCCATCGATATCATATACCTTAGAGCATGTCTCTGGTCTATTATCACTAAAGAATCCATATGGATCAGCTTTAAAGAGTGTCTCGTTTTGGTTAGTGACAATAACGTATTTGTATTTTTCCCATTCTCTGATACCTTCTATGTATAATTCGAAGATACCTTGATCATCGATTTTTCTCATGGTGTGAGTTCTTGAATCCCAGCCATTGAAATCACCGATAACTGATACAATTCTTGCGTTTGGTGCATATACTCTGAAGATAGTTCCAAGTGTGTTACCATCTTCATCTTTAACGAGGTGAGAACCAAATAATTCGTAAGCTTTTTCTAGTTTTCCTTGGTTGAAAAGATACAGGTTAAAGGAATCAAAATTGTTCATATGTGCCCCCCTTAGATATTAAAACCTTTTTTGATTAGTGCTTCTTTAATCTTTATTTCATCGCCATCATATTTTTGAGATAGAACGGCGGTTTCTTTCTTTTTAAGTTCTTCTTCATTTTCAGTATTTATTAGAGATTCATTGAAATATCTTGATATTTCAGGATCTCTATATCCTTTTCTTAGAAGATAGATTTGGCATTTTTGAACCTTCATCTTGTAAGGTTCATTTTTTGTCTTTTGGTTGAATTTGATGGTTAATGTTTTGATGTTGTCGATTAAGGCTTCTTTTGGATATGTAAATGATGTATCCAATCCTAAAGATTTGAGTTTTTCATATATTACGTTATAACCATCTCTTCTATCATAGATATAAATATCTAAGATAGTGTTTTTATAATATTCATCATCAAGTAGCTTTTTATCTTTTAGTTTGGTGACTATTTTATCAATTAAAGATGTTGATGATGTGTAGTCTCTTAGGTGATCTCTTAGTTCTTTTATAGAATGTGGTCTTTTGTAAAGATAGTTGATTCCTTCTATTAGAAGGGAATCTTCTGGAATCTTTGACAAGAAAGTTTTATATTCTTCTTTTGATAAAACTCTTTCTGAGAAGAATCTTGATTCGATTAGGAGATCTTCAGAGATTTTGAATATATAGGTATCCTCGTCAGCTTTAATGGTGATGGTATACCTTTTAGTTTCTTTTTTGATTTTAATGATTTTAATCATTATTATCACCTTTATACCATCTTAGGTATGCGTTTATAAAATCATCAAGTTCACCATTCATCACTTTATCACCTTGTGAAGTTTCATATTGAGTTCTGTGGTCCTTTACAAGGGTGTATGGATGGAATACATAACTTCTAATCTGCGAACCAAATGAAATTTGTGATTTATTATTTAGTTTATCGATTTCAGCTTTTCTCTTTTCAAGTTCGATTTGGTAGAGTCTACTCTTTAAAACTTTAAGAGCGGTTTCCTTGTTTTGGATTTGGCTTCTTTCGTTTTGACAAGTGATAACGATTTTTGATGGAATGTGAGTGATTCTTACTGCGCTATCTGTGGTATTAACACTCTGCCCGCCGGCACCTGATGAATGGAAGACATCGATTCTTAGATCTTGTTCATTGAGTTCGATATTTATTTCATCGGTGATTTCTGGAGTCACAAGTACGCTTGCGAAAGTGGTATGTCTTGCGTGATCAGAATCGAATGGTGATAAGCGAACGAGGCGATGAACACCAGATTCACTCTTCAAATAGCCATAGGCGTACAATCCTTCAAGAAGGATTGATACGCTTTTTATGCCTACTTCTTCACCTTCTTGGTAATCTAAGATAGTCATTTTGAATTTGTGCTTTATCGCAAACATCTTATACATTCTAAATAACATTTCTGACCAATCTAGACTTTCAGTGCCACCAGCACCTGAATGGATTTCTAAGATGCAGTTTAGTTTATCTTGTTCCTCGTTTAGGAGGAGTTCAGTTTCAAGTGTGTGGTAGAGAGATTCATAAGATGATAGAATTTCATCACTTTCATTAAGTGAGTCTGGATCTTCTACTGAAAGTTCATAGATGAGATCTAGGTTATCTAGGTATGATTTTAGAGATTCATACATCTCTTTTTTGGATTTTAAATCGTTTAATTGTTGGAAGATAGCCTTAGCTTTAGCTTGATCTTGCCAAAAAGAAGCATCTTCAGTTTGCTTCATTAGGCTCTCTATTTGAGAATTAAGTTTAGCTATATTTAAAACATTCTCTAGGTCAGTAAAATGAGGTTTGATTTGATCTAGATTTTGTTTGAGGGCTATTCTATCCATCAATAATTACTTTCCGTGACAATATTTATATTTCTTTCCTGAACCACATGGGCAAGGGTCGTTTCTTCCAACCTTTACAACACCCATATTGGTTTTTGGTTTCTTCTTTTGTTCAGTTTCGCCTCTGTTGGTTCCTTGCGCTTTCATGACTTGTTCACGTTCAGTGTTTTGTCTAACTTGAGCACGAAGGATAAAACTTGTAGTATCATTTTGAATATTGACAACGAGTTCTTGGAAGAGACGTAAACCTTGTTCCTGGTATTCACGTAATGGATCTTTTTGGGCATAACCTTGGAGTGATACTGCCTGTCTTAAATCGCTCATAGTATCGATATGTCTCATCCAGTAAGTATCTACTACTCTAAGCATTACTGCTTTATAGAATTCTTCAAATACTGATGGGTCGATTTGTGCTTTCTTTTCATTTATACATGTGTGGTATGCATTATAGAGAGTTTCTGT
This sequence comes from bacterium, assembly GCA_017541975.1. Lineage (GTDB taxonomy): Bacteria > Bacillota_I > Bacilli_A > Izemoplasmatales > UBA1188 > UBA1188. The sequence goes on along the minus strand of JAFXYB010000024.1, from coordinate 23,130 downwards.
AACTTCACTAACGCTTCCTTGTAAGTCATCGATAAGGATGAAACCCTTAGGGAAGTATTTACCATCTAAATCTTTTAAAAGTTCTTCTTGTTCAATTGTGATATCTCTACCAATAACTGTGTGGTTATCGATTACACGTCTTAAGGTTTGTTCGATGATATTGAAGATGGTTGGTTCAATAGATTCATGGAAGAGGATATCTCTTCTTTGTGCGTAGATAACTTCTCTTTGTTTACGCATTACTTCGTCGTATTTTAGGACGTTCTTACGTTGATCGTAGTTGTTACCTTCAATTTGCTTTTGAGCTCTTTCGATTGAACTTGAGAAGATGCCAAAGTCGAGAGAATCTTCAAGATCACCATTTTGGAGCATTAATGCTCTTGAGATGAGAGCTTTAAATCTTTCACTACCAAATCTTGCCATTAAATCATCTTCAGCACTCATATAGAAACATGAATAACCTGGGTCACCTTGACGACCAGAACGACCTCTTAACTGGTTATCGATACGTCTTGATTCATGACGCTCTGTACCAAGAACGGCAAGACCACCAACTTCTCTTACACCTTCACCGAGTTTGATATCGGTACCACGACCAGCCATGTTTGTGGCGATAGTAACGGCACCAAATTCACCAGCGTGGAGGATGATTTCGGCTTCTTTTTCGTGTTGTTTAGCATTTAAGACTTTGTGTGGAATGTGTTCACGAGTCAACATCTTTGAAACGAGTTCTGATGTTTCAACGGCAATAGTACCGATTAGGATTGGTTGGCCTTTTTCATGTCTTTCTTTAACATCTCTAACGAGTGCTTTGAATTTAGCATCTTTAGTTGCGAAGAGTTTATCGTTAGCATCTATTCTTATAACTGGCATGTTTGTTGGGATTTCCACAACTTTCATGTTGTAGATGTTGATGAATTCTTCTTCTTCAGTTTTAGCTGTACCAGTCATACCTGCGAGCTTATTGTACATTCTAAAGAAATTTTGGAATGTGATTGTCGCAAGAGTTGTAGTTTCTTTCTTGATTTCAACGTGTTCTTTAGCTTCTAAGGCTTGGTGTAAGCCTTCAGTGAACTGTCTACCATGCATTAGACGACCTGTGAATGGATCGACGATGATAACTGTGTTATCTTGAACAACATAGTCAACATCCCTTTGCATGATGTAGTTCGCTCTTAAAGCATTATCGATATTGTGAAGGAGTACAACGTTTTTGATATCATAAAGGTTTTCAATGTTGAAATGACTTTCTGCCTTAGCGATACCTGATTCACTTAAAACTATAGTTTTTTGTTTAATATCAATTAGATAGTCATCTTCACTTAAATATTTAACGAAATCATCAGCAAGTTCATAGAGTTTTTCTGTGTTTCTAGCGCCACCCGAAATGATGAGTGGAGTTCTCGCTTCATCAATTAAAGCTGAGTCTACTTCATCGACAATAGCGAAGTTTAAATCTCTTTGAACTAAATCTTCTTTCTTAATTACCATATTGTCACGAAGATAGTCGAAACCAACTTCGTTATTGGTAGTGTAGAGGATATCGCAGTTATAAGCATTACGCTTTTCTTCTGATGTCATTTCTCTTAGGTTTAGACCAACAGTTAAACCAAGTTTTCTAAATAGATCGCCGATAATACCATTAGCTTCACGACCAGCAAGGTATTCGTTTACTGTGACGATGTGAACACCTTTACCAGTTAAGGCATTTAAATATGCAGGAAGAACGGCTGTTAAAGTTTTACCTTCACCAGTCTTCATTTCTGCAATATTACCACCATGAATAACAATAGCACCCATTATTTGAACTTTGAATGGGTTCATATTGGTATATTTATAGGCTGCAACAGATGCTAGAGCATAAGCTTCTATTAAAAGTGAATCTAAAGATTCACCATTTCTATATCTTTCTTTAAATTCTTCGGTTTTCTTAATAAAATCTTCATCTTCAAAAGATTTATAATCCTCTTCTTTAGCAATAACTTGAAGAGCTTTCTTTTCTAACTTTTTCTGAAGGAAACCTCTTATACGGTTATCTTTTTTATGGTTAATAGCCATATTTACCTCCTTTATTACTCATGCATCATTAATGATGCATCATAATTATAATAACATAGATATTTATTTTTTTATTAAAAATAAAAATAAGGAGCCAAAATCTGGCTCCTATTTAAGAATAAAATGTGTTTAGAATGTTTCGATTAAACCGTACTCTCCATCTCTTCTTAGATACACTATGCATACGTTTTCTTTATCATTCTTGTATGCATAGAAGGAGTGACCTAGAAGTTCTAGTTGAGTTACAGCCTCATCAAATGTCATTATTTCTAGTTTGTATTGTTTAATCTTGACAGCACTATTGACCATCTTATCAGGTTCTGGAGTATCGATGAAGAGATCATTGATTCCATCTTTATCCTGTAAGCTTCTAACGAGTTTGTGCTTGTTTGATTTAACTTGTTTCTCAAGTTTTTCTGCACATTTGTCGATCGCAACAAATAATTCTTGATTTACTTCTTCTGATCGAAGAATTAGGTGTCCGATAGGAATTGTGATTTCTACCTTTACCTGCTTTCCTTCAGTCTTGAGCATTACTTTTGCGTCTAGTGGTCTAGTAGTAAAACGATCAAGTTTTGAGAGTTTTTTAATCAGATAGGCTCTGATTTCATCTGTTTGTTTGATACCTTTGGTTCTTATGTCTAATTGCATAAAATGTTCCTCCTTATCTTCATTCTATCATTTTTTATTTTTTTGTATATAGATTTTGTGAAAATTTTACAAAAACTTCATAATTATTTTTAAACTATGTTTAATCGCTTGAAAGAATATATTCTAAATCTTCAAAGACAATACTTATTAAAGTTATGTTTTCTTTGAATCTAAAATAGTTGATGAATGGAAATGTATCATCATCTAAGAATAGAATTAAAGAATTATAATTATCTTTGATAATTCCTTTTATTGCATTAAATAATCTTAGGGTTAATTCTCTTTCGATAGTTTCATCATCAGTGAAATAATAATAATTTAACAAATAACCATCATCTATTGGGATAGAGAGTTTTTTAGGTTTTAAATATTGAACACAGTTTGAGCAAATAAAATTAAAATAAAAGAGATTTTTAAAAGAGATGTTGTGGAAGAATGGCTTATGACAAATAGAACATCTCATGATTCATTCATCCTTTTGATATAGCTTTTTACTAAATCAAATTTGAAAGAATTCTTTTCAAAAAAGATATAGATATTTCCAAATGGATCATCATAACTTCTTCCAACTCTACCACATATCTGGATGATTGTTTGATGAGTAAAAACCGTTTCACTTGCATCATAAATGATACAGTCGAGATTCTTAATTGTGATACCTCTTTCAAGAATGGTGGTTGATACTAAAAGTTTATCATTGTTCTTTTTGAAGGAATTTATAATTTCATCAGTACGGGCATTTTTTGATGTGCAACATTCACAGCCTAGTTCATCTGATAACTCTTCAGCTTTATGGACGCTTGATACATAGATGATTACTTTTCGATTAGTGTTTAAGATTTCTTTGAATTCATTACTTGATGTAACATATTTTGATTTCATTTTATAAAAGATTGGCATTGATAAGTTTCTTCCATGATATCTTCTATTCATTGTATAACGATCATCTTCAATGAATTCTTTTTCAGTAGCACTCATCTTGAATAAAATACCATTCTTTTTTAAAGCTTTTTGGACAAGCCTTTTTAAAAAATCATTATTGGCATAAGGGAAGGCATCTGCCTCATCAAGAATTATTAAATCGAATTCATCTTTATAGTTTATTAATTGATGAACGGTTGAAAGGATTAAATCAGCATTATCATCATGATTTTCACCATCTAAATATTTAATAACCGTGTTTGGAAAAACGTTTTTAAGTCTATAATATAATTCTCTTACTATTTCTTTTCTCGGTATAGCGATAAGTGGTTTTTCACCTGAATTTAGCGAACATAATATCGTTTCATACATCACTTCTGTCTTGCCTGAACCACATACAGCATTTAAAAATGCAGCACTTCTATTCTTATAATGAGATAGAAAAAATGAAGATGCTTCCTTTTGAGCATCTGATAGAGAAAAGGACATTTTGAGTATGTGTTTCTTAATATTTACTTTTCTTTCAAGATAGAATAGAGGGATATTACTGGTACCACAGTCTAAACATTTATCATCTATTATATTTTTAGAATTGCAGAGTATACATACCCCCTCAACAATGGATTCAGATAGGTATTTTGAACATGGAATCATCTTTTTTAATATTTTCATTTTTTAATCCTCACCATTATAAATACTATTTGTATTATTAAATGTATAAAACACTTTCTATAACTTCAATTCTTCGTTATTTAGTATTTTGGCAATTAATGATTTATATAATTCTTTTTCTTCTATTTTTGTAATAGTGGTTATTTTATTACCAGCATCTTTGCTGGATGCTCCACAGTGGTAGATAACTTCACTTCTTGCACAATAGTCTAATACAATATATCTGTCATGAAATATATTATTGTTTTTCTTTAGAGAAATGTTTAAACAACTGTCTGTTTTAAAGTCATTAATAAAATTAGAATTTAGATTATTTTTACCTTTGTTGTCTGTAAAAAGAATAATTTCAATATTTGAATTCAAGCATTTTAACAACTGCAATGTTTTAATATCGGCATAGTTATCTATTACATATACTGATTCTTTGGCAAGTTTATATATTGATTGATAAGCGATATCAGCTTCAACCTTTTCACCATTTAAAATAAGATAATGTTTATATGTGCTAGGATCAACAAAATTATCCATAACTATTTCTAACTTGTTTTCAATGTTTTCAAATCTTCTATCATATAAAGAAAACTTAGATTCTATATATGAATTTGTGTTCAATATTAAACCCTTACTTTCAATGATATAATCCTTCATTTGCTTAAAGGCATCAATTAGTGCAATACTTTGTTTAGTAGCTAATTCACCCTTAAGAACGGTCATAAGCATATAGACACCTTGTTCTGTAAAGGCATAAGGCAACTTTCTAGTTCCTCCATACTGTCCACTATAAAAATTTTTTCGTGATGTCACAAATTGTGACTTCACCAAATCTAATTCATTTTTATTTAATTGAAATCGATATCTTTCAGGAAATTTTTTTATATTTCTAGTTACTTGTTGATTGAAAGCATTAGTTTCATAACCATAGATTTTAGCTAGTTCAAAATCAAGCATTACCTTTTGACCTCGAATCGCATAAATCATAGATTCAATAGTTTCATTATTTAGTTCTAGAACCATCATTTCATTATCCATTTTTTAGCACCATCCAATTCTTATCAGTCTTTATTTGTATCACTTCTTTATAGTATAAATACTATTTGTATTATTGAATGTACAAAAAAAGGTGATGCTAAATAACATCACCTAAAATAATTAAGGTATACTTTATCAATCAACAAATGGGAGAATGTCTACACCATTATATGAAACACTATTAACTGTTAGTTCACCAGTAGTTTCATTCAAACTATAGTCAATATCAAATGTTAGAGCCATTTTAGCTTCTGTGTAGAAGAATTTTTCTCCTGTAGTTGTTTCATAAAGAGAAAGTGAAGACCCTAGTACTTCCGTGAAATCTGCGGTTACAGTTTGTGATTTCCTTTGAATATCGTTAGTAGTGAAATCATAAATGACATAATCAACAGTGAAAGATGTTAGGAATGCATTATCATCATCTAAAGAAACAACAACTTTTATCTTTCCATTATTGATATCTTTTTTATCAAATGAATAATCTGGATAATCTGTTAAGAAGGATCCCTTAACTACATTTTGATTTGAACTTAAATATGCAGTATTCACCTTAACTTGAGTACTATCAGCAAGAAGATATGTTTTCTTTCCAAGCATTTCATTTACTTCTGGTCTAAATCTTCTATTTCCATATTTGAATACACCTTCTTCTGATTGCTTGCTGGTAGTATAAAGGCTATCATAGTAATCACCAGTTTGTTTATTATAATTTGAGAGGCTTTCAGTGTATATTGTTGATTTTAATATCTTACCATTCTTATCAATTTTCATTATGTATTGTCTTCTTGAGATAGTGTTTTCTGTTTTTGTCTCATTTCCAACCAATTTTGGAGTAGATTCTTCAGTATATTTTGCATAAACGATATAGCGATTTCCTCTATCATAATAATAATTGAAGGTTTGGCCAGATCCAAGTATTGTTACATTTAAAGTGGCTTCTAAATAATAACTTGCATCATCTCCATCAAAATTCAAATATTGAATAGAACTATCGTTTGGATCTGATGATGAAGTAACATAGACATGTTTTCCAGCAAGAATGAAACTGTAGATATCGCTTGTTGTTTCCTCTTCAATTTCAATACCATTTCTTATAGACTTACTAGCATTTTTAACTTTTATCTTGCTTGCAGTGTCTTCATAGAAATCAAGTTGTGTTTCAGTATATGCATAATTCTGTGAGGCACCACAGCTATAAGAATATGCTTTATGAGTGATTGATTGAATCTCTTTGCATTGTCTTGCAATATCTTCATAAAGTGTCACAATTTCATAGTCAGTAAGTGTTCTTTCAAAAGAAAGATTTTCATCATAGTTAGTTGGAGCGCTGTACTTGAAACTTTCTTTTGGTGCAGTTTTTTTAGTACCAGAACAGCCGACTAAAGCAATAAATACCATCATAATGGCAAAAATAAAGCATTTTTTCATATTTTTCTCCTTTTCTTGTGTTTCATACTTTAATGATAGCATGTCTAAGATACTATTTCTATAATTTCACCATTTTTATAACTCAACAAAATTGAGTAATATTCTACTATGACTTAACAAAAAAATCCTGAAAACAGGATTTTTATCTTTGCTATATAATCGCTATTTATAGTTTTATCTTTTTATAGATGTCATCAATGGTTTGGAGTTCTGATCTTATCTTTACATTACCATTTTTAATTACAATGTCTTTTTCTTCTGGGAGGAGACAGTGGTGAACACCGCCTTTTCCGTTCATACTATTTTGATAGGAACCAGTACCGAGGCAGACGATATAAAGATCATCATATTTTTCTGGTAGTTCTATATATCCTTTATCTTTAAAATAATAGACATCATCACAGTCGCATGTCACACCGGCAAGTCTTGCCTTAATCATCTTACCATCAAGGTTGTTTACTGGGGCAACTACTATTGGTTCACCTAAAGAGTAGTATTCAGGAAGTGCAATAAGCATACTTGAGTCGACGATATACCATGGGTAATCTTTATCTGTGGATTTCTTTGCGATAACTTTATAGATATTTACTGTTGAATCTTTTTGGCTGTATTTACCATTTTCAGTAATTATTGATGGTTCTTCAATATTTAATTTCTTTGATTCTTCTTTTAAAAGAGATATTACGTATTTTGCCCAAGAATAATAATTAAAATTATTATCAGTTGGTAGTGGTGTACCACCACCGATATTGAAATACTTTACAGTACTATGAATTCTTTTTGCATATGCATAATAATTCCTGAAAGCATCTAAAAAGTTTAGTTCGAATTTATCCTTTTCGTAATCAAAACCTCTTTGATGGAAGTGGATTGTGGTGAGGGTTAAATTAGTGTTTTTGATATCGTTTACGATATATTCGAATTCATCTTTTAAAAGACCAAATCTATCATTACTAATGACATCACCTTCTTCTATGTACTTGGCAGAAAGGTGAATTCTAAGGCCAACATTTAAAGATATTTTAGATTCTTTTAATCGTTCATATTCATCGATAGAATCGATGATATCGATGATGTTGTACCCATCTTTTTTAGCTGAAATGATGGCATTTAGATAATCATTTGGTTTATAGCCATTAGAAACTATGAATTTTTGTTTATCATTTTTCATGAGCTCTTTAGTTAGCAATAAATCATAGTAACTTGAAGTTTCAAGGCCATTAGCATATTCTAAGGCTTCTTTGATTTCAAGTGCTCCATAGTTAGCTTTATTGGCATTTAAATAGATAAAAGAACCATTATAGTTTAATTCTTTAATGGCTGTATCGAAAGAATCTTTGAGAGTTGTGATTCTTGCCTTTATTAAATCAAGAAATGTTACTTTGAGGGGAGTATCATATTTTTTAGCTAATTCTTTTAATGAATAACCATTATAGAATAACTCTCCGTTTTTAACCTCAACTAATTTATCCATAAATGCTACCTGTTTCTTATGATTGTGCCGGCCTTAAGATTAACTGCATCATAAGCCTTTTCAATAGATGTGATAATGGCTATGCCATCTTCTCTTTCATTTAAAAATGCAATACAAGCTTCTACTTTTGGTTTCATACTGCCAGAGAGGAAATGACCTTCATCATTGTATTTTATCATTTCATCTTTAGTGACGAATGATAGTGATTTTTCGTTTGGTTTATTAAAATTAATTTTAGCTTCACTAACAGCTGTAAGAATTAAAAGCATATCAGCTTTAATATCAGATGCAAGTTTACTTGATGCATAATCTTTATCGATCACTGCATCTACACCAATGTAGGTATTATTCTCTTTTACAACTGGTATACCACCACCACCGCAAGAGATAACGATAAAGCCGTTATTGATTAGTGATTCTATTTCTTTTTCTTCTACCACTCTTATTGGTTTTGGAGATGCAACAACTCTTCGATAGCCTCTTGATGCATCTTCTTTCATGATGTATGGCATTTTAGATGCTTCTTCTTTAGAATAGAAGGAACCAATTGGCTTAGTTGGGTTTTTGAATGCTTCATCATCTTTTGATACTTCTACTTGTGTGATAAGTGAAATAACATTTTTATTGATACTACTTAAATTTAATTCATTTTGAATAGCGTTTTGAAGATGATAACCGATATATCCTTGGCTCATTGCACCACATTCAGGAAAACCCATTTCATAAACTTTATCGTTTATTTTATTTCCTTCAGTAAATGCGAGGTTGATTAGGCCTACTTGTGGGCCATTACCATGAGTCAAAACTACTTCATGACCAGCTTTAATTATCGGAAGGAGCGCCTTTGCGGTTATAACTGCGTTATGTGATTGAAGTTCAGGTGTTTCGCCAAGGGCGTTTCCACCAAGTGCAATTACGATTTTCATTTCTCAACCATAGTCGCATAGATTACAGCTTTAATGGTGTGTAATCTATTTTCTGCTTCATCAAATACAACAGATTGTTTTCCTTCGAAAACATCTTCTGTAACTTCAAGGCCATTTAAACCAAATTTTTCATACACATCCATGCCAATCTTAGTTTCTAGATTGTGGAAAGATGGAAGGCAGTGCATGAAAATTGCATCGCTTTTAGCTTTTTTCATTAAGCTTTCGTTTACTTGATATGGAAGGAGTAAATTGATTCTTTCAGCCCAAACTGAGTCAGCTTCACCCATTGAAACCCAAACATCAGTAACGATGACATCGCAGTCTTTAACACCTTCATCAATGTTTTCAGTAAGAGTTACTTTACCGCCTGATAGTTTTGCGGCTTCATTTGCTTTATTAACTAGTTCTTCTTTTGGCCAGAGTGCTTTTGGAGCGACAGCTCTAAAATCGATACCAACTTTGGCTGAACCTATCATTAGTGAGTTTCCCATATTGTATCTTGCATCACCGAGATACGCCATCTTGATTCCCTTTAGATAACCTTTCTTTTCTCTGATTGTAAGGAGATCTGCGAGAACTTGAGTTGGATGGAATTCATCGGTAAGGCCATTCCATACTGGAACGCCTGAATAATTTGCGAGTGTTTCAACTGTTTCTTGTTTAAAACCACGGTATTCAATACCATCAAACATACTGCCAAGTACCCTTGCAGTATCTTTGATAGATTCTTTTTTACCCATTTGTGATCCGCTTGAACCGATGTATGTGACATTGGCACCAAGATCATATCCAGATACTTCAAATGCACAACGAGTTCTAGTTGAATCTTTTTCAAATAAAAGGACGATGTTTTTGCCTTTTAGGCAATCAGTTGTGGAAATACCTTTTTTCTTTTTATCTTTTAAATCTTCAGCGAGGTCTAATAATTCGATGATTTCCTCTTCACTGAAGTCTAAAAGAGTTAATAGATTTCTTTTATATAATGACATAAGCAATTCTTCCTTTAATTATATTTCTTCTCTTTCAAGTGGCATAGACATACATCTTGGTCCGCCTCTTCCTCTTGAAAGTTCACTTGATTGAATGGTGTGAACTTTAATACCATATTCTTCAAGCATTTTATTGGTTATATAGTTTCTTTCATACGCTATTACTTCACCAGGAGCGATACAGATGGTGTTAGAGCCATCACTCCATTGTTCTCTATCGGCACTAACTGTATCATTACCACCACAAGGTATTAGGGTGATTGGTCTACCTATATATCTTTCAAGAACCTTTTCAAGTGGTAGGGATTCTTTCTTGATAGTGATAGAATCTTTAGTTGAATTCTTAGTTAAAATAAATATTTTAAGTGTTTTATAACACTCTTTATGGATTGTGAACTTATCAACATCTACTTGTGTAAAGATAGTATCTAAATGCATGAATGTTCTATGATTTGGAATTGTGAACGCTAAAACATTTTTGAATGTTGTATTTTGTTTAAAGAAGATGTTTTTTGCGAGTTCTTCTACTGCAGATGGATCAGTCCTTTGGCTTACACCAACAATAATAGTTTCTTTATTTAAGACGAGGATATCTCCACCTTCGATGTTCGCTTTACTATCTCTATTAAAATAAAGTGGTGTATCTTTGTATTTGGGATGATATTTGAAGATATATTTTCCAAAGATTGTTTCACGACTTCTAACACTAGAATACATCTTATTTAATGAAACACCATTACCAATTACCGCAAATGGATCTCTTGTGAAATAGAGGTTTGGCATTGGATCAGTTGCGAATGGGTATTCGCCAATACAATCCGATAGATTCTTTGGAATATAAGCTTTTAATTCACTTCTTTTTATTCCAGACATTGTTTTTTTAACCATCTCTTTGGTATCTTTAAATGATAATAGATAGTTTTTAACAATTGTAGATAACGAATCGCTCTTGATATTAGCTTCCAGTATGAATTCATCGATGAATTCTTCTTTAATCTTTTTGCCTGTATCTAATGCTTCAGTAACAAGGTCAGATAGATATACGACATTCACTCCAGCTTCCCTAAAGGCATTCGCAAAAGCTTGGTGCTCTTTTTTCGCAAGAGGAAGCCAAGGTATATCATCAAATAATAATTCTTGTAGGTACTTTGGTGTTAAATTGTCTAGTTCTTCGTTTGGTTCATGAAGAAGGACGGTTTTCAGTTTTCCGATTTCAGAAAATACACATAAATTACTCATAATAACCCACCACTAATTTCTATAGAAAAATAACATTTTTATTTTTCCACGATTATTCTATCACATATGAAAAAATATGCAATTAAAAATATTTCTTGTTTAAATGAAAAAAAAGACATTAGGCATTTTTAATTGCCTAATGTCTTAAGTTATCTATTATTATGCTTTATTATCCGAACCAAGAACGTCTTTGATCTTATGAGATACTAAATCTTTAATGTTGGCTCTTGCGTCTGTTAGATATTGACGAGGATCGAAATGATCTGGATGTTCAGCAAAATGTTTTCTAATTGAACCAGTCATGCAAAGTCTGATGTCTGAATCGATATTGATTTTGCATACAGCACGTTTTGCAGCTTCTCTTAATTGTTCTTCTGGGATACCGATAGCATCTGGCATAGCTCCGCCGTATTGATTAACCATCTTTACGTATTCTTGTGGAACGCTTGATGCACCATGTAAAACGATTGGGAAACCAGGGAGACGTTTAGATACTTCATCAAGAATATCAAGTCTTAATCTTGGATTTTGTCCAGGTTTGAACTTGTATGCACCATGTGATGTACCAATTGCGATTGCGAGAGAGTCAACACCAGTTCTTGTGACGAAATCTAAAACTTCATCAGGGTTTGTGAATTGTGCATCTTCTTCACTAACATTAACAGCATCTTCAATACCTGCGAGTTTTCCAAGTTCACCTTCAACTGTGATATATCTTCCACGTGCTTTAACATCGTGAGCATAATCACATACAGCTTTTGTAACTGCAACATTTTCTTCATAGCTTAATGCTGAACCATCAATCATAACAGATGAGAATCCATCATCGATACAAGCTTTGCAGAGTTCAAAAGATGAACCATGGTCTAAGTGTAGTGCGATTGGAAGATCAGGGAAGTTCTCAATAGCAGCTTGAACCATATGAATTAAATATCTTGAGTTAGCATATTTTCTAGCACCAGCTGAAACCTGTAAGATTACTGGAGAATTTAGAGCACCAGCAGCTTCAGTAATAGCTTGAACAATTTCCATATTGTTTACATTAAAAGCACCAATAGCATAACCGCCTTTATAAGCTTTTTCAAACATTTCTTTCGTATTAACGAGTGGCATAATTAATCCTTCCTTTTTTTTATTTTTTTAACCTGAAAAATTATAACAAATAATTTTATAAAAGGCAAATAATATGTTGTTTAACACACGAGGTTTCGTTTTATATTAATCTATTATAATGTCACCATCAATGCAATGAATAGTACATCCACTAAGTGCATCATAGTATTCTTTCTCTGTTTGAAAATGATCAACATACTTATAATCTGGTTCTCTATGTACGTTTCTTCGCCAATCTTCTTTTGTTCCATTAAAGTATATGTACATTAAAGATGTGCAATTTTTAAATACGTTAGAATGAAAAAACATTGAATTGCCTTGAATAGTTATAGACTTAAGTTTAGTACAATATGAAAAAGCACCCTCATAAATAGCTGTTATTGTATTAGGGAGAATAATATTCTCTAAAGAATTGCAACCAGAAAATATTTCACTTTCTAAATGAGTTAATGAACTTGGTATATTAACATTTTTGAGTTGATAGCAACTAGCAAATGCACTTCCCCCAATCGTTTCAACACTATTTGGAATATCTATTGAAGTTAAAGATGAACAACAAAAGAATGCTCTATACCCTATTGATATAACACTACTTGGAATAGTGATTGATGTTAATGATAAACACTGCTCAAATGCACAATTACCTATTGATGTGACACCTTCTGGAATTGTAATCGTTTTTAATGACGAACACTTCCAAAAAGCTGCAGGATCAATGGTTGTTATTTTATTAGATAGTACTATGTTTTCCAAGAACTTGCAATCATAAAACATCTGATAACTAATGCTGGTTTTACTATCTGGCATAACAATTGATTTAAATTTGCAATTAGAAAGACAACAATCAGCAAAATGATAATCATTACCATCAAGTTTTTCTGGCATTATAAGATTTTCGTCATTTCCAATATAATTAAGCAAATAATATTCATCTTGGTATTTACAAAATAAATAATCGTTATAGTTTGTTACTATCGACTTTTCTTCTTTTGATGTGTGTATTATTCTTGTTATGTCGCTTGTTATACTTCTCGATATTTTTTTCTCATATTTACTTAGATCTAATGATGAGAGATTATATAGCTCAACTAATCTAATGCAATTATTAAATACATCTTTTCCGATTGTTTCTACGCTTTCTGGTATGGTAAATGAACATAGACCATAGCAATTTTCAAAAGCATTATTACCTATTGACTTTAAGTTCTCTGTTACCATGACTGTGTGCAACAATATGCAATTAGAGAAAGCCTCTTGTGCAATTGATATAACACCATTCAAGATAATCTCTGATTTGAGTGATGAGCAATCATAAAAAGCTCTATGTCCTATTGATGTAACACTATCAGGAATGATTACTGATTCAAGTGAAGAACAATGACCAAAAGAATTTCCTCCAATCGTTGTAATACCACTAGAAAGAGTAACCGATGTTAGAGTTGAGCAATCGTAAAATGCCCAATTTTCGATTTTGTCTATATTATTTGGCATGACAATGTCATTTTTATTACCAATGTAAGAAATAAGCGAAACACTTTCATTATCTGTATATATAATAAACCCCTCATATGTTTTATATAATTTTGATTTAGATTCATCATCTATAATGCTTTTGGCATAACACGCTATATGTCCATTATCATTTGAACCTATTGTTAATTTTAAGTCGGATTTATTAACTACTTCTACTAATCTATAGCAACTATAGAAAGCACCTGATTCTATTGATGTAACACTTTTTGGGATTGTGATCGATGTTAATGATGAACATGATTCAAATGAACGGATTCCTATTGATACAACACTATTTGGAATATATACATTCATTATGTTGCTGTATTTATAAAAAGCTCTATCTTTTATCTCTTTAACTTGAAGATTATTATAAGTTGATGGAATAACTACAGTATCATAACTATAATTCTTTTTTCCTGAAACAATGTAATATGATTCATCATCAGATAGTTCAAATACTAATTGGTCTATATATGAGAGTGAATCTATTATTTCTTCTTCTTTATGGCCACATCTTGAACATGTTCTTTCTCTTTTTCCATTATGGATATCTGTAGGTTCGTTAATTGTGATCCATTTACAATAGTCATGACCAAGAGCTTCTATTTCTTGAGTCTCTTTTTCACCGCATGAGCATACTCTTTCTTTTAATCCTTTATTAGTACATGATGGATTGTTTATAGTAGTCCATTCACCAAAGGTGTGAGTATGTTCAGTAGTAGTGATTTCTTCTTTGGCAGTAGTGATTGGTTCTTGAGTTGTAGTAGTTATGCTATCTTTAGTCGTAGTTAAAGAGGTTGTGCAAGTAGTGCTATCGTTTGTACAACTTGTGAGCATTATGAATATTAATACAATTAATAGTGACATTTTTATGTATTTCATAAGTTTAAATTACCCTTCATGTTCCTAAAGCTACAAAATATCATCAAGTTTATTTTCTATAGCAGTTTTATAGTTGTTGTCACCTTGTCCTCCAATATGAGCGTTATTTATAAATACATATGTGTAGTTATTGTTATCACGTAATTTTTCCTTAGTGTCCTTCATATTCTTCCCACTAACTCAAAATATTATATCTTAATTTCATTATATAGTATTTTATCTATAATAACAATAAAAACCCCCATAAGTCTTTCCAATTTTACTTGATCCAACTTATGGGGTTCACCTTATTTAGATAATGCTTTTTATATTTAGAACTATTTATTCTTCTTGTTTTTCAGCCGAACCAATAAATTCTACATCATCAGCATGGCTTGCTTTATAGTTTGCTTCCATTTCTTCAGTTGGAAGGCCATCTAATCCTGGGAATTTTTCATGTCTTATTCTTAATTCTTCAACGATTCTATCGTATTCTTTTTCAGTTAATTCATATTTCTTCATGTAAAGAATAAATGAAATGAACATTAAAACGAATGGAACGATAGTCATTAAGAGTAACATCATTAGTTTTTGACTTGAATCAACACCATTTAAAAGGTTACTGATTTCAAGAGCTTTTTCTTCTGCGGTTAACTCAACGTTTGTATCGATTGTTTGGATACTATTTGTGACATCAGTAACACGACAGATGATATAAGTGATTGATGTGAAAGCGATGATAATCGCAGATGCAAGTTTAGTTAAGAATGGTCTAGTTGATGTGATGATAGCTTCTTCTCTGTGGCCTGAATGATATTCGTTGTATTCTACTGTATTTAATATTGAAATCATCATTACGAGATAGAATCCATATTGGCCAAAGTTAGAAAGCATGTAGCCAATTGTCATAAGCCAAAAACTTACCATATTTGGAAGTCCAGTACCAATGATACCGATTGCGATCATAAGAACATATCCAACAGCTGAGACAAGCATCATGAATTTCATGATTTGTTTTCTCTCAAACTTCTTAGAAATCATTGGATAGATTACCATAAGTACTGCAGTAGCGGCAACACCTATTGTTGAGAAGAGAGAATATAGTCCTCCTTCATAACCATAAGTGAAATAAACATACATTGAACCGACACCACCACCAATTAATCCATTACCTATTTGTTGGATTAAGAAGATGATTACCATCCACATTAAAGGTCTATTCTTAAGAACGGTACCTACTACATCTTTAATAGATGCGTGTTTTTTAGATTCTCCTTCTTTCTTTTCACCATGTGGGTTTGGTTCAATTACGCCAAATATTGTAACTGAAATAAAGATTAGGGCAATTACACAAACTACAATTGAGACAATTCCAAAGGCAGTTTTAGCGCTACCACCAATTGGATTTGATCCAACTGTAAGCATTGGAACTAACATTGAAAGAAGTGTTCCACCGATACCAGCACAAAGGATTGCTCTAGATGTTAGATTGTTTCTTGTATCAGCATCACTAGATAGTGCTGGAACCATACCCCAATATGAGATATCGTGCATTGTATAAGTTATACTATATAGGAAATATGCAATTCCAAAGTGAATTACAAATCCCCAACCAGTAAATGGGCTTGTGAATATTGAAATAACGACAAGCGAAGTAGTTATCATGCCTATTGCAAGCCAAGGTTTAAATTTACCCCATCTAGTACGTGTACGTTCAATGATGTAACCCATAACTGGGTCATTTACAGCATCGAAAACTCTCGCGATAACCATGATTACGGTAATAACTGAGATTTGAGCTATATCTAAGCCCTTTGTTAGTAATACAAATGTTAGTAAAAAGTTTGTAAATAGTTGGTAAATACCATCTCTACCAATGGTGCCTAAAGGATAGGCTATGAGGTTTCGTTTCCTCATTTTTTCATTTTCATTCATATACTTCTCCTAAAAGTTATATTGACTATTTTATTTTAAATGATATTTAAAAATAAATAAAGTTTTATTTCTATTACCTATGTCATTCTACTTATATTATAGCAAAAAAAATAAAATAAAAACCTACCGAAGTAGGTTTTTATTCTAAACATCAAATATTATTTGAAAGCTTTGATAGCTTCTTCGCTACCCCAAATTACCCAACTGCCAACTACAGCAACATTTTCTTTGTCTTTGTAGTCGTCATCAAGAGCTGCTTTAGCTTCTTTAGCTGATTTGAATAAGAAAGCTGTGAAAGCATCACCCTTTAAAATGTTTGCAGTACCTGTTACGTTAGCAATAGCTTCGCCTTCTTCAGTTTCTTTACCAGTGTTATCATAAACAACAACAACAGAGTAACCAGCTTTGTCCATTTTTTCTTTAGCAGCTTGAGCATCTTTTGGAGCACATGCAACGAGGCATAATGCGATAGCAAATAATGCTACAACAGCACATAAGCTTTTAACTAATTTTTTCATTTGTTTCCTCCTATTTTAGTCGTCTAATTATAATATATTTTTACTTTTTATTCAATATAATATAAAATATTAATTATAAAATTTTACATAATCTTGTTTTGTGAGGTAAAAAATGAAAACAAAATACTATTATAGCGAACTGCCAGAAGGTTATGAAGAGGTGTATTCTATAGATGCAAAGAATAAAAAGACTATTACAATATTCAATTTAATAGCGATATTTATTATGATAGCTGTGATTGTTCCTGTCATCATCTATGCCCATAATTATTTTGATGAGACCGAGAATCTATTTGAGATGCTTCTTCCAATCATACTTGTTTTACCATCGATGTTTGCATATATTGTACTTCATGAATTAACACATGGATTATTCTATAAGATATTCACCCATGAAAAACTTACCTTTGGAATGACACTCACAGTTGCGTACTGTGGAGTTCCAAATCTCTATGTTAAAAAATGGCCGATGTTTATTACACAAATCGCACCTTTTGTAATCTTTAATTTCATCTTTGGAATACCACTATTCTTAATTAAGAGCTATATGTTTATAATTCTATTTGGATTTTTATTCGCTATGCATGTATCTGGATGTATTGGCGATATAATCGGAGCATTACTTATTATCTTTAAGTTTAAGGGAAAAGATTATCTAATAAATGATACTGGCCCTAAACAAACATATTACAAAAAAATCAGTGAGTAAAATCACTGATTTTTTAATATCTAATATTAAAACTCGATATAACCAAAGTCTAATTTGCCAGTTCCTTTGAATGTGAAATATAGAGGTTTTATGCCATCTTCTATTTTTAAATCACCGACGAAATCTTCATAATCTTTGGAATTTAAATCTATCTTTATTGTAGAGACGATATTGCCATCTAAACCATCTCTGATAATCATCTTACCGTTTGCTTTACCTCTAATTCCTATGGTTATGTGTTTATTACCTTTGAAATCAAAATATTTAAATCCACAAGTAGCACCATCTTTGAAGTTTGCGATATATTGATCGCCATTTTCTTCTCTATCTTTTCCTGATTGAGTGAAATATGGATGGATTCCTTTTCTAATCTTTGCAGTATAGAACTTTACTCCTTCTTTACTAAAGAGGTTGCAGGCAATTCTTGCCTCATACATACCACTTGCCTTAAGTGGTCCGCCATTTAACCCGCATGAAGTTACTTCTGCTTGAGTAAACGTACCATCTGGATTCATCTTTATTTCTTCTGCACATGCTTGTCTTGAATGGCAATGTCTATTTGTTTGACGGTGATAGAAAACGTAGTATTTTCCATTGATAAATTCAACACTACCATGAGTATTGCCGAGGTAATTAAGTGGTTTATTAGAAATACCAACATCACCGATTGATACTAAAGTACCACCATATTTGAATTCACCTAAAGGTGAATCACCTACTGCATAACATAGTTCATGGCCTAAAACACTTGAGTAGATGAAATAATATTTACCATTGAATTTTCTCATTGAAGATGCTTCAAAGAATTCATGGCCTTCATAACCTGTGCCTTTTGATGAATGTTGTGATTTTGCGATATAGTTATATGGAAGTTTGATTGTAAGCATATCATCTTCTAGTTCTACACCCATTGCACCCTTTGAGTTAACTGGCCTAAACTGAGTAAATGGGTTTGGACCTTTTGGTGCAAAGCCAGTATATAGATAGATTCTTCCATCATCATCTCTAAAGACGCCTGGATCAAATTGCCAAATATCTTTTTCGTGGTTCTTACCAAGTAGTGTTCCATCAGGATATTTTACATGACCGTAGTATTCATATTTACCAGCTGGAGTATCGCATACTGCAACACCGATTACACCTTGGCTTCCCTTAAAATAATATAAGTAATATCTATTATCTTTACCTTTTACTACGTCTGGAGCATATAATTGTTTCATAATGAGAGGTGTATATCTCATATCATCCCTCTTTCGCCATATTACACCTTCATAGGTCCACTTTGTAAGATCATTCACTGGTGCAGAATAACAGATATAGTCATTCATACAGAAGAATTCGCCATTGAATTTATCGTGTGAACCATAAATGTAGACTCTACCATCAAAGACATGTGGTTCGCCATCTGGAATGTATTCGTAGCTTGGAAGATAAGGGTTGTATACTTGTGACATAATAATTACCTCTTTTATACAAATATTTATTAATGCTTCTTTGGTTTCATTTTATCACTACTAGAATATAAAAAGAATATTTGTAACACGAAATGTCGTTTTCACATCAAATATTGTTATATTTGAGATATTTGTTTAAGTTTTTGAACGATTAATCTATCAGCATAGGCAAGATTTAAATCTTCTGCATTTTTTATATCAACCCATTTTAAAGCGATATGTTCAGTGAGTGTAACATCGCTTTTTAATTTACAGTAGTAGGCATTTAGATTAATTGTAAGATCCTCATTTGTACTACTTTTCTTATATGAATGAGTTGCAGTGGTGAAGTAGTCTAAAACATCTATATCGGCAAGTAGTTCTTCTTTTATTTCCCTTTTAAGAGCTTCTTCATTGGTTTCTCCCTTTTCTACTTTCCCTCCTGGAAATTCAAAGAGATAGGAAAAAGAGGAGTTTGGTCCTCTTTCACATAATAGAAATTCATTTTTATCATTTATGATAATTGCGCAAACTACTTCTATTGGCTTCATCATAAACCGAAGAATTCTCCTTCTTTTGATTCGTCATTTCGTATGTTTTTTATATGATGGTATAGTTGAACATATTTAAGGGCAGAAAATCTTACTCTACCTTTTAGTTGATATAGATAATCTTCAACATAAAAATTGGCTTTATTCTTCATTACAACGCAGCCTTCACGAATTGTCTCAATAGGGAGAATGGTTTTCTTATGTTGGCCTTCTATGTATATCTCTTTATTAGTCATCACTAAATGACCGTTTTTGATGATTGGTTTCTTTCTTCTAAAGCGAACAACACTATATAGTGTTACACCATAATCTTCGAATATCTTACCATCGATAGTAAATGGATCAAATGATTCCATTTTTTTAGTTTGGATATTATACCATTCTTCTACTGTCTTTATTTCTTTTTCACCTTTAATTAATTCAAATGTCATATCGTGGTTATATTTAAGTTCAAATCCACATTTTAAACAGTATACTTTATCGATATGAGAATTAATTGTCTCAAATGAATCGCAGTTTGGGCAGTAATAAATTGCACGTTCTAAATACTCAGCAATTCTTTTATTTCTTTTGGCAATTGGATATTTATATGGTGATGTGGTGAGATTTTCAACAATTACATTATATAATTCTTCAGATGAATATGATTGAGCTTCTTCTTTGGAAATTACTTTTCTAAGTGTGCAATGAACTTCACCTTTTCGATGTTTGTTTCCCCATCTTGGATCAACCGCATATCCACCTTCCATATTGAAGATGATTATTGGGCATTTTGCAACCTTACATAATTTAGCGATTGAATCACTAACATTACATAAGGTTCCAGTATACGATCTATTTCCCTCTGGAAAAAGGGCTACTTTGTAGCCTTCTTTCAATACTTTCAAAATGGTTTTTACGCATTTTAAATCTGAAACAGATTTTGATTTTGGAATAGGATTTAAATACGTTTTTAAAAACCACCCAGCAAGTTTTTTATTAAAAACATCATCTGTCGTAACTGTGTATACGGTTTCTTTAAAAGATAAACAGAGATTAATTGGATCGTATGTAGTTAAGTGATTTGAAAGGATTATTGCAGGCCCTTTTGGAATTTCATCACTTACTTCGGTTATAAATCCGTCCTTCATCTTGGCAAATAATTTAACGGGATAATAGAGAAGCTTTCTAAATCTATCATGCCTTTTTAAATGCCAATTATCATTAAGTTTATTGTTCATAAAATTCCTTTGAATCTATAGATGAATCTATAGATAATTATTGTAATACTTTGATTTCTTTGCTTGATGGGATAATGATATTGTTTTCTCTAAAAGCGAGTAATACTTTTTCATGTAAGCCATTTAATACATCCCAGTAATCAGAAGTATCAACCCAGCATTTTATAACGACACCAACAGCATATTCACCAAGTTCATTGAGGTGAATTTGTGGTGCATTTTCTTTGCTTATTCTTGAATCAGCGCTTAGGATACCTGATAGAACATTCTTAACAAGTTCAATATCTGAATCATAAGCTACGTTAACAGAATAGAGAATTCTTCTTTGTTTCTCTCTTGTGAAGTTAGTTAAATTAGATTTAACTATATTGCTGTTTGGAACGAAAACAACTTGTCCATTTACAGTTCTTAAAGATGTATACATAAGTGAAACACTTACAACTGTACCTTCAACTGTACCAAATGCATTGGAAATTTGAATATAATCATCCGATAAGAAATTCTTTTGATTTAAGATAATGAGTCCAGCAGCAAGCGAACCTATTACATCTTGAAGTGCTAAACCTAATGCAACTGTGATTGCCGATAATACTCCAGCAAATGATGTAATATCAATGCCGAGCATTGAAATAACTAGGAATGCTACAAATAACCATAATAGATATTTGATTAAAGAAATCACAAAATTCTTTGCGCTTCTATCTATCGTGTTAGCTTTCTTAACACCCATAAGCTTTCTTAGTATCACAATGATGACTTTAATTGCAACCCATGCAACGACGATAATGACAAGCGAAAAAATTATTTTTTCAAGGTTAGAAAGAGTTCCTTCTTCGTTGTGATTAAAAAACTCAGCAAGTGATTCAAATAATTTGTTGAACCAATCTCCTATTTCTGATAAAAACATAAGTAACCTCCATTTTTACATAATATTTACGACTATATTATAAAGGAAAAATCCATAAAATAACAAAAAAATATATTAAAAGCGGGAATAAACCCGCTCTTAATATATAATTTCAAATATTAGATGCTACTTCTTGAATGCAAAGAATGTATATCCGCAGAATCCAAACATTGCAAAGAGTGAGAAGATTGCAGATAATACTGAACCAACACCAAGACTTCCGCCTACTTCTGCAGAAACACAGAAGAATAAAATTGTTGATGCAAGTGATAATAAACCAAAGAATGCTGTGCAGAAATGAGTGTAATTGAATTTAACTTCGAAATAGTCAACTACACAAGCACCAATTGCACCAAGAACACAAAGAATTGTGAAGATGAATGCAGTAATAACAGTGCCAACACCATTTGATAAGCAATCATATACAGATGCAGAAACAGTTAAACCAAAAAGGTTTCCTGTAGCAGCAGCACCAGCCATAGTGGCAAAAACAAGTGCGCTAAATAAGAATGCTACTCCTAAGCAAACGTACTTTAGTAAAGTTTTGTTTTTCATTTTTTTCTCCTATTTTTTATATTTTATTAGATTTCATCTAATTCTTTCTTTATTTCTTTTCTATCTAAATCTTGACCGATGAATACGAGTTTAATCATTCTATCGCCATAATCTGGATCCCAATCGTGTGCAAATTGAGGGTCAGTCTTTAGATAATATTGAATTTGTCTCTTTGATAAAGATGCTGCATACCATTTTCCTGTTGGTGAAAGGTATTTTTGTTTACCAGCTTGTTCATAGATATAAACATCATCTGGTTCTTCAGTAAAATAGACAATACCTTTTGTTCTAATAACTTTTCTACCATAATCTGTTTCAGCCCAATCAGTAAATCTATCTTTATCAAAGGCTCTTCTTCTATAATAAACGTATGTTGAGATGCCGTATTCTTCTGCGGTACCTTCATCATCATTTTCACCAATT
>JAFXYB010000023.1 GCA_017541975.1 bacterium | reverse complement strand
CAATTATATTAAATATTATAATAAAGAAAGAATAGTCAATAGACTTAAGAGTTCACCGATAAATTATAGAAAAAATAACTTTAATAATATATAATAAATACGGGTTGCGAACCCGTCGTCCAACTTTTGGGGACAAGAACAAGAGTAAAAAAGATTGATACTTTAATCAATCTTTTTGTTTGTATTAATAATCCGATAATTCTTGACTATTCTTTCATTTATATATGTATTTTACGAGAAAGCAATAATATTTACGAGAAACCCATTTAAAAAGAATCCATAGTATAATCGCTATAGATTCTTTTTTGTTATCATAGATAACAAGCAAAATTTTTTTAAAAAAACTATTGCATTTTTATAATACCTCGTGATATGATGTATACCGTAAAAGGAGGTATGTAATGGATGCTCAATTAAAAAGAGGAGTACTAGACGTTTGTGTACTTGCCGCAATCAGAAATGAAGACTCATACGGCTATAAAATAATCAAAGACGTAAAACCGGTACTAGATTTATCAGAATCAACCTTATATACGATTCTTAAAAGACTAGAAGATGCCAAGATGATGGTAGTATGGACAAGAGAACATGAAGGAAGACTTAGAAAATACTATCACATCACCGAAAAAGGTATTAGAAGAATCGAAGATTTTAAAAATGAATGGAAGGAGTTAATGACAATTTATCAATATATTGTCATTCAGAGTTAATATGACCAAGAATGAATTTTTAAATGAATTAAGAAGAGGACTTAGAGGTCTATCAAAAGATGATATTGAAGAACGCGTTAATTTCTATAGTGAAATGATCGACGATATGATGGAAGATGGCAAAACTGAAGAAGAAGCCATCAGAGAAATCGGAAGCATTGATGATGTTATAAGAACTATTGCAAGTGATGTTCCACTTGGAAAACTCGTAAAGGAGAGAATTAAACCAAAAAGAACACTTACTCCAGGAATCATAGTATTAATAATCCTAGGTTTCCCACTATGGTTGCCATTATTAATAACTGCCTTTGTATTAATTCTTGTTGCATGTATTCTATCCTGGGTATTCGTAATAGTTGCCTTCTCAGTATGGCTTAGTGTAGTAGCTTTTGCGATTATGTCCCTTGGAATATACATTAAAGGTATAATTGGTGGAGATCAACTCTTAATGTATCTTGCGATGTCATTAGTTTCATTTGGACTCATAATACCACTATTTATGGGAGCTTTAGCTCTTGCGAAATTCAATATTAAGTTAAATAAGAAAATGTTGTTAAGTTTTAAGACGATGCTTATAAGAGGAGAAAATAGAAATGAGTAAATTTTTAAAATTCTTTTTAGCGATATCAGTATTACTAGTTATAGGTGGTGCAGTATTATTTGTTGTTACTGTATCAAAAAATGGTTTCTCATTTAATACAGTAGAAACAGTATTAAATAGCCACGAAGTAACTGAAGATTTTTCAAATATCAATATTACTACACATACTGCCGATATAATATTCAAACAATCAGAAGATGATAAATGTAGGGTAGAGTGCCTTGAAACAGAAAAAGAATATCATACAGTAGAAGTTAAAGATAATAGCCTAAATATAACAATAGTTGATGAACGTAAATTTGAAGATAAATATATGTTCAATTTTGTAACCGCAAGCTTAAAAATAACTATCAGTCTTCCAAAGATAACATATAATGAATTAAATATTTCAACATCTACAAGCGATATAGATGCACCAAAAGAATTCACATTCACTGATGTTAAAATTAAGAATTCAACTGGTAAAATCAATCTATTATCTGATGTAACTAATAGTATTGATATAGTAACTTCTACAAGCGATGTAAGAGTAGAAAATGCTCATCCAAAAACTCTAAATGTAAAACTCTCAACTGGTGATATAGTTATTAAAAATGTAGAAGTTACTGAAACATTCACTACATCATCATCTACAGGCGATAATGAGTTTGAAAATGTGAAGGCAAAAAATATTAATATTAAAGGTGGTACAGGTCATACAACACTCAAAAACACTACTGCATCTGAACATCTAGAAATCATTAATGGTACAGGAAGAGTTACACTCGATAGAGTTGATGGTGATACCATCAAAATTAAAACATCTACTGGTAGAGTTACTGGCACAATCCTAACCTCAAAATCATTCTATGCAAAAACATCAACTGGTTCAGTTGATGTTCCAAAAACTACAGGAAATCTATGCGAAATAGAGACCTCAACAGGAGATATTTCCATTAAACTCGCTGAATAGATAGAAGTAAGAAGTCATCCCGAGATGACTTTTTTCTTTATTTTTTAATTAAAAATTTAAAAAATAATTTACAATATAAATAGATATATTTTTTCATTAGGAGTTTTTATGGAAAAGAAAATAGTAATTGAAGCTAAGAATCTTGTGAAGACCTATGGTGAAGGTGAAGGCTTAATGCATGCTTTAGATGGTGCATCTATCAAAGTATATGAACATGAATTCTTAGTAATAATTGGTGGATCTGGCTCTGGTAAATCGACCTTTTTAAATATGATTGGTGGTATTGACAAAGTAGATTCTGGAGAGATTTTTGTGAATGGACGTGATATCGTTAAGTTTAACGATAAAGAAATCACTCTCTATCGAAGAAATACAATAGGATTTGTTTACCAATTTTTTAATCTCATTAATGATATTACAGTACTCCAAAATGTTATGCTTGCACCAGGCTCAAGAGATAAAGATAGAGCACTATTTTTACTAGATAGAGTAGGCCTTGCTGGAAAAGAAAATAAATTCCCAAGACAATTATCAGGCGGTCAGCAACAAAGAGTTGCCATCGCAAGAGCCTTAAATAAGAAAAGTGATATTCTCCTTTGTGATGAACCAACTGGTGCTCTTGATGATGTATCAGGTAAAGCAGTCCTTAAACTTTTAGAAGAAATTCATAACGAAGGTAAAACAATCGTACTTGTTACTCACACAAGAGAAATAGCTGGTATGGCTAATAGAGTTATCACCATGAAAAATGGTAAGGTAGAAAAAGAAGAAATCAACGATCATATTATCAAAGCTGAAGAGGTAGTTTGGTAAAATGATTTCCTATTTATTTAAACCATTTTTCAAAAGATTCTTAGGTTTATTTCTTTCAATGGTTTTTGTTTCAAGTTTGTCGATCTCTCTTTTAGTTTCCTTTGCATCGACAATCTCTAATATGAAAAAAACATGTAAAGAATACCTTGCTGAAAACCAAGATTTAAGCGCAATAACCAAAATTGAAATCACAGATAAAGATAAATTATCAAATATTTCTAACGTTGAAGGTGTAGAAAAGGTTGAATATAGATTAACTCTTGATGCTTTTATGCACAAAGATGATGGCAAGAACATCGCTATGAGAGTCTTCTCATACGATGAAAATGATGGTTCAATTTTCAATCGTTTCATTATAGAAAGTTCTGAAAATAGAAATGATATGCCAAATATCTCAATCGTAAGAAGATTTGCAAACAACAATAATCTTAAATGTGGAAGCACCATCAAACTTGGCTACTTCAATACCTTTATCGATTTAAACGTTTCCGAAATAATAGAAGTTCCTGAGGCAATTCAACCAAGAGCGAATGAATACATTCTTTCAGATAATACAGATTTCGGTTTTATTTATATAAGTGAAGATGAAATCAATAAAATCTTATATCGTCTTGCCGCATTACTAGAAGAAAAAATCAATAATGATCCAGAATTTAAGGAATATTATGATAGAGCTGTGAGTGTATCTGGCATAACATTTCCTGATTTAGTATACATATTTAGTAGTGTATCTGAATTCACAAAACATTACACTAATCAAATAATGATCAAAGCTAAAGATGGTTATACAGAAGAAGAGGCACTTAATAATGTAAAGAATTTCCTAGAAACGAATAGAGTAGATGTAATAGATGCTAAAAAAGCGCATGATTTAGTTTATATCAATTTTCTTGAAAGAGCTATTTCAATGTTTAGCGTAGTTACATACTTCCTACCAATATTTTTCTATTCAGTCACAATGATAGTAGTAGGACTCTTTATAAACCAAATGATAAAAGCGATGACATCACAAATGGGTATTATGATGTCTATCGGTGTACAGAAGATGGAGATAATATCATTATTCCTCCTCTTTACATTCTTAATGTCTACATCCGCATCTATTTTAGGTCTTGGAATAGGGTATGGTGCAAATTCGATACTTATTGAGAAGATGTCTTTCGTTTATGCCCTACCAACTCTTAAAAATAAGATATCTCCAATTATTGCAGTCGCCGGTTCTTTTGCATTATTGCTCTTCACAGAACTCGCAACTATTATATCTTGCCAAGCAATCTTTAGAATCACTCCAAAAGATGCCACTATTTCAAATGACGCTAAGAGAAAGAAAACTCCTAAATGGTTAGAAAAT
Source organism: bacterium (assembly GCA_017541975.1). Classification (GTDB taxonomy): domain Bacteria; phylum Bacillota_I; class Bacilli_A; order Izemoplasmatales; family UBA1188; genus UBA1188. The sequence goes on along the minus strand of JAFXYB010000023.1, from coordinate 58,055 downwards.
TTCTTAGAAAAAGCCCCAATGAATATCAAACTTGCGGCCAACTCAATTCATCAAAATACTAAGAAGTTTATTGTCTCAACATTCTCAATATTTGCATCGCTCGTGATGATTCTTCTTGCCTGTCTATTCTATGTTTCTAAATCAGATATGGTAGATCAAACAATCGATAGAAGACTTACGTTTGATGCTCAAGTATATTTAAACGAAGTTTTATATAAGTCAGATATAGATGCTATTAGAAATGAAGAATCTGTAAAAGCACTAGAAGCTTGTTATTACACATATATAATTGCTGAAACAGCTGATAAATCTAAATCAACATATCTTGAATGTTTGGCATTCGATCCTAATACGACAAATGATTTAATCTCCATTCCATCAAGAAGAGGAGATGGTTATACAAATATAGAATCAACTGGTATCGTAATTCCTAAGACAGCTGCCAAAGAACTTGGTGTGGACGTAGGGGATAATATCTATATTAATGATATGGCAGTTAGAATTACCGATTTATCTTTTGAATATTTTCATCCAATGGCATTCTTATCTAAAGATCAACTTAGCAGTGTTACAAATGAATATGTCACATCACTAATTGTAGATTTAAATAACGATAAAGATTTCTTAGAATATATAAGTGAAAAATATTTATATTCAATCACAGTATTCACAAAAAATCTTAGAAAAGATTTACATGAAAACATTGATTCAATTGATATATTTATCTATCTAATCATTTTCTTTTCACTTTTAATGGGTCTTTTTATCCTCTCAATTATGACTCAAAACGCACTTATGGATCAAAAGAGACAACTATCTGTTTTAAGACTTATAGGATTTAAGATAATTGATGTATCGAATCTTTGGACGTTCGAAAGTTCTCTTGAATTATTATTATCATGCATGTTCGCAATACCATCAGGAATAGTTGCGGCAATAATATTATTCAATATGGTATCATCTAATATTCAAACATTCCCATTTATATTCAGTTGGTATTCAATATTGTTCTCATTCTTATTCGTTTTATTAATCGTTTTAATTAGCCACTTATTTGCGATGATATCAATAAGCAAGTGGAATCTAGCAAATAATACTAGAAGTAGGGAGTAAAAATATGGAAGAAGTTCAAACACAAAAAGTAGAAGTTCAAGAAGTAGTATCAAAACCAAAACCTCGTATGGTTGAACAAGATATCGCTAAAGGTTTAGCGATTATCTTAGTTATGATGCTACACATTCTTACAACTAAAACCGAACTATTCAATATAATGGGCGGTATAGTTGGCTTTATCATGTCATTATTCTTTTTTCTCACTGGTTATAACTATAAAAGTGGGAAAACATTTAAAGAAAATGTTACAAAGAGAGTTAAACAAATCTTAATACCATTTTTGATTTATACATTCTCTATTACAATTATCTCAGGAATTTATTATGTAATAACTGGTGAATATACTATTCTTGAGGTATTAGAGACATATGCTAACTTTTTATTAACAAGGAATCTTGGATCGCTCTTTGGCTTAACATATGCTGCAAGAAGTGTTTACACAACAATTCTTGTTGGATGGTTTATCCAAATGATGCTTGTCGCAAGCATATTATTCTATGCAGTGGTTGATTTATGTCTAAATAATGTTGCAAGCTTCTTGTCAATATCAATAGGATGCATTGTCTTCACAATGACTTTAACTCATTTTGAAGTTAAATTACCATTCTATATTGTTGAAGCTCCAACAATCTGTGTAATCTTCTTATTTGGTGCATTGTTTAAAAAATATGATTTATTCTATAAATCTAAGCTATTATGGATAATAATAAATAGCGTAATAGGATATGGACTATATTTAATTCTTGCAGCAATGTTCCAAGGTGCTGGCCTCATTATGGGCGGAGGTCTTACATCTAAATATGGTGCATGGGAAGCACCTCTTACAATCCTTATGTGCATCATCTCATCTTATGCATTCATCAATTTCTGCAAGCTTCTTGCCAAGATTAAACCAGTATCATTCATTTTATCTTGGGTAGGACAAAACTCGCTATATTATTTACTTCTTCATATGGTTGTAAGACAATATGTTGTATTAATTGTCGGCTATAAAGCCCCTTCAAAAGAAGAACTTACTCATATGATCGAGCCGATGTCTATATTGGTATTAGCTCTTACAATCGTTGGTGTTACAATCTTCATTATCCTAAGAAAGTTTATAAAAGATAAAATTAAAGAAGCGAAAGATAAAAAGAAACCACAAGAAATAGAAGGAGAAGCTCAATAAAAATGATAGTAGAAAAAATAAAGGATAAGATCACACTCACAATCAAGGTTGAAGGTAGAATCGATTCAATCACCTCTCAACAATTAAGAGAAGATTTATCTGATGTAGATTTTAATTCCTATAATAAAGTAGTATTTGATTTCAAAAAATTAGATTATATTTCATCTGCCGGATTAAGAGAACTTTTAATCATCAAAAAGAAAATATCAAATGGTACATTAGAAGCTATAAATGTCAACGAAGACGTTAAAAATATTTTAGAATTAACTGGTTTTGATAATGTCCTTGATATCATAGTTAAACAAGAAGAAACAGTAGATTTTTCAAGGTTCTCTTTCAAAAAATTCTTGGAATATAAAGTTAAAGTATCAAGAGATAAAGTAATATTATCCGATGCAATGAGAGAATACACTTACCTTGATGTTGATAAATATTCAAATATAGTTGCTGAAGATTTAATTAAACTCGGTGTTAAAAAAGGAACACACGTTGCAATATGCTCACTAAACTCAGTTAACTGGATTATGACATTCTTTGCCATCCAAAAACTAGGCGCTATCGCAATTTTAGTAAATCCAACACTTACCGCAAGTGAAATCTTAGCTCTTGCAAAAATCGGTGATATCACTCATTTTTGTTTCGGTTTAATCCCACAAATGCTTTCCGATAAAGATGCATTCTTCAAAGAAATCTTAAACGAAGATAATTCTCCTATAAAATATGCTTATGACATCATAAGCCCAATAAAGGATAGAGAAATAAGTGTGGTTAGTGAAAACATGTTGTCACTTATCAATGTTGAAAATGATGATCCATGTGTAATGATTTACACATCGGGTTCTACAGGAACACCTAAAGGCGTCCTTCTCTCATCATTCAATATCCTTACCGCATCAAAATGCGGAAAGGAACTTGGTACAACTGAAGAGGATAGTTCATGTATTCTTCTCCCACTCTTCCATATCTTTGGTCTTGCGGCAACATTCTTCGCATCAGCGATGTTTGATACAAAAGTAGTTTTCCCAACTACTGTAAGGACAAATGATATCCTAGATATTTTATCTATAAGAAAATGTACTGTAATGAACTCAGTACCAACCCTTCTAATAGCTCTTACTAATAATCCAAATTTCTCAACCGATAAAGTTGCATCTATCAAGACAAGTGTAGTAGGTGGTGCACCAATTTCCGCTAAACAAATGTTACTTCTTCAAAGCAAATTCCCTAACACTCAGTTCTATAATGTATATGGACTATCTGAAATGGCACCTGTATCATACACAAGAAATAATGATTCATTAGAAACAATCACATCTACAATTGGTAAGCCAAGTTCATTTGTAAAGGTTAAAATTCAAAATCCAGTTACTTTAGAAGATGCAAAAAACCTTGAAACAGGTGAAATCATCGTTCAAGGTGATTCTCTTATGAGTGGTTATTATAAAACCCCAATCGAGAAACAAGATTTTGATACAAATGGTTGGTTCCATACTGGAGATCTTGGATATATGGATGATAATGGTTATCTCCACTATGCTGGTAGAAAGAAAGAAATCATCATCAAAGGTGGTGAAAACATCCTTCCAGTTGAAATCGCAGCTAAAGTCACAGAAGAAGAATGCGTTTCTAATGTTCAAGTATTCGGTGTACCAAGTGATTTCTGGGGCGAAGAAATCGCTGTTGTAATTACATTAAAGAATGGATATACATTTAATAAGGAAGAAATGTTAGAACACTTAAAAGGAAAACTTTCGAAAACTAAACTTCCTGATTATATATATGCATTTGAATCTCTTCCATTCCTTGCTAATGGTAAAATCGATGTAGTAGGACTTAAGAAGACAGTACTTGAAAAAATAAAAGAAGAAACTAAATAAAATAAACGAAGGAGCGCTTGATGTGCTCCTTCGTTTATTATTTATCTAGATTATCGATATATTTCTTGATAGCGTTATATGTTTCATGGCTTAAATAATGTTCAATCCTACAGGCATCATTTAAGGCATTTTCTTCACTAACACCTATTGATTTAAACCAATTAGAAAGTGTTACATGCCTCTCATATATATTTATGGCAATTTTCTTTCCTTTATCTGTTAAAGTTATATAACCATTCTCATCGACAATAATATAACCATCATTTTTTAAATTCTTCATAGCCCTAGATATACTAGGTTTAGAATAATTCATATAATTAGCTATATCAATACTCTTAACTTTACCATTTTTATTAGTAAGTATAAGTATATTCTCTAAATAATCTTCAGCTGATTCATGTATAACCATAGTTTCACCTCACGCTTATTATAACATAGCTATATTAATTAAACATAGTTTTATTTTTTTACTTGACATAAGAATTATATTGAAATATAATATTCACAGTTAGCAGATGCTAACTAATAATTTCAAACTATGAGTTAGCAAATGCTAACTAAAGGAGAGAATATGCCACTTTTAAATGCACCACTAAACGTAGAATTAAAAATAATAAAAATCTTAGTAGATGAAAAGACAAAAAGACATCTAGAAAACTTAGGCGTTCTCGTGAACGCACTCGTAACTGTCATGCAAGTATCAGAAGGAAACGTTATTATAAAAATCAAGAACGTTAGACTTGCGATCAACAAATCGACAGCTATGAAAATATTTGTTGCGGCATAAAGGAGAAATAAATATAGATGGAAAAATTATTAAGTGAATTCAAAATCGGTGAAAAAGGTATCGTAAAAAAGATATCAGCCGATGGAAGAATGAAAAGAAGATTATTTGATATGGGTGTAACACCTAATACCGAAATCTTATTCAGAAAAGTATCACCTCTTGGTGATCCAATCGAAGTATCCCTAAGAGGATATGAATTGTCACTTAGGAAGGATGAGGCTGAAAAAGTCTTAATGGAGGTACAAGAATGATTAAGATTTGTTTAGCTGGTAACCCTAACTGTGGTAAAACAACTCTATTTAATTCACTAACTGGTAGTACAGCCCACGTTGGTAACTGGCCTGGTGTCACAGTAGAAAAAAGAGAAGGTAGTTATAGAAAATTCGATGAAAAGATAGACATCGTAGACTTACCTGGTATCTATTCAATGAGTCCATACACACCAGAAGAAGTTGTATCAAGAAATTATATTCTTGATGAAAAACCAAATTGTGTCATCAACATCGTTGATGCCACTAACCTTGAAAGAAACCTCTATTTAACCACACAACTATTAGAAATCGATGTTCCAGTTGTTGTAGCATTAAATATGATGGATATTCTCAAGAAAAACAATGAGACAATCGACATTAAAGCATTAAGTGAAGCATTTAAAGTTCCAGTAGTAGAAATAAGTGCCTTAAAAGATGAAGGTCTAGATGATTTAATGAAAGTTGCCTATGGCGAAGCTAAAAAGGTTAGAAAAGGAACTACAATCCTAGAAAAAACCACAGTAGGTAGCCTCGTAAGGGAAGCTTATAATGAACTTAAAACATCTGTATCAAGTCCACTATTCCACGCTGTAAAACTAGTAGAAAATGATGAACTTGAATGTAAAGATCATCCTGAACTCGCTAAAAGAATTAGCGATATGAAATCAAAATTACCAGAAGATGATTTTGAAGGTGATTATGAAGCTATTATCGCTAATGAAAGATATGAATATATCGGTAAAAACTTCAAACATACCTTTGTAAAATTCAACGAAGGTTTAACAAAATCAGATAAAATTGATAAGGTATTAACACATAAGATTTGGTCTATTCCTATTTTCCTTCTTATTATGTTTGTGGTATTCCACTTCACATTCTCAGAAGATTTCTTAGGATTAAACAAAATCTTCGGTCTTGAGATAACATCAAAAGGATGGTTTAACTTCTTCACAGGAATGGGCTATGATGGTGCCATTGAAGAAGAAGGTGAAGCAATCCTTTCAGGTATCCCATCACTTGGTGTATTCCTCCAAAGCTGGATGGGATTCTTAACTGGATCAATTATTGATCTATTTAATTCCTTCCTTCCAGAAGGTGCTTGGTATACATCACTTATCTGTGATGGTATCCTAACTGGTATTGATTCAATCTTCAGTTTCATCCCTCAAGTATTACTACTCTATTTATTTGTATCTATCCTAGAAGATAGTGGTTATATGGCTCGTGTTGCCTTCATTATGGATAGAGCATTCAGAAAATTTGGCTTATCAGGTAAAGCATTCATACCACTTCTTATGGGATTTGGATGTAGTGTTCCTGCGATGCTTGCGACAAAAACACTAGAAGATGAAAAAGAAAGAGATGTCACAATCAGAATCACTCCATTCTTCAGTTGTGGTGCAAAAGCACCAATCTGGACTCTTCTTGCGGCTGTGGTTGCCGGAAGATTCCTAGGTGATGTCTTCGTATTTTCAATCTATATCCTTGGTATTGCGATTGCGATAATTGCCGCAATCATCATGAAAGTCTTCAGTAAAAACTATGATGTTCCACCATTTATCATGGAACTCCCACAATACCATGCCCCACAATTTAAGAACCTTATGGTTCACCTCTGGGAAAAATTCAAACACTTCATTTATAAAGCTTCAACTATCATCATGGCTGCGATTATCGTAATTTGGTTCTTATCTAATTTCTCTTGGGACTTCTGGAACGGAATGGTAGATGATATTGAATCAAGTATCCTCGCAAGTGTTGGTAGAGTTGTAAGATATATATTCTATCCTCTTGGCTTTGGATCTGGCGCAGATGGTTGGAAATACACAGCCGCAACATTCACTGGCTTAATCGCTAAAGAAGATGTAGTTGGCACAATGGCACAATTAGGCCTCGTAGAAGGTACAATCAACCTTTCTAATGCAGCTATCTATTCATTCGCTGCATATAACCTCTTCACTCTCCCTTGTTTCGCAGCTGTATCAACTGCAAAATCAGAAAGTTCAAAGAAGGGTTTCTTAGTAACACTAGCTTGGTGGCTTGCCTTAAGTTACATAGTAGCTCTTATTATTTACTGGCTTGGTACCCTTCTTGAGGCTGTGCTTTGGCTGGGTTCAATAGTTATAGTTGTTATTGTTTTATTAGTTATTCTCCTAGGTTTTTATGTAAGCAAGAAGAAGAGAGCCCAAATCGCATAATATGGAATGGTTTGAATATATAATAATGGCAGTCGCTATTCTCCTAGTTTTACTACCATTAATCCTAAAAATCGCAAATAGAAAAAAACCTCATAAATCCTCATGCGGCTGCGATTGCGGAGAAGATCCTAAATGCGAATGCTGCATGACTAATTTCAAAGCTTACATTAAAGAAGCAACTAATAATAAATAATAAAATAGTGAAGCGATGGTGTATACATCATCGCTTTTCTCTTCTATTATATATCTAAATTTAGCCATATATTAAAATTTCTAATACTTGAAAACGTTTACATAAAATTATTTTTAAAAAACCTGTTGACTAAATATAAAAAATGTAGTAAATCTATATCAATAATTTTCGGGAGAGGAGGAAGACCCATGTCTAGATCTTTAAGCCATTATATGTCTAATAAACATTATGCTAGCACTGCTAGTTCTTTCTCATTCGAAAATAACTCTAACTTAATTATCGCATCTAATGACACAGTGATTTCTGTGTCATTTTTATTACGTGTGCTAGTCTTAGCCCTTATTATTATAATTATTAGCCAAGTAGTAATAGTTTAGATGCCTTACTTAAGACCCTGTAAAGTTTGATTATTAAGCGGTTTTGGAGTAATGCAAAACCGCTTTTTATATTATTAAAAGTATAATAGGCAAAAAATTGCTAAATAAAATAAAAAGGAGAAAATTTATGAAAAATTTATTTAAGAAAGTGGCTATGGTTGTAGCCGTCACAATGTTAGCTGTATTCACAGTATCTATGAGTGGATGCGGTAAAAAGAACACAGAATTCGTTATTGGTCTAAGTGGACCTCTCACAGGACCTGCAGCAGTTTATGGTCTTGCAGTTAAAAACTCTGCACAAATGGCAGTAGATGAAATCAATGAAGCTGGTGGCCTTGGTGGCTACAAATTCAAATTAGTTGCTGTTGACGATCAACATGATGCATCTAAAGTATCAACTAACTATGCAACTCTAATGAAAGAAGGTATGCAAGCATCACTCGGTTGTGTTACTACTAAACCTGGTCTTGAATTCAAGAAACTTTCTAAAGAAGATAACGTATTCTTCATGACTCCATCAGCTACTGCTGATGCAATCCCAGAATATGATAATGGTTATCAAATGTGTTTTGCTGATACTAAACAAGGTACTTATTCAGCAAACTATGTAAATGATAATGTTACAGTATCTAATAATAAGATTGGTGTACTATATAATAGCCAAGATGACTATTCTAAAGGTATCTATCAAAACTTCAAAGCTCAACTCGCATCTAAATTCACTCTAGTTGAAGCTTCATTCACAGAAGATAATCCTACAGATCTTTCATCTCAAGTAGAACTCTTAAAAGACTGTGAATTCATCTTCCTCCCAATCTATTACACTCCAGCATCTGTATTTATGACAGCTGCTAAAGGTAAAGTAAGTGCTAATACAGTATACTTTGGTTGTGATGGTCTTGATGGTATCGATACTGCAATCCAAGGTTTCGATATCAACACAATCCCACAAGAAGTATCATATCTTTCTCACTTCAATTCTCAATCACCAACTGGTGCAGCTGCTGAATATATCTCAAAATATACTACTAAATATGGAAAAGATACTCTAAACCAATTTGGTGCATCTGCATATGACTGCGTATACGCTATCTATGGTGCAATGAAGAAAGCATATGATAAGGATAACTCTAAAGTTACTCCAAATACATCTGCATCTGATATGTGCGAACTCTTAAAAGCTGAAATCAAGGGTGGCTATACATTCAGTGGTGTTACTGGTACTAATGTTACTTGGGACGCAAGTGGTTATGTAAATAAAGCTGCAGTTAAATACGTAGTAAAGGCAAAAAGCGAATAATTAATTAAATCCCCTTTGGGTGGGATATATAATAACCCAACTGAAACATTATTATTATTTAAGACGACAAAGCCGGTACATGGGTTACCGGCTATTGTCGGCTTAATAAAGAAAAGAGTAGAAGTATTATGGATTTTATAATTACATTCTTAAATGGACTTAGTCTTGGTGGCGTTTACGCCCTTATAGCTCTTGGATACACCATGGTTTATGGTATTGCAAAAATGCTTAATTTTGCCCATGGTGATATTATTATGGTTGGTGGATATGTTTTATTCGTATTTGTTGGCCTTACAGGAGAACCAATTCTAGCTATAATTCTAGCTGCTTTTTTATGTATGCTTATCGGTATATCAATGGAAAAAGCGGCATATAAACCATTAAGAGGAGCTTCACCACTTGCAGTACTCATTACCGCAATCGGTGTAAGCTATTTTTTACAAAGTCTAGCTCAAATAATATTTGGAGCCGCTCCTAAGTTCGTAGTAATCGCTGATCTTGGTACTATAACACTTGGAAGTCTTGTAATACCAGTATATAGTATCGTAACTCTTGTAGTATCAATTCTTATTATGATAGGCTTAAGCCTATTCATAAAATTCACTAAAACTGGTCGGGCAATGATTGCCGTATCAGAAGATAAAGCCGCAGCACAGATAATGGGTATCAATGTAAACAATATCATAACTGTTACATTCTTAATTGGCTCATTCCTAGCTGCCATCGCCTCAGTATTCTACCTTCTTAAAGCTCCAAACATCTCACCAACATTCGGTTCAAAACCTGGTATTAAAGCCTTTACTGCCGCAGTTATAGGTGGTATTGGTTCTATTCCTGGAGCTATGCTTGGTGGATTCCTTCTTGGAATCGTTGAAGTATTCTCCAATAGCGTCCCACAAATTGCACCATATACAGACGCTATTGAATTCTTGATTCTCATCATTATTCTCTTAGTACGCCCAACTGGAATACTAGGTAAGAAGAGAAGGGAAAAGGTATAGTTTATGAAGAAGAAGTTTAAAATAAAACATTTCATAAACTATATAGTTGTTGGTGCAGCAACTATCATATTTACTATTCTAAATTCAGTAGGAGTATTAGGTCTTTCTGAACAATTCCTACTTGAAAAAATAGCGATAAGTATCATCCTCGCAGTATCACTAGGTCTTGTCGTAGGTTTCCTTGGAGAATTATCCCTTGGTCATGCAGGATTTATGTGTATAGGCGCATATATCGGTGGTAAAGTCGCATCACTCCTTTCAGAATCTATGGGTAATGGTTTCTTAACCTTAATTATCGCACTCGCTGTAGGCGGCCTATCAGCGGCAGTAGCCGGTGCAATAATAGGCCTTCCTGCCCTAAGGCTTAAAGGAGACTATCTTGCGATAGTTACACTCGCCTTCGGTGAAATCGTTAAGACATTATTCTTAAATTCTAGTGAAGAAACATTCGGTGGTCCAATTGGACTTGAAACGCCAAGATACGATAGAAATAGCCTCTTTATCATTGGCTTCGTTGTAGTACTAATCATGCTTGCGGTAATCCAAAACCTAATTAGAAGTAAACATGGTCGTGCTATCACTTCAATTAGAGATAGTGAAATTGCGGCCCGTGCTACAGGTATCAATGTCACTAAATATAAACTCTTAGTGTTTGCACTATCTGCCTTCTTCGCAGGTATTGCCGGAGTTCTATTTAGTTATTCTAATTATCGTGTTCAATGCACTAAATTTGATTATAACTATTCAATAGAAATCTTAGTTATGGTCGTTCTTGGTGGTATGGGTAGTGTCAATGGTTCTATCATTGCAGCATCACTTATTACCTTCCTTCAAATCCAACTCGCATCAATTCTTACTGGTGACCTTGCGGTTCTTCAAAATATCTTCTATGCATTAGTATTAATCCTAATAGTAATCTATAATAATGCACCAGCCCTTAAAGGCTTTAGAGAGAAACATAACCTTAAGAGTTTCATCTCTAAACTATTTAAGAAAAAGAAGGAAGATCCATCTGAGGTTAGAGATGATGAAGCTAAATGGGACCGTGTTCCAACAAAGATCAACATGGATGAACTTTTATCTATGGATATCAAAGTGACAGAGTCAACCATGAAACCAGATAAGGGAGGTAAGGAATAATGGATTATATTCTAGAAACCACTGACCTCGGTATTGCCTTTGGTGGACTTAAAGCCGCAGAACACGTAAATATCAGTATTAAGAAAAATGAAATCTATGGTTTAATCGGACCTAATGGTGCCGGTAAAACCACTATCTTTAACATTATTACTGGTGTATATCAACCAACTTGGGGTTCTTTTAAACTTGATGGAGAAGTAATCAAGAATCTACCTCAAGAAAAAATCAATCAAAAAGGAATCGCAAGAACCTTCCAAAACATTCGCTTATTCAACAACATGACAGTTGTAAGAAACGTAATGGTAGGTCTCCACAATAGAAAAGAATATAAATGTGGATTCTTCACATCAGTCTTACGTCTTCCAAAACACTTTAAAGTAGAAAAAGAGATGAGAGAAAAAGCCAAAGAATTATTAGATATATTTGGCCTCTTAGAAGAGAGAAATAATCTCGCTTGTAATCTCCCATATGGTAAACAAAGAAAGCTTGAAATCGCAAGAGCACTAGCCACAAACCCTAAACTCTTATTACTCGATGAACCAGCCGCAGGTATGAATCCAAATGAAACAATGGAACTCGCAGAAACTATCAAACTTATTCGCGATAAGTTTGATATGACCATCCTTTTAATTGATCACGATTTAAAGTTTGTGTCAGGCCTCTGTGATAGAGTTACTGTCCTCAACTTCGGTACAGTACTCGCAGATGGAAACATCAGCGAAGTATTAAACAATAAAGATGTAATCGAAGCTTATATTGGTAAAAAGGAGGAAGATGAATAATGGCATTACTTGAAGTAAAAGATATCAGTGTTTATTATGGCGTCATCCAAGCTTTAAAAGGTATAAGTTTTGAAGTTGAGGAAGGTGAAATAGTAGCCCTTATCGGCGCTAATGGTGCTGGCAAAACCACCACCATGCAAGCTATCATGGGACTAATTCACCCTAAAACTGGTTCAATCTACTATAATGGTGAAAGAATCGATAATATCCCAACTCATAAAATCGTAAAGATGGGAATGAGTGAGGTACCTGAAGGTCGTCATGTATTCCAGGAACTTACAGTATATGAAAATCTAATGATGGGTGCATATACAGTAAAGAATAAAGAAAAGATAAAAGAAGATGTTCAAGAAATATTTAAACTCTTCCCAAGACTCGAAGAAAGGCGCAATCAGATTGCCGGAACCTTATCTGGAGGTGAGCAACAAATGCTTGCAATCTCAAGAGCTCTTATGAGTCATCCAAAGCTCCTCCTCCTAGATGAGCCTTCAATGGGACTTTCCCCACTTCTTGTGAATGAAGTGTTCGATATAGTAAAACACATCCATCAAGAAGGTACAACCATCTTAATCGTTGAACAAAATGCTGAAAAAGCTCTTCAAATAGCTGATAAAGCATATGTCCTTGAAACAGGAAACATCATCCTTAAAGGCACAGGAAAAGAACTAAGAGATAACGATGATGTAAAGAAAGCTTATCTTGGTGGATAATATTATTAAAGTCAGATTGATTTAAAAATCTGACTTTTTTAATTCAAATTATTTTAATGACAATTTGTGTCTAATATATATTTATTATATCTTTATTCTTTTCGTAAAGATGCCAAGTCATCTTTACAAAACATATCAAATAGTATAAACTATGAGCGGACACATAAATATCCTAGTATTTATAATATTTATCCAAGATAAGAGGCATTATGAACAAGAATTTATCTAGAAAACTACTATTAGCATTCTCAGATGTTATCGCAATTGTAGTAGCGATATTTTTATCATTCTATCTATTTGGTATATCTTTAAAGAAAGAACTTCTCGTTTTCTATATCTTATTTTCACTTTCTGAATCATTAATAATGATTGTATTATTTTATATGTTCGGTCTTTATAAAGCGATTTTAAAATATACATCAATTATCGATCTAATTAAAATCGCTATCTCATCACTTATCAATTTCGTCTTTGTAGGAATCTTCGTAATTGTCTCAAATCAAGAATTTATATCAATGAGATATGTGGCAATTCTATCAATGCTCATATTTATTGGATTATCATTCATTAGATTTGCCTCTCGTATCTTTATTCAAATTAGAAATAATGAACTCTTCCCTACAAAAGAATCTCAAAATAACGTTATGATTGTAGGTGCAGGCGATGCCGGCACTACAATCTTAAGAGAACTGCAAAACACCAGTAAAATAGAAAGAAACGTAGTATGTTTCATCGATGATGATCCAAAGAAACTAAATACTACAGTTATGGGTGTTCCTGTAGTAGGACTAAAAGAATCTATTCCAGAAAATGCCATCAAATATAATATTAAAGAAATCATAGTTGCAGTTCCATCTCTTCCACGTAAAGAACAGCAAGTTCTCTTAAAAATCGCAAGTAAGACAAACTGTAAGATATCATTCATTCCAGGTATCTATCAACTAGTAGATGGTACAGTATCAGTAAGATCAATTAGACACGTAGAAATCACCGACCTTCTGGGTCGTGGTGAAATCAAGGTAAACCTTGATGAAATCATGGGTTACATTGAAAATAGAGTAGTACTTGTTACTGGTGGTGGTGGATCAATTGGATCAGAACTATGTCGTCAGATTGCTGATCATCATCCAAAACAACTAATAATCCTCGATATCTACGAAAATAATGCTTATGATATCCAACAAGAATTAAAACGCAATAAACCTAATACAAATCTCTTAGTATTAATTGCCTCAATAAGAGATAAAGGTAAACTCGAAGATATCTTCAAGAAATATAAAATAGATATTGTTTTTAATGCGGCAGCTCATAAGCATGTTCCACTAATGGAAACATCGCCAAATGAAGCCATTAAAAACAATGTCTTTGGTACCTTAAATCTCGCAACACTATCAGATAAATATAAGGTTAAACGCTTTATACAAATATCTACAGATAAAGCTGTTAACCCAACAAATATCATGGGTGCATCTAAACGTATCTGTGAGATGATCATTCAAACCATCGGTAGAAAATCTAAAAACACAGAATTCGTAGCTGTAAGATTTGGTAATGTCCTTGGTTCAAATGGATCAGTTATCCCACTCTTTAAACAACAAATTAAAGAAGGTGGCCCAGTAACTGTAACTGATATGAATATCACAAGATACTTCATGACTATCCCAGAAGCTGTAATGTTAGTCCTCCAAGCTGGTGCCTATGCTAAGGGTGGTGAGATATATGTTCTTGATATGGGTGAACCAGTTAGAATTTATGATCTTGCAGAATCTCTAATTAGACTATCTGGTTTTAAACCTCATGAAGATATTCAAATCAAGATCACAGGACTCCGTCCTGGTGAGAAGCTCTATGAAGAGCGTCTCATGGATGAAGAAGGCCTAAAGACTACCGCTAATGGCCTTATCAATATCGCTAAACCTCTTGATTTCAATGAAGAAACATTCTTTAATGAACTCGATGAATTATATAAAGCTGCATATGAAGAATCTGATTCAACCAAACAAATCGTTAAAGAACTTGTCCCAACCTATAAAATCTAACTCCTAGGAGGAAAATCAAATGATTAAAAACAAAGAATTAAAAGAAAAAATTCTAAAATTAATTGAAAGAAACGCAACTCTTTCAACTAAAAATATTGCTTATGCCCTAAATACTGATGAAGCACTCATTATCTCTACTATAGAAGAACTAGAAAAAGAAAAAATAATCTGTGCATATAACACTATCATTAACTGGGATAAAATCAGTGAAGATTTAGTTACTGCCCTAATAGAAGTTAGAGTTATTCCAGAAAGAGGTAGAGGTTTTGATAAGATAGCTGAAAGAATATCTAAATTTGATGAAGTAGATAGTGTATATCTAATTTCTGGTGGCTATGACTTCCTGGTTGAAATAAAAGGAAAATCAATGAAAGCTGTATCGCAGTTTGTCTTTGACAAACTTGCGACATTAGATTCAGTTCAATCTACAGCTACTCATTTTATTTTAAAGAAATATAAAGATCATGGTGTAACACTCGAAAAAGAGATAGTAGATAATAGAGAAAAGTTCCTATTATGAGAGACTTTATATCCGATAAAATAAAAAATATAAAACCATCTGGAATCAGAAAGTTCTTTGATATCGCAAGAACTATTCCAGATTGTATATCTCTTGGTGTAGGTGAACCTGATTTTGATACACCATGGCATATTGCAGAAGAAGGTATCTATGCAATAGAATCATCAAAAATATTCTATACCTCAAACCAAGGTTTATTAGAACTAAGAGAAGAAATATCAAAATGGAATAAGAGAAAATATAATCTATCATATTCACCTGATGAAATAATAGTTACAACTGGCGGTAGTGAAGCTATAGATATAACACTAAGAAGTATTATTAATCCGGGAGATGAAATAATAATACTAGAACCTTCATATGTTTCATATGAACCAATAGTAATACTTTCTGGTGGTATACCAAAGATTATAAAACTAAAGAATGAAAATAGTTTTAAACTCACCAAAGAAGAGCTACAAGAAGCAATTACCCCTAATACTAAAGCTCTTCTAATTAATTATCCAAATAACCCCACAGGGGCTATTATGGATGAAAATGATTTATTAAAAATAACTGATATAATCATTAAAAATGATTTACTAGTTATTTCTGATGAAATCTATTCAGAGCTTACCTATGGTAAGACTCATACCTCTATTGGAAGCCTAGAAGGTATGAGAGATAGAACCATCACTATCAATGGTTTTTCTAAATCATTCTCAATGACTGGTTGGAGACTAGGTTACCTCATGGGTCCAAAAGTAATAGTTGATGAAATCAAAAAGATTCATCAATATGCCATAATGTGTGCACCAACTATATCACAATACGCAGGAATAGAAGCTTTAAAAAAAGGTGATAATGATATAGAAAACATGAAAGCTGAATATAATCTTAGACGTAATTATCTTCTAAATGAATTAAAACGTCTAAACATCCCATGTTTTGTGCCAGAAGGAGCATTCTATATCTTCCCAGATATCCATAAATTTAATAAATCATCAGAAGACTTTGCGACAGATCTTTTAAAGAGGGAACACTTAGTAGTAGTTCCTGGTACAGCATTCGGTTCTTCAACTGATTCATTCATTAGAATATCTTATGCTTATAGTTTAGATTCTTTAAAAGAAGCTATGAAGAGATTAGAAAGATATATCAATTCAATTAATAGTTAAACAAGACCAAATTGGTCTTTTTTTATAAAAGCATAATATTTATGATTTATACTATGATTTGATATACAAATATAGAAAAATGCACTTAAAAATCATCAAATTGTAAAGATGCCATGTTAAATTATTAAATAATATCGTATTTTTTAGTGAAATATTATAAAAAGTGATAAGAAAATGTTGATTTGTTATCATTTTTTTACTAAAATAAATAAAAAACAATAAATATTTTTCTTTATTAATATAAAAAATTATAAAATGCTATAAAAATATTGCATTTTTTTATTGACTATGATATTTTTTATATGTAATCAAAAAAAATAATTGGAGGTTTTATGGAGTCATTATATAATGTTTATTACAATAATAAGGAAAAATACAATGAATTGTACCAGAGTAGGTTTAATTCAGAAAACGCAATAAAGTTTAATTTTAAAATAGGGGATAATTATGCATTCTTCTTTTTTCATCAAGAAATAATGAATATTATCTATACTATTAATAGGCTAAACAATGAAGTTACCAGTATTTTAGAAAAACTTCCTACAATTGCTCAAAAAGAATACAAAAAACGCTCTTTAATTGATGAAATTCTATACACAAATGATATTGAAGGTGTTATTTCTACTAGAAAAGAAATAAGCGAAATAATTGATGATATAAAACAAAACAATAAAAATAATAACAGAATATACAGTTTGGTAAATAAATATTTGATGCTTAGCGACAATAATGACTATATTTTGGATTTAGAAGATATTAGAAAAGCCTATGATGAATTAGTGTTAAGCGAAATTGATAAGGGTGATTATCCAGATGGTGAATTATTTAGAAAAAACCTTGTTTATGTAAAAAACAATAGTGGAAAAATTATTCATACAGGTGTTTTGCCTGAAAAAATCGATGTTATTTTGCTTGAGGGCTTAAGTTATCTCAATGATGATAGTATTGATCCATTTATTAGATGTGCAATATTTCATTATATTTTTTCGTTTGTTCATCCATTCTATGATGGCAATGGCAGACTGGATAGATATATAACATCGTTATATTTAAAGAAATATTATAATCCAATTATTTCTTTTCGTCTTTCCCTAACAATTAAAGAAAAATTATCAGATTATTATGAGGCTTTCAAGAAAACAAATGATAAACATAATAAGGGCGATATTACTACTTTTGTATACACATTTATCGATATTATAAAGGAAGCATTTATAAAAACAAAAGAATATCTTAATAATAAAAACACGATTCTTTATGAAAAAAATGAAATATTAAAAAAACTTGTACTAGATAATGATAAGAAACAAGACACAGAATTGAAAGAAATATTATTTATATTATATCAAGTGGATATCTTTGGAGAAAAGGGAATAAATAGAAGAGATTTATCGAAAGAAGTAAGGCTTTCTATTCCAACTTTAAGTAAGTTGTTAAAGACATTAGAAGAAAAAGAATATGTAAAAAAGGCAAAAGAGAACAATGCATTTATTTATTCTTTAAATATTGATAGGCATGAATAACTTTATGAATATAATAAAAAAGAATCTATGCTACATTATAGATGCAATCATATTATTGATTCTTTTGCTTTTTTACATATTAGAATTGGCAGAGAAAATACGTTTTTGCCTATGAATTTCATTTACAATAATCAAGCAATAACAATAAAACTCCAACTCGATGAAGAAAACACTGAAATACGACCACCAAAAGAAGAAGAAATAGATTTTATAATTGAAAAAGAATATCAAATGGTTAATAGCTTTTATCGTTATAGCGAGTATTCAAATGATACTACAAGAAGCTTTCTTGTTTCGCGCGAAGAATTAAAAATCTAATAAGAGATAAAGTAAGATATGTATTCATTGTTTTTAGAACTAAGATAATTATTGATGAAAAAAGCTGTTTGTGGTTTAAGAAAAAATAGCACCTTATTCATAAACAATTATGAGCGACATTTAATGTCGTATAATAAAAAATCCAATATATTTATAAAAACATTTATGAATTAATTTTCATGACAATAAAAATGCATATACGTGTGCATAAAGCACATAAAATATGCATTTTTATTTTTTATTCCAATATACAACAAATTGATTTTATAAATATATTACATATATTTTTTTATTTGGATGTGTTAAAATATATTGATATGTAAGTGAATTCAAAAACACTCACATATAAAAATATCATTATTTTTATCACTCATCTATTATTAAAATACCTTTGGAAGAATATAAGCGAAGCTAAGCACACTTATATATATTCCACTGTGTCATATGAAATCACATCCTGCACATATATAAAAAACATATGCGCACGCCGTAGGCAACTCTTTTTATGTATTATGTAATTCAAGTATTCAGTAAAAAAGAAGAAGAAACAAGAAAGAGAATGATAAGAGATTTAAATCCTTCTCTTTTTATTGACATCTTTATTCCTAAAAAGAAACGCATCAGAAAAAAAGAAGGCGTTTCTTTCGAAATTACAGAAACTTGTTTCCCTGGATATCTCTTTATAGAGACAAATACACCAGTAGAACTCAAAAAAGAATTATATAAAATAAAAACTCTCACAAAGCTTCTTGGAATAGATACAAAACATAAAGACTACATAGAATCTCTATCAGATGATGAAGCAGAAATAATAGATATCCTAATGGGCAAAGCTGGTTCTAAAAGAACCATTGATATTTCTCATATCTATCTAAAAGAAGGAAATGAAATAGTAGTAGTTGATGGTCCACTAAAAGGTTTTGAAGGAAAAATCATAAAACCTGATTTCCATAAACGAACAGTTAGAGTAGAACTACCTCTTCTAGGTCAAATAATAACCGCAGATCTTGGGATAGATTTCATACGAGAAAAAGTAGTAGATGATGAAACCAACATTTAGTTGGTTTTTATTATGATTTTTTTAAAAAACATGTTACTACTTAACCACATAGCAATTATTGCATCATCAAATAAAACAGTTGATTTTTACAAGGAACTTGGATTCATTGAAAAAGCAAGAACAATAAGACCTGAATGTCATGATGAACTTATCTATCTTTCAAATGGACTTATAACACTAGAAATATATGTTGATTCAACACATCCAAAAAGATTGTCTAATCCTGAGGCATATGGACTTAGACATCTTTGTTTTCAAGTTGAATCAATTGAGGACTTAGCTCAAAAATATGGTTCAGAAATAAAAACCGATAACAAGGGAAGATTTATTTTCATTAATGATCCTGATAATCAGCCAATAGAAATAAGAGAGATTAAGCCAAAATCTCCAAATTCATGGGAGTTCTCTGAATAATGAAAAAGAAACCACTATATGCCTTTTTTAAAAGGTGTTTTGATATATTTTGTTCTTTTATAGCTATTGTATTACTCGCTTTTCCTATGTTTATTGTGGCAATTGCCATTAAATGCGATAGTAAAGGCCCAGTATTCTTCAAACAAGATAGAATAGGAAAGAACAAAAAGATATTCAAGATTTTAAAATTTAGATCAATGTACACTGATACAGATCCAAATGCTCCAACTCACCAACTTGGAAATGCTAATGCCCACATCACAAAGGTAGGGAAATTTATTAGAAAGACCTCTATAGATGAACTTCCACAGCTCTTTAATATATTTGCTGGCCAGATGAGCTTTGTTGGCCCTAGGCCGGCTTTATGGAACCAGGATGACTTAATTGCCGAGAGGGATAAGTACCACGCGAATGAAGTAAAGCCTGGATTGACTGGGTTGGCACAGATTTCTGGGCGCGACGAATTGGAAATCCCTGTCAAAGCCAAATTCGATGGAGAGTATGTTCAGAAGCGGGGATTCTTTTATGACATCGGTCTCCTTTCCAAAACCGTTTTCATCGTTTTCAAACACGAAGGCGTGGTGGAAGGCGGAACCGGAGAAATGCATAAACAAGAAGAGGAAAAAGAATGATGGTTAGCGTTGTAATTGCTACATATAAAAGAGAACAATCGCTTGCTAATGCTTTAGAGTCTCTCACTAACCAAACATATAAGGACTTTGAAGTTGTTATTGTTGATGATAATGCTGATGTGGAATGGAATAAAAAGGTTGAGATTATAGTTAATAAATTTAGAACAAGTCTTCAAATCAACTATATACAAAACGCAAACAACCAAGGATCTGCTAAAACCCGTAATATAGGAATCAATAGTGCAAAGGGTGAATATATCACATTTTTAGATGATGATGATTTATATTTGCCAAGCAAAATAGAAGTTCAGGTCAAACAAATGATAGATTGTGGTGCAGATTATTCCTTGATGAATTTATCATTATATAACGAAAATGAGACTTTGTCAGAAATTCGAAAAAGAGACTATCTTTTGACGCCTGAGGCAAATGATTTATTGTTGTGTCACTTGAAGCATCATATGACTGGCACGGACACTATGATGTTTAAAAAAGACTATTTAGTGTCGTTTGGTGGTTTTGTAGCAATTGATGTTGGCGACGAGTTTTATCTTATGATGAAAGCAATCGAGCACAACGGGAAATTTGTATATTGTAATGCTTGTGAAGTTAAAGCATATGTTCACACTGGTGAAGGCGGTTTATCAAGCGGTCAACAGAAGATTGACGGCGAAAATAGACTTTACAATTTCAAAAAGCAATATTTTGGTAAACTTACTTTGAAAAACAGAAGGTATGTAAGGATGAGGCATTTTGCCGTTCTTTCCTTCGCATATAAACGCATAAGTAGACTTTCTTCATTCTTTTTATGTGGCTTTCTTTCTTTTTTATCTGCTCCAGTTCAGTGTTGCAAGATGATTGTATCTTTGAAGAGAGATTGATATGAGGCGTTGGATATGAAAATTCTCATTTTGACTAAATATGACAATCACAAAAACGATGCAACAGTTGGAACTTATAATAATGTATTTAAGTGTTTGAGTAATTGTTTTGGTTCAAATAACATTGATGTATTTCAGTTTCCAAAGCCTTCTGCTTACACATTCGTTAAATCTTTGATATTTAGAACGCCTTTTTGTGAAACGTGGCAAGTTCGGAGAGAAATGAAACGAATAGCATGTGAAAAATATGATTTTGTTTTTTGTATGTCTTCTCTCTTTTTGGAATATATACATAAATTTTTCCGCTCACAAAAAACAATTGTTTATTTTCAAAATATTGAGCAGAAATATTATCGAGATAAGTTCGAAATTACCAGGACATTAGGAAACAAAAAACTTTATTCTTATATCACAAGGATTGAAAGTAACATTACAGAATTAAATAGCAAAATAATCGTTTTAAATGAAAGAGACAATGGTGAACTATTAAAACTTTATGGCAAGAAGGCCGATTTGGTTTTACCTATTTCTTTTTCAAAAATTGATCAAACTTACCTTAAATCGCTTATAACAAATAACGACGAAAAGTATGTTTTGTTTCTAGGTTCAAATTTTTATGCAAATCAGCAAGGAATAAAATGGTTTTTAGATAACGTTTCACCTTATATTAGATTCAAAGTATATGTTGTTGGAGATTGCTGCAATTATATTCGACAATTTAATTATGATGAAAGCAAAGTAATACTTCTCGGATATGTAGAAGATTTTGCAAAAACCATGGTTAATGCAAGTGCTGTTGTATGTCCCATTTTTTCAGGTTCTGGAATGAAAACAAAAACAATCGAAGCACTTAGATATGGAAAAATAGTATTTGGGACAAATGAAGCTTTTGCTGGCATATATGAAACAGCAGATGGTTTGTTTCTTTGCAACCAGGCAAACGAATTCATTATAGGTTTGGAAAAATTGTTTGATTCGACAGAAGATTCAAAATTTAATTCGAGTTCGTATAACTTATTTATGGAAAATTATTCTTTTGAAGCTTTTGAAGAAACGTTGTCCAATTTCATGAAAGAACTACATTAAAAGGGAGACAATATTTGTAAAGCAGTATTGTTTAAAAAGGAGAAATATAGTGGGGCTTGAATTATCAATAATTATTCCAACATTCAATAGACCAGACACCTTAGCTTTAGTTCTAGATTCTTATGCTATTCAGTACGGCTTAAAAGAAATCATTATTGTTGATGACGCTAGTACTTTGTCTTATGAAAAGACGTTAGAAGGATTTAAGCAAAAGTATCCCGCTCTATCTATTGTTTATCATAAAAACACCAAAAATATGGGTGCAGGAGCAAGTAGGAATATAGGTCTATCAATTGCAAAAGGTAACTATATTTTATGGGGCGAGGACGATGCGTTCTTATCCGATGATTATTCTTTTGTCCTCTTTAACAAAATACAGGGAGAAAAGAAAGCTTGTTTTGGTTCAATTTTTTATGGAATTCTTCCTGCTATGGATAAAAACGAAGTCGATAGTGCTATACAAATCCAATCTAAGATAAATAAGCCTGTATTCGATTATCGAACATTGGAAGGCTATTATCGTTTTAAGAATATCGATGACAGCTTTGTTCCTTGGGGACATGCACTGATTATGGTGCCCAGAGAGGGCTATGAAAACGTTACGTATTTTGAGGGCTATAAGGTAAATGGCTATAGAGAAGAAACAGACGCCCAAGTTCAACTAATCAAAGAAGGCTACATGATTCAGTATACTTCTCATACTAGTTGCTTTCATTTTCCATCAATAAATAAAAACGGTGGTCAACATAGCAAAAATAGATTTAAATACGAGTACTACAAAATAAAAAATAACAATTTGTTTTTGAAAAGACATTTTAGTTTTTTAAAGCGTCAATATCAATTAAAAGGCACTAGAAAATCGTACGAGTTTAGATTTATGTTGTTTGTTTTCAAAGAGTTATTTAGAGGCTTCAAAAGGAGAATTTCTAGAACATTCAAGAAAGGTGATTTATGAGAATATTGGAGATTTCGTTGGAGGCGCCATCATATAACTCTGGAGGAGGAATAGGGATTATTCAATCACTTTTTTCTCTATCGAAATGCGGCATCGTTGACTATATTGGGCCTAAGATTGATGAAGCAATTGAAAATCAAATTAAAATAAATAAGTCTTTCTATTTGAATTATGACAAAAGATGGCCAAAGAGGCTACTAGGCCTTAAAAAAGGAATAGTTAGTGGCTATTGTTACTCGTTGCTTGACACATTAAATGGAATTGATTTTAAACAGTACGATTTTGTTCATATTGAATTCTCCAAATACCCTTATTTAATTAAACTGTCTAAAAAAAATGGCGTAAAAACATTGGTACGCATGCATAACGTCGAAAAAGACTATTACTTAAACCAATATAAAAACAAAAAGACAATCGCTAATTTCTTACAAAGTCGATTTTTTTCTAGAATGGAAAGACGTTCGGTTAAAATGGCGGATTCATTAATTTGCTTGACCCAGACTGATATTGATCGTGTTCATTCTTTATATGAAAACATAACCAAATCAATTTATTGTAATCCAGTATGCATTACTGATAAAAATGTTGGCGATCTGAATCAAAAGAAAGCGAACTATTTTTTAATTACGGGAAGTCTATGGTTCGGACCAAACGCTGATGGAATTCTTTGGTTTTTGAGGGAAGTATGGAGTTCTTTTTCAGCCATGGATCAATATTGTAATTTCAAACTCGTTATTGCTGGTTCAAGGCCTAATAATGATATTATTTCCGCATCTAGCGCTCTTAAAAATGTTGTTCTACTTTCTAATCCGGCAGAGATGAGCGATCTTTTTTTGAATGCGTTTGCATATGTTGCGCCCATTTTTTCTGGTGCAGGAATGAAAGTTAAAATTGCAGAAGCGTTGATGTATGGGTTGCCGATTTTGTCAACCGATCACGCTATGGTTGGATATGTTGATTCGGACTCAATATATAGATGCAACACGAAGGAACAATTCATCAATTCAATGAGGAGTACTATTAGTAATACCCCTGATGATTATGAGAGAATTTGTATTGCTAGTAGGAAAGTATATTTAGATAATTATTCGATTGATTCTAGTTCTAGGATGTATCAAAAGATTTTTACGAAGGAGAAGATTAATGACGACATTGGCTAAAGACAGAATAAAATTCCTTTTGTTATGCTTTGTCTATATATGCTGGACGTGTATTCCTAACTCAATTAATGTTCGGTATTCAATTGAGCTTGGAAATGCTAGATTTCAATTAAGTATTATAGTTGGCGCGATTATCCTTCTTGTTATTATCCCTCTTGTCAATAGGCGGCTTTTTAAAGACAGAAGATTATCTATTTTACTTGTTTTATTTTGTTTTTTTTCTTTTTTAACTTCGCTGGCTAAATTAAAGGGCAATAGCGATTTGTCATTGTGGGAAACAATCGATGAACTGCTTGTGTTTGTTTTACCTATCTTGTTTGTTAAATCTGTACTCTCAATTCAAAACGAGCGATACAAACAACTATTTATGTATGCAATGATTGTTGTTGGAGCCGTTGTTGCTATGCAGGTTTTTATGCTCTCTCTTTTTGGTAAATGGCTTGGTTGGCAGAATAGCATAGTTGAATCTCGAGGCTTTACTACAATTGGAGCCGCTACCGCATCAGCCGATTTTGTTTTTATGTCATTTGTAGTTTGCTACATCACTGCCATGAAAACAAAAAGAAAGATATTGTTCCTGTTTCTTGCTTTGTTCTTGTTAAGCATGATAGTTATGCAGACGAGAAGTGCAATTTTGTTGACCGCCTTATTTTTGATTTACGCAATTCTAAAAGAAAAATTATCTACAAAATTGAAATTGATTATTCTTGGGGCTGTGATTTTGATTGGCATAGCTGTCTTGTATCCTAGTTTTTTATCTAATTTTATATCCAGAGTTTTTGTTTCAAATTCTGACACTTTTTATAGTGGTATAGAACGTAAGCGGTTGGCTACTGTGGGCTTAAATGTCTTTTTTGATAACCCCCTGTTTGGCGGAGGTGGCGGACTCATTCTGTATAGAATATCACGAATAACATATGCTCCATATTATATAGGCAATAGTCATAACCAATGGGTAGCTCTTTTGGCAGAACATGGAATAATTGGTGTGGTATTGTTTTTATTGATTGTTTTTACTTTTTTAAGGAAAACTGAATGGAATAAGTATTCAAAATTAGCGGTGGCTGCAGTTTTATTAATGCTTTTATTGGGTTTCTTTTTCGAAACATTTATTACTACAGATATAAGAATGACAACTACATTCTGGGGCTTAGTATTATGTATGAAGCATTATTCGACGGCCAATGAATCAATTTCAAGACTGCGCAAACAAAACGCTTTAAGATATGGATACCATTCTTTTTCTTATTCCAAAGCGATGGTAAATAGTAGGGAGGCCTTATGATTATCACAAAAACCCCTTTTAGAATGTCCTTTTTTGGTGGCGGCACTGACATGCCGGAGTTTTTCAACGAAAGAAGAGGCGCTGTAATATCAACTACATTCGATAAGTATGTATATGTCACCGCGCGTCACTTGCCGAGGTTTTTTGATTATACGACCGAAATTAAGTATTCTAAAACAGAGAGAGTAAATAAACTTGACGATATTGTTCATCCTATGATTCGCAACGCGATGAAGATGCTTGATATGCATGAGTTATATATTTCGTATGATGCGGACTTACCAGGAAGAACAGGATTAGGAACTTCATCAACATTCGCTGTTGGCCTTTTAAATGCTTTTTATTGTTTAAAAGGTAAGTATGCTTCTAAAAAACAACTTGCCGACGATGCAATTTATCTAGAAAGAACTCTTTGTGATGAGGCTGGTGGCTGGCAAGATCAGATAGCAGCATCTTTTGGAGGCCTAAACAGAATTGATTTTGATAAAAACGGATATCGTGTGACGCCAATTATCATTTCTCCGGACAGAAAAAAAGCTTTGAATAAGAGATTAATGCTCTTTTTTACGGGGTTTACTAGATTTTCAGCCGATATTCAAAAAAGCACAAAATCAAGTATTGAAGAAAAGCAACAACAATTAACAAGTATGCTATCGTTGGTTGATGAGGCTCAGGAGATACTTGAAAACAAAACTAGAGATTTGGATGATTTTGGCAGATTGCTCGACAAGACGTGGCAACTTAAAAAACAAACTGGCAATGACATATCTAAGACTTCAATAGACAGATTATATGACAGAGGAATAAAAGCTGGTGCTTTGGGTGGAAAACTCTTGGGGGCCGGTGGTGGTGGCTTTTTGCTGTTTTATGTGAATGAAGACAAACAAGAGTTTGTGAGAATGGAACTTTCGGAGCTCATGGAGGTACCTTTTCTCTTTGAAAACGGCGGGACAAGAGTCATTTATTACGCGCCGGAAGCATTTGACTTAGTCTCAAGTAAAGAAGGGTGAATTAAATGAAAACAGTAATAATGGCTGGTGGGATAGGAACTAGAATTGCTTCGATTGCTAGCGACATTCCTAAGCCAATGATTCCGATTTGTGGCAAACCAGTTTTGCAGCATGAAATTGAATGTTTGAGAGATCAAGGGTTCACAGACATTCTCATAACGGTCGGTTACATGGCCAATGCCATCATTGATTATTTCAAGGATGGTAGCGAATTTGGCGTCAAAATTGATTATTTTGTTGAAAAGGAACCACTTGGCAACGCAGGCGCTTTATTTAGAATCAAAGACAAGCTTACGGACGATTTCCTTCTTTTGAATGCCGACTCTTTGTTTAATATTGACTTTAATAGATTTGTTAACTATCACACGGAAAAAGGAGGGCTAGTAACATTGTTCACACATCCCAATTCGCATCCTTATGATAGTGGTCTTTTAATTTGCGATGAGAACAAATCTGTTACAAAGTGGCTTTTGAAAGAAGATGAAAGACCCGAATGGTATAAA
Source organism: bacterium (assembly GCA_017541975.1). Taxonomy (GTDB): domain Bacteria; phylum Bacillota_I; class Bacilli_A; order Izemoplasmatales; family UBA1188; genus UBA1188. Next base: position 30,615 of record JAFXYB010000023.1, on the reverse strand, counting down.
AACAGGGTGAACGCCGGATTACATGTCATCAACAAGAAAGTACTAGATGTTTCTATCAATACACCAAAGATTGATCTGGATAGGCAAGTTCTAAAGCCTCTATCTGGATCGGGAAAAATGTTCGCTTATGATTCGCCTGAGTATGTAAAAGATATGGGAACTCCGAATAGATATTATGCCGTATGCAGCGACTGTGAAAATGGAATCATTCAAAGAAAGAATTTGATAAACAAGCAAAAAGCCATTTTCCTTGATAGGGATGGCACTATTAATAAATATGTTGGTTTTCTGAGAGATATAAAACAGCTTGAATTGATAGATGGAGTTACAGAAGCGATTAAGCGAATCAATTCTTCCGGCTATCTCACGATAATAGTGACAAATCAACCAGTGATTGCTCGTGGAGAAGTATCTTTCTCTGAACTAGATGAAATCCACAATAAGTTGGAGACGCTTCTTGGCAAAGAAGGCGCATTCATTGATGGAATTTATTATTGCCCTCATCATCCACACAAAGGATATGAAGGAGAAAGGCCAGAATTGAAAATCGAATGCGGATGTCGAAAGCCAAAACCCGGGATGTTGCTTAAGGCGGCAAAAGATTTTAACATCGACTTACCACTATCATGGATGATAGGCGATGATGATAACGATGTTTTGGCAGGGAAAAATGCCGGATGCAAATCGATAAAATTACAGGAAGGAGTCAATTTGCTAGATGCCGTAAATAGCATATTGAGCAGAAACTAGAATATGAACGAAAAGCTACAAAAACACATAAACTTGTTAATTGAAAGGTATTCTGTATTAGCGGAATGTAAAGACTCCATTATTGCTGCGTATGATATCTTAGAGGAGTGCTTCTCAACAGGCCACAAACTCCTAATTGCAGGAAATGGTGGAAGCTGTGCAGATGCAGAACACATTGTTGGAGAATTGATGAAGGGTTTCAAATTTCCAAGGAAGTGCTCTGATGAGTTTGCAAATAAACTAAAGAGTATTGATTCTGTCCGTGGAATAGAGCTCGCCGAAAAATTGCAAGGTGGCTTGCCTGCTATTGCTTTATGTGAGCACCAAAGTTTGAACACCGCATATGTAAATGATGTTAAAGATGGCGGTCTCTTGACCTTCGCTCAACAAGTTTATGGTTACGGAAAAGAAGGGGATGTTTTATTAGGGATATCAACATCGGGCAATTCTAAAAACATTATGAATGCCACAGTCGTTGCTCGTGCATTAGGCTTAAAAGTAATTGGGCTTACTGGGCAAAAAGGCGGTGAACTGGCTGTTGCTGCGGACGTTGCCATCAAAGCACCTTCTTTTGAAACTTTTATGATTCAAGAATTGCATCTTCCCATATATCACTGCTTATGTTTGATGCTTGAAGAAAACTTTTATCAAAATTGATTAGTCATTCAATTAAATTAGGCGGTACAAAAGTGAAAGGATTAAGTGACTCAAAGAATATTAAACTAGGTGTTGTTTTGTCATATGTCGGAATGGGTGTTTCCATCATTGGTTCACTCTTCATAACAAATAGGGTTTTAAATCTTATTGGTGATTATAATTACGGGCTATATTCCTTTGTTAATTCCATAACATCATGGCTAACTATTGTTTCTTCTGCACTAGCTGCCTCGTTTTTAAGATATGCAACATTAGACAGTCAAGAAGGTGATGAAACAGTTGGAAGGATCAACACTATTTATCTAAAGCTTCTTTCGATCTTAGGTATTTTTGTCCTTTTTGTTGGGTTGGGTATAGTGCTGGCTCTTTATATGTGTAGGATAAGAATTGGCACTTATAGTTGGGAAGATAGCCGAATGATGTATTTATTGTTTGGACTATCAATATTCAATATTGGGTTAACAATGCCTACATCCATTTTTACTCTTTTTATTAATTACAAGAAAAAATTTGTATTTGGAAAAATACTTGTAATCTTTACGACCGTTTTAAATTTTGCTGGACATTTTTTGATTGCTTATTTTACTAAAAACGTAGTTATTATTGCTGGTTTTACAATTATAATCACATTGATTACTTTTGCAATTAATGCGTTTTATTGTTATAGAAAAATTGGCATTTCATTTTCTCGAACTTTGTTAAATGAAAATAAGTCATTATTGAAATCAATCATTATATTTTCAAGCATTCTTTTATTTAACTCTATTGTTGATCAAATTAATACGAATGTTGACAAGACTCTTCTTGGCTTTTTTTCTTCACCAGAGAACGTTACAAAATATCAAATGGCTCAGCAATTAGCAGGTTATTTGGTTACGATGTCCGTCGCGGTATCTGGTGTTTTTGCTCCATCAATTCACGAGATGGTTGCTTCTAATGATCAGGAATCATTAAATAGAGTTTTTTTAAAGATATCAAAACTCCAATCTATTATATTATGTTGTGTGGCTTTCGGTTTTTTAACTTGTGGAAAAGACTTTGTTGTCTGGTGGATCGGGGATAATAGAATAGAAACATACTATGTTTGCTCTGTCCTTATGATTTTAAGTTTAGGGCCATTAACTCTTAATAGTTCGATTGAGATTCAAAGAGCTGAAAACAAACATAAATTCAGGGCAGTGACATACTTTACTCTTGCACTCGCGAATGTTGGGCTTTCAATTTTGTGTCTAAACATTTTTGATCCAAAGTATGCGATATATGCCTGCTTATGTGGCACAGTGGTCACGACAATTTGTTCCCATTGGATTGCGATGAATATTTATAATAAAGTAAAAATATATCTTCCAGTCAGGAAATATATAACCACTCTATTAATATATATGTTAATTGGGTTATTATGTTTTGCTGTTGTATTTGTAATGACCAGTTTACTATTTGAGACTATAGAATCTCATTTGTTTATTTTTATTATACAGGGGTCTATTTTTGTAATTCTTTATTTGTTGGTGTGCGCCGTTATTAATATCAATATCGTAAAGAAGTATTTATATAGATTTTTCAATAGAGAGAAAGGCAATGATTAAACTATTAAAAAGAATCTTTGTTTGGTTGGTAGATGTTTTTTTGCCACTCCAAAAAATAATTCTATTTGAAAGTTGTCCAGATTTATCTGACAATGCCAAGCCTGTTTTTGACGAATTAATAAGGAGAGGCTTAAATCAAAAATACAAATTGATATGGATGTGTTTTGAGTGTTCAACTCTGTCATATCCAAAAATCAAAAACGTTATTTATTTTAATGTGAAACAACACAGATTTAAAAACTTTCTTCTAAATCATAGAGCTTCTCTTACTATTTGTTGCAATAGATTTGTTGGAAGCAATCGAAAAGGACAAACTACAATTTATTTGTGCCATGGTTCGCCTCTTAAAGACGCAAGCTCATATTATAATGCACCAAATTATGTTAATTATGTAATAGGTACAAGTGAGTTTTTAAAACCAATATTAGCAGACCAACTTAAGGTAAATCCTTCTATAATTTTGACTTTGGGTTTTCCTAGGACGGATATTTTGTTCGATAGGCCAAAAAAACTATCCTTGATTTTTGGTGAGTATAGACGGTTTGTGGTATGGTACCCGACAGTAAAAAAATTTAAAGGTGGTCAGAAAACAGGATCCGTTAAGCCTATTCAATTTTTATGGAATGAAGAGGAATCAAATAAAATTAATGCTGCTGCAAAGGAGAATTCCATTTTAATCATTGTTAAGCCACATTTTGCCCAGCTGACTGATGATATCAAACATTATTCTTTTTCAAACATATTATTTATTGATGATGAATTCTTTTCCAATCATCAATTTACTTCCTATGAATTAATAGGATCTAGTGATGCGTTATTGACTGATTATTCATCAATTTACTCCGATTATCTTCTTTGCAATAAGCCTATTGGCTTAATTTGGGAAGATATTGAAGAGTATTCAAAGAATCCGGGGCTAGTAAAAGAATATGATTTTATTTGCTCAGGCGGCGAAAAACTTTTTAATTCGAATGACCTATGTGCTTTTCTGGACAGAATAGGCAATGGCGTCGATCTTTATGCATCTGAAAGAAAAAAAGTTTTGCCGTATATTCATTCTTTTTCTGATGGAAAAAGCACGAAAAGAGTGGTTGAAAAAGTATTAGAACTTGTCAATGATCATTAGTTTTCAGCGCTGAACGGTTATTTGAGGTAAATCATGAAAGTAACAGATTATATAGTTCAATTCATAAATGCTCATAAGATTGATCGTGTTTTTGGATACCCAGGTGGAGTTATTTGCCATTTGATTGATTCTTTGTCGAAAACTAAAAGCATCAAATCACATGTGACTTACAATGAGCAAGGGGCTGCTTTTGCCGCGTGCGGATATGCACAGGCTTCAAACAAATTAGGCGTCGCTTTCTCCACTTCAGGCCCAGGCGCGACGAATTTGGTTACTGGTATTGCAAATGCATATTTTGATTCTATACCAGTTTTGTTTATTACTGGACAAGTAGATACTTATGCGCTGAACGATCGAGAAGGAATAAGGCAACGGGGTTTTCAAGAAACAGATGTTGTCAGTATGGTCAAAAGCATAACCAAATATTCTGTTCGCGTTGATAATCCTTTTGACATTAGGTGGTGCTTAGAAAAAGCTGTTTTTGAGGCCTTCAATGGAAATCCTGGCCCCGTTTTGCTTGATTTGCCTGCTGACATACAAAGAGCAGAAATAGATGTTTCTATGTTAAAGGGTTATGAAGTAGAATTGAAGGATGATGACGAATTTGATGTTGCCCATCTGGATTCAATATTAAAGAAATCTAAAAGGCCAATCATGTTGATTGGGAACGGCATTAAAATCGCTGATGCAAAAAAACAAATAATACAACTTGCGCAAAGATGGAATATACCGGTTGTGTCAAGCCTTCCTGCGTTTGATGTGTTTCCTTTCGACAGTAAACACTATTTCGGTTTTATAGGAACAAATGGACAACGATATGCCAACTTTGTTTTTGGTAAAGCTGATCTGGTAATTTCGATTGGAAGCAGACTTGATATTCGACAGATTGGGTTGCAAAGAGACAGATATTTCAAAGATAAAACTTTGATTAGAATAGATGTTGATAAATATCAATTAGTCAACAAGGTTGTTGATGATGAGCTTGGTGTTTTTCTCAACGCCAAAACATTCCTTTCTGCAATCAGCCACTTAAACTATAATTTTGAAGATTGGAATGCAGTGTGTATTCGTATTAAGTCTAAGCTCTTGGGATATGATGACCAAGAGTACAACAGATATTATTCAGCAATTAGCGAGTTGCTGCCTAAAGAATGTTTAATTACGTTAGATGTTGGTCAGAACCAAATTTGGTTTGCTCAATCTGCTCACCTAGACGGACAAAGCGTATATATGTCTGCTGGGCACGGATCCATGGGCTATTCTCTTCCTGCCTCCATTGGCGTTCATTGTGCTACCGGCAAAGAAGTTTATTGCTTTAATGGCGACGGTGGACTAATGATGAATATCCAAGAACTCCAGCTAATCAAGCGCGAGAAGCTGCCTATTAAGGTTTTTTGTTTTAATAATTTTGCTCTTGGAATGATTAGAGGATTTCAGGAGAGAAATTTTAACAGGAATTATAGTCTCACGACCGAATCAAGCGGATGGGAGTCTCCTGATTTTGAAAAAATCGCCAATGCGTTTGAACTACCATATTTCAGAATCGAGTCTCTTGACGATGTAGATATAGTTTCAAATTTGCCAGAGGGTCCTGCTTTTATTGAAATCCGTTATAAAGGCGATACTAACCTTATTCCAAATTTTGGGAGAACTGAACTAATTCAAAACCAACTTCCTGAAATGGATAAAGAATTGTTTGATGAGTTGATGAAACTCTAGGAGGACATATTTGTGAATAATGTTTACTTATTAGATTGCACTTTGAGAGATGGTGGTTACGTTAACGATTGGAACTTTGGATTTTCAAACATAAAAAACATTATCTCAAACTTAGAAAATTCTGGTGTAAACATTTTAGAACTTGGGTTTTTGAGAAACGAAACACAAGACAATGGCAGAACCGCTTTTTCATGTATAGAGAACATCAACGCTTTAATAGCCGAGAGAAAAAAAGATGTTATTTATTCGGCGATGATTGAGGCTTTCAATCCATTTGATCTGAATAATCTATCTCCTTATGTTGAGGGAGGGGTTGACTTAATTAGAATTTGCATATGGAAGAGGTGTCTTAAAGAACATATTGAGTATTGCAAAAAGGTTAAGGAAAAAGGATATAAGATAACAATTCAGCCATCGAGAGTTGAACAATATAGCGATGAAGAGTTTATTGAGATGATTGAAGCCTCAAACGAATTAGAACCTTACGCGCTTTATGTTGTTGATACATGGGGAACTCAATCATCGTCACAAATAAAACACTATATGGAATTGGCTGATAAGTATTTAATACCGAACATAAAAATTGGATACCATGGACACAATAATAAACTTCAAGCTCTCAGTTGTGCAGAGATGTGTTTGTCACTTAATTTGAATCGTGATTTATGCATTGATTCAAGCATAATGGGAATGGGCCGTGGGGCTGGTAATTTGAATACGGAAGTTATAATGGAATTTATTAATGAGCATTACTCCCAAAGATATAAAACAGAGAAAGTAGTGGATGCATTCAATTGCTTTCTTTTAGATACATACAACAAGAAGAGATGGGGATATTCTATGTACTCATATCTTTGTTCGGTGAATAACTGCAATCCGAATTATGCCAATTATTTTATCGACAAAGGATATCAAATAAATATCTTTGAGGATTTTTTGAAGACGTTAACTGAAAACGAGAAAATAGTGTTTTCCGCAAATCTAGTCGAGGAAAGAATAAAAACAATCAAGTGAAACAAGGAGAGCCAAATGAAAGTATCTAATTATATTGTAAAGTTATTTGAAGATTATGGTGTTCAAGATGTCTTTGGTTATCCTGGAGTTGGGTGTGGACACTTAATGAATTCTTTAAAAGGAACATCTATTACAAATCATTTGGTTTATAACGAGCAGGGCGCTGCTTTTGCCGTTTGTTCTTATGCTCAAGCCTCTCATAGGGTTGGCATAGCATATTCCACCGCTGGTCCAGGTGGAACGAATTTAGTGACTGGTATCGCGAATGCCTATTGTGACTCAATACCTACTATTTTTATTGTTGGTGAAAAAGATTTGGCTTCCCTCAAGGGGAATAGGAAATTAAGGCAATGCATTTCGCAAGAGGTTGATATTGTGCGTGTCTGTAAACCCATTTCAAAATGGAGTGCGCAAATAACAAAAAAAGAAGATATTGCATATATCTTTGAAAAAGCTTTTTATCTAGCTCAAAACGGAAGGCCGGGTCCAATTGTTATTGACTTTCCAAGTGATATTCAAAGAAGCGAAATTGACGAAAAAAACCTAAGGCACTTCAAGATGCCTAAAAAACCATCTTGTATAAAAGATGCAGAACTTGTTATTGATTTGCTTAATAGTTCCAAAAAGCCTTTGTTTTTGATTGGCAATGGTGCAAAACAAGCTGGTTTAGATGAGGCAATTATAAGTTTTGCGAAAACACATTCTATTCCTTTTACTACTACGCTGATTTGTTGCGATTTAGTACCTAATGAGGACATTAATCTTGGATATATTGGAATGGATGGCGACAAATCTGCTAATCTTGCTGTTTCTAATTGTGATTTGCTCGTTTCTTTTGGCGCTAGGTTGAACTTTAAGCAAGTATGCAACAATAGGCAGAAGTTTGCCCCAAATGCAAAAGTCATCAGAATTGATTGTGATATAAATGAATTAGAATATGAACTTAGAGATGAAATCAAAATCAATAAGGATTTGAGAACCTTTGTTCCAGAGATTATTAAATGTTCGTTAAAAAACAATTATCTTGATTGGTGCAATGAGTGTGTGCTAACGAAGAAGAGTTCCAGTAAAAACGAACCCTTGAACATAGTTGCAGGCAATGTGGTCTCGCGCATTAGTGAATCGATTTCTAATGATTATAACATAGTTACAGATACCGGTAGCCATCGAAGATGGGTAATGTCCTCTTTTAAATTTAAAAACGGGCAAAAGTTCTTTCAGTCAGCTGGGCTTGCGTCTATGGGATATGCTATTCCGGCCTCAATAGGCGCATATTATGCTACAAGAAATAAAGTCATTTGTTTTGAAGGCGATGGTGGCTTAATGATGAACCTTCAAGAACTGGAGATGATAAATAGAGACAGAATTCCAATCTCTATAATTGTATTCAATAATCAGTGTCTGGGGGATATTATGGAATTTCAAAAAAAGATATTCCATAGCTATTTTGCCACCACGGAAAAGTCTGGTTATAAAGTCGCTAATTTCGAATTAATTGCTAAGGCATTTTCGTTAAATTATGTAAAAATAACCAACAACGAAGATTTGTCGAAAATAAATGTATTAAGCGACGAACCTCAACTTATTGAAGTTATGGTTCCTAGCAACATTGGTGAAGAAGAATGAAAAAAGTAATTACATACGGAACATATGATCTTTTACATTATGGTCATATTCGCTTGCTTGAAAGAGCAAAAAAACTTGGCGACTATTTAATTGTAGGCGTGACCAGCGATGATTTTGATAAGGCTAGAGGAAAAATTAATGTTCAGCAATCATTAATTGAAAGAATCGAAGCGATTAGATCCTTAAATATTGCAGATGAGATTATTGTTGAGGAATATGAAGGGCAAAAAATTGATGATATAAAGAAATACGGCATTGATATTTTTACAGTTGGTTCAGACTGGGTCGGAAAATTTGATTATCTAAAAGAATTCTGTGAAGTTGTTTATTTGGATCGCACAGAAGGCGTTTCGAGCAGCGATATTAGAAAAGAATCAAACAATATTCGACTTGGCTTGGTTGGTGAATCCAGATTCCTTAATAAGTTTTATGAAGAAAGCAAGTTCGTAAATGGTGTTGAAGTTGTTGGAATATGTACTAACGATGTGGCTATATTTGACGAGCAAATAAAGCAATTACCAATTATCACAAAGGATTATAATGAATTGTTGGAGAATGTTGACGCGGTACACATTCATTCAGAACCAGTCAAACATTACGAACAGATAAAAACGGCGCTAATTAATCATAAGCATGTCCTTTGTGAATCACCTATCACGCTATCTACCTCTCAAACTCAAGAGTTAATTGAATTGGCAAAAGATAATGGCGTTATCCTTTTGGATGGAATTCGCACCGCTTATTGTACGGCTTTTTCAAGAATGGTTGTTTTGGCAAAAAGTGGCATTATAGGAAATGTTGTTTCTGTTGATGCAACTTGCACTAGTTTAAGCAAAAATGCTGATGCACCAGGATGGAATAGTATCTACTCATGGGGTCCTGTTGCGTTGCTTCCAGTATTTGATATTCTTGGTACGAATTATAAAAGCGCTGAAATCGTGACTTCTTTACAAAATCAAACCGATATAGATTTATTTACTAAAATCAACTTCATTTACGAATCAGCAGTCGCTTCTATTAAAGTCGCCAAGTTTGTAAAATCGGAAGGTGATTTAGTTATTTCTGGAACGAAAGGATATATTTATGTTCCGTCTCCTTGGTGGAAAACTAGCTATTTTGAAGTGAGATATGAAAACTTTTCGGATAATAAAAAGTATTTTTACCAGTTTGAAGGACAGGGGCTCAGATACGAGATTGCTTACTTCAACAAACTGATAAATCAATCCAAGGATGAAATGATTACTATGGATCAGAATATTTCCAAGGCCATAGTTGCTGTCATGGAAGCGTTTTGCGGCAAGAGAGAAGTAAAAATAATCAATTTTGATACGAAATAACTACCCCCCGCACCCAACCGAAGAAAGAGCATCAGCGAACCCTGGTTTTGAAGCTGGAATGCGAGAAACAACCAACAGCCTCATCGGAACCTTGTGAGTGGTTGGGTATCAACTGCAAGCAAGCAAGAATAATCAGAAAGCACTTTGGCCATAGCAAGCAGATAGCTGGGAAGTGATATGGTTTTGAAATCTATTGAATGAGGAGAGAAGAATGACGGTTTATGAAATAATATCAATAATTATTGCTGGTGTGAGTACATTGGTACATTTAAAAAACTATCAAATGATGTTATAGCTAACAGATATGATAGTTCTTTAGATGATATAGAAACAAAAGTATATACTAGAGATTTATTTAGAAGAGATTAGAAACATAAAACAGATAATACAAAATATGGAGAACGTGTAAGTTCTCCTATTTTATTATTGATGATTCTATTAATATTATTTATAATACCGTTTTAATAATATAATTAGAACCACATAATGGACAAATATACGAATTTTTTGGATGAAGAAGTAGTGAAACAAAAAGAATTCCGTTTAGTTCTTTAGTATCTATAACTTCCAGATTTTCATCTTTTAAAACATCTGGATATGGATTATAATAAATATGGGCCTCCTTTCGTAGATTATTTGACAATATTATTATAAAAGAAGGCTCATTTTTTTGTATATATTTATCAACCACTAATTTTAAGTAAAACTACCTACCTACCTCGGATTTGAAGGAACCAAAAAAACCTTATATATTCCAACAACTCTCGTGTTATTTTCTCGCATTCCCTTTACACAATTACAAATTGTGTTTATAATTTAAGTGTTATTATTCCGTTAAATATTAGGTAATTATATGAATAAATCAAAAGAAAAGGCAAGAAGAAGATTTAAAACAATTAAAAGTCCATTATTCCATACTATAATGCATGTTTCGATTATCATTGTAGTATATTTAGTTTTACTAATATTAAGGAAAACAAATGTTATTGATTCGGATCTTGCTAATGATATAGTTGATATTGGTGTAATATCTGCTATTTTAATAACCCTTCTTTCTGGTGCGCTAGCATCTCTTTTTGTTTGGTGGTACACCAAGAAACATTCAGAAGATGTTAGGATTAATTATGAGAATATTGGAATCGTTAAGAAGTATTCATTGTCTAATCTATATGAATATAAGAATGGAAATGAATCTGTATTATTTCCAATAATAGTAATTGCTGATGCATATAATAAAGAATTCAAGTATATTGATGACTATAATAAATTTTATGAACTACCACAAGAGATTAATAAAAATAGCAAAGATATATTAAGCGCATATAAAGGAAATGTAACATATAATGCGATTAATGTAAGATTAGATGATGTTAAAGAAGATAATAACATAATTAATCTCTATACTTCTAGAACATACTATTATAGTTCATTAAAAACTAATAGAGCACCTGATTATATATTAGATAATGGTGAAACCATTAGAGAAATGTATGAACCAGGTCCATATGTTAGAGAACTAAAAGATTCTAAGATGTCTAATCATCTAGGATTTAATGGCTTCATAATCACAAGTGATGGATATATACCACTAATAATAAGAAGTAAAGATTTAAGTATAGGAAAGAAAACACTAGGTAATAGTGTAGCAGCATCACTTAAAACAAAATATGCTATTGATAATAGTGATAATCATACATTAAAAGAGTATCCTTTAGGAGAATCAATAATAAATGAAATATATGATGAATTAAACCTAGAATCTATTAACCTTGGATTAAATGACCTTGGTATTAATCCAAGACAATTAGAAAAACAAATAATATGTTTCTATAGAGACTTAGTAGAAGTAGGTAAACCACAATTCTTATTCTATACAAAGATAAAACAAACAAAAGCACAACTAGAAAAATCATTAGCTAATAATTCAAAAATAGAAGATAAGAAACTTAAGAAAGTATTAAAAGATGGTGAAAAAGCATTATTCTTAAGTATTGACGATTTAATGAATAATATTAGTATTACATATAATTCTATATTAGATAAAAGCACAAATACAAGATATACAATGATGCCATCAGCCGCAGCATGTATAGCATTATTTAAGGATTTTATGAGTAGTAGAGCCATTATATAGTTATTTGATTATAGAAATAATTGACTGTATTTACTATTTGAGAGTAGATTCGTTCTTAGATTTAATACTGAAAAAAATATCAATGGGACAGCACACAACGAATGATAGATTTAAAGTGTTATAACAACAGAATAAAAGCATTGCAAAATAATTACATAATTAACAAAATTGGAAGATATGGAAGGAGAAATTATGGATATATATAAATTAGAAGACATTATTAAGGGCATACCTATTTATGGCTCATTTGAATTTCAATTTTTATCTAAAATAGATGAGGAAGAGGTTCCATTATCAGATTTTGCAAAGAATCAATTACAATCGCTTTTTAGTTGCAAAAAAATTGATATAAAATGTATTGACTGTAATAAAGAACACGCTTTTGATGTTACATATTCAATTTTTAGAAATTCTAAAAAGAAAAATGAATATACTGTTTATGATCACTCGTTTTATTTAGGTTGTTGTGATATAGATTCAGAAGGTTTTTGCGATAGAGACATTGTATCACCAGAAGAAGATGAATGCATTATATCCTATATATTTAGATGCACAAAAGATTCGCTGCACTATCAAACGATGGAATTATTGTATACTTTAAAAGATAATATTGTTACAGTAAGAAAAATAGGTCAAAAACCAATTAATACTGATTTAATAAAAACATATTCAAATGAATATAAAAACATATTAAAAAAAATAATTCTTATGATGATTACAGGAAATATGAGCAAAGCGAATCAAGAGATCTTTTGGCAGGAGCTTGTACTTACTTAAGAAGAGTACTAGAAAAGATGGTTTTTTATAAACTTCAAGATCCTTCTGTAAACGAAAAAGAAAAAGTAAAAGCAGTACACTTTGATGAAAAAATAAAATTAGTGAGGCATTTATTCGACGAAGACGTGCAAGACACACTTAGCAATTCATATGGTTTATTAAGTAAAGGAATTCATGAACTCAATGATGAACAAATAAAAGAGTTCTATAGTTACATTTCAGAAATAATAAATATTCAACTTGAGTCTGAAAAAGAAAAAATATTGAGACAAAAAAAGATTGAAGAAATTAAGAACAAAATTAATAACGAGGCCTTGAAAAATAAATAATTTTTATCTCGCTTTTTCAATTACTTATTCATAAAAATAAGGATTAATGTTAAAGTTTTTTAAAACTATCAAATGCAATTATAGCTAATAGATATGATAGTTCATTAGATGATGTAGATAATAAAGTATATACAAGAGATTTATTTAGAAGAGACTAGTTTTTATTAAAGTAATGAATATAAAAAGTAATTAAACAAAAAGAATTCCATCGAATTCTTTAGTACCTATAACTTCCAGATTTTCATCTTTTAAAACATCTGGATATGGATTATAATAAATATGGGCCTCCTTTCGTAGATTATTTGACAAAATTATTATAAAAGAAGGCTCGTTTTTTTGTATATATTTATCAACCACTAATTTTAAGTAAAACTACCTACCTACCTTAGAAAACAAAAAACCAAAACATTTTGTAGGTTAAAAGAGCTGTCTATTTTAAAAGAATAAAATCAAAAATAATGAAGTAATTATCTTTTATATTTTAAAATATAAAAGATAATTATTTTATTAAAGCAAATTATTGAACAAAAATTGCTAATATTAATGATAAAATGGTAATAAAATGCTATAAAAACTTGACATTAAACAAATTTATGATATAATAATTGCCGATAGGAGTTTTATAATTATGGAAATGACAATCAAAGAAATATTTGAAAAAGAAAATATTACAATATCAAAGTTTGCTCTTGATTTTTCACTATCTAGAAACACGACTATGCAATATATAGAATTATTTGAAAGGGGAGAAAAAATACCAAAAGAAAAGTACAATTATATATTTGATAGATTATTTACTAACTATGATTCCAATCTTTTTGAAGCAGACTATTACTGCTTTAAAAATTTAGTTAATAGAGATAGATTGAATGGCACACTCGAACTTTCGATGGAAAAAACAGATTTAATTATGCGATCATTTAGAAAACTGAGCAATGCTACTAAAAATGATACCATTGATACAAGCGCTCTGTTTTTAATAGATACAATAATTAGTAATTATTCTAAAGATGACATTTTCAAATCTTTATGCGATTATTTTTATTTCTTTAATAATTCGAAAACAGATGATTATAAAACATTAAGTGAGGAGGAAAAAACAATATATACTAATTATTTCAAAATATTTACGATGCAAAAACAAAACCTTTTAAAGTTAGATCCAGTTGTTGAGAAATTGTTCCTATCTCGTATTAATGAGATTAATCAACTTAAAAACTTATCTAAATAAAAAAAAACAAGAAAAAACCAGCATTTTTGCTGGTCATGTAGACGAATGTCTATAGATAAAACTGATACCACTCAATTTTATGTAACTAATTATACACTTAAATTGGATTTTTATCAATAGATATTCGCTACTCTCTCTAAATTATATTAAATACAGGAGGAAGAAAAAATGAAAAAAAAGAGAGTGTTTATTTCGTTCGACTATGACAACGATAGCGATATTAAAGGATCATTAGTTGGACAAGCAAAAAATCCAGATTCGCCTTTTGAAATTGTTGATATGTCAATTAAAGAGGCAATTGCTAGCAACTGGAAAGAAAATGCTAGAAAAAGAATTAAATCATGTGACTGTGTAATTGTTTTGTGTGGAAAATATACGAACAATGCAAAAGGCGTTGCTGCAGAATTGACAATTACTCAAGAAGAAGGGATACCTTATTTCCTTTTATGTGGAAGGTCTAATGACATTGTACAAAAACCTTCTTCTGCAAAAAAAGAAGATAAAGTATATAAATGGACATGGGATAACTTGAAATTACTTTTAGAAGGTATACGTTAGGAGGATTTATGAGAGAATTTAATTTATTTATAAGTCATTCATGGAACTATTCTAACTCGTACAATTGTTTGGTTGAGTTATTAAAAAATGCACCATATTTTTCTTATAAAGATTATTCTGTTCCAAAAGATAATCCATTATCAATATATAATAAGGAATATTATCTAAGCGAACTTAGAAATAAAATAAGAGAAAAAATGAAATATTGTAGCGTTGTCCTAATTCTTGCAGGAGTATATGCCTCTTATAGTGAATCTATTCAATTAGAAATAGAAATAGCTAATGAATTAAGAAAACCTATAATTGCAATTGAACCATGGGCATCAGAAAAGACATCGGCTATAGTAAAAAGCGCTGCTAGAAAAATAGTAAAATGGAACACTAACTCTATTATTGATGCGATTAAGGAGGTGTGTTAAAATGGCTGTTAATAAAAAGAAAGCTCTAGTAATTGGTATCAATAATTATGGTGAACCAGGAAACAATTTAAATTGCTGTCTTAATGATGCAAATAAAGTTTCGGATTTGTTGGAATTTAATTCTGATGGGACACGTAATTTTTCTATTATTAAATTGCTAGATGAAAAAGCTACTTATGATAATATCATGGAAAACTTAGAAAAAGTATTTAGTGATGATGCTGATACATCTATATTGTATTTTGCAGGTCATGGCTTTGATGATAAAAATGATGGAAAAATATGCTCTTTTGACTATAGGTCCAATCATATGGGTATAAGATTTAGAGATATTATTGAAAAGATTGAAATGTCTAAATGCAATAATAAGATTATAATTTTAGATTGTTGTCATTCGGGTAAAATGGGAAATTTTACTATGATAGGTGATAGTACAGCTTTAAGTTGTGGAACGACCATTTTGACTGCTTGTAATACCTCTGAATCAGCTATTGAGTATTCTGGTCATGGATTATTTACTAAATTGCTGATAGAGGCTTTAGAAGGTGGAGCAAGTGATATCTTTGGAAGAGTTACACCAGGATCTATCTATTCTTATATTGATTCTTCTTTAGGTAGTTTCGACCAAAGGCCATTGTTTAAATCTCATGTTGAAACATTTGTGACATTAAGAAATACCAAAGAAAAAATGTCTCAAACTGAAATGAGAAAACTGATGAAAATGTTTGAGGATTCTAATAGCAAATATCAATTGAACCCTTCATATGAGCCAACAAACTATCCTGGAAGTAAAGAAATTGGAGAGAATGATTTGAGAGAACCATATTTTAATAAAATAAATGGAGAAAAGTTTGCCCTTTTACAGAAAGCTGTAGCAAATGCATTGATTAAACCAACAAATGAAAAGTATATGTTTTATGCGGCATTACATTCTGATACTTGTGAATTGACTGCTGTTGGGAAACATTACTGGTGGTTGGTTATGAATGAAATAATTTAAGCAGTCAACTATGGAAAACTTTTCTAAACGATATTTAAACGAGTTATTTCAGCAAAATAGAATTCGTGATTCATTCTCTTTAAATGAAAGTAATAGGATTGACTCAGATGATAAACAATATGATGTTTTTCTTTCGTATTGCTATACTGATAAAGATTACGCAATTAAAATTATGAATTTATTTGAAAAAAATGGGTATAAAGTATACATTGATTTAAAAGATCCTAAATTAAATAGAAAAAAGGTGGATAGGGATACAGTTGTTAGATTATCTTCTGTAATGAATCGTTGTAAGTCACTTGTATATGTTCATACCAAATCATCTACAATGTCTAAATGGTGTCCATGGGAATTAGGTTATATGTCTGGGAAGAAAAACTTTAGATGTGCAACAATTCTTCTAACAGAAGACAAAGAAGAATTTCCAAGACAAGAGTATTTAGATATCTATCCGTATTTGAATTATGGTATGGATACAACCAATCATTATCAAATATGGGCCAGAGATTTAGATAGCAATAGATATGTTAATTTTAGAGCGTATATAAACGGTACAAATCCATATGAACATAAACAAAGGAGATAGAAATGAATTATAATTATAAAAACATCTTTAAAAAAGATAGCCAAAGTCATAATAGTTATCTTATTTATAAAGGAAATATAAAAGGAATAAATGTGCAAGTACATGCATATGTTGGTGTACCATTGAATGAGGTTCAAAAGAGACGAATAATCAATTTGCAATTCTATTGTGAAAAGGCAGATGATAGATTTGTTAATAATTATCTTCATGAAATGACAGATGACATTAGTAATTTGATTAAGGAAGAGTACAAAGATGAAAAAATATTTAGCGTAGCGTCTTGTTCATATTTTGTTGTTGATAAACTTATTAATGTAACTCCAATTACTTTTGGTGATTATAATATAGACTAATAGATAAATAAAAACTTATCACGATTAATGTTGATAAGTTTTTATATTTATAGAAAAATGACGGTTAAGTAAATAAGCGGTGGTGTACTTTAGAGTGCACCTCCGCTTTTTTTAGTGGTGTAAGCTGTCATTATATGGTGGTGTTTATACTCACCCCTTGGCTTCATCACCCTCTTATTTGTGAATGGTTTTATCCTATTATTTAATGGTTCAGAAAGATTTCTAGTAAACATTATTCTATTCCTAGTTCTTGGAAAATTAGAGTATCCGAAGGCATTAGAAAACATAAGATTAATCCTTTTATTACAGTTTTCCATCTTACCAGTAGATAGTCTCCAACCATCTACTTTAATAAATGAATTAATAATCTCTTTTTAAAGCATTAGAGCATGAAAAAATGAATATTAGTTCCATTCTAAAACTATTTGATAATATTATTCTAAAGTATGGACCATTTTTATTTATCTACCTCCGCTTTTTTTAAAGAACCTATCAAGATCAATTTGATTATTGAGCCATTTTATTCATATTAAATTGGTTACATGTAAAAAAATTAAAAATAAAAATAATTAAAATTTACATGTAAAATTGACAAAAATGAATTTATCATGTAAAATAAAATTAATCAAGGAGGAAATACTAATGTTATCGTTGGAAGAACTTGCTGAGAATCCAGATATTAAAAACGAATACAAAAAAACTGTATTGCTTTCAATGTTTAAGAAAGTATGTATTAAAATGAAAAATGATGAATCATTCGAGAAAAGTATTAGAAACTTATTTAGGGAATCTTATGATAAGGTTTTAACCACAAAAATAATTATTGAACGAAGTTTTGATATTAGTTTATCAGAAGAGGAATCTAAACTGTTGTCCACATGGTTTGAAGCAAATTTTAAAAAACAAAACAAAAGAAATCCTAAGTTTACGTCAATAGAGGTTAAAAAGAGACTATTCACATTACAAAATGGAATGTGTGCTTTATGCGGAGAAGAACTTGGAAATGAAATGTCTAAAATTCATGTTGATCATATCATTCCTTTTATACTAGTTGGCGATGAATTAAAAGATAATTATCAGGATTTGTGTAATATATGCAACGAATGTAAAAGTGCAAAAATTGATTTTATTTTCAAAAAGATGATTAATATTTAAATAAAAATTAAGGAGAAAAATAATGAAAAGAATACTATTATTAAAAAATACCCAATATGGTACAACTAGCTATATTGGAACAATTGACCCGAGAAAACTAGTAAAAACAGCAACTGAAGTTGAAATGGGAGCAGTACAAGATGCTCAAAGACCTTTAAGTGAAAAAAGAGTAAAAGACATCGCTCATTATGTTGACTCAGAAAAAGGAATTTTGCCAAACACGTTAACAATTGCAACAAAAGATAATCGTCTTGTTGTTAAACCTTATTCAAATATAATGGGATTATATTATATGGATTTTCCTGAAACAGATTCAGAATTTGAAGAGTTTAAAGATGCAGCTGATGTTATGGATGGGCAACACAGACTCTATTCATTTTTGCCTAATATTAGAACAATTTCTGATAATAGCCAATATGAAATAGGTTTTACTATTTATATAAAGCCGACATTAAACGAAAAACGCCAAATATTTGTTAGCTGTAATGAAAAACAAGAAAAAGTAAGTGGAAATTTACTAATGTGGTTTAGAGAAAAATTACATATGCTTTCTGAAAACGAAAAAAACTACTATAATTTGATTTCAAACTTAAATTCTAATTATCCACTGCAAGGTCGTATTATTATGAGCGCAGAAAAAATATCAAGAGGATTCAAAGCCGATCAAGTAATGGACGCTTTGAAGTCTGCACATATACAAGATCTAGCAATTGGAGATAAATTACTGACTGAAGAACAAAAAGTGAAAGTAATATGTACTTATTTAAGTGCGTGGGAAAATGTATGTGATTTTAAGTTCGCGAGTTCTACAGCTAAAACAGCTGGTGCAGCAATTAAAATGGCTGGATTAAGATTTATGTTATTGCTTCTACAACCAACATGGGAAAGAGCAATTAACTTGAGAAGAACATTTGATACTGAGTTTGTTGAAGATACTTTAAAACAAATGATATCTACCTATGGTGTTGAAAGAGAATTGTTTTTCACAAATGATGAGCATAAAATGTGGTTTAGAGATAGAACCGCGATTATTTATGCTGCTAATATAGCATCAAATAAAATTCGTGCATTAGGTACAGATAATTTTAATCCACTTGGATTCTAAGAGTATTAAAGGAGTGCCTAGTGGAAAAGAAGTATCAAGTTTTTATCAGTTCAACTTTTACTGATTTAATTAACGAACGAAGAGAAATATATAATGCAATTTTAACAGCAGGTTGTTTTCCAGCGGGTATGGAATCATTTGTTGCAACAGATGATGAACAATTTTCGGTTATTAAAAAAGTAATTGACTTGTGTGATTACTATGTTTTGATTATTGGTGGTAGATATGGCTCAATCAATGAAAAAACCGGAATAAGCTACACAGAAATGGAATATGATTATGCAATTTCTAAGGGAATACCTGTTTTGGTATTCGCACGAAGTAATACAGAGAAATTATCCAGTGATTATGTAGATACAGATTCTCAAAAGAAGGAAAAATTGATAATATTTAAAAATAAAGCTATGAAAAATAGGTTAGCTAATTTGTGGGATGATATCAATGATTTAAAGTTCAAAGTTGCTATGTCGATTGTTAATGCAATTAGAGATATAGAAAGACCGGGTTGGATAAGAGGCGACTCTATTTCACTTGACAAAGAAAATGATGTTTTTAGTGTAAGTACCAACGAAAATTACGATTATTTAAATAAAGAAATAACAATTAATTTTACAGAAATAATGTATTCTTTTACGCCAGGAAAGGTTGTTGATGAGAAACAATTGACTTTTACTTACAGGGATATCTATAAGCATATTTCTGGTGGTCTTACTGCTATGGTTGAAATTGCAAAATTTAAAGATTTAGTCAACAGTTTATGCAAAGGATATTATACTGATAGTGCAACGCACAATAAAATTAAAGCCTTTTTTGTAGGGAAAGGTCTAATTAAGTCTGAAAATGTAAAAAATAAAAATGCATTCACAGAAATAGTTGGCTTAACTGAAAAAGGATTATCATTAATGGGTGAGTTATCAGAATGAATTTTGTTCATTTCAAAAAAGAAGAAACGCTTCAGTATATAGATAAAAATATAAAAACAAAAAATGGTCAGCAACAATATAGGAAAAAACTGATATCAGAGTTTGATAAAAACGCAAAAGAATTAGATTTTTACGATGCTAATTTAACGATAGATTATAATAATAATTATTTTTATAAGGTACTTTTATCAACCGAAAATGCAGAAATATTCATTGATGAAATAGTTAAAAATTATAAAAAAATGTTTGACAAAATAATTTTTGATGAAGTTAAAAATAACAAATCTATAACGCGTCCTATAAATAATAATAACGCAATTGAGATAATAAATGAAGTGCTTCATGGTAACTACGATTTTTGCAATAAAGGTGCTTATATATTTTATGATTTTGATATCGATGATAATCGTATTAATCTTTTGAAAAAATAGAACGTAAAAACCAATGGTTACCAAATTATTGTTTTTGGAAAAATAATGTTATTAGAATAAATCTATTATGCAATAATGAAAAGTCAGAAGTAAGGCCGCTTACTAGAGATGAGGCTAATAAGATAATTGACAGAGACTATTCTCAAGTTGATGGATTGTACAAATATACGAATAATGGTAATGAAAATAGTAGCATATTCATTTCTAGGGAGGAATTAATAGAAATATTATTAAAAAAATATCTTTATGTTTTCATCCTTTTCAACTATAAGATAGAAATAGATTCAAACTCTATAATATCCATTTTTTAAAAAAATAGAAAAAGAGTAAAAGCATTTTAAACAAAGATTTTAACAAAAAAGAACATCATCTTGTTCTTTAATATCTACAACTTCCAAATTTAATATTTTAAAATATCTAGATATGAATTAGAATAAGCCTTAAATTGTTGTTAACAAAGGAATAAAAACTGATGACAAAAGAACAAGAATTGCTATACAATGAACATTTTGACGAATTAAGCGGTGCAAGCAACCTGGAAGATTATTCAGAAAAGGATGTTGACCGTGTTTTGAACCGGCTTTTTATGTGTTTGCCAAACAATGGGAGGTTCTATAAATATCGCAAAGCTGAAGGCGTAGGTTTTGATTTTGCTTATGATTCATTAAAAAATGGTTATCTTTGGCTGGCACCAGCATCTTCGATGAATGATGATTTTGATACAACAATATTGTTTGATCCGGAGCAGGATATAGAAGACGTTAAACAATATCTTATTTCTCATCCAATTGAGGTAATACAATGGTTATTTAAAAAAAGTCAAGAATCAGGCAAAAATTTGTTTGGAGCTACACCTCTCGACAACGAATTGTTTGATAAGGCTATTTCTTGTTATAATTTGGAAACAGGGAAGCTCAATAAGAATAAAGCCGTAAAAACGCTTTCAAAATATGGATATTCTATTCTTGAAATAAACAAGTACTTAGATGAAATAGATGATTTGGTAAAAAACAAAATTCTATCGAACAAAGATATATTAAAGCAAATCACTGAAAGCTTTTTATCTTTTAATCAGAAAATAAGAGAAATGGCGCAATTGTTCTGTGTTTGTGAACGCTATGATTTAGATACTATGTGGGCATATTATACGGATAACAAAGGCTTTTGTATCGAATATGATTTTAACAATGTGAAGAATTTGCCAATAGAAAAGAAACGTCTTTTCATAAGTTTCTATAAAGTTATATACAACGACAACAAAGGAAGATGTTCATTTATATTGGATATAAAATATTTTCTTGGGGGAAATAAAGATAAAGCATTGCTTGCAAAAGCAAACAATGAAATGATTACTCAGCTTTTAACAAAACAAGAAAAATGGAAAGAAGAGCGAGAATGGAGATTGTTTGTTTGCAATATAGAGAACAAACTATTTGCAGATTTGGTAACTGCAATCTATATTGATAATTCAATGATTGATACAGATAATGGAAGAAAGCTACTGGCATTAGCTAAACAACATAACTGGAACGTTTACATTCGAAAACTCAACTATATTGGTACGGAACATATTTACGAAAATAATCAGAATTAAGGAAATAAATCAAAATGGAACTAATATTTTACGATAAAGATGGAACACCTACAGCTTACACATTAAATGATGATATTTATCTATTTAATGGTAAACCTGTTGCTTATATTTATAATCAATCATATATTTATTCTATAAAAGGAAAACACCTAGGTTTCTTTGATAATGGTTATATAATAGATATAGATGGTAATTAT
The DNA here is from genome assembly GCA_017541975.1 of bacterium. Classification (GTDB taxonomy): domain Bacteria; phylum Bacillota_I; class Bacilli_A; order Izemoplasmatales; family UBA1188; genus UBA1188. The sequence continues at coordinate 8,008 of JAFXYB010000023.1, read as the reverse complement.
GTATTCTTCACAGATAACTCAGTAGGAGGTATAGTAAAACCAGCTAAAAGATGTGTACCATCTCGTTCAGCTAGAATGCCATATCCTATAAAACTCACAAGAGAAATCCCAAGAATTAGACCAGTAAAAAAACTAAACTGGTCTAATAAATCAAATATTAGTTTTTGGGATTAATTGATTAGTTTTATTTATATATAAGATAATATAGAATTTGGTGAACTTTATGAAGTTCTCCTTTTTTATATTTGTGATAAATATATTTAAACAAAATAGAATTTAGTGAGTATATATTATATGAGAAAAAGTAAGATTGTTATCTAAAAGATTAATTTGATTATTTGAATTAAAAAATATTAAGTTTTTAATAATTGAACGTATTGATAAAAGTATGAGTATATGATACAATATATCTGAATATTCAAAAATCTTGAATATTGGGAGGAAAAATATGCCAATAATCAATTTAAAAATGGATAACATTTTAGCTTTTAATGATTTTGAGATTAATTTCTCATACCCAATTAAATTAAGAAGAACATTAATTCAAGATGAGAATTTAAAAATCATTTCTACCTTCAGATATAAAAAAATCAATATATTTGTCGGTTCTAATGCAACTGGAAAAACATCTCTTGTTAGATGCATTTGGGCGATTCTACAATTCTTAAGAACCAAAGATAGAACAATCATAGAAAGAATCATTAATAAGAACGATAAAGAATCTAAAATAATAATGGATTATGCAACTGAAAAGGGAGATATTCCAAAACTTCAAAGAATAGCTATTTCTTATTTTAATGATGAACTAAAGATGGCTTTTAAAGAACTATCGCTAAAAGAAGGCGATTCATATGAAAATAGAATTAACGATCTAGATAGAATGCAATACGAACTTCAAAATTATAACGATTGTATGAAATCATTTGTGTTTAATTCTGGTTGGAACATTGCTCTTCCAGCCACAGAAGAAGGATTTGAAGAAGTTTATATTCTACAACCTGAAAACAAGATACAAGAAGAAGATTATTTTGATATTTTAAATAGAGTATTAAAAACATTAGATTCTTCAATCATAAATATTAGAAAGAGTAATGATGCTCAAAACGCTATAGTAATAAAGCATGAGAATACTGAGCCTATAATAGTTCAATCTGGCATAAAGATATCAGCCATTAAATATTTATCTAGCGGTACTAAGTATGGAATTAACTTAGCAAATACCATCTTTTCTATTAAATATCATAGAAACGGAATATATTTAATAGATGAACAGTTTTCATATGTGAATTCAGATATAGAAGCATCGATATTATCAACTATGGTATCCTTACTTGGGCCTGATGAACAACTTTTTTTCACAACACATAACTCCAACATACTCGATTTAGGATTTCCATTTCATTCATTTTATTTTTTAAAGAAAGAGAAAGAAAATGGAAAACAAAAAATAGTTGCTTCTTGTGCAACCGAAGTCGAAAACAGAAACAACGTTCCTGTAAGATCGATACTTGATAATGATATGCTTGGTACATCTCCTAATGTAAATAAAATATTTGAAATTGCAGAATAAATAATGGGAGCTTTTAATTATGGCATCAAACAAAATTTATCATTACTTTGTAGAAGGTGAATGCGAAGAAAAGCTTATAAACACATATAAAACAAGTCCTTATTATTATTTTCAATCAGGGAAAGTAGAAGTTTTTAATTTTATTAATAAAGAGATTTCTAAACAAAGAATTATAGCTCTAAATAAAAATACCATCGTTATTTTGGTTTATGATATTGATATTGAAAATATGAAAACTTTTGAAGGAAATATCAAAAAGTTAGATCAGGCAGGTTTTAAAGTATATCATATACAATCAATAAAAAGATTTGAGGATGAAATAGTATATTCTACAAATCTTAAAAATATAAATAAAATGTTTAATACCGAAAGTTACGATGAGTTTAAACATAGATTTATTAATCAAAGCGACATAGACAAAAAATTAGAAAGAGTAGGCTTTGATAAAGATAAGATTTGGTCTAGATCAAATACTAACAAACCGTTTAAAAAATATTTTAAAATAGAAGCTATAAATCTTATTAGAAAAAAATAATACATATATCTCAAGACATAAAAAAGGAGAACTTCAATGTTCTCCTTTATTCATTCTTATAGTATCTTATTAGATACTATTAATTCTTTATTGTCAATTCTCTTGTATAGTGCATCCTTACTTATAGGTTTACCGAATAAGTATCCTTGTAGTCTACTACATCCAACACTATTTAAGAATTCAGCTTGAACGCTTGTCTCAACACCTTCAGTAAGTGTAAGCATATGGATTCTATCTGCCATCTTAATGATACAATCAATTAAAGTCTTTGATTTTTCACTTTCTTCAAGATTAGATAAGAATCTCATATCAATCTTTATGACATCAAATTCATAGTCCTTGAGTACATTAAGAGAAGAATAACCAGAACCAAAATCATCAAGCCAAAGTGAATATCCAAGTTCCTTTATCTTATTCATCATCTTATTTAGTTCAGAGAAGTTATCGATAAGTGCACTTTCAGTGACTTCTACATGGATTAATTCTTTTGGTATATTATATTTCTTCACGAGTGATTCAAGTGTACCTACTGCATCCATAAGTTCAAAATCAAGTCTAGAAAAGTTGATTGATACAGGCACTGTCTTTCTATTATTATCTATTGAATCTCTAATATCTCTACATACGGATTCAATAATAGATCTATCTAGTTTATGGATTAATCTATATTCTTCTAATACTGGAATAAATTCATATGGTGCAAGTTGTCCATATATTGGATCAATCCATCTTGCGAGTGCTTCACATCCACAAAGTTCTTTGGTATCTGACCAGACAACTGGTTGATAGAATGGTACAATCCAACCATTCTCTACCGCATTATCAATATTATTTATAATATACAATCTCTTATGATATGCATCACTCATTGATTTATCATATTCGATAAAGATTGTTTCAAATCTATTCTTAATTAGATGTGTTGCATATCTCGCTCTATCAAATGATCTTCTAACGTCTTCACTTCCACTAATTAAATGATATGCACCAGCGTTAATAGATAGAAGTATTTCATGATCATATGTTTTTACATATTCATTTAATACTTTAAGTTTATCTATTAGACCATTTTGATTAGTAAATACTACAAAATGGTCATCGGCTTGTCTTGCATATAATGAATCACTAAAGAGTTCAGCTACTTTACTACCAACTCCGATAAGGAATTTATTTCCTTCTTCAAAGCCTCTTTGGTCATTGAAGGCTTTGAAGTTATGAATATCTATAAATATAAATACATTATCATATAGATTATCACCTTCAAGATTTTTTATCTTGTTTTGAACTAATTCTACAAAGTAACTATAATTATAAAGTCCAGTAAGTTCATCTTCTTGAGCACTCTTTTCTAGCGCTTTAGATTTTCTAGCTTCATTTAGTCTACCATGATATATCGCAAAACAGATAGTAGTAAGTGATATAAAGAATGTCACATAGTTTACTGAATCACCAGATATAATGTTTCTTAAAACCCCATTAATCATTATCTCTTGATCGGCAAAAGTAAGTCCACCTTCATAAGTTAAAAGAATATAATAGAATCCAGTGAAACTTACCGCAAGAATGATTATTGTAATATATGGTCTATAAATTAAAAGACATCCAACATATATTACCATTGTGAGGAAACAAATAATCTCTTTTCCGCCCCAGAAATCACTATATGATACATAAATACCAAATGCTAGACAAATAAGTGTAAAGGCGATTATTGCTAAATGCTCTAAGATTACTATACGCTTATTCTTTAGATAGTTTACTAAAGCATAAGCAGTAATAGAAGCACCTATTACAAATAGTAGAACATATATGGATACAAGCATTGTATTCATTATTCCTGCCATAATAGGAGTAATTGTCCCACTTGTTTTAGTAAATGTTTCAAGTGATAATACTGAAGTATAAGCCATTGATAATATTCCTACTACAAGTAAACTAATAAATTTACCTTTAGTTAATTTCTTTTCTCTATTATAGAATAAACAGAAAAGCATGAGCCCAAGGCCAATAAGTAAGAATAACCAGTATTTAGATGTATATTTAATTATTAATTCAAATAAATCTCCACCGGCTTGTGCTTTAGGGAATATCTTAGAATAACCCTGCCTTATCAGCATCCATGCTTCAAGAAGTACTACGATAAATCCCATATAACTACTACTACGGATATTCGCATCATGTAGGTAGTCATTTTCATATTTTGTTAGTTTATTAAAACCGAGAATATTTGAAAAGAAATTTAAGATTTTTTTCATACTCAAAAAACTTCCTTTATATCTTTATACTTAAATAATATCACAATAGATATAAAAAAACTAATAGATTGCTTAAAACAAAATAATATAGGATAATTTAAAGGTTGCTATTTTATCTTAAAAGAATTAAGATAAATATAGAAAATATCTAAATATAATTTTTTCACTTGGAGTAAAATATGAAAAAATTTATCCCAATAATCGCTATTATCTTAGTCTTAATGATTTCTCTTGCCCTATATTTTGGTTTAACGAGTAAAAGATATGAAGAGATTCATTTTTCAAGCGAATCTGAACTATTAGAATTAGATAATAGTGAAAACAAATTCAATGTCTATAAGAATCATGAAATAATTCATCTAGGTAGTGATACATACCTATACTTTGGTATGTATCCAAAAACTGTAGTCCTAGATGAATCATTGATAAGTAACCTAAATAAACTTAACACAATAAACGCAAGAGGCAACTATTACTATAATGGTTATGAATATAAAAAGATTACTGCTGGATCATTCGTCTATGAATCTAGTCAAGAAACACTAACTGATGAAGAATATTTTAGTAAGACTATAGATACACTTGAAGAATTCACCTATAACTATATCGAATCATACATTAAAGACAGACCAAGTGATCCTAAATCAAAAGCTCTATCTACATATAACCTTGATTTATCTACACTCACAGAAGAAGAATTAAATACAATAAAAGAGAATAGTGGATTTACCTTGCATGTTAAAGTAAGCGCTGATAATACTGAAATAAATGATTTTGATTTTGATATAGATTTAACTGAATTTGATTTTGATGCAATAAGCAAAACTAAAGAAATCAAAATCCCAATTAAATACGTATCAAATCCAAATGTATCAATTGAAAATGGCAAATCATATTATTTCAAAATAGAACCAATTCTCTTTAAAGTATTAAAAGTAGATAATAAAAAATATACCATCATTTCTAATGATGTTATAGATACATATTATTTTGACTATGATACAAACGAATATTTAGATTCAGATATCAGAGAATATCTAAATGATGGATTATTAAATAACGCTTTTGATACCGAAGAAATAAACTCTATAATAAAAACCTCTATCGGTACTGAACTTGATAATATCGCAATCCCATCAATAGAAGACTATAATAGCTATAATCTAACTAAAGCTACTCCAACTGATTATTCCCTAGCTTCTGGTGCTTATTATGATTCATCTTATACTACATATCTCTTGAGAGATATAGTAGAAGGTACAGAAAAGAATATCTATAAGATTGGATATGATGGCCATATGGATGTTAATGGCACAAGAACCACTTACTATGGCATTAGTGCTTATAGCGGTGTTAGAGTAATACTAGAAATAGTATTCAAATAAAAAAATGTATCTTTTAAGGGGTTAATATGAATTATAGTGAAGCATTTAAAAAGTTAGATAAAATAGGTCAAACTCATCTTTTAAAGTGGTATGACACTCTAAAAGATGAAGAAAAGAAAATACTATTAGATAGAATCAGCATGATTGATGAAAAGGTATTATCATCTAATGGTTCTAATAAAGATAAAGAAACCATTTCACCTCTTAAAACACTAACCCTTGATGAAATAAAAACGGAAGAAGAAATAGATAGAAAAAAGGGACTAGAACTATTAAGTAAAGGTAAACTTGGCTGTGTACTTCTCGCTGGTGGAATGGGCTCAAGACTAGGATATAGCCATCCTAAGGGGATGTATAATATTGGTATTAATAAAGATAAAACTATCTTTAAATGCCAGATGGAGACACTTAAATCACGTGTAAAAGAATGCGGAAGAATGATTCCACTTTTTATCATGACTTCTCCAGAAAACAATGAAGAAACCATCAAACATTTTGAAGCAAACAACTATTATGGTTACGATAAGAAATATATCAAATTCTTTATTCAAACTGAATACCCTGTAACCGACATGAATGGAAAGATATTACTCACCAATAAATATACTCCAGCCACTGCCCCAAACGGCAATGGTGGCTGGTATATATCGATGGTAAATGCTAATCTTGATAAATACGCAAAGAGTATTGGCATAGAATATTTCAATGTCTATGCCGTAGATAATGTGCTACAAAAAATGGCTGATCCAGTATTCCTTGGCGCAGTAGTAAATAGAGAATCTGAATGTGGTGCTAAAGTCGTAAGAAAAGTAGATGTCAACGAAAAAGTTGGCGTTATATGTATGGCCAACGGCCATCCATCTATCACCGAATATATTGAACTTACCGATGAACTTAGATACTCTAAAGATGAGAATGGAGAATACCTTTATAACTTTGGAGTAATACTAAATTATCTATTTAGAATTGATGCCTTAGATAGAACTATATCTAATGAATTTCCTATCTATAGGGCAAATAAAAAGTTTCCATATATGGACGATAATGGAAACTTTATAGTACCTACAGAGAATAATGCCAATAAATATGAAACCTATGTACTAGATATGATTAGAATGATGAATGATTGCGTATCATTTGAAGTAGATAGAAATAAAGAATTTGCACCAGTAAAGAATCTTCATGGTATAGATTCAGTAGATAGCGCAAGAGAATTATTAACAAAAAATGGTATAGAAATATAAATAGTGAATATACTTAAAGGAGGTACTGATATGCCTAAAACAATTGCTTCAAAAATATTTTCTTTAGTATTATCAATCATCGTGCTCATGACACTTTTGTCATGCACTTTAACATCCTCAAATGATGTAGATATCACATCCTCAAATGATGTAGATATCACAAGTAGTGATACAAAAACTCAAAGTGACACTACTACTAGTAAAGAGGACAATATAATATCTGATGGTAAATACACTGTTAGTTTTAACACTAATGGTGGAACAAATATTAATAGCATCGATGTTATTGAAGGAAGCACAATAAATGAACCAGATGAACCAACTAAAAAAGGTTATATTTTTAATTATTGGGAATATAATGATGAAGAATATGATTTTTCTAATATTATTAATAGCGATATAGAATTAATAGCTGTATGGTCATCTATTTTTAAAACAGCAATTACAAATAATGAAGTAACCATTACTGGCCTTAATTTAGAATCTTTATATGAAGTTATAATTCCAGATGAGATTGACGGAATGCCTGTTAAATCAATTGGCGATAATGCATTCCAAGATTGTTCATCTCTAACATCAATCACTATCCCAAATAGTGTTACATCAATAGGAAATAATGCGTTTTATGGTTGCTCATCATTAGAGTCTATGACATTACCTTATATAGGCAGTAGTCAAACATCTTATACATTTTTAGGGTATTTATTTGGGTCTTTAAATTATAGAAATAATAGATATTTTGTGCCATCATCTCTTAAAGAAGTAGTCATCCTTGATGGTTGTACATCAATTCCAAATAATGCATTCCAAGATTGTTCATCCTTAACATCAATCATTATCCCAGATAGTGTTACATCAATAGGAGAATATGCATTTTTTGGCTGTTCATCATTAGAATATAATGAATTAAATAACATATATTACTTAGGTAACAATGGCAATCCATATCTAATTTTAGTTCGTGCTAAAAACAATGAAATTATAAATTGTAGTATACCTAGTGGTTGTAAGTTTATTTT
>JAFXYB010000022.1 GCA_017541975.1 bacterium | reverse complement strand
TGAAAGGTTAGATGTGATTGGAGCATGGTTATCACCAGCTCTTAACATTAAGTCAACTGGGCAGCATCCACTTTGTGCACTATAGAAGTCAGTATGGAACATGAAGTCAGGACGACCCCATTCATTACGGATAAGTTCAGTTTGGAAGTTATATGAATCTGGGCAAGGAACAGAACCGATACGAGCGAATGCAGTCATTGTACCAGTAGCGCCACCTTCTTGGATAACGATTTGGAATGACTTAGCATAGATTTCACGAATAGCTTGTTCTGAAAGCCATACGAATAAGTCTTGACCATTTCTATTTGTTTCTTGGTCATTTAAGAACATATGTTTAACGTGGCAGCATACACCTCTTGATTGAGCACCACGACAAATAGCTTCACCCATTAAACCCATATGGATACCATCTTGTGAATAGTATTCATTGTTACGTCCAGAGAATGGACTTCTATGAGTGTTCATAGCTGGAGCCATCCATTGATCCTTACCATTGAACTTTAAGAGACCCATATTTGCAATGATGATACCTTGTTGTTCACCAAGATCTTTGTTGAATGTTTGACCAATAGTTGTAGCACAGCACCAAGTATATGTTGAGTTCCAGTTAGTTGGAGAGTCAGCTGCACCACCAGCTGGGATATCTACATTAGTGATTGGTGAGCCGTTACCGCCTCCACTCCAACCTGCAGTATAGAAGTCTTCCCAAGTTAATTGGTTCATGAATTCTTTCCAAACTTGTGCGCCAGTCTTACCATTGAACTTGCCACCAACAATTGGTGTAGTATCAAGATAAGAGATACCGCCGAGTTCCCACCAACTGATCCAATCATCGCCAGCTTCAGCTTTTGCAGCTGTTTGAGCAGCTGTATCAGCCATTTGTGTCCAACCTGCAATTAATGAAGCATCGAGAGATGTCTTTCTTTCTGTTTTACCAGTTGCAGGGTTGAATTCATAATAGAAATCACTATATTTATAGTATCCACCTTCAACAACCGAATATTTAGAAGTGTCAACTAGTTTAACATCAGCTAAATTCCATGGATAGCTTGCAGGTAATGCTTCACCTTTTTCGAAACAAGCTATGAATTGAGCATTGATTGTATCAGCTGGTACTTCTTCCCAGTTTGCAGAAGCAAAGTTTCTACCGCCAGTATGTGCAGTAATACATCTATAGTATTTACCGCCATTCATGCACATATCGCCTACTTTATATTGTGTGTTTCTAGCATGGTTAGCAATCTTAGTCCATGCAGTTACACAAGTATAGTAGAATCCTTGATATGGACCAACATCACCAACTTTATAAGAGTTAGCTGCAGAGATATCTGGAGCTGGACCATGAGCATTTACAAATTCATAAATTTTTGTTTCATAAACTACGTTATCACCAACGTTATAACGAGTTGTATCACTGAATGCTGGAGTTGAAACAAATGTATCAAGGTTATAAGTATCCCAGTAAGCAATATAATCAGCAAATAGGCCAGTTGCAACAAGTCCACCGATTAAATCTGGAGTTACAGCTTGAACATTTTCTGCATATGATTCAGCATTAGCTTCGATAGCTGTAGTAACTCTATAATAAGTAATTTGATCAGGAGTACTTCCTGAAAGTGATGATTGACCTTTTACAGTAACTTTGAATAAAGCATCGACAGCGTAAGAATTAGCCTTATTGTATTCAGGAATACTAGCAACTGGAGTTGTTCCAATGATACCGCCTGTTACAGCAGGTTTAGGGAATGTTGCAGCAAAATCAGATCTAGATAATTGAGTCATTTCTTCTGTGAAGATCTTATCACTATCGTTAAGTGCACCATCTTCATTCCAGTCAGCATCATTCATTCTTAATGAATAGTTAGTACCATTTTCTTTAGAGAATAAGTTATAGATTGGATTATCACTGAAATCATCTAATTGTTGATATGCTAAACCGTCGATTTCAAATGTTTCTAAATCATCAGTTTCGGCATTATAGTGAGATGAACCAGTAGCGAGGATATTGTAATCACCAGCTTCTAATACATAACCTGTATGGCCTGTTCCACCAAGATAGTCATAAGATGCCATATCTTGGAAATTAACCTTAACTGTTACATCTTTATATCCATTAGGATTAATCATTGAAGTCTTTTCGAATCCAATAAGTTTAACAGCGGCTTTTTCAACATCACCTGTATATGGAGCATTTACATAGATTTGAACAGGAGTTTTACCTTTAACAGAGCCTTTGTTATAAACTCTTACTTTGATAGCTAATTCTTTAACTGGTTGAGAATGTCCGATAGTTGATGAAACGAGATCAGCATCTAATACTTGATTAATTAATTCCTTTGTTCCATTGTACTGATATGTCATACTGAGAATATCGAATTCGAATTTTTCAGTATAAGATAGACCATATCCAAATGGATACATAATAGTATTTTCATACCAGCAGTCAGCTCTTTCAGCTGGAGTAGCACCATAAAGATCATCTCCTGTTAATGGATCAACAGTTAGATTTCCTTCTTGGATTTCTGCATATACAGTTTCAGCATATAAATATCCAAGGTAAATGCCTTCTTCGTAGTCAATACCATGTAGACCTGCAGAGTGAGCAGATTTGCCATCAGCAAGAACATAAGTATTTGAACCAGCATCATTTTGGTTGTTTGAACCAAAGTTATACCAAGTTGGATCTGCAGTGAAGTCTACGAACCATTCATCAGCAAGTTTACCAGATGGGTTGATTTCACCACTTAAGATCTTTGCAACACCTTCAATACCATTTTGACCAGGTCTACCAATCCATAGAATACTATTGATTTCTGGATCTTCATCTAAAGTCTTAACTTCCATTGCGTTAGAAGTATTTAATAATACTACTACATCAGTGAAATTAGCTTTAGCGAATTCAATCATACGATATTCATCATTAGTAAGTTGTTGACCATGTTTATAATATAAACCATCAGTTTTCTTACCAAGTGATGCATGTACGAATGAATCAGGGTACATTAATGTAGCTTTTTCCAAAGCATTACTAAGTTCATCATTAGATAAAGCTTCAGATACTAAGTTAGCACTAAGTGAATAGTATTTACCATCATTCATTAGTACTGTGCCTTTAACTAAACCAACTTTTGTACCGATTGTTGGCATAGGAATTGCATTTTCTAATACTGCTACTTCGTTAGTGAGTGCAGATAAATCTGATCCTTCACCACCACCACGTTTTAATACAACAACTGCTAAATCATGGAATAAATCAAAGTTTCTTGTATCTATACCATTCTTTACGTTAGTCTCATTATATACAGTAGGGTAAACGTCGAAACCAGCATTAGCTAGTGCAGTGTCGACTCTGCCTGTTCCACCTTGGAGAGATGTAGCGGCAGCACCGAATACAACGACTTTAGTCTTCTCAGAAACTGGAAGAGTGCCATCGTTCTTGAGTAATACAGAACCTTCACCAGTAATTTCAATGTTGAGGTTCTTTGCAGCTTCTTGTGCTTCAGCAAGTGTGTCGTAGTCTAAGATAGCTTTGTAGCCATCAACGCCGATTGCCTTAACACTAGCAACTGTGATTATTGCTATTAAAGCTAAAAGTAATAAACTAGAAACTTTAACAACAATATTCATGAGTTTGCAATTGTTTTTCATTCTTTCCTCCTATTTAATTTTTGAAAAAAACTAGACTTTGTAGTCTTTCGTTTTATTTTATACATATAATATATATGTTTTCAATATTTGATTAAAATGTTGAAATATGGAAATATTTATTGCTACTAAAACATAACAAATGAGCAGAAATGAACATAAATGCTTGAAATTTTGAAAGGAGATGTATATTATAATATAATTGTAATATATTAAAAATAATCCTGGATTTATAATGACGAATCTTGACTATTTTATTTTTATTTGTGTTTATTTTGTGACTTTTTGATTATTTTATTGAGGTGATACATATGGCTCTTACTGAAAGACAAGAAAAAATAATTGGATATTTGAAAAAGAATAGATACAGCAAAGTTAAAGAACTTGCTAAAATTATGTACGTTTCTGACGCTACTATTAGACGTGATTTAGAAGAAATGAGTAAACTCGGTCTTCTTGAAAGAAATCATGGTGGAGCGGTTATTCTTCAAAGTTCTGATGAAATATCAATCTATGTCAGAATGACATCTAACCTTAAAAGCAAGGAAGAAGTTGCAGTACTTGCAAGTTCTATTCAAATACCATTTAGAACTGTGTTCATTGATAACTCTTCTACTGCATATAGCTGGGCATTACATACAAATTTAAAGCATAAAACTGTTTTTACAAATAGTATCGTTTTAGCAAATGAACTATCTAAACAAGAAGATATCAATATCATACTTCTTGGTGGTTCACTGTCTTACAACTCTAATTCCTTAACGGGCTCACTCACAAATTCATTAATACCAAATTTCCATTTTGATTTATTTGTATGTTCATGCACATGTTTTTCTATTGATGGAGTATATGAAAGTTCTATTGATCAATCTACAATTAAAGAACTTGCAAAGAAATACTCGGATAAATCAATTCTATTAGTCGATAGAACAAAGTTCAATAGAAAGTCAACATATAAAACATATGAACCTAATACATTTGACTATATTTATACTAACGCATCGAATGAATTGATAATGCCATATAAGGAAAACAATCTAAATATCATTAATGAATAATATATTTTAGATATAAAATAAAAAGAGCTAATGCTCTTTTTTTATAATATTTCTGATAATACTGCATCGTCTTCAATCTTTAATAATCTTATTTTAATAAGTTTATTTAGATTCGATATATCTCCTTTGGTTTTGACATAAATGTAATTACCAGTATGCCCATAAATATATCCATTTTCAGATATTTCAAAAATGCAGTCTTGAATAGTATTTAAGTTATTATTTATATAGTTTAGTTTTCCTTTATTGGATAGTTCTAATACAATTTTTCTTCTTTCTTTTTTGATATTTTGAGGAACTTGTTCCATAGTAGCTGCTTTAGTTCCACTTCTTTTAGAATAAGGGAAAGTATGGATAGTATCAAATTTGATTTTATTTAAAGTTTCAAGTGATTCTTTAAAATCCTCATCTGTTTCAGTTGGAAACCCAACGATAAAATCTGTCGTAATACTTATATTTGGAATCTCTTTCCTTATATAAGATACTTTATTTATAAAATATTCTTTATCATAGTGTCTATTCATCAGTTTTAAGATTCTATTGGAACCTGATTGAAGAGGAATATGAATATGATTAACTATTTTATGAGAATATTTAATAAGGTTTATAATATCGTTATTCAATTGAGTTATTTCTAATGATGAAATGCGGATTCTTTCCAACCCTTCTATCTTATCAAGTTCAACTAAAAGATTATAAAAACTATTATTTATATCTCTCCCATATGAACCAGTATCTATTCCAGTCACGACAATTTCTTTATGTCCATTTAAAACCAACGTTTTGGCTTCTTTGATTACAACATCAAGTGGTTTAGATCTTACATTTCCTCTGGCATATGGTATTACACAATATGAACAAAAATTTGTACAACCATCTTCTATTTTTAAAAAGGCTCTAGTATGAGATTCATATTTTTCAACATTTAAATCATCAAATGATGAATGAAATATATCATTATCTATATAATCATATTTTTTAGGATTATTTGAATAATAAGTTATTACAGCATCATAGATATTGGCTTTATTTTTGCTTCCAAAAACAATATCAACACCATCGATTTCCTTAATTGTTCTATCTATTTGTGATAAACATCCACAAACAACTGTTAAATCGTTTGTTAGTTTGATGGTTCTTCTTATAATTTGTTTTGCCTTTCTAGATGCTTCTTCTGTGACTGCACAAGTATTAATTATTGAAATATCGCTATTATCTTTTGTATCAACCCTTAAAAAGCCTTTATTTTCAAAAAGGTTGGCAATTGCTTCACATTCATAATAATTAACTTTACATCCCATACTTACAACTTTAAAAGTCGTTCCAACTAAGTTTTTCATACAATTGATTATACCATAATAGAATAAATATGTTATGATAAACTTGAGGTATATTTATGCAACAATATTTCGTAAATGAAATTAATAATAGTTTTAGATTAAAGGATGAAGATTTTTATCATTTAACTACTGTTTTAAGAGCCAAAAACAAAAGAATTATATGTATCAAAGATGATATAGCATATCTTTGTGATTTTATTTATGATGGAAATGAATATACTATTAAGATTATTGAAAAACAAGATAGAGATAATGAACTATCCGTTGATATTGAATTATATCAGGCTTTAATTAGAAATGAGAATTTTGATTTAGTTCTTCAAAAAGCTACAGAACTTGGTGTTTCATCTATAGCACCTACAATCTTCACAAGAAACGTTGTTAAGATTGATAAATCTAAGGAAGATACAAAAATTAAACGTTATGAAACTATTGTAAAAAACGCTTCAGAACAATCTCATAGAAATATAGTACCTGAAATACTCCCAATTACAAATTTAAAAGATATCACACTATGTGATGGTGAAATAGGAATAGTTTGTTTTGAGAAATGTGATACAACAAAGAACTTATCAACACTTAAAAACATAATTAAAAATTCAAAAAAGATAAAAGTTGTGATTGGTCCTGAAGGTGGCATAACAAACGAAGAACATCTTCTTTTAATTAATAAAGGATTTTATACTGTTTCACTTGGAAAAAGAATACTAAGAAGCGAAACAGCAGCATTTAATATTCTTTCAATACTTGAATATATAATAGAAATGGAGAACTAAATTCTCCATTCTTTTTTTATAAAAATATACTCCCATACAGTATAGGGGGACTGTATGGGAGTTTTTTATAGTATTAAACTATGTTGTACAAATTAATTATTTTCTTTTCTTCTAAGTGCAAGTGCAGCACCGCAGATTGCAAGGCCAGAGATCATAACTGCAGAGATTCCGATTACAGAACCGCAACCTTGAGCAGCTTCACCTGGATCACCCTTGTCACCTTTGTCACCCTTAGGACCAGTTGCACCAGCTTCGCCAGTGTCACCTTTGTCGCCCTTGTCACCTTTATCGCCCTTAGGACCTTGAGCACCTTGAGCACCAGCTTCACCTGTGTCACCCTTATCGCCTTTATCGCCCTTAGGACCAGTTGCACCAGTTTCACCAGTATCACCCTTGTCACCCTTAGGACCTTGAGCACCAGTTTCACCAGTGTCACCCTTTTCACCTTGAGGGCCTTGAGGACCAACTTCACCAGTGTCACCTTTGTCGCCTTTTTCACCCTTAGGACCAGGAGCACCGTCTTCACCATCAATACCATCAATACCATCAGCACCATCAGCACCAGCAGGGCCTTGAGGACCAGTGATATCGGCAAGAGCTACAACATTTACATATGTACCAGTTTCAGCATCATAAGCTTTAACATATCCATCTTCTACGATGAATGCAGCAGGAGCTGGAGCATCTTCACCAGTTACTGTTAATGTTACAGCAATTGGATATACCTTAGCGTTATTACCAGTTCCAACAGTAGCATTTACTGTGAAGTTGAATGTACCATGTTTCTTAGCTGTTCCGCTGAATGCACCAGCTTGTGATAAAGCAAGACCTTCAGGAAGAGTTGAGTCTTCAGCAAGAGCATATTTAGCACCACTAATACCAGTGAATGCACCATCGAATGCTGCTGTAGTAGTTGCTTCAGTCTTATCTAGAGTGAATGCAGATGCAACATTGAATTTATAAGTAACATTTTGATAAATCCATTTATCGAATGTACCTCTAATTGAAACTTGGAATGAACCAGCTTCAAGTGGAGTACCAGTGATAGCACCAGTATTTTCATTGAGTGTTAAACCAGCAGGTAGTTCACCACTATTGATAGTGTAAGCCTTAGTTGCATTATAGTTGTAACCAACTGTAATGTCGCTTACAGCAGTTCCTTGAGTGAGTTCATATGGATCAGCTGGAGCTTTCCAAAGTGATAAGTTAATGCCATTTCTTACATGTGCTGAACATGCATATTCAGAATACATTTGCATGAATCTTAGACGTACTAAGTACCATTGAATATTAGATACATAACCATCAAGTTCAAGAGCTGTACGTTTGCCAACAACTACACCACCTTGACCTTCATTTGCAGTTGGATCCCAAATACCTGAAATAGATGGGTTAGCTGAACCTTCTTTAGCTTTACCATTTGAAAGGTTAGATGTGATTGGAGCATGGTTATCACCAGCTCTTAACATTAAGTCAACTGGGCAGCATCCACTTTGTGCACTATAGAAGTCAGTGTGGAACATAAAGTCAGGACGACCCCATTCATTACGGATGAGTTCAGTTTGGAAGTTATATGAATCTGGGCAAGGAACAGAACCGATACGAGCGAATGCAGTCATTGTACCTGTAGCTCCACCTTCTTGGATTGTGATTTGGAATGACTTAGCGTAAATTTCACGAATAGCTTGTTCGTTAACCCATACGAATAAGTCTTGACCATTTCTATTTGTTTCTTGGTCATTTAAGAACATATGTTTAACGTGGCAGCATACACCTCTTGATTGAGCACCAAGACAGATTTCAGCACCAATTAAACCCATATGGATACCATCTTGTGAATAGTATTCATTGTTACGTCCAGAGAATGGAGTTCTATGAGTGTTCATAGCTGGAGCCATCCATTGATCCTTACCATTGAACTTTAATAGACCCATATTAGCAACAATGATACCTTGTTCTCTAACTAATTCTTTGTTGAATGTTTGACCAATAGTTGTAGCACAGCACCATCCATATGTACTATTCCAGTTAGTTGGAGAGTCTGCAGCACCACCAGCTGGGATATCTACGTTAGTGATTGGTGAGCCGTTACCGCCTCCACTCCAACCAGCAGTATAGAAGTCTTCCCAAGTTAATTGGTTCATGAATTCCTTCCAAACTTGTGCGCCAGTCTTGCCATCAAATTTACCGCCAACGATTGGTGTAGTATCAAGATAAGAAATTCCACCAAGTTCCCACCAACTAATCCAAGCATCGCCAGCAGCTTCTTTTGCAGCAGTTTGAGCAGCTGTATCAGCCATTTGTGTCCAACCTTCAATTAAATCTGTATCGAAAATTGTCTTTCTTTCAGTGAGACCAGTTGCAGGGTTGAATTCATAATAGAAATCACTATATTTATAATAACCTTTATCTGGAACTACTGTGTAACTAGAAGTATCAACTAGTTTAACATCAGCTGCATCCCATGGGAATGTAGAAATAGGATCGCCCTTTTCGAAGCAAGCTATGAATTCAGCATTGATTGTATCAGCTGGTATTTCTTCCCAGTTTGCAAGGTTGATATTTCTACCAGCTTTATGTGCTTTAGTACAAACATAATACTTGCCGCCATTTGTACATCTATCGCCTACTTGATAATTTGTATTTCTAGCATGGTTAGCAATTCTAGTCCATGCAGTTACGCAAGTATATACATATCCTTGATAGTTACCAGTAGCGTTAACTGCATAAGAGTTTGCAGGTGAAATATCTGGAGCTGGACCATGAGCTTTTACGAATTCATAAATCTTGCAATCAGTATATTTAACGTTACTTCCAACTGGGTAATAAGTTGTATCACTGAATGCTGGAGTTTCAACAAATGTATCGAGGTTATAAGTATCCCAGTAAGCAATTAAATCTGCGAATAGACCAGTCGCAACTAAATCACCTTGTAATGCAGGAGTCATAACTTCAACATTTTCTGCATATGATTCAGCATTTGCTGCTATTGCTGTAGTAACTTTGTAATAAGTGATTTGATCTGGAGTACTACCTGAAAGTGATGATTGACCTTTTACAGTAACTTTGAATAAAGCATTGACAGCGTAAGAATTAGCTTTATCGTATTCAGGAATACTAGAAACTGGAGTCTCATCAACATATCCTAATTTTGTAGGAGCTTTAGGGAATGTTCCAGCTAAATTAGCTCTAGTTAATTGAGTCATTTCTTCTGTGAAGATCTTATCACTAGCATTAACTTCTCCATCTTCATTCCAGTCAGCATCATTCATTCTTAATGAATAATTAGTACCATTTTCTTTAGAGAATAAGTTGTAGATTGGATTATCACTCCAGTCATCTAATTGGAGATATGCTAAAGCATCAAGTGTAAATGTTTCGCCAACCATTGTTTCATCGAAAATACTAGATGATCCAGATGCGCAAATTCCATATTCACCAGCTTCTAAAACATATCCCTTGCTTCCAGAAAGACCAAGGTAATCGTAAGATGCTATATCTTGGAAATTAACTCTGATTGTTAAAATTTCAGATCTGCCAGGTTTTAATAATGAAGTTTTTTCAAATTGAACGAGTGATACAGCTGCTTTTTCGACTTTACCAGATGTATATGGAGCATTTACATAGATTTGAACTACTTCTTTTCCTGAAACATAACCTGTATTAGTTACTTTAACTTTTACATCAAAGAATTTAACTCTTGCAGTATGGCCAATTGAAGATTCAACAAGAGTATGAGAAATACCAGCAGTTAAATCTTTAGTGCCCTCATATTGATATGTCATACTTAAGATTTCGTATTGGAAATCAGTATAAGATAGACCATATCCAAATGGATACATAACATTAGCTTCATGCCAATTTTCAGCCTTTTCATTAGCATTTGCACCTTCAATTGCATCTCCTGATGCAGGATCAACTGAAAGGTGGCCCATCATGATTTCATAAGCTACAGTTTCAGTGTATTTATAACCGAGATAAATACCTTCTTCATAGTCGATACCATGAAGACCTGCAGAGTGTGCTCCTGAACCATCAGCAAGAACGTAAGTGTTTGAACCAGCATCATTTTGGTTGTTTGAACCAAAGTTATACCATGTTGGATCAGTAGTGAAATCTACAAACCATTCATCAGCAAGTTTACCTGATGGGTTAACTTCACCCTTTAGCATTGGTCCAACTGCATATACGCCATTGTCACCAGGTCTACCAATCCAGAGAATACCATTGATTTCTGGATCTTCGTCTAATGTCTTAACTTCCATTGCGTTAGAAGTATTTAATAATACTACAACCTTATTGAAGTTTGCCTTAGCAAATTCAATCATACGGTATTCATCATTAGTAAGTTGTTGTCCATGTTTATAGTATAAACCATCTGATTTTTTGCCTAAAGCTAAATGCTCGAATGAATCAGGATACATAAATGTAGCTTCATCTAGAGCAGCCTTAAGTTCATCTTCAGTTAAAGCGTCAGATACGAGGTTTTCTTTTAGTGAGTAATATTCGCCTTTATCAGTAAGAAGAACTGTGCCTTTAACTAAAGCAACATTACTACCAACAGTTGGTACAGCAATAGCATTTTCTTTTACTGCAACTTCATTAGTAAGTGTAGATAAATCTGAACCTTCACCACCACCACGTTTTAACACAACAACTGCTAAGTCATGGAATAAATCAAATTGTCTTGTATCTATACCATTCTTAACACTTGATTCATTAAATACAGTAGGGTAAACGTCGAAGCCAGCTTCAGTTAAAGCAGTGTCAACTCTGCCTTTACCACCTTGGAGAGATGTAGCGGCAGAACCGAATACAACGACTTTAGAATCTTCCGAAACAGGAAGAGTTCCATCGTTTTTAAGTAATACAGAACCTTCACCAGTAATTTCAATGTTGAGGTTCTTTGCAGCTTCTTGTGCTTCAGCAAGTGTGTCGTAGTCTAAGATAGCTTTGTAGCCATCAACGCCGATTGCCTTAACACTAGCAACTGCGAATATTGCTATAAAAGCAAGTACTAGTAAACTAGCTGCTTTGACAACAATATTCATAAGTTTGCGATTGTCTTTCATTTTTACCTCCAAAACATATTAAATAAAATAGACTGTGTCTATCGCATTTTTGAAAATTGTTATCGAGCAAAATGTCACGAGTATTTGCTTTATTGTATAAACATATAGTGTTTAATTTCAATAGTTTGTCTATTATGTTGAAATAATTTATTTATTTCATGCATAATATGAACAATAATAATCACAAATGAACAAATAAATGATTTTTATTTGAAAATGTATCGTTTTTTGATGTTTTGTGTATTATTTAACATATAATTTATTTATATATACTTATATATTTTAATAAAAAAGAGGACTATTCCTCTTCTTTGTATTCATTTTTGCAAATTTTATAGATCTTTAGAAAATCATATGAAAGGTTATATTTCTCAATATCTTTTTCTTTTATGAAAAAGTTTTTTCCTTCAGATGAATCAATGAGTTTGCCGTAATAATCTTTTGTTCTAAATAGAATACATAAATGCCTAACATTTTCTTCTATGGTATTCCATTCAATATAATTCATACATTCAAGATTTTTTATATCTAGTCCAGTTTCTTCTTTGATCTCTCTGATGCATGATTCTTCTATTATTTCATCCTTTTCAACTTTACCACCAGGAAATGTTATGCCAGGCCAATCATCTTTAATTCTATCTTGGACGAGTATTTCACCACCATCATTATAGATCATACACATCGTAGTGAGTTTTATGTTGTTCATAATTGCTCCTTATTCTTCCATAAATTCAAGATAGTCATCTATATAATATTTAGTATCAAAAGCGTGCATTTGCCCTTTACAAATTGACACTTTTATATCGATTCCAAGTTCTTTAGCTTTTTCGATATATTTTTCAATTGATTTTGTCCCTACAATATTATCTCTATTACCATATGCAATATATTGTTTGACAACTTTCGTTTTCATATTATCAATTGTATTATATCTATCTTGAAGTTCTTTTCTAGTGTCTTTATCATCTATTTTTTCTTTTGAGAATGTTGCATACATGATTGAATAATTCTCTGTGAATTCAAGTTCTGGATAAATTAGTGCAGCTTTATAGACGCTATCATCCATAAGGTCTATTTCATCTTTTGTATATTCACCTTCAACTCCACACATATCCATTCCCATAAAGATATTAATATAACTAGATACTTGATATCCTCCTGCAGAGAATCCTATTATACTAATCTTATTATCATCAATACCATATTCTTCTTTGTGGTATTTTAAATACTTTATAGCTCTTTGTAGATCCATTTGAGGAATAGGAAATTCATATGGGTTTGATCTGTACCATAAAACAAAAGCACTTATTCCTTTTTTATTTAATTCTAATGCTACATTTTTTCCTTCTAGAGTTCCACCATCCTCCATACTCTTATTGGCATACCCACCACCAGGTATGATTATTACAGCTTGGCTGCTTCCTTCTACTACATATGGAACGATAAAAGGTACATCTTCAAAAGTTTCTTTTGCATATCCACTTCTTATTTCATAAGAATATGTAAAAGTATCGATTACTCTTTCAGCATATTTTGGATTTTTAAAAGCGATGAATGATAAAAATCTGTTTGTTGCGATATATTTATTGGTATTGTATCTTATGTTCATTTCATCTAGTTTAGATTTGGTGCTATTTCCTGGGATAGTATCTCCCCAAATTGGAATCATCTTATCATAATCTGTGATAGGGTTTGTTTTAAACTTTATTACATTAAGTGAGAACAAAAATAGTAAAACAAAATAAATTAAATATAAAGAAAAATAAATAGTTTTAAAAATTAACTTTTTTGCTTTAATTAGATTTATGATAATTAAACCAATTATAAGTGGCAAATATGAATAACTTGATCCAAAACAAAATAGGGCTATTGATAGACCTAACATTACTATTGAAATTATTAAGTAAATAACATTCAGTTTTTTCATATATCGCCTATTTAAAGAGATTCGTAAATTCTTTTGGTAGTTTTGCAGTAAAAGAAATAATCTTATTATCTACTGGATTAATAAAGTCTAATCTTGATGCATGAAGGCCTAATCTACCAATTGGGTTTTGACTACTTCTGTATTTTTCATCCCCAACAACCATATGGCCGATATCCTTCATATGCACTCTAATTTGATTTTTTCTTCCTGTGTCAATTAATACCTTAACTAAACTAAATTTATTGTTTGATTTGACAACTTCATAGTTTGTGATGGCAAGTTTACCATTCTTATCTTTTGAGGAATACATTAGGTTATTATCATTTTCTTTTAGATATGATTTAATAGTTCCGGTTTTGTTTTCGAATACACCTTCACATATTGCATAATATTCTCTAATTTTGACATTTTCATTCCAATGCATTTTAAGTTTAGAATGAAGTTTGATATCTTTTGCAAAAACAATAACTCCTGATGTATCTTTATCGATTCTATGTAATTGATAAGGCCTTGCCTTTGGATCATTCTTGGTTAGATATTCAAAAACATATTTATATAGTGATTCATTTTCAGTATCTGATTCAACTGATAACATTCCAGATGGTTTATCTATTGCAATATAGTTCTTATCTTCATATATAATATATTCTTTTAAATTAAAGGTTTCTTCTTTTTTAGCTTTTCTTAATGCAGGATTTGATGTATTTTGTGAGTGTTTAGCTATCTTTATTTCATCATCCTTAGCGAGTGGATAATCAAACTGTCTTACTACTGAACCATTTACAAGTACTTTATTTGAAGATAAAAGTGATTTTACACTATTTCTTGAGAGATTGATCTTAGAGAGTAAGAATTCAAGTAAAAAACCACTTTTGTTTATTTTAAAAGTGTAAGTATATTCAATTGGTTTCTTCTTTGCTTGAACATCTTTAGATGTTTGATTTTTATTTCTCATAATAAAATTATAACATAATTGTAAACAATGATGTTTTAATCTAATTTGATTTCGTAGTTATCAAGTGTACTAATACTAGTATTAAAATATGATTTTACAAGTTCCATCATTAGTTTTATATCGTTATATCCTATTGTTTCAATTGCTGAGTGCATCGCAAGCTGTGCTAGACCGATATCACAAGCATTCATTTCTAGTTGTGAACTAGTGATTAAACCGATTGTGCCACCACATCTTTGGTCAGATCTGTTATAGTAATCTTGATAAGAAATTTTATTCGTTTTAGCAATCGTTTTGATTATTGAAGATGAAAGTCCATCGGTTGAATAATTGGTATGGTGCTTAATAACTATACCCTTATTCATATATACTTTTTCTGATATATCACTCTTTTCTGGATGCGCTTGGTGAACGGCATGGCCATTATCTATAGATAATGCAAAACCATTTGCGATAGCTTTATTATAATCATCTTTAGAAAAGCCTAAAGATCTATTGATCTTTTCTAGTGTATCAGGGAGGAACATTGAACTTGCACCTTGTTTAGTACCACTGCCAATCTCTTCATTATCGCTAAAATATCCAATCGCAATACCTTTTGGATTAGATTCTATAATAGCTTTTGCGATTGCATAAGCACTTGTAAGATTATCAAGTCTTGGTGATACTAATAAATCTTTATTTACTCCACTAAGATATGGTTTTACATCTGGTACAACATATAGATCAGCATCTATTACTTCCTTTCCGTTTGAAAGAAGCGAATATACATCGGTATTTGAACCAAGTAGTGGTAACATATCAACTTGTTTATTTAATGTTAAACTATCATTAACAGTACTATTATGATGAATACAAAGGCTTGGAATATTAACATTAAAATCACTTGATACTATTTTTGTGACTAATTTATTATCCTCATTTACAATGATTCTACCCGCAATCTTTAGAGGAATATCCAGCATAGAATATAGGATTAATCCGCCATAAACTTCAACGTTTATCTTCTTGCCTTCACTGCTGTCAATTAATGTATTGCCCTTAACCTTTAAGCATGGTGAATCGGTGTGACAACCAGCTATATTAAAGGCATAATTTGATAAATTTCCTATTTTAAAAGCGATAACTGCACTTTGATTCTTTAAAATATAATATTTTCCACCCTTTTTAAGATTCCATTCATTATAATCATATAATCTTTCAAAACCATCTTCTTTTAGAATTGATTCAATATTTCTTGTTGAATGATATGAAGTATAAGATGTTAAGAGGAAATCTTCTATTGATTCAATATGTCTATATTCCATTTCTGTTGCTTTAGACTCAAGTTCACTTTTTGTAATATTAAAGATTGCCGCAAGCTTTTCAAGCATTTCATCTGATGGAGTTCGATCACTATTTTCATATAATGCATAAGCTTGTTGAGAGATATCGAGTTTCTCTGCAACTTCTTTCTGTGTTAAGTTTAGTTTCGTACGATATTGTTTTAATTTTTCCATATGCTTCTCCTTGTATTATATATATCTATTATATTGTATATCAACTTGTAAAATAAATAAATACAATTTTAGAATATTTTTATAATAATTGATAAATCAGAGCCGCACACTCATTTATTGATTTGTGAGTAAGACTCTTTTTATTTTTGAGAAAAACGACTAAAAAATATTAAATAAGACTGCATATGTCAGCCTTTTTTATAAAATTATATACTTTGTATATAAAATTTCTATTTTTCTATGCATATGTCATAAAATATGGTATAATATATATAGAGAGAGGTACTAACATTATGAAACATGGTAGAGGATATGTATATGATCTATATTATCATATTGTTTGGTGTGTTAAATATAGACATGAAATTTTAGTAGACGATGTCAAAGATGATTTTATCGATATTATTACTAATATCTGTAAAAACAATAATTATGACCTTGTTGAAATTAATACAGATAAAGACCATGTTCATATGTTATTAGGATTATCTCCACAGGATTCTATTCCTGTAGTGATCAAAACACTAAAGGGAGTATCTGCAAGATTGTTAAATAGTAAGCATAAGGATAAATTATCTAAGGTGCTATATGGAGGACATATATGGAGTCCTTCTTACTATATAGCTACTACTAGTGATAATGTAATGGATAATATAAAGAAATATATACAAAATCAAGGTGAGGAAGATGAAAAAAGGATTAAGGATAAGATTATATCCAAATAATAAACAAATTAATACTTTAAATATTATCTTCGGTCATACAAGATTTGTGTATAACTATTTTTTAGACTATTCAAAAAATAGTAAAGACTATAAATACACTAATTGGAGCAAAATGTTAACAACTCTTAAGAATAGTGATGATACAATATTCTTAAAAGAGGCAGACAAATTCGCATTACAAAATTCTTTAAAGAATTTAAATAGAGCATATGAGAATTTCTTTTCTAAAAGAGCTAATGAACCAGTATTTAAGAAAAAACATAATGCCCAATCCTATAGAACAAATTATACAAACAACAATATTGTACTATATGAAAAAGGAATAAAACTTCCTAAATTGGGTATTATTAAATGTAAATATGGTAAAGATATAAAAGATAATAAAATAATAAATGTTACAGTAAAATTATTAAAAAGTGGAATCTATGAAGCATCTATAATTTATGAATGTGAAGAAAAAACACTATTAAAGACAGGCAATAGTGTTGGGATTGATCTTGGAATAAGAAAGCTAATTACAACAAGTGATAATGATAAATATATTTCTGATTTAGATATCGATAGATTGAATAAAAAAATAAGAAAAGAACAAAAGAGATTATCTAAGCGCACCTTACATTCAAATAACTGGAATAAGCAGAGAAGAAAATTAGCTAAGGTATATCAATATAAGGATCATTACATGTTAGATACCATTCATAAAGCGACGAAAGCCATAGTTGAAAAATATGATACTATCTACATGGAGGATTTAGATATTAAAGATTTATTATCAAAACAAAAGCTAAAAATCCATAAAAGAGAAATGCTTCTATCCTCCTTAGGCCAAATAACGACTTTACTTAAGTATAAATGTGAGCGCTATGGGAAAGAATTAAAGAAGATAGAAAGGTATTACCCATCTAGTCAAACCTGCAGTCACTGCGGCAAAACCTACAGGGTAGGTAAAAGTGAAACCTATAGATGCCCTCACTGCAAGTTAATTATAGATAGAGACTATAATGCAGCATTAAACATTTTAAATTATGGCTTATCCCATAATTAAAAATAAATAGTACGGTAGGGACTACCGGAATTTACGCTCATGGAGTCCATGTAAGAGGCAATAGTGTCCAAAGGACTATGAAGTGAGAATCTTATGATTTAAATCATGAGAGGTTCAAGAAGAAAGAGATAAAGAATACTATTCAATGAATAAACTGAAAAAGTGAAAATAATAAAAATGATGGTGAACTGAATTCATCATCATTTTAATTTATAGTACTAATTCGTATGCTAATCTACCATTATCTACTTCATCTCTTTTAAGATAAATGATTCCTTTATATGAAAAGTCATTGTTAATTAGAAGCATTTGCATAGGAATATTTTTTATATGTGTATCCGCTTTTATAGATTTAATTGATAACTTCTTCGCAAGATCAATAGAGAGTTTAATAAAAGTATCTCCAATTTTCTTATGATAATAACCTTTTCTTACTGCAATCCTATGGATTGTAAGATCTTTTTCACTTGCGACTATATCCCATTTGCCTTCAATTTCTGTATAATTCTTATCAAGCCCAACAACTAGTGCCACAACTCCAACAAGATAATCATTCAAATAATAGCCATAGAGTTCATTTCTTTTTATATCATTCATCATTGTCTCTTTAAATGGATAACCTTGTTGCCACTGAAGAGAATCTTTTTTTAATAATTCTTTGGCATCATTTATGATTGTCATAACTTCATCTATTTCATTTTCAGTAACGAGTCTTATAGCATAATTCATAAATCTTCCTCAATATTAGAATATTGAATATTTTATTGCAATATATCCTTCTTCTATACTTGTATCAATTTGATAACTTACAAAGTTGTTAATTACTTGTCTTAATGTTGCGTTTTCAGTAATCGCTGATGTGATTGCATCAGTAAAATCAAGAACCATAGTCTTTTCATCTTTATTGATTGTAATCCAATCAAGCTCTTTAATTACACCGCTTAAATATTCAAGTAATAGAGTTTTTTGTTCATCGGTTAATTCATATGAACCGATATAGAGTTTTTCGATTGTACCATCTAATCTTAGTCCATTACTGCTTTCATCTCTACATGTAAAATTAACTTCTGCCACAATTCTTAAACCGTTCACTGATACAACCATATCGATTTTTAATTTTTCATTTAAACAATTGATAATTAATTGCTCTATAACAATTGAACCAATTTCGTTATCATCATTTGCATAAGCGATTGAAAAGCCTACAAATGGGAGTGATTGGAAGATTCCATTTAATGTATCATCTGGAATCGCAAGGCCAGATAAGAGTATGTTTGATGTTTCCATTATGGATTTATTTTTAAATAAACCTTTGATATAACCATCCAGTGTTACATCAGATCTATTGATTATGCCTTCATAATCACTATTATTTGTGATACCTATTATAGATAAATCTAATGGATCTATGATTGCTTTTGTTTCATCTTCAATTGATTTATAACCTCTAACTAGAAAGTTATATAATGGAGATACTTTATCGTAATCAATTACATTATTATCTAATAGTTTCTTAACATTCTGATTGATTGGTACATAGTCATAATTATAAAGTAGATCGTTATGTAGTGAAGGATTATGTTTAGCATTGCCTAAATGAATGTAGGCACCGATTAGATTATCATTCCCAAGGACGAGAGTTAAGAGTTCATCATTAGTTAAGAATGTATCAATTAAGCATTTAAATAGGGCAGCATTTGTTTTATCTACACCAGATGAAATCATCTCTTTCATATTATTCACAGTAAATGAAATAATGAAATTATCGAAATCAATATCACATAAGATATTGGCTTCTTTTAATGATTTCTTTACTTCTTCTTGATTTATTGATTTGATAACTAATTTGCCTATAGATGTAAAGCTCATTGAGCCAGCTTTTAATTCATTTAGTTTTATAGAAAATATTTGATTTTCAAAACCGAAATCTAGATTTGCAGTTGCGACAGTTTTAAACATACCTAAAAACTGTGCTGATACTTCTATTTTATATTCACCATTAATTACATCAACATTTACACCAGTGAAAGCGATTCTTGGACTTGAGATATCAATTGATTTTAAGATTGGATATAAAAGGTATTCTAATTCTTCTTCATCAAATACGATATTTGCCTCATTAGAAGACACGGAATCTTCAGTACCTTCATATAATTTATTATCAATTACTCGAGACAGAGGCTTATTATCTTCAACAACATTAGGGTTATTAACATCTCTATCATCACTTATTTTGATGATTATTATAGTTACAGTAATTATAGCGAGTAATAATATACCACCAATAATGCCAAATAATATTTTAAAAAACTTACCCATATTACAAACTTCCTTAATATTAGTCTATTTCTTTAAAACCTTCACCATTAATCTCTTGAGTTCTATGTACCATTGTGAACGCTTTTCTATCATGTCTTGTAACAATAGACATTACTT
Source organism: bacterium (assembly GCA_017541975.1). Lineage (GTDB taxonomy): Bacteria > Bacillota_I > Bacilli_A > Izemoplasmatales > UBA1188 > UBA1188. The sequence goes on along the minus strand of JAFXYB010000022.1, from coordinate 108,392 downwards.
CTTGGTACTGTCTTACTGTAAAAGAAATGATAACCATTTTCTTTTTTTCTTTTGTATAGCCACCTTCGATATCGAGAATTGATGTGGTTCTATCGAGTTTCTTGATGATATCTTCTGTGATTTCTGCATATTTGTTTGTGATAACATATGCGACAAATGATTGTGATTGTCCAACGAATATTCTATCTACAACTAAAGCTGCAATAAAAGCACTAAATACACCTTCAAGAGCTAATGCAATATCGTGTTCTTTATTGATGAAGAAACCTGCAACTACTATAATTGCATCTATAATGAATATTGATGCTGAACTTTTAACATTTTTTAAAAACTTGCATATTACGAATGTGATAATATCAACACCACCAGTAGACCCACCGCCAATAAAGGTTATTGCACAACCAGCACCGACAAGAACACCTCCAAATAATGCAGATAAAAGTGATATTAGTGCAGGATTATCTTTAAGTGATGCAGATTCAGATATTAAAAGGAAATTCCACTTTGTACATAACCAATTAATGAGCAATAAAAATATCGGATATGTGATGGTTGAAAGTAATGTTTGTGCACTAAAACGCCAACCAAGAAAGATTAAACCTATAAAGAATAATATCCAGCCGATGATACCAATAATGATTTCTGAGCTAAAATCAACGCCTGCGTATTTAAAACAAATTGCAATACCGGATACACCACCAGTATCAAGACCTGCAGGGATAATAAACATTTCAGTACCCATCGCTAAAACAAAAGTTCCAAGTAATATCAATAAGATGTTTCTTATAAACATTAATGGTTGGCCTTTTGTCAACTTGTCTACTAATTCACTGAATTTCATATAAACTACCAACTTTTCATTATTATTTCCATATATATTATACAATAAACAACAAAAATAGTGCTCAAAAAGAGCACTATTTAATGTTTGAATATTGTTTTATACGTTATTTAAACTGTTGTATAAGCATCTCTTATGATGCCAACTAATACTTCCTTTGAAAGTACTGATGCATCTTCAATCTTAAACCATATCTTATGATCTTCGTATTTGTCTTTACCAATTAATGGATATTGAATTATGAGTCTTATCGCTTTATCAAGATCCAATCTAAATGACATTGTACGATTGTGATTTGAAAGACTTAAGAACTTAACCTTATTTACATAATAGTCAGTTACTGCATCACCTCTAACCATTGAACAATTCTTGAATCCAAATTCAGTTTCATATATTTCATCAAGATTAGATGCTTCAAATAACACTTGTTTGATTACAGCTTTTTCTTCAATTTGAGTTTCAAGAACTTCTTCCTGTCTTGGGAATTCGTATAAAGGATCATCAATTCTTTCATGATTCTCAAATGGAGATTGATAAGGTGCTAAGTTTTTGAGTTTTTCTTGTGGTTTCTTGTTTTGTTCTTCTAATTCTTTTTTATTTTTCTTTGCGATAATTGGGGCAAATATAATATAGAGAACAACTGCTAAAGCGGCTGCAACTAAGAATGTATAGTATTCAAAATTATAAGCAATTTCAATTTCAGCAAGTGATGAAGAATTGAGTAAGTTTCTTAGTAGTGTGATGAATGAGCCGAGTCCTGTATAAAGGTCTGTGAATCCTTTTATTGAGAGCAGGCATAAAACTACAAGGATTAACCAGTTTAATACCTTGAGGAATCCACCTTTCTTATATGATTTATTGAAGATGGCAATTAGTAGTTGAAGCAATAATAAAACAACAAATATAAATGTTCCAGTTAAGAAGGAAACATTGCTTCTTAAGAATGGAATATTATTCACAAATCTACCAAGTCCAAAATAATCATTATCAAGGATTACAAAACCATTTGGCGCTTTATTGATATAGGCAAATATGTTGTGGATAACACCACTTAAAGCTCCAGCTATACCCATATAGTAAACAAGACCATATGCAGTATTTTGTGTTGGTTTATTTGATACTTCTTTTGGACTATTCTTACGTTCAGCAATTGAAACGATAAGATAGATTAGAGATATGATTATTGAAACTAATGGAATTATTAAGAATTTAATTTCACCATGTTTTTCTAAATAAGTTCCAAAAGATGAAAGGCCAATTCTTGATATTAAACTAGATATCTTTTGCCAAGGTAAAAAGATTAATACAGCAAATATGAAGAATAGAACATTAAACAGCCTTGAGAAGAATTTTTTCATAGTAACACCTCCCTATAACTTCATTTTAAATTATATATTTAAAAAGAAATAGGTGCAAGTTATTTCGTTAATTTTGCACCTATTTCATATATTTTGAATTTTTTTATAGAAAGTAAATCGCTAAATATGGGGATAATTCGTTAAATTATCATTTTAGACAATAAAAGTTCCATCTTCCATTGCTTGATATGCTTCACCAGTCATTTCTATATAGAACATAACGAGTTTACCATTCTTTGAATTATAGAAGAATAATACATCGCTTGAAGCAGTTTCATCGAGTACAAATGTTTTAGATGAAAGGTCGCCTCTGCCTACAAAACTATAACCAAATAATTCATATCCAATATCCTCTAAATGGTTGGCTGTAACGTGATTATCGTAGAATGTTTGATTCTCTTCTTGAGTAAATTCAATATATGTATAGAATATTTCTGTATCAATTACTGCATCATATACTTTTACATCTTTTGGATCAGTTGCATTAGTGAAGAAATCAGTATAATAGTTAGCAGTATTTGTTCTATCATAAAAACATGATTGAGATAATTCTAATGTTCTTCTGAACATATTAACTCTTGATAATAGCATTAGGATTGAGAAAATGATAATAGCGACTGCATTCTTCATTTTCTTTCTTAGGTATATAATACCAAATATTAGCATCATTAGAATGAATGGAATTGATATTCCATACATAATTGGCGCAATCACAAGTCTTCTTAAATTGAATATATCACCGCTTAAATATATGATTATTGTGATAATACCACATGTGAAGAAAAGTACAATCGCAAGGGTGATAAATAATCTACCTAGACGACGAGTCTTTTCTGTACTTTCATCTACATCATTATATTTGTTTGCTTCTTGTTTTATTTTGCTTGTGTAAGTAGTAGATTTAGTGCTTGACTCATTATAAGCATCTGTTTCACTTTTTACTACTTTTGCACCACAGTTAGGACAATATGTTGGTGCAGTTTCCTTATCGCCTAAATCGTATCCACAGTATCTACAATACATTTTATAAACCTCCAAATTTTATGTAGGAGAGATGGGACTTGAACCCACACGGATTGCTCCAATGGTGTTTGAGACCATCGCGTCTACCGATTCCGCCACTCTCCCGCATTAATATATATTACATCTTCTCTACAACACTCATACCTAAGAGTTTCATTCCAAGGTCAAGTCTTGATTTAATGAGATAGATGAGATATAACTTAGTATTTCTTTCTAATACGTCTTCGCATAAACATTTTTCTTTTGAATAGAAACTATTAAACATTGATGCGAGATTTAATAAATATTTAGCAAGGTAGTTAGGTGAATATTCGTCCGCAGATTTTTGAATTATCTGATCGAATTCATCTAACTTCTTGATTATTTCAAAGAAGTTATCTTGAATTAATAAATCTAATGAAATATTTGTTCTATCGAATTCAGCTTGCTTTAGGATAGAGCCAATTCTTACACTTGTATATTGTAGATATGGTCCTGTTTGTCCTTCAAACCTTGTTGCATCTTCTAGATTGAATTCGTAATCATTTTCATGATAATTCTTTAAATCATTGAAGATTATCGCAGATACACCTACAGCTTTAGCGATATCGTCTTTATTTTCAAGATCTTTATTCTTTTCTTCAATATGTTCTTTTGCGAGTCTTATCGATTCATTTAAAACATCATTTAGCTTGATGGCATTTCCGTGTCTTGTAGACATCTTTTTGCCATCAGTTAGTATTAAACCGAAATTCACATGTTTAACTGCATCTTTAAATGGAGCATCCATTTTAGATAGAACGCGTTTTAATTGTGTGAAATATAATTTTTGTTCATTACCAACGCAGTATAGCATCTTATCGAAATGATATTTCTCATAACGACGATGGATTTCTTCTAAATCTCTTGTGATATAGAGAGTTGCACCATCACTTCTTTTAACGATTGCTGGTGGGATATCATCACCGATTCTGATGATTGTTGCACCATCATCGATTTCAAGTAAACCTTTTTTATCTAATAGATCAAGAACTCTCTTCGAATCTCTTGAAGCATTAGCTTCACTTGAATATTCATCGAAAGTAACACCTAATAAATCATATATTCTTTTGAATTCTTTTAATGAAGCGTTTTTAAAGGTTTCCCAAAGAGTTCTATATTTTTTATTTCCTTCTTCAAGTTCATTGAAAATCTTTCTTGCTTCATCATCAAGTTTAGGATCTTTTTCGGCTTCTTCATGGAACTTAACATATAAAGAAACGAGTTCGTTTATAGGATCTTCCATAACTTTTTTCTCATCACCCCAATTTAAATATGCATAGATTAGCTTACCAAATTGAGTTCCAAAATCACCGAGGTGATTTATTCTTATAACGTTATATCCTAAATATTCATAGATGTTTCCAAGTGATTGACCAAGAATTGTACTCCTTAAGTGACCAATTGAGAAGTTTTTTGCGATGTTAGGTGAAGAATAATCTATTGCGACTGTGCCTAAAACTTTATCATTATTTCTGCCATTATATGCTTCATCTAAAACGAGTTTAGCAAGTTTCTTACGATCATAAAATGCATTAACGTATGGGCCAACACATTCTACTTTTTCAAAATATGGAAGTTCTTCAAGATAAGTTCTTAAAGTTGGAGCAATTTCCATTGGGCTCTTATGGAGAACTTTAGAAAGCTGAAATGAAGGAACTGCGATATCACCTTTAGTTTTATCTTTTGGAGTTTCGATAGATAAAACAACAGGAACATTCATTTCCGTTTCGATTTTATTATTTAGATAATCTTGAATTTTTACTTTTAACTCGTCTAACATATTATTCACCTAAGGTGTATTTTATCATTTTTGATTTTTAATGTAAAGAAATAAGATACCTTATTTATTTCATTAACTTCTTTGAATTCTTCTCATCATTTCGTCTGGAACTTTTCTTTTTCTATCCATCGTATAAAGGCCATTCATCTCCTGCCTTACATCAGATAGCTGTGTATAACAATATCCCCCAAATCTATCATCATCTAGGATTGTTCCAAATAATTCAGTGAGTCTTTCTTCAAATTCTTCTGAAGATTTGACATTATTACCATATCCAAAAGTTTCCTTACCTTCATCAAAAGATGTTCCGCCGAATTCATCTAATAATACAGGTTTATCTTTAAGATATTCTTTTTTAAGGACGAAGATTCTTCCCTTTTTATAATTTACAAAATTATCATTGAAAGCTCTATCAATATCATATTTTAAACTTTCTTTATCTTGATTATAAAGATGAAGCGTGATGATATCTCCATCCAAATGACTCCAGCCATCATTTACAGTGATGAGTCTTGTTTTATCATAAGATTTTGTCAAATTATATACTTGTTTAACAAAGAGAATTGTGCCTGGGTCTTTATGATCAATCCCCCAAATACCCCATGATTCATTGAATGGAGTGTAGGTGATTATTGATGGATGATTATATGATTGTTTAACAATTTCTAACCATTCTCTTTTAAAGTTTATGCCAGATGAAATGGTTGTTAGATACATGCTTGGCATCTCAGACCATACCAAATATCCATAGAAATCTGCATAAGAATAATAAACCTCAGATTCAAACTTTTGGTGCTTTCTTGCGCCATTAAATCCCATATTTATCATATTTATGATATCATTTTCTAATTCTTTTGGCGTGAGTGTCATATCTCCTCTTTCGATGTAACCTTGATCAAGAATTAGTTTTTGATATAGTTCATGGTCATTTAGATATATTTTAGAATCCTTTACATAGATATCTCTTATTCCTACGTAAGTTAAGACTTTATCGGTGCCATATTCACTATTTAGATTAAATTCAATATCGTATAGTTCAGGAGCTAAAGTATCCCAAGGATGAAAGTCATTTTCAAGGTTTACTGTAAGTTCAATTGAATTAGTATAAGATGTCAAATTTGTGTTGTTGTATACAACTTTATCTTTATAGCTTACCTTAACTGATAAATCTTTTATTATTTCATTTGAATGTAATTCAATTTCGAATGATTTATTCTTAAATGATGGGGTAATCTTATATGATTCAATGTATGCTTTCTTTCGATATTCGATCCATACAGTTTTCCAAATCCCTGTAGTTTCTTCATACCAACACCAGAAATTTTCTTTTCTAAATCTCTGTTTGCCACGAGGTTTTAGAACGCTCATATTGTCATTGCATTTGACAGTTATATCATTTGTACCGTCAATTAAATATTTGGTTATATCAAATGATATTCTATGATAGCCACCTCTATCTTTTCCTACATATTTACCATTAATATAGAGTTTAGTGACATTATCACTACCTTCAAAATGGATAAATACTAGTTCGTTTAAAACGGTTTTATATTCAAATGTCCTATGATACCAAACATGATCGCACTTATCTTTGATGTGAATACCTGATTCTTCTGATAAATATGAATATGGCACATTTATAGTTGAACCTATTGGGAAAAATTTTTGATATCCTTTTATTTCTCCAATATTATGATAGTCCATGAAAAAATCCCATATTCCATCTAAGATTTGATACTTATCTCGATACATTAATGGGTTTGGATGATTCTCTTTAAAACTCTTAACTTTGAACATAATCTACCTTTCCAATAAAAAAATCATTATCTTGATTACTAATAGATGACCGTGGTCATCTTAACGGTAAGACTTTTTTTGTAGCATTAGGATTCAAACATGAGTTTGCGTTCAACACAACTACAATGTCAGTCCATAAAACAATTGTTTGGGGTCCTAAAAGTAATTAAGATAATGACACTTTAATATTATCATAATACACTTATTAGTACAATACTATATAACGAATTTTATATAATAAAATTTGTTACTTCACTTTTATTTCATAATATGAAAAAATGAGTTAAGAGCTACCGAAGTAGCTCTTAACTATCTAACAGAATCTCTTATAAAGCTTCTTACCGTTCTTATTGATTAAATAAATGAATAATAATCCAAATAAGAATAGAATTACACCGGCGAGAATGAAGCCTATTCCAAAGCTTGAAGTTGCAAAATACATACCTACTATAAGGCCTGGGAAGAGGAACATTTCTCCGATTATTAAGAATGATGCAATCATGACAGATGTCGATTGTTTTATTACATATTTATCTTCCATATCGATTGCAGGATGTCTTAAGTTGATAAATTGATTAATGTAAGTTGTTAAAGTTGAAGATCCCACCATTAAGCATAGTGTTCCAAATGCTTCAAGGAAATTTGGAAGAACGGTAATAATATATATTGCATATATTATAATGCCGGGTACATAATAGAGAATCAAATTAAATACAGCTTTTGCCCTAAAGATTGTCTTTTCATCGATTGGAAGCGTTCTTAAGAACCATGTGCTTTTATTTTCAAGTGATAGTGTAAATGAAGATGTCAAGGTCATCATTGAAAGGAGCACAAGGATAATAGGGAATATGAGTATGGTGAAATTGAATGCTGTATCACCATCTACTTCCATTATCATATCATTTTTAAAGACGGCTATTAAAATAGCACCAACTACTGCAAAGACAGGTAAGAGTAACGCATTTACAATATATAAATTATCGTTGAATAATTTTGTAAATTCTTTCTTTAACAATGTTTTAAATATAGTAGAGTTTTTATATTCAATTTTATCCTTTTTGTTCTGCTGATTGTTTACCTTTTCATAAACCATCATTCTGAAGGCAAATTTTTGGAATAAGACAGTAAATACTGCGAATAAACCAATCATTAATGCAACATAGAGAATAAAGAATAGGATATTGTTCTGTTCAATAGAAAGTTTTATGAGAATAAGACCTGGGAAATACGTCATAAAAGCCTCATAAGCGTTCATCATGCCAGTTAAAATATTTGGATTGTCCATTTCTCCAGCTGATGTAGTCATGCTTATCATAAAACTTAAGCCAAAGACAAAGACAATCATTAGTACAAGACCTAATAATTCAAGCACTCTTTTATACTTGCTTTTTTGAATGGCTTTTCTTACAGCTAATATTAAGAATGAGAATAGTACTGTAGGGAGAACGATTGAGAGAATCGGAGCAATTAATAGGACAAGGAGTCCGTTTAAAGTGATATTCCCAACAACTAAATAAGCGATAAGTCCTGAAATTCCAATAAAGATTTCAAAGAACGATTCAACGATCATCGCTGTAATAAGCTTTGCTGAAATGATTGTTCTTTCAGGAATAGGTAGTGTACCAAGTACATCATTATCTTTTTCAGTCATAGCGAGTTGGTTACCAGAAATGACAATAAAGAATAATGACGACACAGATGTCAATACGACAATTGTGTAAATTGATTTATCAAATATATCAACTACACCATTTCCAAAACTTATAAAGATTTGTATAAAATTCGACACAAACATCAATAAATAGATAGGAACTAATACAATTAAAAGAATTAAAAGTCCTTTAGAATTACTCTTTCTCTTATTTACTGTTCTATTGTTGAACTTATACATTTCCTTAAGGAAAATCTTAACTAAATCAAATGTCTTTACCATCGCCTTCACCTAAGAGTTCCATAAATACATCTTCAAGTGATTCATCTTTCTTGATTACTGACATTTCGCCACATTTGATTACTTCACCATGTCTTATTACTGCAACCTTATTACAGATCTTTTCTGCAGTTTCAAGAACGTGAGTTGAGAAGAATATGGCAGTACCTTCCTCTGTAAGCTCCTTAAAGATGTTTTTAATTTTGAATGATGCTTCTGGATCAAGACCAACGAATGGTTCATCTAAAACTAAAAGTTTAGGAGAATGAATTAAAGCTCCGATGATTACGAGTTTTTGTTTCATACCATGAGAATATGAACTGATTTTATCTCCTAGTTTTGAAGTCATATCTAAGATTTCCGAATATTTTCCTATCTTTTCTTTTCTTTCAGTTTCAAAAAGATTAAAGGCATCAGAAATAAAGTTTAGATATTGAATTCCAGACATAGTTTCATAGATATTAGGATTATCTGGAATATATGCAAAAATCTTTTTGGCAGCGAGCAAATTCTCTTTTACATCGATACCATCGATTTTAATTGAACCTTTATCATAATCTAATAATCCGACAATACATTTGATAAGAGTTGTTTTACCAGCGCCATTGTGACCGATGAAGGCAAAAATATCTCCACTTTCAATATCGAGTGTTATATCTTTAATGGCATCTTTCTTTCCATCATAACTCTTATATACGTTTCTAATTTCTAACATAATAGCCCCCTATTTTATAAGAAGAACCTATTTCGAAGGTTCTTCATCATTATTATTTTCAGTTTCTTCTTTTTCTATAGTGTCTTCAGCTTCTTGGTTTAGTTTTTCTTCTTCGAGTCTCTTTGCCTCAGCTTCAGCTTTTAATCTTTCTTCTTCAGCTTTTTTAATTCTATAAGCTTCAGGATCGGCTAAGAATTCTAAACGTTCTTCTTCGAGTTTTCTAACTGTTTCATCAAACTCATCATGCATTACAGTTTTATAATCGAATTCGGTACCAAGATAGATATAAGGCATATCTACTTTTAACTGTTCAACTAAGATATCATTGCCATCTACAGTTGGGAAATATGTAAATCCATATAATTTATGTGAATCAAAGAATACGATTCCATTTCCATTATATTCATATGCCCAAATTACTTTACTCTTATCTAAGAAGAAAAAAGATACTTGGCTAAATCCAAAGATGAAATTATCAGTCATAATGATTGGGTTTTGTTTAGTAAGACCATCTAAGACACCAGCTTGTTCGAGTTCAGAATCATATTTTTCTGGATCTTTTCCATCTTCAATTAACTTTTCATAAGCTGGGAATTTCTTTGGATTTATGATGTATTTGTAAGTTGTTAGAAAATCCTTTAATTTTCTAAATGCGAAGAGGAAGGCGATTACACTCACGATAATCCACATGTATCCACCGGTTTTTTGTTCCTGAGTAATCACAAAGTATATACCAAAACCTAGGATTACGAATGGTAAAATCATTGTGATTATACCGAGAATACCATAGAGCGAAAAGGCTATCCTTTTATGATATTTTTTTATTATTTTTTCTAGCATAATTATTCCTTAACGATAGTTTCTCCTGATTGAACTACGTTTAATTTCCTTTGTTCTAAATTGATTCCTGGGAAGATTCTTACATTCTTACCAATCTTAGCGTCATTGCCAACTACTACACCCTTACCAAGTACTGTTATACCAGATGAAAGTAAGCTTGGTTTTTCTTTGTTTGGAATGTTTTCAAATTCACCAATTCTTGCATTTTCACCGATAACGCAGTTCTTATCGATGATGGCATTTTCAATGACAGCACCAGCTTTAATTTCTGTATTATTTAATATAACAGAGTTAAATACCTTGGCAGTTGGATGTACGATTACGCCTGGAGAGATTACACTACGTGTAACTTCACCTGCGATTATTGCACCATTAGAAAGTAATGCTTGATTGATCTTAGCTTTACTTCCGACTTTAACAGCTGGCATATCTTCACTTCTTGTGTAAATCTTCCAGTTAGGATCATACATATCAAGTTGAATCTTATCAACTGTTTCAATGAGTTCTAGGTTAGCTTTTAGATATGAATCATATGTACCTACATCTTTCCAATAATCATAGAATTTATAGGCATAAACCTTACCTGATGAAATCATTTGAGGGATGATGTGTCCACCGAAATCTAAATCTTCAATATCATCATTTCCTTCTAAGAGTTCGATTAATTTTAATCTATTGAATACATAAATACCCATTGATGCGAGATCGCTCTTTGGTTGTTTAGGTTTTTCAACAAATCTTACAACTTTTTGAGTTTCATCAGCTTCCATAATTCCAAATCTAGAAGCTTCTTCTAGTGGAACTACCTTACATGCGATAGTGATTTCAGCATTCTTTTCAACATGGAAATCGATAAGTTTACGATAATCCATCTTATAGATATGGTCGCCTGATAGAATTAAAACATAATCAGCATCACTTTGATAGAGACAATGAAGATTCTTTCTTATTGCATCAGCTGTACCATTGTACCATTCTGAATGAGGTTGAAGGAGAGTTACATGTGAATCTCTTCTATCCATATCCCAAGGTTTACCAGCACCAATATGTTCATTTAATGATAATGGTAGATATTGAGTGAGTATATCTACGTTGTAGATACCAGAATTTGAGCAGTTTGAAAGTGTAAAGTCAATAATACGATATTTACCTGCGAATGGTACAGAAGGTTTAACACGTTTTTCAGATAGAATATCGAGTCTTGAACCTCTTCCACCAGCAAGAATGATTGCTAAAGTTTTCATATATATAATTCCTCCTATTTATCTAACAAATCTTTGTACATTTTATAATATTTGATTGCACTTTGTTTGAAACTATAATCAGACTCCATCGCATGCTTTACGAGAGTATCCCATTTATCTTTCTCTTTATAGATTCTAAATGCATATCTTATTACATAATCCATATCATAAGCATTATAGTTAGTGAAACTAAAGCCATTTCCTTCCATTGTATATTCATTAAACGGCATAACTGAATCTTTTAAGCCGCCAGTTTCTCTTACAATTGGAAGAGAACCATATCTTAAGGCAATCATTTGACCAAGACCACATGGTTCAAATGCACTTGGCATTAAGAATAAGTCTGATGCAGCATATGTTAGATGTGCGAGTTCATCCGAATAACCTATGAAGCATTTAACTTTATATGGATGACGTTTTTCTAAATCTCTGAAGAAATCTTCATATCCCCTTTCACCAGAACCGATGACAACGAACTTAAATGTATAATCATTTAATAGATTATCAATTACGTGAGTTATTAGATCAAGACCTTTTTGGCGTGTAAGTCTTGAGACAATTGCCATCATTGGAGTATCAGTATAAAAATCTTCTCTTCCGAGTTTATCATATAAAACTCTTTTGGCTTTTTCTTTACCTTCTTTGTAGTTTTTAAATGTGTAGTTTAGTGGAATACCACTATCAGTTTCTGGGTTCCAAAGGACATAATCTAAACCATTTAAAATACCACCGAATGCTTTAGCCTTAGCTTTTTGATTGAGAATTGAACCAAGTCCCATTGAGAAATAGTCACTTGATAATAATTCTTTTGAATAGGTATCACTGACAGTATTTACATAGTCAGCTGATACAATTGCGCTCTTCATGAAATTCATTTTGCCATTCATTTCCATCACATTAGAAAAAGGCATATTGAAGAGTTTTGCAGTTTGTCTATCACATTCTCCTTGGAACATGATGTTGTGGATTGTGAAGACGGTTTTGATATTTCCAAATTCTTTAAAGTATTTTACTTTAATGATTTCTGGAATCATTCCTGTATGCCAGTCGTGACAGTTTAAAACGTCAACTTTGAAATCCTTCATATATTTCATCGCTTCAACTGTGCCGACTTGGAATAGTGCCCATCTTTCAAGTTCATCAGGGAAATCATAAACCCTTTCTCGGTTAAAGTATTTCTCGTTTTCTAAGAAATAAATAATAAAGCCATTGTATTTCTCTTGCCATAATTTAACTTTGTGAGCCTTTTGGCCAACGAAAACATAGAATTCATCAACAAATTCAATATCTTTTAAAAGTTCTTCTTTGATGACAGAAAACTTTGGCATAATTACTCTTGTGTCTACATCGCCAAGAGAATTTAATTCTTTCGGTAATATACCAAGGACATCACCTAACCCTCCAATTTTGATGAAAGGGAAACATTCTACACCCGCAAATAAAATATTCATGATTTCCTCCTTTTTATGAAATCTTTATTTAACTTCTTCTAACGCTTTAGCAAACTGATCAGCACATGAAGTTGGTCTTGGACCACATGTGTTGCCTTTTAAAATAGTGATGATTTCATCTTTATCTTTGCCCTCAACAAGCTTTGAGATAGCTTTGAGGTTTCCATTACAACCACCAATAAAAGTGGTGTTATGGATTTTATTATCATCGTCAACATCAAATATTATTCTTTGAGAACATGTTCCATGTGTTTTATATTCATAGTGTTTCATTTTTTGACACTCCTTATTTTATTGATTTTTAAGAAAAGGAAGAGGGCATAAAGAAGAGCGGATCCTAAGATGAGGGATACGGTCATTAAATACCCTGCAGGTTCCATTTGGAAGACATTTCCGATGAAACCATAGTGGAAGAAATCAGCACCAAATGTCTCTAAAGTATAGATTGAAATTAGCGGGCAAAGAGATATCAGTACTGCGGTAATAATCGATACCCACATACGAAGTTTTGAATATGGAATCGATATATAGATTAGAACCATAAAGAATGCATAAGTTGAAGTTAATAGTGAGATATTTGATTCTACTAAATCACTAAAGCCAAAGATAGGCGATAAGAATCTTACAAGGAGAAGGTCGATAAAGACGATAATTGCGCCTGGGACTGCCCCTTTAAAGATATTTGTGAGGAACTTACCACTTATAATCTGTGCATTCGGTTCAAGAGCTAGTATTAAGGATGGAATACCTATGATAAATGTTTCAATTATCATAAGTTGAGATGGTTGCCTAAATGGGTTTGTGAATTCAAGTTCTGGATTCATAAAGAATAGAACTATAGCGGTAATATTGATTAGTATCATTAAGAATGTCTTAGAGAGGAAGAGTGAAGCACTTCTTTCGATGTTGTTTATTACTCTTCTTCCTTCATTAACTACCTTTGGTAGACTTAAGAAGTTTGAATCGAGTAGTACTAAGTGGGCAACGGTTTTTACTGCCTCGCTACCGCTTGCCATCGCGATTGAACAATCGGATTCTCTTAAAGCTAAGATATCGTTTACACCATCGCCTGTCATTGCGACTTTGTGTCCTTCTTTCTTTAGTGCTTGAACTAAGAGTTTCTTTTGTTTAGGTTTTACTCTACCAAATACGGCGTATTCATTGGCGGCCTCAACTACTTCTTCATCAGTTAAACCATCGAGTGAAATCCATTTATCGTAGTTTGGTACACCGGCATCCCTCGCGATAGCGCTGACTGTCATTGGATTATCGCCAGAGATTATTTTGATTTGAACGCCATTATCGATGAATTCTTTAATGGTTTCTTTTGCACCTTCTCTAATGTTGTCGTGGATAGATATTAATGCCACAAGTTCAAATGGACCCGCAAGCTTATTATCTTTGATTTTTGATGGAGTTTTACATAAGGCAAGTACTCTATTTCCCGATAGAGCTCTTGAGTTCATGAGTTTTAGATAAGGATCATTCTTTTTTAGTTTTACTAAAATATCTGGAGCACCAAGTGCGAATGTACCAACTTCCTTAAAGGTAACTGCGCTAAATTTGTTTGTAGAATTGAAATTGAGGATTGATGTTGCCGAGAAATATATCGAATCACCAAATCTATCTTTTAAAGCTTTGCTTGTTTGGTTTGTGCCTTTTAGTGTTCCATTCATCGAAGAGATGATTTCAAGAGCTTGGTACTTTGGATCAACGAGTATTAACTCTTCTACCTTCATTGTACCATCAGTGATAGTTCCTGTTTTATCAAGACAGAGGACATCGACCCTTGCGAGTTGTTCAATACAATAGAGTTCTTGAACGACAGTCTTACTCTTCGCAAGTTTGATGATAGATGCCGCAAGAGAAACTGATGTTAAGAGGAATAGGCCATATGGAATCATGCCATTGATGGCACTAACTAGTCCGAGGACTAGTTCTCTTGTGAGATTAAATATTACAAAATCTTCAGAAATATAATTAGAATAACCTCTATATACGAAATATAAAAGTATTGATAAAGGAATAAGTGATATAGAAATGATTGTGATAATCTTATTTAGAGAATTCATTATCTCTGAATTAGGTTTTGAATATTTAGTTGCCTGACTGGAAAGTTGTTCAATAAAGTTATCTTTTCCAACGTGTATTACTTTGGCATTACATTCGCCAGATACGACAAATGATCCAGAATAAAGACTATCGCCTTTTTTCTTTAGAATATCATCAGATTCACCAGTGATATTTGATTCATTGACATAGATTTCACCATCAAGAACTAAGGAATCGGCAGGAATCTGTTTATTTGCTTCCAATATCAAAATATCGTCTAAAACTATTTCTTCGTTTTGAATGAATTCAGTTGAAAGATTTCTTAAAACCTTTACTTTTTCTGAATTAACGAGGACAAGTTTATCGACGATTCTTTTCGCTTTAATCTCTTGAATGATACCAATTAAAAGATTTAATAGTGCAATAAAAACGAAGATAATATTTGATAAATCACCAATTCTTTTGATAGTTGGAATAACGAGTAAAGCCATGATCAAGATTACAAGGTTAAAAACAGAAAATAAATTGTTAAAGAAGATCTCTTTATAGCTTTTGGTCTTTCTGTTTTCTTTTTTGTTCACTTGACCTTTTTTTATTCTATCTTCCACCTCTTCTGGTGTTAGACCAAATATAATGTCGTCTTTTATAATCATATCATTTTAATTATATCATAATTTTAATGATATGTGGTTAAGAAAGAAAAAAATCCAATAAAAAAGTGTGAGTAAACTCACACAATTTATTAAATATCTTTGAATACAGAACCGCCTATAAACTCTCTTAGTATCGAATTATTAGGCACTAAATTATCATCTATTGAACGATATACTTTTAAGAATTTTAAGATTCTGTTGGCATTTATGAATTGATCAGAATCATAACCAACTTCATGGAGTGATTCCATGCCATATTTCTTTAAGACAAGGAGTTCATAACCAAGTTCAGAATTGAAAATGAAATCAGCTTGTTCCATATTTGGATAAATCCATTTTCTTTCACCATTTCTTACACTCTTCCAAGATGATAGTGTCTTATATGCAGTCGTATTTCTAAAGTTTTTATCTCTTACTATTCTTCTAACTAGTCTTATATCGGTAATGCTTATTGGATTATGATTATCGATATTTCTTTGGATTAGTGGAACGATATAGATTTTAAAGATATTTTCTTTAGGGATTGAATCTGTAAGAATTGAATTTAAGGCATGAATACCTTCAATTATTATTACTGAATCTTTCTCAAGTTTTACTGGCTTCATAAAGCCTTTTTCTCTTGTTTGGAAGTCAAAATATGGAAGACATACCTCTTTTCCATTTAAGAAATCAGTTATGTTTTCTTTAAATAAAGAAATATTCAATGATTCAATATGTTCCCAGTCAACCTTACCTTCTTCATCTCTTATGGCATCTTTTTCATCTAGGTAGTAATTATCTAAACTGATTCTAAGTGGATGAATATTTCTCGATAATAATTCGATTTCAAGACGTTTTGAGAAGGTGGTCTTGCCTGATGACGATGGACCTGCGATAGCAATCAATCTTAAATCATCGATGTTTTCTTCTACTCTCTTACCAATCTCTTCAATATCGTGGTTTTGTCTTGTTTCGCAAACACCGATATATTTAACTAATTCATCATAATCTTCACACTTTTTATTGATGTGAGAGATGTTTTCTGAGTCGGTAATAGTTGCCCATTTATTAGCTCTTGCGAGAGTTTTTAAGAAGTTTGGCTCATCGATAAACTGAGGTATATATCCTTTAGCTTCTTTTCTTGGGAATTGAATCATAAATCCTGGGTAATAAAGGATGAATTTAAATTCTTTAATGTAGCCAGAACTTGGAGTCATATATGAATACATATAGTTTCTATAACCATTGCATTCATATACGTGAACATTTTCACCACGATATTCAAGATTTTCAACTTTATCCATATATCCAAGGTTCTTATAATATTCTTTCATCTCTTCAATGGAATAAGTTTTTCTTTCAAACTTATAATCTTCGGCGATGATTCTATTTACTTCTTTTTCAAGTTTTTCTAGCATATCTTTAGTGGTAGTTTTACCAACTATCTTAGCGAATAATGACATAGAGATTGAATTAGAAAAACGGATATTCTCATTAGGATATACGTTATGCAGTGCCATCGCAATGATGTATCTTAGGGTTGCTTGATAAATTCTAATAGAATTTCCTTCTGTTAAATCTAGAAGTTGTACTGTTGAACCATCTTTTGGAGAGTATGTTAGTTCTCTAACACGGTTATTAACTTTTGCGGCGAAAAATGAACCTTCATAATCTTTAGATATAGCTTCAAGTGTGGTTCCGTCTTTATATTCTTTTGATTCATTATTTATTTTTAAAATCATATTCTATTCTTCTCCTTTAGATATGCAATATAGTTCCAGTAGAATATTGCATGTTTTCCATCTTTTGGATAAATCTTAAATGTTTTTTCAGGGATTGGCACTTCAAATGATTTGCCAAGGGCGATTGTGTAATTGATTACTCTTTCATGAGGTATTTCAATATTCTTAGATTCATCTTCTTCACAGATAAATGCGATCTTTTCATTATCCATTCTCACCTTTCCACTGAATAGTGGCATTTCAGTAATGTTTTCAAAGTAAGAGAAAGTTGCCTCATCTTCAAGCACGAGACCATTATCGATTTCTTTATGATATTCGTTTAAATCGTAATCAAATAGATCCTTTAAATCTAAGAATTTACTTGTATCAGTAAATTTATAGCTATCTTTCTCAAAATCTAGACTGAATCCACATGATTCACAAGTTAAATTGAGTTTATCAGTTTTAAATGGCATGATTGCCCCACATTCAGGGCACTTCATTAGGACGATTTCAAGGCCTTTGGCTTTGTTTTTCCTTAGGTATTTGTATTCTGGGTGTTCTCTCATGTAGAGTAGATCATCGTTCTTCTTAAAGGCGTTAGAGATTCTGTTTACTATTTCTTCGTTTGTGATTGTTTCAAGTTCTTCTTTTGCGATTAAGAGTTCAAGCGTAGCATCTATTCTTCCTTTTCCTGGTGTATTATTCCATTTTGGACTAAATAGATATGTACCATTTGGATTGATGAAATATACATTTGGCTTATATTTTAGAATTAATTTATCGAGTCCTTTTGGTAGGGCAAGTGGAGTTCCATAAGTTGAAAGTTGACCTTCTGGGAACATCATTACGTTTCTTCCAGCCTTTAGGTAACTTGCGATTTTTAAGATGCTTCTAACATCGTTTCTGTATTGGTCTTTTGGGATAGTTTCAGTGATATCTAGTAAGAATTTTAAAAACTTATTACGATACCAATAAGTTGTCGCAACGATGTGACTTCTTGTTGGGTAGATGAGATATGGGATAGTTAAAAAATCATAGTAAGATCTATGAGGAGCGATAATGAGAGATGGCCCCTTGATTTTAAGCTTATTTCTTCTAAACTTAAGCATTGTTTTAAGCCAAAGGATTACGATAGGGCCAAGGATATAATAGATGAAAAAGCTAGGCTTTCTCATTCTTTTCTTTTTATTGTTTTTATTTGTATTAGAATTCATGATCAACTTTACCTTTTTCGACTAAATAGTCAACAAATATAATTATAGTGAAAAATGTAAAAATCTCAAGTAAATAAATGAAATATCCTGAAATATCTACATATGAATAATTTACTTTAAAAATTATATTTATATAATTTGTGTTGTAAAAAGACACCATAATGAGTAGTATAAAGATTACTGTAAACGATAAGACAAACATCAAATAGTTTGCAGAAAGAATGGTTTTAAATACCTCATCAGTTTTGAGATTTGCCGATAATAATTTAGTTTTATCGTATTCTATCGATTCATCAAAAGTTCTTCTTTCAAGAATATAAGTGGTTATGACAAAGAACGAGATAAAGATGAATAGAATTACTGATGCAACCAACTTAAAAATAGCTGCATAGTAATTAGCTCCATCTATTTCAAATTTTCTGTGGAGATTACCACCAAACATTTTATTCAAAGAATTATATGAGGTAATACTACTTCTTTGAATTAAGTCATTGATTAAAATATACTTTGAACTATTTGATTCTATTTCTACATTGGTAAATGCATTACATCCAGTCATATCGTTTATAAATCCATAGAGGACAAATTCTCTTTCAACTCTACCAATTTCAATCTTAATTCTTTCACCTAAATAATGATTATTTTCATTATAGATAGTTCTTGGAAGGATGATTGCATTTTCAGGCATCAAATACATCGCTTCAAGACTATCTATATTATAGAAGTCTTTAAATTTAGTTAAATCAAGGCTATATAGGTTGTATTTTTCATTGTTATCTACAATCTCTATTTTTGAATTTATTACATTATAGTCAACTTCGTTTGAGGTGATGAGTTCTTCTAAATATTCGTTTGGATCATTAGTTTCAAGGATATAATCATATTTATAAAAAGATGATGTATCCTTGAACTTGTTGTAGTTAGAGGCAATAAACACCACATTCACAAACATTACTAAAACTGCAAAAACATAATAAGCGATGTTCTTTCTTCTAATTAATAAATAGATAAAGGAAGATCTTCTTGAAAGATTAACTCTTTTTCTTAAGGAATAGAAATAAATAAGGTTATATACTGCAGATACTATGAATATACTTGCGGATAATACGAATAATACAAACACTATAATCGATCTATTTATGAAGATGTATAGGAAGATAGATATGAGTGCTGAAATAAAGAAGACAAGATCATATTTATCAAAGAATTCTGAATTGAAATAATCTAAAAATGAATATGATGCAGCTATAAATGAGATGAGGGATGGAATGATGAGAGTCATTAAACATGTGATGATATTCAGTTCAAATTTATAGCCGTAAAGGTTCTTTAAAACGAGGAAGAATATCACATAAAATAGAATTAAAAGAATAAGTGATATCACTGATGCGATAATAGTTGGAATTAGTTTCACAAAAAGATAGAATGAATATTTCTTCTTCTTGTGGATAGGGAGTTTATCTATAGATAGTAATAGTTCTTTATCTAGTTTATTTTTCCCTGTATAGAAAAGAAGATATATCGAATATACAAAAAAGAGTATTTCATAAAACAAGAATAAATTCATACGATTGTATTTATTGATTACAGGAAGAGAAATACCTTCCTTGTTCATAAATAGAAACATAAAAAATACCGATATAGAAAGAAGTGAATATTTCAAAATATTCACTATAAGTTTATTCATCGGTTTTGATGCAATTCTAAAACAATAATTAAACATGATTATAATTCGCTTAAGATACCTTCTTCGAGTACAAGCTTCTTGGTACCAAACTTGAGCATATTGATATCTGTGGTCGCATGGAATAAGGCAATATTAAACATACTACTTAAGGTATTTAGTAGTTTGAATGCTTCTTCTTTGTGTTCTTGATTTAGAAAATCAAAAGCATTATCGATTAAAACAATATATGGTTTAGAAATAACCGCCCTTGCGATATTTACTTTTAACCTTTCATACTGTGATAATTCAATTGGATATTTATTCATTAATTCGTTAATATTTAAAACATTTATTATTTCATTTAAATAATCTTTATCAATCTCAACTCTGTTTATTGATTGAGGAAGAGTGATATTTTCTTTGATATTTAAATTGAAGAATAGACCATCATTATTATCGATATATGATATATCATTCGCATGCCATTCATCGATATCACTTCTATTGTATTTGTTTATAGACTCATTAAAATAATAGATCTCACCATCTATTGCCTTCTTATCTAGATATATGGCTTTCAGTATTGCGCTTGCCTCTATTTTTGGCGCAACCAAAATAGCTGTTTCTTTTTCTTGAATGCTAAAAGAAATGTTTTCTAGATAATAATCGTTATTCACATTTATTCTTAAATCTTTTACCTCAATAATGTCCATAAATACCTTCTATAATGATTTTACCACAAATATTTAAATATTTGTATTAAGTCATTTGACTTTAAGAAGAAAAAACAATACAATTTTATTAGGTAATAAAATGAAACTCGAATACTCTAAATCAAAGTTTAAGGTTATGTTAATAGAGGCGATTAGCGCACTCCTTATTATCATAGGGCTACTTATCTGGCTCTTCTTTTATTTTGTAAAAATATTATTCGATAATGGTTTGATATTACTAATTATTGTAACTGTCATTGAACTTGGGTTTATTGGACTTGTATATTATTTTTTAGTCCATGAAACAATGATGTTAAAGAATATAGTTATAGAAGTTGATGATGATAAACTCATAATTAATGATAAGACAAATGATAATTTTAAAGAATACCTACTATATGATATAAAAGTTTTTAAAGCTTTTTATCACAAAGATAAGGTGAAAAATATTAAGTTTTTGCTAAAGAAACAGCGTTACAATCTCTATATTTACGATGAAGATGATTTAGAAACGTTTCTAAATATCTTAGAAAAGAGGATGGAACATGAGAAATCTTAAACATAAAAATGTCTTCATCTTATCTAGAGCATTATTCTTAACTATCATCTTCTCAATCATCATTCTACCTTGGAATAATTACATCTTTGAAAAATTCTTTAACAATAACATTATTCTAATTGGTTTATTCTATTTTGTTTTGTATGTTGTTATCTACTCTATACTACTAATAATACTTCTTCCACTCAATTACACTGTTACTGATAAATATATTGAAAAAAGATATAAATTCTTATTTTTTGATAGAAAAACTGTTTCATTCTTCAATAATGAAAAAATAATTATCAGAATCAGCACAAATTTCCTTTTATCTCTTTTTTACTTAGAAAAACTTACTATTTATACTTTAGATGAAAGAAGGATTCTTGCTATATATATTGAAAAAGATGATTCTATAAATATCATCAACGATACTTTAAAGGTTAAAACTGATAGTAAGAAACCATTTAAGAAGAATGAAGAATTCTTTAGAGACAGTAAGGTAATTGAATCGTTTGTTTATGATTCAATATTTACTGCCATTCTTCTGACATTAATCTATAACTTTATCTTTGGATTTATTATCGATGGTATTCCAAGATTATTGTTTATTGGTTTTATGTTCTATACACTAGTATTTATTATATCTCTACTATATTTCACTATGCATTCATCTAACTTAATATCTAAAGTTGATGAACACAATATTCATATGCAAAAAGGATTATTATTTAAGAATAATTATTACTTACCAAAATCTAAGCTTGATGATGTAACTATTATCGGTGGCCCTTTCGCCAATACATTAAATAGTTATACTATGATGATTGTTATATCTAAGCTTAGAGTTGTGTATATACCAATGCATAGAGAAAACATCGAAAAAGATTTATTAATTATTATTAATAAGACTATAAGAGGAAAAACAATTCTACCACTATTTTTAATCTATACACTTGTATCTTTAATTGTCACTATTCCAATAATGATATTCAATATCGTTGGGGGAATATCGATGTTTATGCTTCTTCTTATCATCACATCTATCTTTAATATTGATACATATACGATTATTGATAATGAAAGATTAATCATTAAATGTAAATTCATCATATCACTATATAGAGTTATGAAGTATGAAACAATCAAGAGAATTAAGATTGAAAGATCATTTAGAGGTTATAGGACTATTACCTATTCTATATACGATAAGAAATTCAGCCAAGTAACATCACTCAATGATGCCTCTGAATTAAAACAAAAGTAGACCAAAAGGTCTACTTTTTAAATGCTTGTCTATATAATTTATCAATTTCTATCGCAAGTTCAGGAACTGTGAGGTCATTTGAATTTAAGATATAGTCAACTCCATCAATTGATTCTCTGTTGAAGATGATACCATCGCTGTCAATTCTCTCTTTGATTTTTTCTTCTTTGTCTCCTCTTTTTAACATCCTTTCAAATCTTATATCATCTCTTGTGTCTAAATAGAATGAGACAATACCCTCAAGGGATGAATGTCTATATGCTTGATATCCCTTTGGTTCAAGTATTACTACTTTTTCTTTGGTGATATCTTTTTTAAGTGTTCCGTAGAAATTTGAATTATATTCAACATATTCAAAAAACTCGTTATTTTTGAGTTTAGATAGGAAATCTTCCTTGGTTATAAAATTATAATCTTTACCATCGATTTCACCAATTCTTTTTTCTCTTGTGGTGTTGGTTACTAGCTTGGTATAACCATAATTATTAACTAAATATTTAACTACTTCTGTCTTTCCACTTGCGGATGGCCCAATTAATATTATCATTTGCTAAAGAATCCTTTACGTTTTTTAATTAGATACGGATTAGAATCTATCTCTTTTTTGAGAGTTGTCATATCGTAGTGTCCAGGATAGATTGTAGTAGATTTGGAGAATGATTTTTTGATAAATTCAAGTGACTCTTTTAATTTAGATTCTGAGGCAGTAGGTAGGTCGGATCTACCAATTGACCCGGCAAACAGCGTATCACCAGTAAAGAGTTTATCATCTATCTTTATAACCATACTTCCTCTTGTGTGACCTGGTGTAAGGTAAGTTTTAAAGCCATCGATATTTGCTTCTTTTCCTTTTACCTGAATAACATTTAGAGTCATTGGATATGTTTTAGTTGCGCCAAAATGAGAACTGCAGTTTAAGTAACCATCAAAGAGGAAATCTGAATCTTCCTCATGTATATAGATTGGGATATCTTTATACTTTTCTGATAATTTATCGATATCAGAGATATGGTCTATATGACCATGAGTTAGAATTATTCTTGATGGAGTTATGCCATTTTTATCGAAGAAATCGACAATTTTTCGATAGTTAAAACCAGGATCAATTATTGTTGCATCATTGTCCTTTATAACTATATAACAGTTCTCTTCATAAATAGCATCACTTACTCTTAGTATTCTCATATCTAAATTATACTATAAAAAATAAAAAAAACTTCAAATTGAAGTTTTATTTTATTTCTTTTCTTTGTGGACAGTTTTCTTATTGCAAACTCTGCAGTATTTTAAAACTTCCATTTTTTCTGAATGTAATTTTTTGTTTCTTGTACCATTGTAGTTTTCGCTACCGCATTCACTACATTTTAATACAAAGCTTAATCTTCCATCAGCCATCTTTAGCTTCTGCCTCCATTTTTATTCTATTAAGAATATTAGCATTATTTTAAACATAAATCAAGTTTTTATTTATTGAAATTAATAGTTTTAAATTATATTTAAATATTTTATTAACAAATTGATGGTATAATTAAAACATGAATAGAAAAAAGACGATCAAATTTAAAATTGGAAATAAAGAAATCGGTGGCGATAGTAGGATTTTAATTCAATCGATGTCTACACATCTTCCAAGCGATAAAGATGCGTGCATAAAGGAATGTTTAGAACTTGAAAATGCTGGATGTGATATCGTAAGAGTTGCGATTAAAACTAAGGAAGACGCCATGATGATAAAGGATATCAAGAAGGCTGTTAATGTGCCTATTGTTGCGGATATCCATTTTAACTATGAACTGGGTATTATCGCGATTGAAAATGGTGTCGATAAGATTAGATTTAATCCTGGAAATATCGGTAGCGATGATAAGCTTAAAGCACTAATTGATAAATGTATTGAATATGATATTCCAGTAAGAATAGGTGTTAATTCTGGAAGCATTGAAAAGGATATCGATAAACTTGAAATATCAAATGTAAAAAAGTGTGTTTTAAGTTTAGAAAGATATATAGAAAAGGTTAAAATACTAGGCCTTAAAAAGATTGTATTATCCGTAAAACTATCTAATGTGCTTGACACAATTGAGGCATATAGAGAGATATCTAAATTATATGATTATCCTCTTCATATTGGACTTACTGAATCAGGAGTTGGTGATGATGCAATAATTAAATCATCTATCGCACTTGGCACACTAATTGAGGATGGCATAGGGGATACTCTCAGAGTATCTCTCACGGGAAATCCTGTCAGAGAAGTCTATGCAGCAAAAGGAATATTAAAATCTCTTGGGCTCTTAGATTCACCTGATTTAATCAGTTGTCCTACTTGTGGCAGAACCGAGGTTGATCTTGAAAAATACGCTAAAGAAATTGACACATTCTTAAAAACTGTAGACAAAAAGATTACAGTTGCCGTAATGGGGTGTCTTGTGAATGGACCAGGAGAGGCAAAAGATGCCGATATGGGTGTAGCCTTCATCTCTAAACAAGGTGTTTTATTCAAAAAAGGTGTTGTCGTATTTAAGGGAACTCCAGATGAAGCAATTGAGAAACTTAAAAAAGAAATTATTAATTTTTAAATAAAAAAATATTGGAGCCTGTCCAATATTTTTTTTGATTGATTAATTTAAAGCAGCTTTAGCTTGATCGCAGATAGCAGCAAATCCACTAGCATCTGCAACAGCGATTTCAGCAAGAACCTTACGGTTGATGTTGATGTTAGCAAGCTTTAAGCCATGCATTAACATTGAATAAGAAAGATCGTTCATTCTTGCAGCAGCATTGATTCTTTGAATCCAAAGTTTTCTGAAGTTGCTTTTGTTCTTTCTTCTGTCGTTGTATGCATATTTACCACTATGCATAACTTGTTCATGAGCACTCTTATATAAACAATGTTTACCACCGAAGTAGCCCTTTGCAAGTTTTAAGACTTTAAGATGTCTTTGATGATTTGTTTTACCAGTTTTTACTCTTGCCATTGTTTATTTCCTCCTATAAATATGGAGCTTGACGTCTTACTGCTTTAGCATCAGATGTGCAAACTACTTTATCGCTTCTAAGTGATCTCTTGACAGAAGCTTTCTTGTGACTATGTAGGTGGTCTCTATAAGCCTGGCCTCTTATGATTTTGCCAGTAGCTGTAACTTTGAATCTCTTCTTAGTTCCACCATGTGATTTCATTTTTGGCATATTATATATCTCCTTTATTTTGTTTTCTTCTTGATTGGTGATATCATGAGTGAAATTGTATTTCCATCTAGAACAGCTTTTTTGCCATCTGTAGTTGCAATTTCAGATAATTTTTCGGCAAATACATTCACATTATTTAAAGCTTGATCTAAAAGTGGCATAAATCTTCTAAACATTCTAATGGTAACTTTTACTTTATTTCCTTGAGATAAGAACTTTTGAGCTTGCGATAATTTCGTATTAAAATCATGCTCCATAATAACTGGAGATAATTGAATTTCTTTAACTTCAATAATCTTCTGGTTCTTTAGTGCTTCTTTCTCCTTCTTCTCTTTTTCATATCTGAATTTAGAGTAGTTGAGAATTTTGCATACTGGAGGATTAGCTTGTGGTGCAACACAAACTAAATCTAAATCTCTTTTGTAAGCTTCATCGATAGCTTTGTTTGTATCGATAACGCCAAGACTAGTTCCATCTTCTAAAATTACCATTACTTTTGGAAAACGAATGTTTTCGTTGACTAAATTTCCTTCTTTCTTTACTGGTTTTTGAATGTAAGCGTACTTAATGATATTCACCTCTTAAAATATTTTTGAAAATAAAAAGTGGACATAAGCCCACTTTTAAAAACTAAGAATAATCTATTTTTAGCTCTTTTACCTAGATTCTCAAGCGATTCTCAGGTGTGAAGTGGACCTTCATCTTTCTATTTCCTCGTGTATTATACTATTCTAATTTATCTTTGTCAACAAAAATTTATTCTAAATTAATAGAATTAATTAATATATCTCTAAATGCTTCTAATCCTTCTCTATCTTCTTCTTTAAATCTATCAAATATTGGGCTATCAATATCTAATACACCATATGCCTTTCCATCCTTAATTAGTGGAACTACAATCTCACTATTAGAGTCAGTATCACAGGCGATGTGGCCTTTGAATTCATGGACATTTGGTACAACTAAGGTTCTCATATTCTTAATTGCAGTACCACAAACACCACTTCCTACTTTTATCTTTGTGCAGGCAACCTTACCTTGAAATGGTCCTAATAATAGGTAGTCTTTATCTATAAGATAAAATCCAGCCCAGTTTATATTCTCTAGAGTATTATAGATTAAAGCACTTGCGTTCGCAAGATTAGATATATTTGATTCTACTCCTTCTATTATGGATTTTAATTGTTCATTTAAGAGTTTGTAATTAGTCATATTTATACCTATGGTCGTTTTAATAATAATGCAGATACGAGTCCTAGGACACCCATTGCGCCAATAATGAATATTGGCCATACGAATGTGCCCATTGAATCATAGAGGAATCCCATAAGCATAGCTCCTAGTGATCCAAGTCCACCGACAAGCATTACTATTTGAATATTTACTTGGTAATGCTTTTGTCCGAAGAATAATAGTGTTACATTAGCGCCTAATGTCGCTGTCATGCCAGCGCCTATACCAAATAATATAAAACAGATAATGAGAAATGCTAAACTTCCACTCATTACTGCAAAGCCTAAAAGGAATATTGCAAAAACTTGGAATGATGTACTTATAACTATGTTATAACGAACACCAAGGTAATCATTTATGAATCCGATTAAGATTCTTCCAAGAGCGTTAAATATTGATATTAAACCAACGATTGTCGCAATATTAGCTTCTGTGGTTAGAGGAGATACTTCAGTAACGATATAACTCGCATTAGAAATTATGGACATAGAGACAAGCATCATGAATAGTCCCATGAAGAATAAATAGTAGAATGATTTTCTTTTAAGAAGTTCAAGCGGAGTACACTCAATTGCCTCAATAGGTTGTTTTCTAATTTTTGGTTTTGGAGGTGGAGTTTGATAATCTTTTGGTGGCACTCTTAAGAGCAGTGAAGAAATAATAAGAAGTATCGCAAGATAAATACCAAAATATAAAAATACATCTCTCCAGTTAGAACCGTTTGATATAAAAGCCGAATAAACTTTACCTATTAAGAATGAACCAAGACCATATCCCATTAAGAAAAGGCCATTCACAACACCAATATGATCTTTAAACCAACGAGAGGCAACCGTCAGACATGAATTATAGGCAAATGTAACACCTATTCCTCCAAATACACCAAAGCCTATATATATTAAGGCAAGATTATCTGCGAGTGAAGAAATAAAAAAGGATAGAAATAAGAAAGCTGATGAAATTATAAGATTTAAAAATACTCTTCCTTTCATCCATCTTATTATGTATCCGCTTAAAATGCCAAAAATAGAATTTACGACTGAAAAGATGGTAAAGGCTACAGCGAGATCACTTACTTTAAAGCCTAGTTCAGCATTCATTGGTCTATTTAATATGCTCCATGCATAACATATTCCAATAGAAAACATCACTATTGTGCCAAGAATAGTGAGTAACCATCTTTTATTTTTTAACCTTTCAAATTCTGTGTTTATAACCACTTCTTCATTTGTATTGATAGTTGTATCCATATTTTCCCCTAAAAACTAATACATTTATTTATTTTTTAAATAATCATTTCTTCCTGATTCTTCCATTTCTTTTTTAAATTCGTCTTTATGTTTTAAATAGAAATCTTGGTGATATTCTTCAGCTTCATAAAATGATTTAAACTTTTCAACGCTGATGTATACTTTTTTGTTTGATTCTTCTTCGATTTCTTTAATTTTTTGGTATGCAATCTCTCTTTCTATTTCACTGTTATAATAGATTGCGAGTGTATATGAATGTCCTTTGTCAATAAACTGACCATACTCATCAAATGGATCTACGTTTAAAAGAAAGACATCTAGAATTTCACCAAATGAGACGATGTTTTCATCATATATAATTTTGATATTTTCACGATGTCCAGTAAGCTGTTTTTTAACATCTTCATATTTAGGGTTTATTTCATCACCACCAGAATATCCAGCAATAACTTTTTTGACACCTTCTATTAATGATATAGGCATGTTTATGCACCAAAAACATCCCCCTGCAAAATAAGCTTCCATAGTATTAATCCTTTAGTATATTAATTATATCTTTTAAGTCTTCGACAGTATAATCTGCAATATTTTCTAATTTCTTATTTAATACTGTCTTTCTTTCATATAGACATGTTTTAAGGCCAAATTTCTTTGATCCATAAATATCTGATGACAACGAATCACCTATCACAAGGATTTCTTCCTTTTCGATTTTTACATCTCTATTTGCATTTAATTCATTTAAACATTTTATATAATATTCTTCGTTTGGTTTAGATACACCCATTCTTTCAGATGTGAAGTAATAATCGATATATTTATCCATCTCAGCTAGTTCAATTCTGTGTTTTTGTTGGAGATGTGGACCATTAGAGGCAATGCATATAATGTATTTTCCTTTTAAATAATCTAAGAGTTCATAAGCACCAGAAATTGGGATAGCACTATTGAATAAGCATTCTCTAAAATAATTCTCAAAAGCTATTCCATCAAAGCTATATCCAATTCTTTCAAATACGAGATTCCATCTAATTTTTCTTAAGGTTATAAAGTCGATTTCTCCTCTTTCTATCTTATCCCAAAGCTCGTTATTGACACTCTCAAAAACATCATACATATATGGTTCGAATTTTCCAATATTAAATCTTTCAAAACCATCTTTCATGACGTTTTCAACGTATTTATTAAAATCTAATAAAGTGTTATCAATATCGATAAAAACCGCTTTAATTCCTTGCATTAGTGCTCCTTTTTGATTATTTTTAGGCATTATATGCCATTTTAAAGATATCTAATATTTCATCATAACCAAGTTTCATATAACCATCGAGAATGCGAGTTTTGCCTCTCGATGTTTTATATGCTAAAACCTCAAGGTCTTCTTCTTTAACGTTTAATTGTTTAAGATTTGTAGGCATACCAAGTGATTTATAATACTCTTCTTGAAGAGAAATCGCTTTTAATATATCAGTAGTACCAAAGATGCATTCTGAGTACTTTGTCCACCTTTCAATATTTGATTTATAGACATATCTTGCATAGCTTGGAAAGAGTGCTGCAAGTCCAGCACCATGAGCTATTTCTGGGTACATTCCTGATAGTTCATGTTCTAATTGATGGACTGAAAGAAGGAAGTTTCTTCAACATTGAGTTAGACCATTATGGGCAAGTGATGATGCCCACATCATATTTGATCTTGCGGCATAATCATATGGATTATTATAGGAATCAAGTCCAGCTTTCATGGCAGATTTTGTTATAGCTAAAGCTATTTCATCTGTTAGATATGTATCGCCACCGATACAGAAAAATCTTTCAATGGTGTGCATTGCGATATCGACTGCACCACAAGCTGTTTGATACTTACTGACAGTGTATGTTAGTTCTGGATTCATTATCGCAAAATCCATTCTATTCATATCGCTACCATAGCCTCTTTTTTCTTTTGTGATATCGTTTGTGATAACACAGGAATTTGACATTTCAGAACCAGCTGCAGAGATTGTTAAAATGCATCCTTTTTTGATGGTTTTTAATGGCTTTTTAACACCGATTGAATAGTCCCACACATCATCAAGAGGATTCGCAAGACCATTTGCGATATCTTTGGCAGAATCGATTACTGATCCACCGCCAACTGCGAGGATGAAATCAACACCTTCTCTTCTAGAGAGTTCAATTCCTTTTCTAACTAGTGATAGTTCTGGGTTTGGTTTAACGCCACCAAGAGTTATATAAGATATATTCTCTTCATCAAGATATTTTTTAACCTTATCTAAAAGACCACTTTTTTCTGCCGATGACATTCCATAGTGGATTAATACCTTTTTAGGATTATATTCTTTGATGATCTTCCCAACCTTTTCTTCTTCGTCTTTTCCGAAATATACTTTGGTTGGAGTGTAATAGATAAAGTTTTGCATGTGTATACCTCGAATTATATTTTATATATATATTATAAATTGTTTAGAAAAAGGATGCAATAAAATTACATCCTTTTGCCATTATTTATTTTATTATTCTTCTACTGGATCATTCTTATGTTTTAGATATGAATGAACTGTTTGATAAATCATATAACCGCCATAGAGAGTGACTCCAAAGAATTCAGCAATGAAGTTCACTGGCATAGTCGCAAGTCTTTCAAGTGGAACAATTGGAGATACAGAACTAATTAGGAGTGGGTTATTTGATGAAATCAAATAAACTACTACACCAAGTATGATATTTAGCGCTGTGACAGTTATACTAAAAATTACTTTTCCTTTTCTACTAAATACTTTAAAGTTATCTAGTATGTAATAAATGATGATTGCTGGTGGAATAAGAATCCAAATATAGAACCAAATAGTTATATCGAGGGATCTAAATGATGTATAAACTGGTGACCATAGAATTGCACCAAATTTATCAAAGGCAAACATTATTACGATAAATAATGCTGCACTAAATAGCATATAACCTATAGTCATCTTTCTCTTTTCTAAATCATCATCTACTTTTTCTACTAATATGATTCTTATCACGAGACCTAAAACCATTAATAGTATATTTACTATTAACATGAGTAATGAATACAGAGGGAATGGATATGGCGCTAAGAATGAATGATATAATACTCTTCCAGTCATAACTGATGTGACCGTACCAATTGCACCATTGATAGCCATATAGATTGAATATAATTTAATCATTGCCTTCTTATACTCTGGTCTTCTATAAAGCCTTATTACAAAGAGGAATGAAAGCATGATATCTAAAGTTATCATGAAGAGTGGAATTGATGTGATGATATATGCATCATGAGTTCCATAGAACATGTTAGAGAGATCAGAGAATAACATGTTAAATGAATAGAATGCAATAAATGAACCTAATATTCCAATTACAAGTAAGAGGATAATTGTAGTTTTCTTTTTCATAATTCTATCCTCCTATTCATAATCCTCATAGGTTTTAATCAACTGATTAAAGCCTAGTGAATGATCTCTATTTACTGTGATTACTTGTCCACCGATAAGATCTTCATCGAAATAGATTCTATCAGTTGAGTTTACACCATAAGAGAAATACACTCCCTTATATAAAACACGGTAGTTGTTAACGTGGTCATGTCCTACAAACATACCCTTTGTTGAACCTTTTTCTAAGATAGCATCAAATAATCCACTATTATATTCAGGACAACATACATTTTCTCTCTTTTCTCCTTCTTCGAGGACGGCACCATCAGTACCATTTATTGCTGCATCATATGCATCATTAAATTCTGGAATTGGGATATGATAGAAAAGTAGTGATTCAGTTAGATGACCATTTAAAGTTGTAGTAGCATCTACTACTCTTTTATACCATTCTATTTGATTTTCTTTTATATAGTCATAGCCTATATAAGAGCCAAAATGATAACGATTGCTATCTATAAAAATCAATTGTTCGATAATTTCATCACCATCTTTTAAGTTAATTACAAAGTTTGAATTACCAGTAACATCATCATCTTGTATATCTTTAAATATACAATATGATTTAGTATCTTTTGTTAAATCATTTAGATAACCAGTTACCCATTCTATTGAGAAATAGCATTGTTCATCGTGGTTTCCAAAAACTATTGTCCATGGTGTTTCAAAGCTATCTAAGAATGCAAAATATTCTTTTGCGGTTGTCTTATCAGCAAAAGTGAATAAATCTCCTGTAACAACAATTAAATCAGAATCGGCTTCATCTATAACTTTTTTAAGGAAATTATATTGTCTTTGCCTATCATCTTTAGCTGCCACATGGGTATCTGTGAGCTGAAGAATTTTAAATCCATCCTTATATGCCATCTCTAACATATATTCTTTTGCATCATATGCTTTACCTTTACATCCGGTAAGAGATAGTATTAGTAAGAATGTGATTAAAAAAGTTATTAGTTTTTTCATAATCCTCCTACAATTCTTTTTCTTTTTCTTGTATATTTTCCAATAATTTACTTTTTGGGAATAGCTTGCTGAATTGTTCATCAAGAACTGGGAATATTACCTATAGCATTAGTTCAATACCAAGTAAGATAATGTGAACATGAGCATGATGTTCAGTTGGATTAAAGATGAGCAATATAGAAAACACAATTAAAACAATAGATTCGACGACATTGATTATGGCAATAACTAAACTATTTGATTGTTCAATTGCTTTTTCTTTTATCTCCCATTCTTCTCTTAGTATTGACCATGTAGCCCAAATGATACAAGCTGGTACAAAGTGTTCAGGCTTATATAAGAAAAACATTATAATTCCGAGCATGATAATCAATAGATTATCAACTGACTTGGTGATATCTTCCTTAAACTTCCTCAAAAATATTTTAACTATGGTATCTTCAAGACCATATAGAATCATTATGCTTCCAACTAAGAATGGAACATATTCTAAGAGTTGGTTATTAAATAATAGTATTAAGGTACCAAGAAGTATATAGAATATAAACTTAATAATCTGATATGTTTTCAAAATAAGCCTCTTTTATCTAAAAATATTCTTATATTTTTATTTTACATCATATTTAATTCCTTCTCAATATAAATCTTTTAGATGTGAAATTAATTGAAAATTAAATTAATTTTGATAATGCAAACGTTTTGACATTTATTTTGATAAAATATCACTTATATTTTGTTAAGTAATTATAAGGAGAAACATTTGTAAGTTAACTTCAAATGTTTTTATTTATTTAAATATGATACAATAATCCTGTGAGGTAATAATTTATGGATACTATTTTATTCAAAACTGAAATTGGTTCTTTTATTGGAAACGAAAAAGACAACTCTTATGAATTTAATAATATAAAATTCGCTAATGCTTCTAGATTTGAATATGCTGAACTAATCAATAAATATGATGAAAATACCGATTGTACTAAAGTTGGCCCTGCCACAATGCAAAAAAGGGCATATAAAGAATTTGAACATCTAGAAATACCACAGAGAGCTTTTTATCATAAAGAATTTAGAGAGAACATCAATTTTTCATATAGTGAAGAAAATGGTTTAAACTTAAAAATATATACTCCAAAAGAAAAAGGAACATATCCTGTTCTCATCTTCTTGCATGGTGGAGGCTTCGATAGTGGTTCTATTTATGAATCACCTTTTGATGGTGATTCTCTAACTAAAAGGGGAATAGTGGTTGTATTCATCCAATATAGACTTGGTATATTTGGATATTTTACTCATGAAGATATCTACAATAAATATGGTCATGATGGTAATTTTGGCTTAGATGATATGTATAAAGGCTTATCATGGGTAAAAGCTCATATATCTAATTTTTATGGTGATAGTAACAACATTACTGTAATGGGCCAATCTGCAGGAGCGATGTCAATTCAATATATGCTTCTATCTGATAAATCAAATGATTTATTTGATAAAGCTATTATGATGAGTGGTGCTGGACTTTTCCCTAAATTTAGTTTACCTAGAAAATCAAATGATACTCATGAATACTGGCTTGAAGTAATGAAGCTTGCTGGATGCGAAACATTTGATGAATTTAAAGAATTAGATAGTTATAAATTATTAGAAGCCGTTGATAAACAAAGATCTCTTAGAAAAGATAGCACCTATAATACGATGCCTGTCGTTGATCAATATCTAATTAACGACTCAGTTGATGTATTAATGAAAACTCCAAGAGAATTACCATTAATGATAGGTATTACCAATAATGATATGTTTACAATAATTCTTGCTCACATTTCTAAAAAATATGCAAAAGCCCATAATGCTTATCTATATTATTTCGATATAGATGCTAAAGGTGATAATAATTTAGCTTTCCATTCATGCGATTTAAGATATGCATTTGGCACATTATCATCTTCATGGAGACCATATGATGAAACCGATTATAAACAATCGGAAATATTTATGAATTATATTGCAAATTTTGTCAAAAATTCAAATCCAAATGGTGATGGATTAGCAGAATGGAATACATATAAAAATAAGGCAATGCACTTCACAAGCACATATAATAAAATGGAGAGAATTAAAAACTTTAAATTGATTCTCAATACATTTAAAGGAGATCCAAAATGAAATGGAATCACAACTTCAAATTAGTGAATGACTATAAAACATATCGTATATATGAGTCGGACGATAATATAGTAAGAATTGATTTTTTCAAATCT
This sequence comes from bacterium, assembly GCA_017541975.1. Lineage (GTDB taxonomy): Bacteria > Bacillota_I > Bacilli_A > Izemoplasmatales > UBA1188 > UBA1188. The sequence continues at coordinate 73,226 of JAFXYB010000022.1, read as the reverse complement.
ATTTTTAGAGTTGTGATTTACAAAAAAGATGCATATCTATTCCCAACATTTTCAGTCTCTCCAGGAGATACAAAACCAAGTGAATTTGGTAGAGATAGATTAGATCAATCTGGATTAGATCCAATTAAAATGGATGAGAATATTAGAATTGATGATATTGACATCAAAATTGATTTAAAGAACTTTAGAATTAGTTATTATAAAGGCGATAAGCTATTATTTGCTGATCGTGATATTCTATCTTATAATTTTGATAATGAATTCGGAAATGGTTCATATCATTATCTTACAAGAATGGAAAATGAAAAGATTTTTGGGTTAGGTGATAAAACTGGTGATATAGATAAATCACTTAGATATTTTAAACTTGAAACCTCAGATTCTATGGGTTTTAACGCCAAATCTTCAGATCCTTTATATAAACAAGTTCCATTTTATATCTGCAAAAATGATGTAGGAAGTTATGGTATATACTACGATACATATTCAAATGGAGAAATGGATTTTGGAAGAGAAATAAATAATTATTATCCACCATATAAATACGCTCATTTTGAAGAAGATTCACTTGTATACTATGTAATATTTGGCGATGTTAAATCAATATTAAGTAGATTCATGTATATGACTGGTAAGACAAATTTACCACCAAAATGGTCATTTAAATATACTGCATCAACCATGTCTTATACAGATGCAAACGATACAGAAAATAAACTAAATGAGTTCTTAAAACTATTAAAGAAATATAAAATTGATTGTGGTGGATTTTATCTATCAAGTGGTTATACTGAAATGGATGGCAAGAGATATGTATTTCACTGGAACAAAGACAAAATTAAAAGTCCTACTAAATTATCAAATAAATTTTTAAAGAATGGAATTCATTTCCTACCAAATGTTAAACCAGCATTTTTAACTTCACATCCACTCTATGAAAGAATAGCTAAGAGAGGATTTTTCCTTCATTATAAAGATGGTTCACCAGCATTATTCCCATTTTGGGGAGGCGTTGCCTCATATCTTGATTTCACCAATATTGATGCATATAAATTTTGGAGTGAATGTGTCAAAAATAACCTTGTAGAAAAAGGCTACGAATCGATTTGGAATGATAATAACGAATACGATATAAGAGATGAAAATGTCTACGCAAATGGCTTTGGCCACGAAATAAAAGCGAGACTCATTAGGCCATTATTCCCACTTTTAATGTCTAGAGCTTCATTTGATGCAGTAGATAATAATAAAAGAATAATGTCTGTATCAAGAAGTGGATGCACAGGTATTACTAGGACTAGTCAAACCTGGACTGGCGATAATTACACATCATTTTCTGACTTTAGAGAAAACCATAAGATGCTTATGACTTTATCTTTATCAGGATTTATTCTAACTGGTCAAGATATCGGTGGATTCTATGGACCAAGTCCATCTAAAGAACTTTTCTTAAGATGGATTCAATATGGGCTTTTTACGCCAAGATTTACTCTCCATTCATGGAAAGAGGGTGTAGAGCCAACCATGCCTTGGTTATATCAAGATTTAATGCCTTCAGTTAAGAAATTATTTAATTTTAGAAAAGAATTAGTTCCATATCTCTATAGTGAAGCTAATAGATCCATTGAAGAATATGAACCTCTTGTTTCACCTTTATTCTTAAAATATCCTTCATATAACACTGAAAGCGATTATTTTATGTGTGGAAGTTCAATCCTCGTATGTCCTGTCTTTGATGAAGGAATAAATAAAATAACTGTTGATTTACCTCCTCAAGATAATTGGTTCTATAATGATGAAATAATAAGTGGTAATATAACTCTTAAAGCGCCACTTAAAGGACTTCCTGTATTCTTTATAAAAGCTTCATCTATTATTCCACTCGATAAGAGAAATACTGAATTTAATATCTATACCTTCAATAATAATTCATTTATATATAAATATTATGATGATGAAGGAACTACTAATAATTATCGAACAATTAAAGTTGATTGTCTTGATGATGAAATAATAGTTAGTGGAATAAGGGAAAATGAAACTGTAGTCTTACATGACAATAAAAATAGACGTCTTGTAATTAAATAAGTATAATAATAAGACATGCTCAAACGAGCATGTCTTATTATTATATTGTTCTTTATTCGCCTAATACAATTTCGTTGTTTTCAACTTGACGAGCAAGCATCTTTTCTTTTTCAACTTGAAGTTCTGCAGTCTTCTTATGATTTAATCCATAGATAATGAATAATACAACTGACATAAGGCCAAAGAGAATTGCAGGAATTAGAGTTGCCATTAAATACATTGTATTTAATTGTGCTTCACTAAATACTACATTTGTTTGAACGAAATAGTTCATCGCAAGAAGAGCAGAGTTAACGGCAACGGCAGCTAATACTTGACCAAGTTTTCTAAAGAACATGAATATTGAATAACTTGTTCCATCATTTCTTCTTCCTGTCTTAACTTCAACATCATCAATTGCATCAGTTGCTAGTGCCCATATTTCAAGGGTGATAATTGATAGACCAAATCCAGAAATAATACAGAATACTAAGAATAAATATGGCATATTGATAATTACGCCTTTAAGGAGTAAGGCACCTATATTTGCGATAGCTGCAAGAGCGGCACCAACAGCACATATTTCTTTCTTACCGAATTTTCTTACAAGTTTACCAGCAAATAACATTAGAATTGCCATAGGAGCATATGTACAAACCATCGATAACATATTCATTTCATTCTTACCAAATAAGTCATTGAATAAATATGTATAGAATGATTGTGTGAACATTTGTCCAGCAAGTAGTAACATACCAACAAGGCAAGCGCCTAAGAATGATCTATTTTTAAGTAACGCTTTAACAATTTCAATTGTTTCGCCTTTCTTCTTTTCGCTTTTTTCTTTATTAACTGTTACAACACGTTCTTTATTCCATTTATAAGCGAGGAATAATAAAAGACAAGCAACAATAGATGATAATACTACACCAATTATTATTGGCATATATTGTACTTGTGATACTACTGTACCATCATCAAGTGTAACCTTCTTAGCCCAAAAGAATGTAACAACGAGTACAGGAATTGAACCTAAGGCAGCTCCCACAGATCTAAATACTGAAAGTTTATTTCTTTCTTTATCATCAGTTGTGACGACAGATGCTAAAGAACCATATGGTATTTGGTGCATTGTATAAACCATACCAAATACTATGTAAGTGATAGTTGCATAAATACAAATTCCAACAGGTCCAAGTGCTTCAGCTATTCCTGTAGATGGGATAAACATTAGTATTGTCGCAATAGCAAGTGGAATTGATATAAACTTCATCCAAACACGATAACGACCTCTACTGTCTGATTTTCTTAAATCTACTATACGTCCCATAATTGGATCATTGATTGCATCCCAAATACGGGCAACAATGAACATGATCATGATGAATAGTGGGCTTAAACCTAGAATATCTGTATAGTATTTTTGTAGTAATGTAGTGACAGTCGCAAAGCATAAACATCCTGCAAAGTCTCCCATTGCGTAACCAAGATAGTCTCTCTTTTCAAGACCACTCGTACGTGCAATGTAATCGCTACTTTGCACATTATTAATTTCTTGTTCCATAAAACCTCCATGAACGTAAATGAAAAGATATAAATCTTTGTTTCTATTTATATTTTACAAGAAAAATATAAATAAATCAAGATAAGGCATTTCCACATAATAAAAGGTCTGATGTCAGACCTTTTATTTATTAACGTTTGAATGCTGAGAATAAGAATAAAGATAGTAGGAATACTGCACCTCCACCAATGATAAATGGTAATGCAAATTCCATTGTTTTATATTCGATTAATCCAAGGCCTACTACAAGTGCCATTAAAGCAACAGATGATAATAGACATAACATTGTGAGTTTAAAATTTGATGAAGCTGAATGTGATCTTTTTAGTGATTCAGCATCGTTTTGTGTTGGACGATTATTTGCCATATTCTTCCTCCTATAATACAAAGAATACTAGTAAACCTAGTGTTGCAAGTTGAGTTAGTAATGAGAAATAGATTACAATACTGAAATATACTTTATCAGTTTTGTGGTGAGCAAGTATTCTTCCAATTAAAGCACCAAGAGCGCCAAAAAATACGCTAAAGAATAATAATGTTTTTTCTTTTGTTCTTTCTTTTTGCTTAACAGCTAATTTCTTATCTCTAAAGAAAGCAATTAGAGCTACAAAAGACATAAGCACCATTAGACCAGCATAAGCAAGTAGAATGATTTGATTTAATGTCATTTTTAAATTTTCTCCTTAAATATTCTTACACATTTAAGTTTATCATATTATGATAAAAAATCATCTTCTTTTTTTCGAAGATGATTTTTAAATATTATTGTTGATTGTTGTTGTATGCTACTGGTTCAGCAAACACTCCTGTATGATATCCGTTAATGAGTCTAATTAACATATCATTTAGATATTCAACAGTCTTTGGTTCTTCAGTTGAGGCAATTAAGTGTGAACCACCAATTCCTGAATCATCAGTTAAATATCCGTATGTTCCACCAGTAAGAATTGTCTGTGCTCTAAATAGATATTCTGTCTTAGAATTGATTCCACTAGATGCTACATCAATGATTCTAACGCCATTTGAAGCTAAGATTTTAGCTGATTTAGCCCAAGATGAGATCTTATCATCGTGACTTGGAGCATCGGCAACAAATAAACAGAGTTTAGTAGAATCATCACTTGACCAACTAAGTTCAGTTGTTTGTTTAAGGGCGAGTTCTACAGCTTCTTCAAAATCTCCACCACCAGATGCATAAAGGGTTGCTAAGAATTCATTTACTTTTGTGAGATCACTACTGAAATCATATTTCTTAATTAAATATTCATCTTGAGCATCACATTCATCTTTATAAGCGATTACTGATACCTTGATTTCTGTATTAGGATTATCTTCTTTTACTTTGTTTATTACATTAATTAGTTCTTTTTGAAGATATGTGATTTCATCTCCCATTGACCCTGTAGTATCGATTACTACTGCAAGTTCAATTAAATCTCTATGGTTGTCATAACCATCAGTGATTATTTCGCTGTAATCTTTATCGCCTGTAACAACATCGCTAATGGTGTTTGTTGAAGTTTTGCTTGTTGCATATTCAATTCTTAATTTGTATTCGCTTTGTTCACTATTTGCGAATACATAGGCGATACCATTTCTATTTGGAATAGATGTGAATATTACTTCATTATCACTTAAGAGTGATACTTTGGCTGTAATACCTTTTGGAAGTGTTACTTTAATTCTATTTAGTGTTCTAAATGCTGTCTGTTCACTATATGTTTTAAAACTATCAGCATTTAAGCTTTTCCAGTATACATATTCTTCATTATCATCAACACAACTTGATGTAAGTGTTTTTATGTATGGAGTTGAATTTTTATCAGCTGATGGTGCTGATGCACTTTCACTCATAGATGAATCACCAGATAAATATCCTGAATCTATCCCTGATTCTGTTTTTCCAAGTCCTGCGAAATCTGTTCCTGATTTAGAAGAATCAGATCTTCTTCCACTTTCTCTTGACGCTGATTCAACTGGAATAGACCAACCTCCATCATCATCTATATAAGCTGAGGAAGATTCATTCTTTGATAAAGGAATAAATACAGTACTTATTGCCACGATTAAGGCGAGTAAGATACATGATAATGTTGGGACAAATAATCTATTATTTTTGTTTAATGCTTTTTTATAAGTCTTTTCTTTATTTAAACTATTGTATTCATCAATAATGCTTTCTTTAAGATTTGAGTTTACATCTGGGATTGCATATTTTGATTCTCTTATTTTATCGTCGTTCATATGAGACCTCCTAATTCTTTCTTAAGTTGTTCTTTGCCTCTTTCTAGGCGCATTTTTACTGCTGATTCGCTTATTTTAAGAGTGGATGAAATATCTTTAATCTTCATATTATCATAGTAATAGAGAATCATTACTATCTTTAACTTTTCTGGAAGGGATGTCAGTTTGTTAAAGATGAGATTATTTTCATCACTATCATAATACGTTTCATCCTTGACTTCATAAGCATCATCAAGCATTGTTTCTTTTTTCTTCTTTTTTAGAAAGTTAATACTCTTGTTGATAGCAACTCTAATCAACCAGTATTTGCATTCTGAAAGGGATTTACATGAAGGGTTCTTATCTAAAAAAGATATGAAAGTATCCTGAAGTAAATCTTCGGAATCATATTTAGTTTTTACATATGAGTATATGACATTGAATACTTCTTGATATGAATAATCATATACTTTAGAAAAATATTCTTCTTTAGATTTATCCATTCTTTATCCCTTCACCTATATAACAACTTAAATAATTAAAAAGTCACATTTTAATTACGATATTTTTTTGTTTCATTAGCATAGCCACATTTTTTGCATAAAGATTCTACTGCTTGATGGTTTGTAAAACCATCATAAATTGCTTTAGCTCTTTTAGAATTTATTATTTCATCTAGAGAATTATTATAAATATTTCCAAGACTCATGATGCCTTCAGCATCAAGACAACAAGGAACTACAGTACCATCTACTAATATTCCTATTTGATCTCTTAGCGCGTAACAGAACACACTACCTTCAAATTCATTATTATTGATATCTGGCCAATCAAATTTAGAGGCGATATCGATATAGATATTTTTCGTTATCTTATATCCGTTATAACATTCTATAAATTCACTACTAAAGGCGTCTTTTAGTTTTTTAAATATCAGGTTATTATTACTGTTTAGACCGCCTTCATTCCAAAGCCTTAAATTTATTAATGTTCCTTTATTAGATATTTCTTTTATGAAGTTTATGACTATATCTAAATATTTATCATAATCATCTCTATTATTGGCTTCTAATGAATGAAGTGAGATATTTATTTTATACGGATTGTTTTTGATTAAATCATCATATCTTTCATCTATTAATGTTCCATTAGTGGTTATTATTGGAAGAATGTCACTTTCTTTAGTGAGTTTGATAAACTCACCTAAGTCCTTATGGAGTAGTGGTTCACCTAAGAGGTGATAATATAGATATTTAATGTTACCCTTTAGTTTATTTAATATATAAGAAAAATCCTCCATAGTTAGACTTTTTGGAGGCCTTTTCGTACCATGACAGAAACTGCACGACATATTACATATATTAGTGATTTCAAGATAACATTTTTTAATCATAATATTTGTAGTTGTTTTTGATTGATTTAATATACTTGAACGTTTCTTTTTCGCCTTTGTCCTTTAGCATTATTAGCCAAGATTCGATTAATGCGCTGGTTTTTGCGTTCATGTTGTATTTACCGCAGTGGGTGCTGAAATATTCATATGGAGATGCATCTGTATACTTATCTTTTAGATAAGTTTTGGATGCCGCAATACGGTCACATAACATTTCTTTTACATAACGCATTGGCATAGGGTATGCGATGTATTTCATCTTATCAGTATCGAGGTCAGTCCAATATTCGAAGTGATGTTTATTTCTTCCTTTGTGATGCATCCATACTTCAGAATATCCGTTCTCAAGTCTTTCATATTCTGTAGGTGATTTATCACCTTTATAGTATTTAACACTTCTAAAAAACTCTTTAAAACTATATTTAGAAAGATCATGAAAAAGGCCTTGGAAACCAATACCTACTTTAAAACAGTATTTCATGACTAAATGTCTATGATGAGTTATTGTAAAGAAATGCTTAAATAATTTCATTAATAATACCTGATTCTTTGTGTTAATTCTTTTGATTCGTGTGGTTTTAATTTTATAATATTGTCTTTATCCTTAAATTCTCTTTCATCACCCTTAGTATCTAAGATATTATGCCATGGTTCCATACAAACCATTTTAGAATCTAGTGGGTGCCAAAAGAGGATATATGGGAAACCTTCGTATTCAATCTCGGCAATCTTCTTTCCACTTTTATGGATGAGAGTTGCGGTTTTAGATTTTAAGTTTTTAAAGATGATTGTTTTAGCGTTATCGATATATTCAGTTGAGAGATCTAATATACCATTATCCGATAACTTTATGAATTCTCCAGTTAAACTAGGATCTTTATCGTTAATATTATTCCATAGTTCTTTATCTTTAGATAGTTCAACGTAGTAGTTATCGATTGTGTCATCTAAACTAAATGAAGTATGAGTTCCAAGCGAATAATAGATATCTTTATCATCGGTATTTTCTACTTTGTATCTCATTTCGATTAGAGAATCTGAAAGCGTATAGCTGATATATAAATTGAAACGATAAGGGAATAATTTTAGGGTTTCATCATCGCTAGATAATTTGAATGTTATTTGATTATTCTCAATTGATACAAATTCAAATTCTCTTCTTCTCGCAAAACCATGTTGGAGAAGAGGATAAGTAATACCATCTATTTTAACTTTTATCTTGCCAGCGATAGGAAAAAGCACAGGAGCGTGTCCACTCCATGTGTTATTATCGTTTTGCCATAAACGTTCTTTGCCATCATACTTAACGCTTACCATTTCGGCACCAAGTGATGAGATGGTTACTTCAAGATTTCCACTTTTAAGATAATATTCCATAACTATTCTTCATAATCATATGAATCTGTGATTTTCTTTCTAATATAAAAGATATTAGAAATGAATCTTTCTAGCATATGACCTACGATACAGTAAATTATGCAACCTTGTGAGAAATAGTAAACGTGTCCAACGAGAAGTGAGAAGATTAGAGAAGATAATACTTTTACAACTAAAGCTTTATAATTTTTATCTTTCTTAATTATGGCTTCTATGATGATTCCAAGGCAGATAACTATTGATGCAATAAGAACGCAGTTCTTTTCTTGAACAATATAACCGTGATCAGATTGATTTGCATTAAAGGCTTCCATGATTAATAATACGAAACCTTGCATCATCATTCTTTCTGGTATCTCCATAAGTCCACCATGTACGCATCTCATTGAGAGTTCCATTGGTTCAACCTTGTTTGGAGATGGAGAAAATACGATAGTTAGGGTTGAAGAAATCACAACCGCAAGAAGAATAATTCCCCAGTATTCTAAATCTAATAATTCTCCAAGATTAAAGACAATATCGCCTCTTACAATTTGAACGATAACTATTACAAGTGTTGGAATAAAAGCGGCGATTAGTGGTGAAAAATAATAGAGAGTTTTATTATCTTTAACGATATATTTATCTGTGAGTTTAGATAGAAAATAATATAGTGCCCAGAGTGCAAGTGCGATAACTCCAACTAATACATACATCATAAACGCTTCCTCCTATTGATTGATATCATCAATATTCTTAGATTCTTCTTTTTGAGAATCGACAAAATCATCCATATTGACAGGTTCAGCTTTAACTGGTTCAACTGGTTGATTGATAACGATTTGTGGGAATGGAATATTGACATGATTTTTATCGAAGATGAGTTTTAAACATCTATTCATATCTCTTTGAACTTGATATTTATCTTCTTCTTTACATTCAGCCACAATCTTGATTATGACGGCGTTGTCACCTAATTCTTCAACACCCTTGTAGAATGGACCATTGACAATAGCTGGAATTCTTTCTTTGAAATAGTTGAGATTAGTTTCAATAATCTTTTCTACTCTTTCAATTGATTCATTATAGTCAATACCACAAGTTATAATTGCAACAGATAGTTCTTTAGTGTTGTTGATGATGTTTTGGATGGAACTATTATTTACTATGCTGACATTTCCGGCAGCATCTATAATCTTAGTTGTTCTAATGCCGATAGTTTGAACAGTTCCTCTCCAACCATTGATAACAACCACATCGCCAACTTTGAAATCTCCTTCAAAGACAATGAATAGACCTGCGACAATATCACTAATTAAAGTTTGGCAACCAAGACCTATAACTAGTGATAAGATACCTGCGCTTGCGATAAGTGTTGATGTGTCAACACCAAAAGCACTTAAGATGATTAGAATAATCGCAATTGCGAAGACATAGTTCGCAAGGGAGATAATTAAATCACATAGTGTTCTTGCCTTTTGATTCTTGATGGTTAGGATATTCATTATGAATTTTATAAAAACATAGATCCCAAGAACCATAAGAATGATGATTACACTTCTAACTAATAACTGAACTGAAGTTAATTTAGATGCTTCATCAAATAATGTGTAAAAATATGAATCATCTCTAAAGAATTGTTCTCTACCAATTAATAGTACCATTATTGCGATACCAATTAATCCTAAGATACATCTGATGATGATACCGATAATTCCCTTTTGTTTCATTTTCTTTCTCCTTATACTTTTATATCAAATTCTTCTTCAAAACTCTTAAATATTTCTTCTATTCCATCATCATATCTAACAAAGACATCTTTACTTCCATCTTTAAATATCAGTTCTACTTTTTTATTTATTGATGTATCGATGTAGATGATGTGGATTTCAGCACTACCTGAAAGATTTAATACAGGAATCTTCATTTCATCGTGCCAATTAGAGGATTCAGTTATATGGCCACTTTCGTTACCGTTTATATCTTTCATATAGATATCTTGAAAATTAAAATATCCATAATCGTCTTTATAATCTAGTTTAAGATGATAGGTTCCATCTGCACTTCTTGTGACACAGTGGCACTCACCGCTTAAACTATTAAACTCGGAAATTAAGGCCGTGACTTTGACTGCCATTCTATCGAAGGTTCTATCCAATAGTCCGGTGCTACCTTTTAGCGTTGCATAATAGTGCATGAATTCACCATCTTGACTGAGCTCTTCAACTATCCTATCCATATTGATAGTGAAATAGCCTTTTATTTCACCTTTTAAGCCTTTATTCATGAGAATGGTACTTTCATAATATGTTATATCATTTTCATTCATAAAGTAGGTGTAGGAGATAGCTTCTCCGTCTTTCATATCTCTAAGATATGAGGATAGAGAGTGTGATTCATCTATTATTAAATCTTCTTCTATGCCACAATCCTTCAGTTTCTTGATTGATCTAATGTTTTTATCGATGACGACTGTATCATAGTCATAGATGAGTTTGTATTCAACAAGTTCATCTTTTTCTTCGTGGACTTGGATTGATAGAGTATTATCTTTAGAAACATCTAGATTGTTAAACTCTAAGGAATAGGATACTTTTCCATCTTCATAATAGAAGTCAGTAAATGTCGATGACATTTGATAGTTAATTAATCCTGCGCTTGTCGCAATAATGATACCGGCAGCGCTGATTAATCCTGCAGTAGATAAGAGGTTAAAGGAAAGTAGTTTATTTCTTACATCATTATTAACTTTCTTATCTGAATTATTCTTTAATTTGGCATTATCAAAGGTTTCAGAAACATCTTTTAACTCATCTGTATAAACAACTTCTCTTGCAGATATGAGTTCATCTACGCTTGATAATTCTGATGCAGAAATAGTTTCTAATACTTTAATGTTTTCTTCTATGTCTTTATGTGATTTCATCAGATTACTACCCCCTTTCTTTTAAGTATTAAAAGAGTAATAGATGCGATTAAGAGAATTCCACTTAAGATTACGACAACTACATCAAGTGGTCTAAAAGACATTACTGGAGGAATGGCCAAAATTGAAAGTTTATTGTAGTCTTTCAGTTTAGTTGATAGTGTATCGAGATCGGCATTATTACCATCTATTTCTTCGATTGTCTTTCTTGCCTCATTATATATTTCTCTAAATGTTTCGTCATTTAAGATAACATCTCTTTGGGCGATATATTCTTTTTCCATTTGAGCAAGCCTAGAAGCACTATATCTTCCACTATTCTTAATATCTTCAAACCAAGCATCTAAATATTGAAGCATCATCTCTTGAACGTGAATATAGAGTGCTTCTTCAGCTTGGGTATAGAATAGTTCATCCATTTCATCCTTGTTGTAGTCACGGAAGGTAGTAACTTCTATTACCTTGATGCTTGTCTTAATGCTTAGGGCAAATCTTGAGTTTTCACCATCGCAGTTTCTGATGGTGTTCATTAAAGTTTTAACGCCTTTTACTGATGAGTCAACATATTCATAGAATTTTGAGAATTGGTTGACATCCATGTTGAAGCGATATTCTTCTGACATGAGTTCTTTTACTTTATTTTCATAAAGATTTGTAAGAAGTGAATCGTTTGATTCTACTTCATTACTGTAAAGGGTGTTTAAATCAGAAAGAGTTTTAGATGTGTTTGTTATGAACTCTGTCTTACTCTTTAGTTCTTCGTTTGTTAGTTCACCACTATCAAGTGATTCAAAGAGATGATCTACTAAAGAATCAACATATTCAGAATATTTATTTTCTAAATCCTTTGAGATATCCTCATTGTTTATAATGTTGGTATCAAGTTCATTTAATGATTCATTGATGTTTGATAAGATATCACCTAAATCATAGCTAACTTCTGATAAGTAGTATCTAACTTCATCATAAGATGTGAGATCTTTTACATTGTTTAAGATTTCTACTTTTTTACTCTCAATATAGGCATTCTTTCTTTCATAGTATTTAGATTCTGTGTCGGTTGCATCCTTTAATGAATCTAATTTTTCAAAAGCTAAGATGATATCATCTAAGGCATCCTTAGGGAAAGATTCTGGAAGGTTATTGATAAAATCAATAAATTCTTGAGGGTATTTATCAGTTTCACTATTAAGTTCTGTGATATATGAATCTAAAGTCATTGTGACAAATGATACTTCTGTGTAGAAATAATCGCTAGACATGTAAGTATCGTTTTCCACATAGTAATAACATATCGTATAAGTGTAGGCGGTGCCTTCAGTTAAGTATCTTAGGCCACTATCATAGATGTAGGTTGTTCTGCCTTCTTCATCTTCAGCGGATATGAGCATTATCTTATCAAGATACTGTGGTTTAAGTGAGATAGATGAGAATCTAACATTAAAATCGCTTAGTGTGAGTCTTGGAAGAGCCGCCATCTCTTCATCTGTATAATTTTTCTTGATGCTATAGGAAACCTTGATAGATTCATTAGAACCAGATGTATAATCAAGTGTTTCTTGATCGTTATAATCGCCTCTTAAATAGTATCCAGCTTTTGGAGTTACTATTAGATAGTGGTTACCAACGCTATAGTCATAATCAGATTTTGCTTGATAAAAATCATTATTGTATTCTTTGATGAACCAATTTAATGATTCTGACATATGACCATTTTCATATTCAAATACCATCATTTCTTCTGTCCTAGGCCTATAAATCAAAGCTTTTACACCAACTATATTAAATGATGATAAAGTATTAGTGGTAAATGAAAGGTATTTACCATTTATGTCTTCATTACCGAATTTATCACATCTTTTAGCGACAGCGATTAATTCATTATTAGAAACGACTGCGTATTTAGTGAAATATTCTTCAGTTACGTTTAATGGAATAATCACCTTTAATAGAGTGTTATTATCGAGTGATTGAACGTTAGTATCTCCACTTATAAGAGATAGATTATATGATGATGTAAGTTTTAGGAAGATTTCATCATCATCTATATAATATTTATCAGTACTCAAACATGAACTGATGATAGAATCTTTTATACTCAAAACTTCGTTATCGCTTATAGGGGACATAGATGTTATGGTAAAAGACATACCACTAAAAGCTCCATATGGAAGTGGAGTTAAATTTGTAGATAAGAATTCTAATCTTGATGATAGTTCACTATCATCTTTTTTATAATCGATTGAATAAGACGCTTTAAGGGTGACTACACCTTGAACGATATTATTTATAAGGTTAATATCAGTTGTAAGGTTAAATGAATAAGTTTTATCGCCAACTCTAAATCCGTTGAATTCAAAGTCGATTGATGAAGGAACATAATCGCTGAGTTGTAGACTTACCTCTTCATCACTTCTGAATGTGCCGAGACTGACTGATTCTTTTTGTTTATAGGTTATGCCGTTATAATCTAAGACAATTTCATATGATACATATTCAAATTTCGCATAGAGTACAACATAATCCGAGAACGAACTTGTATCAACTACTTCTTTAGTGTATGTATCATCCTCATACCATCCGATAAAGTTTATGCCTGGGTGACTTAAAGGTAGGAATGTATATGTTTGCGATGCTGAATATGTTTCAGGATTTGGATTATCAATGTCAAAGTATGAATCGATAATATACGAAATATAACCATCTTGAGATGGTGTTTCATCATAAACAGTTAAAGTTAGGATTATATCATCATTAGTTTCATCATCCCAAATATAGTTATCTCTATCATTTAGGGCGATTGTTACACTAACTGAGCCAACATTGCTTAGCACATTATCGTATGCTTGATAATAATCACTTTCTGGAATATCTAGGCTATGTTCTAAGCCATCATATGGGAATGATTCACTATCCACATTTGGTTTTGCGACTACGAATGGATTAATTGTGAGTGGGAATGATAAATCATCAGTTGTACCATCATCCCAAACATAGTTTTCTGTATCGTATAATATGACAGGCACGTCGGTTGTACCAGCCATAAATCTTGTGTTAAATGCACCAACATAATAATATTCACTTTCAGGGATATCTAGGCTATGTTCCTGACTATCATAAGTAAATGGGTCAGTGACGACAGTTGGCCTTGTGACTGTAAGAGGATTTACAGTTAGAGTGAATGATTTATCATCGCTATCTAGTGTATCGCTCCACATATAAAAATCAGAATCTAATAAACTCACTATAACATCGACAGTTGATGCATTAATTAGTTCGTTGTTAGATATTGTATAATACTCGCTCAAAAGAATATCAAGGCTATGAGTTTCGCCATCATATGTAAATGTATTAACACTTGGTGCAGCTGGTGGTTCAACTGTTACTTTTGATACTTTGAGTATATATTCCCTGTTTTCGTTTGAATATGTATCACTCCAAACTGGCCTAAAGTCATTTGAAAAATTATCTAAGGCAATTATAACAGTTGATTCACCAGGATTAGTTAGAGTATTTGCCTCAGGGTTTACTACGAAGTATTCTCCGTCTTCAGGGAATTCAATTGATTTAGCTTCGCCATCGTAATCAAATTCGGTTGTGAGATTAGTTGGTGGATCAATAAAGAGTGTATTTGAGAAAAAGAGTTTACCGTTTATTACTGCACCGTCACTTGGAGTAAAGCCTTTACCAAGAACGGAAGTTTCAATATATGAATATGTTATTTGTGGTGCAACTTCAAGTTCTTCGCTTGTAGTTAATGTGCCAAATACATAGATAGATGAGATTTCTCTATCAGATGAATTGTAATTTCTATATACTCCTTTTGCGATGATTGCATGTTTGATATTATCATTTTCGATATCGCTAAAATAGATTGTTTGATCGATTACATCTTCCATTTGTGTAATTGTTTCGCCACTAACTATGTAGAAGCCAAAACCAACTTCCATAGAAATTGTTGGAGAGTCATCAGCAACTACTCCTCCAGAAGTTCCATCGCTAGATACACTTGATGAACCACTCGCTGCAAATTTAGAAGTTCCATCCATCTCAATTACACCTGATTGGATTTCCATATTTGGATTATAGATAGTGATATTTGATTTTAGAATTACTACTGATTCACTTAGAATAATACGTGAAAGTGAATTGGTGTTTTTAATTGCATAAGATGCTGCAGTAATCTCGATGAAACCACCATTAAATGAAATATTACCCGTCACACTGTTTGTAGTATAGATACCATTTCCATTTGTAGAAGAAATAATTACATGACCAAAAGAAAACCTTAAGCTTGAATCATTACCAGTTAGTGTTATTGCATTAGCATCACTATCAGTCGATGTATTGACTATCTTAAGATAGTCATTACTGCATTCTACTTCTCCATTTGCCTGAATTGTGGTGGTATTTGAACTTGTGATTTCAAGACTTCCATCACCGGAAATAGATAGATTCTGATTGGCGATTATTGAACCATTAATATAGTTTTTACCACTTTCAACAACAATGCTGAAAACGGATTCTTCTGTATTTGTTGGGAGAGTTATATCGCCAGTCCAGTTTATGCCACGTAAATATAGAATAAATGATTCACTATCATATGTGTAACCGTCACCTTCTGTGATTTCTGTGAAATCTGGGATATTGCTGCTTTCTTCTGCCTTAACAAATACCAAAGATTTATTATATGAAAAAAGAGCAATAAACATAATTGCTAGTACAACTATTAAAGACAAGAATTGTAGATGCTTTCTATTCATATAATACTCACTTATATTTATATTATACATTAATTTTAAAGAAGTGGAATATTTTAAGGAAATATTTCACTTAATTGCAATTAAAAAAGGTAGAGCTTTCGCCCTACCTAATTCGATTTAATAAATAATTATTCTTCTTCTGATTGAGAATTGAAATTAGATTCATCCACAAACCTAATTTGTAGCCAGTTTTCATCAAAATCAGCTGGAACTCTAACTGTGAGTTTTTGTCCAGGTTGAACTACTGTCCTAACGTCTAAATCTTCAATTATAACGTATGTTGGAAGAGTTTGTTCACCATCGTAACTCTTAGTTGTTAGTTCTACTTCGAATGTATCGCCAGCCTTAACATACTCAGGTCCATAGTGTGTAGTTGTTGTTTCGAAACCAGAATCAAAATAGCTTACGCTACAATAATCATATACGTCTTCTACATTAACTAATGAGAAACTATAAGTTTCGCCGGCTTTACAACTAACATAAACCTCTCTAATTTCTGCATCATCATCAATTGTAGAATAATACATTAAATTATTTTTGCTATCTTTTACAACTAATGCTTTTTCAGCATTTCCCCAACTAACTGTTGCTTGTAAAGTGTTATATTCATCTAAATAAATATTGTTTCCCATTGAATATTTGTAAGTTACAGTTATACCTGATTGGATATTTGTTGTAACCTTGCCAAGATTATTAGGCTTTTCGGTGATATAAATATTTATTTCATAATAAGATGGCTCTTCTTGAGATTCATAATCTTCATAGTAGCCATAAGAGTATGCTCTAATTGTGGTGATGTTTTCACTGCCTAAAACCATATAATCCATAGATGTTTCATAAGCTTCATCTTCTGAAATATTGAAATATGTGTTTAATGAGGCGATAACTGCATTTGCTTCATCTTTTGTTAACTTATTGATTTCTATATATACTTCTTTAACTTCTTTATCATCTTCTTCATTCTTTCTAACAGAATAATCGTATTCTGCATTAGCACCAAAAGTTGGAAGGGTGTAGTTCTCAAAGTATTTTTGAATAACAGCATTAACATCGTCAGCATCGATGATGTAATCATCTGGATTTACTTTTGTAACAGTGTCATTAGCAAGTTTAGAAACAGATAGATTTACTTTAACATTGTTCTTATATGTTGCATAAATTGGGTTTTGATCATCAGATTCTTCCTTTTCAGGTCCTACATATTCTTTACCATTTTGATCAAAATCAACTCTGATTGAAGTAACGAAAGTTTCTTTGTTGAATTCAACATGGAATTCTCTAATTGTGAGTTCAGTTGAGAACTTTGTCATTTCTGCAACGAATTCAGTGAGATCTTTTAGTGTTTCTGTTTGGAATTCAGTAAAGTTCTTGTATTCATTAAACATAGTATCTTTATATGAATCATAGATAACTTGTAAAGCTGGTTTAACTTTTGTTTCAATGAGTGTAGTGATTTTGCCTACTGCAAGAACTATCTTAGCAGTGTTAACATCGATTGTGATTTGATCACCATTTGCAGTAATGAAATCATTGTAAATCTTTTCAAGTTCATCAAGACCGATTCCAGCAGTTTTGAATAATTCTTCAAATTCAGCAATCTTTTCATATAAATCATCAAGATCAAATGAATCTTCCATATCATCGAAACTTACACCAGTGTACATTGATAAGATTTGTAAGAATGGGAGATCTTCTGTATCGAAATCTTCTAATGCATCTTCACTTAATGCGAAATCACTTACTGAGTATCTATAGCTATCCTCATCTTCTCCTGAATAAGAATAAACCTTTCCATCTTGGATATTAGCTTTAGCGTAGTTGTGTGTATTGGATCCATTTAATGATAGAGTTGCATCAGCAGTGAATTCACCAAGTGCAGTAGTTGGGTCAGAAAGTGTTAAGTTCTTGAGAATTGCAGTTGCAGTAACACTGAGATCTAATCCATCTAAGAAACCGAAACCACCTTTAGGTTTATAGTTAGTTTTATTTGTAGGATTTGTGAGTACTGTAGTATTTAATTTTGTAGTTAATTCTAACTTATGAGCGAAGCTTGGAATAGATGAAGTTTGATATGAATTTAATAATGTCTTGATCATTGATACAAGTTCACTAGTATCAATATCAACTGGTAATGTATCAGATTCGAAACCATATGTTGCATTACCAACTGTTACATTTACAGTTTCACCTTCTTTGTTTACACTGAAACGAACTTTACCATCATCAGTAAGGATATATGTTCCTTCAGTATCGCTAAAGAGATAGAATTTTTCACCATCAATAGTAACAGAATCGCTTCTTACAACGATTTCAGTTCCACCTTGAGCCTGATATACACCTTGTACATCGGCACCTTGTGTAGCTACAGTTTGTTTTGCAAATTGACCAAAACCTTCAACTGTTATACTATTATTAGCGAATGATACTTCTTTGAGATCGCCAGCTACATTTGCTTTAATAACAAGTTTATTGTTGCTATCTTTATAAAGCTTGTATTGTACTCCCTCATATAATAATGTTGTGCCTTCAACTTTGAGTGCAGTACTATCTTTTAGATAAACACCTTGATATGCTTGATCTAAGGTAGTTACTTCAACAAGTTGAGGTGCTTGTTGTGCTGTAGTTGTAATGTTTGATTGAGTAGTTGTTGTTTCTGTCTTTTTTCCACATGCAAATAGAGAAACAGAAAGTAAAACTAACAATAAAACAGCAATAATTCTTTTCATTTTTTTACTCCTTTTTTGTTTTTTATAATTTTCAACAAAATTATATAACATATAATTGCAAATGACAAACATCATGCATATAAAACACATTTTCATCACAAAATAGTTAATTTTTTGTGTATTTATTCATAAAAATAAGAACGCAAAGGTTCTTATTCTTACATATTTTATTCATTATTGATCCAGTATACTTCAGTGATTTCACCATCTTCATCAATTATTCTATCTAGAATACCACCATTTTTGATGATGGATTTTTTTGATCCTATATTGTTTTTATCACAGCCCATCATAACCTTGTTTATTCCAAGCTTCTTGCATTCAATTAGAGCAAGGCGAATCATTTCAGTGGCATAGCCTTTTCTTCTCTCTGTTGGCCTAATACCATCGCCTATATGTCCACCACCATTATTTATTAGTTTATCATTTAGATAATGACGAATACTTACAGCACCTAATAGTCTATTTCTATCAGTGTCTAAAAGGAAGAATGTAGAACTTGGGACTCTTCCATCACGTTCTTCTTTTAAATCTAAGTTTTCTAAGTAATAATCAAAATTATGATAATCGTTTTTGAATATTGCACCAGGCGAACCATTTGTATGATTTATTTCAATATCGCTCTTCCATTCATCGAGCATTTCGCCTAGTTCCCTTTCATATTCTTTTGAAAGTTTAATTAATTTTACATTCATAGTCTATTTATCTTTTTCTTCGAGTGGTTTTGCAGCTGAATAGAGATATCCTTGATAGTAGTCACAGCCAATCTTATGGAGACATTCTTTAGATTCTTCTGTCTCTACAAATTCTGCGATGATTGTGAGTGAAAGAGATTTAGCAAGTTCAGCAACTGATGAAATGATTTCTCTACAGTTAGAAGATGATGCGACACCACGAACAAGCACACCATCAATCTTGATGATATCAAATAGATTATATTTCAAGTAATTGATAGATGTTTGACCCATTGAGAAATCATCTATGGCAAGACGAAGACCCATATCTTTTAAAATATTTAGTAACTCAAAGGTCTTTTCATCGAGTGAGAATGCTTCTTTTTCTGTGACTTCTAGGCAGATATTATTTTCCTTGAAATTGTAGATTTCATTTTCATCTTTCATAAATTCAACGAAGTCTTTAGTTACGATAGTTGTACCAGTTGTGTTGATTGAAATCTTTATGCCTTTTCCGTATTTAGCATAGATTTCTTCTCTTTCTGATAATACTTTTTCAATAATTGCTTTTTCAAGTGTAGATAGTAAATTACATTCAGTAACAAGTTTAACAACTACAGGAGGATAAAGGTATCCGTAATCTGGATGTTTCCATCTGAGAAGTGCTTCTACACCAATACATTCATTTTGATAATTATATTGTGGTTGATAGAATATATGCATATTCTTTAGTAAATCGTGTCTTAAATCTGCACAAAGTTCTTTAGCAAATTCACCATAACTACTATTCATTTCAATAATCTTTTCATTCTGGAGACTTTGTTCATTTGCTTTATAGTATTCAATGAAATCATTGAAATGTTGTTGGTTATCACGAATAGCTTGTTTATCAAGCATCCTTACAAATGGGAAGTAAATAGCTGTTCCAATTAAGATATTTACAAGTTGTAAGATTGATCCAGCAATTGAACCAGTTGCAAAATATCCACCAATTAGAACTGGAGTTGTCCATTCTACATTACTTATTATCATTGGTACCATACCTGTTGATATTGCGAGGTATGCAACCGAGTAACATACTAGTGGTACTGTGAGGAATGGAATTAACATGATAGGGTTAAAGATGATTGGAAGACCAAATACCATTAGTTCATTGATGTTAAAAATCATTGGGAATGCAGCTGTATAACCAAGACCTTTCTTCGCACTATTCTTAGAAAATATAAGAATCGCAATCAATAAACAGATAGTAGCTCCACATCCACCCATTAATACGAAACAATCAAAGAATTCTTTTGTGAGAATTTGAGTTGGTTCCATTCCGGCTTCTACTGCTTGCATATTAATTTCAACACCTTCAACGAAGAATTCTTCCATAACACCTTGAAGTGCATCGCTTCCATGAACACCAAAGAACCAAAGAACTGAAGATAATAATACGAAGAAAAATCCTTTAAAGAAACCAGCTTCTCCCGCCGAGAACATTCCATTTAGAAGTGAAATGTATAGTGTATGGAATGATTCAGAATCAAATATCTTAATGATGATTAAATTGAGAAGTGCGAATACGATTGTGACAAGAACGATAGGAAATAATGTTGAAAGCATCTTGTTGAATTCACCATCAGCACCTCTTGATAGAACATACCTTCCCTTTTTATTAATTAATAAAAAAAATTGCAATAAAGGGCAGATGCACCAAGACCAGCAATAATCGCAAGCAGCATTGATTTAGGTCCCATATTCTCAAGGCCAAATCCTTCAAGAAGGGCGCCTGATAAAATGAAGAAACAAAGTACTGATACAAATAATGCTCCACCATGAACTACTTCTTGGTTCTTTTGAATCTTCATATACGATCTACTGATAGAAAGTGTCATATATACAGATAATACGCCAAAGGTAGCACTATATACGAAATTTAATAATTCAAGTAAGAAACCATTACCAAAAGTTGTGATAAAGGTCTGATAAGCTGGAACTGGGAAAGATTTAAATATTAAAGCGAACGCTCCAATAATTAAAACTGGAATCATATTCACAAGCCCATCTCTTATTGAACGTATGAGATTTGTTTGTTGGAATTTATTTACTATATTCATTAATTTTGTATTAACATCCATAAATTACTGCCTCTCGAACCTATTTATATAGTTCTTTTTTTACTTCATAAAGTAGGGCATCTACTTCATTCAAATATTCTTCTACAGATATTTTTGGATCTGTACAGATTTTGCAACCTGCAGAAATCGTTATATCATATGGTTTATTCTCTTTTTTACATTCATCTTTAATAAGTTTTTCAATATTTCTTATAATTTCATCCTTGTCATAATTTGACCCAGGATTTCTTACTGCAATAACGAATTCATCGCCACCATATCTTGCGGCAAAGCCTACTGATTCACCGACAACTTCTTTTATTGCATTAGATAGAATTATAAGTGCGTTGTCACCTTCTAAATGACCAAAGTTATCGTTGATTGCCTTGAAACTATTTATATCACATAGATATAGATATAGAGGTGAATCGTTATTTACACTTGAAAGCTGGGAGGTCAAATATTCTATCGCCTTTCTTCTATTATTCATTTGGGTTAAGGCATCTGTGTTGATGGATGATTGTTGGAAGGTTGTGAATAGAACAAGGATAACTGAGAATATTGCCATAGGTATAATTGTAACACCTTGTAAGTAGCTATCAATTATTATCCAAGAAATTAGGAATATTACAAGGAATAAAATTGTTATATAATTCTTTCTTGATTGTGGAGACTTAGTCCTCACAAACTTAACAAGTGAAGAAATTAGTATTATTATAAAATATATGAAAGATACGATAGGAATCATTATATATATTGGCCCATTCACAATGTTTTTATTGTCCGAAATTGAATATACCATTCCATTGAAATATGAAATAATTAAAAGAATAACCATTATCGCATATGGTATATATTCAAAAAGGTTATTCTTCTTATCAGAATAACCAAAATAAATCATCGCAAATTTAAAGAAGCACATAGCGTTAGATAAAACAGCTGTAAGTGATAATAAACAAACTAAATTAAATAGCCAACCAGGAAGAGATATAATATCATATTCCTGCATTGTCCAAAGCGAATTAGCTATAGTGTAAAAACAAAAAACTAGAATAAATATTCTAAAAATAAAGTATTCTTGCTTTTTCATTAGGTCTGGAGTAGTTCTTACAAAAAGATATCCAGACATTATAAAAAGAAATAAATTGAATAATAAATATACACTCAAGACAGGCATAGTTTTACCTCATATATATTATATAACAAAATATATTAAAAACTGCAATGCAGTTTATACAAAAAATAACGTACTCATTTTTTAGTCACAAAAATAAGAAAATACCTCAACAAAAATGTTGAGGTATTTTCATGATAGGATTATCCTAAAGTCCTGCATCTTTGATAGCTTGTCTTGTGCCAAAATAAACTAATTCGTTAGCTTGACCTGATAAAAGACCATCAAAATTATTCATGAATTCAGAATTTATTGAAGCTTGATTAACTGTGTAGAAGAAAAACATCTTAATTTTATCTTCACCCTTAACTGCATACATATATGTTTCTAATTCTCCAGCAGTTAACATGAATTCATTATCTTCAGATTCTGCATATACGCTTCCTTCAATTACGGTTACAGTATATCCAGCTGCCTCTAGATTTGCCTTGGCTTCTTATTTAGTTACACTTTTAAATAGACCGCAACTAGCAAGAGCAAATGCCAATACTAAAGCGAACATAAAAGATAATAATTTTTTTGTCATATTGTTCATAGTCCTCCCATCTAAATACTTAAAGTAAAACGATAAAATAAATAAAACTAGTTAAGTTTTTGAATAATAGAGTTAACTCTATTAAGTTCCTCTTCTAGTTCTTTCTTATTCATTTCATTTGTTTCTTGTTTAATGAGATCTTCAAGGTCTCTTTTTTGATCTAAAAGAATACCATATAAAGATTTTGCTTCTCTGCATGTTAGTTCTAAAACTGTCATATTGCAATCCCCCTCTATATATTGTCTAATTAGCGTAATTTCCTATAAGCATAAAAATTAGATATAAAATTAATAAAACTAGTAATGCAACACCAGTGGGAATAAGCATCATCTTAAATGCTTCAAAGAAAGTTTTTAATTTTTCTCTTCCTGTTGATTTAGGTCTATTATTATCAGTTTTTGGAATGATACTTTTTTGTTTTACCCCATCCATATTGGCAATTGTGCTTCCATCGTCATAATAAACAACCTTTTCTTTATCTTTCTTTTTTTCTTTATTTTTCATCTTGTTTATTTACATCATCAAATAAATGGCACGCAACAATATGGTCTTTCTCAATTTCCTTATATTCTGGAGCAATGTGCTTGCATATTTCCATACAGTTAGGACAACGTGTTGAGAATTTACAGCCTTTTGGTGGATTTACTTGACTTGGAATATCGCCTTTAAGAATGATTCTTTTTGATTTTTTATTTGGATCAGGGTTAGGTACTGCTGAAAATAGTGAGATAGTATATGGGTGAAGTGGATTTCTAAATATGTCTTCATTCTTGCCATATTCTACCATATTTCCAAGATACATTACGCATATTTTATCAGAGATGTATTTTACTACTGATAAATCATGTGAAATAAAGAGATATGTCAATTGTCTTTCTTTTTGAAGTTTCTTAAGAAGATTTATTATTTGTGCTTGAATGGAAACATCAAGTGCAGATACAGGTTCATCACATACTACAAATTTAGGGTTTACAGAAAGCGCTCTTGCGATACAAATTCTTTGACGTTGGCCACCTGAGAATTCATGAGGATATCTTTCATAGTAGTAATCACGAAGACCACATTGGTCCATCAGATTTAATACATATTCTTTAGTTTTTTCTTTTGGAACAATATTATGAACTTTAACTGGTTCACTTAAAATATCACCTACAGTTTGTCTTGGTGGAAGTGATGAATATGGATCTTGGAAGATAATCTGCATCTTAGTTCTAAGAGGCCTCATCTCTTTTGAAGTATAATTTGCGATATCATTGCCTTCAAAGAAGATTTGCCCGCTTGTAGGGTCATAGAGTTTAAGAATTGTTCTACCCATTGTGGTTTTACCACAACCAGATTCACCAACAATACCGAGAGTTTCGCCAGGATAAACCTTAAAAGAGACATCATCAACAGCTCTAAGTTCGGTAATAGGCTTACCTAATAATGTCTTTTTTAAAGTGAAATACTTCTTGATGTGTCTTACTTCAAGTAGACAATCAGGATCAGGAGGAAGAGTTTTATCTTTCTCGTAATTAGCATTTCTTATTTGTTCTTCTTTTTCTTCTTGTAGTGCATCATCAAAATTGGAAAAATCGATTTCGTTTACACTTTTATTTATTTCTTCACTCATTTTCTTTTTCCTCAAATAAATGGCACGCAACAAAGTGAGTATCGCTTATTTTAACCATCTTTGGATAATCTCCAGAACACTTATTTATACATTTATCGCATCTTTCTTTGAAGTAGCAATAATTAGGCATATCAATAGGGTTTGGAACGTTTCCTTTGATGTTATAAAGCTCGTCCTTTGTAGAATCCATTGTTGGCTTAGATTTTTGTAGGCCAATAGTATATGGGTGACATGGATTATTATATATTTCAGTAGCTGTACCTTGTTCGATTACTCGTCCTGCATACATAACAATTACATAGTCAGCCATTTCCGCAATTACACCTAAATCATGGGTAATTAGTAAAATTGATCCATTAATTCTTTTCTTTAAATCATTAAATAGATCGAGTATTTGTGCTTGAATTGTGACGTCGAGCGCTGTGGTTGGTTCATCGGCGATGATGAGTCTTGGTTCAGCAACCAGTGCCATCGCAATCATAACTCTTTGGCGCATACCACCAGAGAGTTCATGTGGGAATGCATCGTAGATTCTCTCAGGTGATGCGATTCCAACCATATCAAGCATATGAATAGAACGCTTTTTAGCGAGTTCTTTAGTTATGTTTGGAATATGAAGCATTGATGCTTCATCTAATTGATTACCGATAGTAAATACTGGATTAAGAGATGTCATTGGCTCTTGGAAAACCATTGCGATTTGTCTACCACGAACACGATACATTTCTTTTATTGGCATCTTAGCGATATCATAGACCTTTTCTTCTCTTTCATATAGTGGAAGTCCAGATTCGTCTTTTTTAACTTTATCTACTACGATAGTATTACCCTTCTTATCGGTAATGGTTTCTTTTAAGATATTGCCACTATCATCTAATTCATAGATAGGAATATAATTACCAAGTGTATCCCTCTTAAAGTCATTAGCTCTAAATCTAATAGAACCACTCTTAATTTGACCAGATGGGCCCTGAAGGAGTCTCATAATAGACATTGCAGTAACACTCTTACCACAACCAGATTCTCCAACTACACCGATGGTAGAATTAATTGGAATAGAAAAACTTACACCATTAACGGCTTTAACAACACCTTGGTCAGTATAAAAGTAAGAATGGAGATCCTCAACTTCAAGAATGTTGTTTGGATCATTCATTGTCGATAAGAATTCTTCTTCTTTGCATTTTCTATTTTTATTCTTTTCCAAAAGACGCATTTCTTTTGCGTTGTCTTTAGCTATTTGTCGAATTTCTTTTCCGGTTAAATAATGTCTTTCACTCATAACTATTCCACCTTATCGACGTTGTTTAGGATCTAAGGCATCTCTTAAGCCATCACCAACAAAGTTGAAGCCAAGAACGGCAATGATGATGCAGATACCAGATGGACCCCATACATTGAAATTATTTTGAAGAATGTCAGGTCTAGATGAAATGATTTGAACCATAGTACCCCAAGAAGCATATGGAACTCTAACACCTAAATTTAGATATGATAATGTAGATTCATAAAGAATCATACTACCGAGTGATAAAGTCATTGAAACTAAGATTTGTGGTAAGACATTTGGAATTAAATGCTTGAAGATCTTTCTTGATGTTGAATAACCCATAGCTTCAGCAGCAACCATATATTCCTGTTCACGAAGGAATAAGATCTGACCTCTAACAAGTCTTGCCATACCTGTCCATGAGAATAATGATAATAATCCCATTAACAGATAGATATAATATGATGATGGTACACCATTTGCATCTAAAACTGTACCAATTATGAGCATAAGTGGTAAGGTTGGAAGGCACATAAGCACATCGCATATTCTCATTATTATATTATCGACAATGCCACCATAGTACCCGGCAATGCCACCCATAATTATGCCTAAAGCTGATGTCAAAAATACCGCTAAGAAACTTATCATAAGCGATAATCTACCACCATACATGAGTCTTGTGAAGATATCCATACCTTGTTCATCGGTACCAAGGATATGTTCAGATGATGGTCCAGCTAGTGAATTTATACCATTATCAGTTTCAACAAATTGAATGAATTTTTCACCATCTATTTCTGCTTCATATTCGGTATAGGCAATGCTTCCTGTCCTATCAGATTCAGTTTCTCCCCATCTTTGGTAAACAACAGGACCAAGCCAGCAGAATACAAATAAGCTAAATAGCATGACAAGTCCAGTAATTGATAGTTTAGATCTGAAGAATCTCCTCATAACCATTCTACCTGGTGACATAAGTTTTAGGTTCTTATCGAGTGGAGTATCCTTATCTACTTCAGAAACTACTTGAACTTCTTTTTCTTCTAAAGAGGTTTCATTCACGAGATTTTTATCGTCTTCCATATAAACCTCCTTATGCTAGTTTGACCCTAGGGTCAACTACAGCGTACATTAAATCGGATAAGAGGATACCCATGACCGATAAAGCCGCTAAGAACATATTGTATGTCATAATTACAGGAATGTCACCTTGAGTCATCGCATTGAGGGCATATTTACCAATACCTTCAAGGTCGAAGACTGTTTCTGTAATCATTGCACCAGAAAAGAGCGATGGAATAAGTCCTGCTAGTGATGTTACTAGAGGGATCATCGTATTTCTGAATGCATGTTTATATATTACTCTATTTTCGCTTAAGCCTTTGGCTCTTGCGGTTCTAATATAGTCGGAATTAAGAACCTCAAGCATATTGGTTCTTGTCATTCTCATTCTGGCACCAATAGATAGAATTACGACTGTTAGAATTGGGATAAACATATGTCTTGCATAGTCTGTGAATGCCTCCCAGGCATTGTCGTAGGTGATACCTGCCGTCTTCATACCGGATACAGGGAACCAACCGAGTTTATTGGCGAATATATCTTTTAATACTTGTCCAAAGAAGAATGAAGGTAGTGATATACCAACTAATACTAGAATTGTGATAATATAATCTCGAAGTGAATATTGATGAGTTGCGGCAGTTATGCCGAGTGGGATTGCGATTAAGAATTCAAATACAGTCGCAACGGCGGCAACGAAGAATGATGTACCCATTCTATCTTTATCAAAGATTTCAGATAGTACTGGACGTTGGTTGATGAATGATTTGCCAAAATCTAGGTGTAATGCACTACCTAGCCATTTAAAATATCCCTCAATTATCGTGCCATCAAGACCATAGGTCTTGTACATCTGCTGGATAAATTCATCTGAAGTTGTGGCGCCAGCTTGATATAGATTCAATATCTTCTGCTCAACGAAATCGGTTGGCATGCATCTCAAAAGGGCGTATAGTACAAACGATACGCCAACTAAGATGAGTATTGAGATCAATATCCTTTTAATGATGTATTTGAACATTAATGCTCCTTAATTATTTTACGAGTTCAATCTCCCAAATCTTTTCAAGAGGTGATGTGTATGGATTTACGTTACTATTTAAACCTGTGATTGCCTTAGAGTTGTAGGCATATAAAGTCTTTCTTTGATATACAGGCATTTCTACTGCGAGGTCTAATACATAACCCATTGCCTCTTCGTACATAGCTTTTCTTGCTGCTTGATCAGTAATTGATCTTGCATCATCAATTACTTCTGAGAGTTTATTGATTATTTGATTTTCATAACGATATTGTGTTTGGTTACTTAAGATTTCTCTATAGCCCCAAGCATATACTGAAGTTGCTGAAGAGTTCTTATGATATACCTGATACATATCAGGGTCAATTGTTGAACCCCACGCAGCTGCCCAAACTTCAAGTGAACCTGTCGCAAGTTTTGTTAGCGCCTGTGAATCGGCTTTAACTTCAACGTTCCAACCCATATCATTTAAAATTTCAGATGCTTGTTTGAATACTGAATATGTTGGGTGTTCTGTGATTGATGAACCAGCGATAGTGAATTTAATTTTTAATTTAGAATCACCAGCAGTTACATTAGCGGCAGCCATATAACGACTGATTTTTTCTTTTGCTTTATCGAGGCCTTCCCAGTTTGTATAATCATGAGAATTATATTTTGAAGTGATGCCATCATCTTCAAATGGATAAGCCCAGCTTACTGTACTCATTGGCCAGCTGATATTCTTAACTGTACCTGATTCGTAGTAACTTAGTGCAAGTGATGTTTCCATCGCAGACATGATAGCTCTTCTAATGTTTACATCTGGTACTTTGCCAGCATTAACACCGATATAACCATAACCGAGTTGCCATGAATCGAGTTTTACGATACCGTCTTTAGCAAGACCAGTTAATCTTTCTGAATTAGCTTTAGTGAATTGT
The DNA here is from genome assembly GCA_017541975.1 of bacterium. GTDB lineage: Bacteria > Bacillota_I > Bacilli_A > Izemoplasmatales > UBA1188 > UBA1188. Next base: position 43,832 of record JAFXYB010000022.1, on the reverse strand, counting down.
GGAGTGATGAAATCTACTTCACCACTTACGAGTTTATCAATAGCGTTTGCGCTTGATACGATTTGGAGTTGTAATTTTTCAGTTTTAACATCAAACATGAAATATTTGTTTGCTTTATAGTAGATGATATTGCTTCTAACAAAGTTATCACCAGTTGGATGGTCACTACCATTTTCATCTGTAGCTTGGTAACAACCTGCACCTAGTGGAACTTCTACGTGTTCTTTTGATTGAATAACTTTACTTTGGAAATCACTTGATGCATATTCAACACCGAATTTGTTGTTAGCGATATCAACTTCTCTTCCATTTGGATGAGTGCTATCGGCAGTATAGTAGTGAACAGGGGCAACAGAGAAACTGAAGTTATAGATAGCTTTTGGATCTGTTCCTTCAAGAGTGATTTGAAGTACGTCGTATACGTTGTCTCCAACTACTGTTCCATCTGCAGCATGATTATGAGCTACATTATAGGTTACACCACCGACTGTAACACTTTGAGTGTCAGTGGTATGGCCGAGCGATACGATACCTTCAATATTCTTATATGTGAGTTCATCTGAAGATGACATATTGTTGTGGAGGATGATATCTCTTGCTGCTGCAGTATAGATAGTTGTGAGTGTACCTGCAGTTCCCCAGTAAGAGAGGATATAGTTTAATTGGTTTTTAACTGTATCGTTATAAACTCTAGTTATTGCTGCGTCTTCTGTGTCATATTTGCTTACGATATCAGTGTTTTCAAATTTTTCGATAACGGTTTTATCTTTCTTACCCATTACATCTTTGTATACTGGAATGATATAACCTTCATAGAGAAAGAATTTGAAGATATCGTTTGATAATTCATTTGACCAATCTTTATATGGTGCAGTTGTGAGGTCAAATGATTCTTTAGCTGCTGAATAATCTGATTTTAATTCTTCTTTGAATTTTGAAAGGGCGAGTTCATAGTCTTCGAGTAGTTTTTGACGGTAATCATTATCAGTCATTGTGAGCTTTTGAGCATCGGTTGCAACTGCTGATTTATAACCTTCTGTAACATCCCATTCATTTATTGCAGCCTTCATTTGTGTTTCATTTAAGCTGTAACTGTTTTGAGTTCCTTCAATTAAACCTTTGTCTTCAAAGACTAAGATTAATTCTTCAAGTCTATTTTGTGCGAGAACTGATGCTTGGTTTGAGATAGCATCTTCTGCAGATGATGAAGAATCTGAATAGTTCTTTTGAGTTCTATATTGAGTAAGACCTTTAATCTTAATTGAATACATTGTTGAAGAACCAGTATAAACTGGATCTAAATATTCATACATATTGAATATTACATCGTTCATTGTTAGAGGAACGCCATCAGAGAACTTTAGACCGTTCTTTAAAACGAATGTATAAACGGTATTTTCTCCTACTGTTTCTTGTTTATAGGCTTTTACTACTGTTGAAAGATCATCTCCGCAAGCTATTTGGCCATTGCTGTCAGTTGAAAGCATACCGATTTGTGTCATTCCTGTAACTTCCATATCTGCACCTGATGTTGCATAGAATGGATTGAATAGACCACTTACATCATCGCTCATAAGAACGATACTATCTTTATTTTTCTTCTTTTTGCAACCTACCATAAGTAAGCTTACAAATAGTAAAGCTGAGATTATTAAGATTCTTGTAAATATCTTTCTAGTCATCTTATATTCCTCCATTTATTGAATTACATATTTTTCATTTGGTTTTTTGAGTCCTGTCACAGAGACAAGAGTAACGTAACCTGATTCATCAATTTCTACTTGATCAGGATTTATAGTGTAGTTGTAGACATCGCCTTGATCGGTTCCGTAGATGGAAAGATGGATGGTAGATAATGTGGTTATGTTGGCGCTACTGTCGCCATTTGCGACTAAATTGATTGAATAGTCTTCACCAAGGGTGATTGGTCCAATTCTCACTTCTCCAGATAATTTAACGTTATCGATGGAATTTTTATTGTTTATATATCCAGAGAATAAACCGAAGTTAGTATCTCTATTTCTTCTTCCTACATAGGCAAGATCTAATGTGATATTTTCAAATGTTAAATTTTTGATTAAGGCATCTTCATTAATGCTTCCAAAGATTCCACCATATTTTGCAGAATCATTTGAGTGATAGATTTCAATATTTGATAACTTAAAGTTCCCTGAATCTTTCGAATACATCTTGCCTTTGAATTCACCAAGGCTAAATACTGTTGGCCATTCAAGACCAGTGAAATCTAAATCATTTTCAATGATATAGATGCCATTTAAGTTAGGATTAGCCACGAGTTCACTTGCGTTTTTAATGTAGTAATACTCGCCTTTATCTAGAGTTATATAGATGTTTTGAACTGGGTTAATTGCCTTACCTGTTTCATAGTCTATAGAACCTGTATGTTCGAATGAATCTTCTATTTTTTCTGTTAGATTCATATCTGTATAGGCTTCTTTGAAGGTATAACCTTCAACTTTAGGGAATGTATAGATGGAATTGTTTTGGTATCTGTGATTATAGTTCATCGCACCATCTACATATCTTGGTAAATATATTGTGTCCTTATCAGAAGTCGTAGAACCTTCTTGGTTAGTAGTCTTATAGTCAAATGTGGTACTACCTAAATACTTCCATTCATCACCATCTTGGTAATAATAATTGAATTCGAAATACTTTGACCATACAGCATATAATGTAAGTTCCATTTCTCCTGACTCAGGGTTATAGTCTAGAGTATTGTTTTCGAAATCCCAATATCCAGAATATTCATATAGTGCTTCGGATTGAGTTTCATTATCGCTTTCAAGATAATATTTATTGTCTTTTAATACTAGTGGTTCGCCATCTTCATTAATTGGTTTACCATCAGTATTTGTCTTTAGGGTTTTTTCTTTATACCATCCAACAAGGAAATAATTGGTTCTTGTGATATAGATACCTTCTCTTCCTCCTGATGGTCTTCTTGGATCAGTTGGTTCTACAAGTTTTATGTGAATAGTGCCATCTTGATCAGCCACGTAGTCAGATGGATTAAACATATCTATTAGAGTTACACCTTCTCTATCGAGATATGATCCTCCGTTAGCTTCATATCTTACTGAGATTTTGTATCCTTCTTCCTTTCTCTTATTAAAGAGGCTATTATCTTTACAACTTGTGAGCATAAAAATCATGAAAAAAGAAATAATAATTTTAAAAAACTTTATTTTTGATTTCATAAAACTAAAACTATTGTTCCTCCTTTCAAACATTCTATTAATAATTATACAATATATCATTAAAAAAATGATATAAAAGTTTACGCCCATTGTTTTTTTATGGGCGTAAACTACTTAAAATTATACCCTTTTCTTCTTTTTAATAACGAGAACTAAAGCTACAGTAAAGCCAATAGCGATTATTCCTGAAAGAATGAAACCATACATATTGTTCTTCATAAAGATAGCGAATTTGCTTGGTTCAGTTGGTTCAGTTGGATCGGTTGGATCTACTGGAGTTTCTTCTCTTGATTTAAGATATGCAAGAGTTGATTCAGCTCTAACTAAGTTTTCATAATTAGAAATTAGAGATTTTTGTTCCTCTGATGTTAGAGAATCATAAGCTTGTCTTGCTGCTACAATCTGTGCTTCATCATTTAGTGTCACATTGACTGGTAAATTATCAATTTGAGTGATGATATTTAAAGTGTTAATTGTTGGGGCATAGACACCATCAACTTTTGTTGAGAAATATTGATCGAAGATGAAGGAATCATAATTTTGACCATTCTTTGGTCTAACCATGATTAAATCACCGGTATTATGGCCAATATAATCTTTGAAGTTTGCACCATAGTAGAAATTAGTGTAGTTTGTGAAGACATTCCACATGTAGTATTTAGAAATGCTAAGACCACTAACTTCACCAATATTACCAGTTATTGGTAAATTATTTTCAGTGATATAATTTGTATTAAATTCTTCTTCTAAGAGTGGAGCATCATAACTTCTAAAGATTACTGCATTTAGTTTTTCGCAACCATAGAATGCTTTATCACCTATTGAAATCAATATATTAGATAAAATTACTTTTTCAATATTTGATTCAGCGAATGCTAAAGATGAAATTCTTACAGTGTTTTCATCGATAGTGAATTCCTTATCAGCTTTTAATCTTGGATAACTTACAAGTTCATATCCTTTAGGTACTACTTCGTATAATACACCATCAACAACTTTAACTGTTGGGCTTAAATCGTATGTTTCAACACTTTCAGTTCCTACAACTTCACTATTGAATATGATATCCTTTGTCTTAGCGAAGGTAGTGATTAGTGATCCAAAGAATGGATTTTCACCAAGTTCAACTAATTTTTCACCTAAGGCTACACTTCTTAAGGCACTCTTGCCAAAGGCAAAGTCGCCAATTGATGTTGCATTTGAAAGATCGATACTTTCAATTGATGTTAAGGCAAAGGCTAAATCGCCAATCAATTTAATCTTAGCTGTATTTAAAACATTTGATAGTTTTTCTGCATAGTAGAATGCACTATCTCCTATCACTACATCATCTTTGAAAGTGATATTATTTACTGGAGTGTTGAAGAAGGCAGCCTCGCCGATTGTATCAACACCTTCTAAATTGATAGTTGTGATTCCACTTGATGAGAATGCTTGTTCACCAATTTCAGTGATATTTGGTTTTAGATTAATTTCTGTAAGTGATTTACAGTTCGCAAACATTTCTTTGCCGACAACATTCATGTAATCACTTAAGATGACATTTGTGAGTGAACTATTACCACTGAATGCACCTTCAAGTACTTCTTCTGTATTTGTTAGATTTGCGCTTGTAAATGATGGTGAGAAACAAGTATAAACATAGGCAGTTGAGATGAATGCTCCATCATCATATTCGCTTTCATAGGCATAACGCCATATATTATTTTCAAGATAATAATCGTATGTTGTATAGCCACTGAAGGCATATCTACCAATAGTCTTAACTTTAGATAAATCGATAGTAGTAAGGGCGTGACAGCTATAGAATGCATAATCACCTACTTTTGTGCCATCACCTAAGGTTACAGTTTGAAGTTTACCATTTCCGAAGAATGCAGCTTCACCAATAGAAAGGTTACTTCCTGCAGTTAAAGATGTAAGTTTAGATTTAACACCGTCAATAAAGTTATATCTATAGTAGCTGTTTGTCTTAATGGTGTTACCTTCTTTATCTTTTACTTCGTAGGCATATGGTGTATAGTGTTCAAAATTCTCTGTTTGATCATATGTATAAAAAGTAATTGGATTAAAGAATGCATAACTTCCAATAGTAACGTTGTTACCGAGTGTTACGGTTTCTAAATAATCACAATATGCGAATGCATAATCACCAACTGTTACATTATTAGTAAGCGTTAATGTTTCAAGATCAGTTCCTGCAAAAGCATAGTTTCCGATGCTCTTTAGGTTAGCTAAGAGTCCGATATCTGTGAGATCTGTCTCATAGAATGCGTATTTACCGATTGTCTCAACATTTGGCATTGTGACAGTCTTTAAGTTTACGCAATTAGCGAAAGCATAATCACCAACGTTCTTTACGTTATTTAATACTAGATAGAATACTTTCTTATTACCACTGAAGGCACCAGATGCGATTGAGAGGGCATTTGATGTGATGGTATTAGATGCACCTATATATGATGGCGCTGCAAGGATGAGTTCTGTTCCTTTTAGAATTAAAGCACCATTTTCTTCAAGTGTTAAATATGGGTTTCTACTATTAAGTTTAAAGTTTGCTACGGCAGTATTTGCGAATGCATATTCAGATATTATTGAAACATCTTGACCGATAGTTACATCTGAGAGTTCTACGCAATCTTCAAAGGCGTGAGATGAGATAACTGATGCGTTGATGTTTATAGATACGAGTCTTGAACATTTAGCGAATACGTATGGAGCAATCTTAATCTTCTTAGCTCTTAAAGTTACGCTTGTTAAGTATTCGTTATTGTAGAAGGCACCTTCTGAAAGTGATTGTGCACAGCTTGGAAGTGTTACATAATTTAATCTACAATTTTCAAAAGCGTAATTACCAATTGATACTACACTTGATAGATCAATGTCTTCGATAGGGCAATTGTAGAATGCTTTTTCATTGATGAATTTAGCATGTTCTAAATTGATTTTCTTTAAGCTTGTGCAATTATAGAAAGCACCAACACCAATTCTAATAAGAGTTGATGGAAGAACTACTTCTTCTAGGGCAGTAAGATTAGCGAAAGCGTATTCACTGATTGTAGTTACACCTTCTGGAATAACTACTTTAGTGATGGTGTCATCACCGATATAGTGTTGTTTGATGAGATATGGATCTTCATCATCGATTACATCACCAGCTTCTAAATCTTTCTCTACGAACTCATAGTTAGAGAATGCATAGTTATAGATAGTTGTGATACCTCTATCGCCTGGAATAATTACTTCTCCACCTAAACCTTTATAATTATAAAGATAGATAGATTGAATATTGAATGGATCTTTGACTTCAATAGATATCTTACCTAAATAGAATGTCGATGCGCCATCAAAGAGGACGTTGATCATGATTGTGGTATTACCTTTCGCTTGAGCGATAATCCTACCATTTTCATCAACTGTTGCAATCTTTGAATTTGATGATTTAAATTCTACAGTAGTTTTCTCAGGGAAATATGAATCTAAAGTATATAGAATATCTACTGTTTCAGATGGATACATCTTGAGGGTGATAGTGTCACCAAAATCGTATTCACCATCATCCATACCAATATCTCTTTCTTCGGTTGTGACATTGTAGTAGGCCTTCACTGTCTTATAACCATCAATAGAAAATCTATTGATTTCTGGGATTGAATAGCCTCCTACATATCCTTCATCACCTTCATTTAATACACGGACGTTCATTGTGGCACTGATTGGATTGCCATCTTTGTCTTTACCTGAAGCGGTGATATTAGATATACCACTTTCCTTAGCGATAAGAGTGCTATTTACGATTGAAACAACATTTGGATTAGATGATGTGAAATTTAGTACCTGAATCCATGAAGATGATGGATAGATATTTAAAGCTTTAGTGAGATCTAATGTTTCATTAGGACTTAGATTCACATCTGTATTTTCAAAATACATATAGATAATATCATCAGGAAGTGATATCTCATATGTAGCATAGTTCATACCATAGTCGTAAACAGTTGCCACAAACGTATTGGTGTTATGAATAACTGTGGTAGTATAGTCAGGATTATACTCTATACCACAAGAATTCTTGAGTTGAGATACGTAATTTGTGAGTTCAATAGTTACGATTGATGTAGAATTGAAACTAGAATAAACAGGAGTTACATATTTACCGAATGATTGAAGAGAGAATGTGTATTCTGAACCTTCTTCAGCTTCAATTATTTGGCCAAGTTGAATACCCATCGCATAGTGGTTATCATAGACTGATAGGTCTGCGTAGAGATGAGTTTCTTTAGATGTCTTATCATATTCACTTCTAAATGCTACATCAGTGATGATTGGTGCTTCAAAGTCAACATAGAATGGGAATGAGAATGTATTTCTCAGGTTCTTTTGATCTTCTTTTTCACCATAATCGATGTAGGCAGTTAGAGTACAAGTATATTTAGTATTATTCTTTAAATTTTGTTCTAAGATGTTGTATTTGATATCTACTTGAGTACCATAGAAAGAACTACCATATGAATATGTCTTATGTTGATTTGTGACTAAATCAGTATAGATAGTCTTTCCTGTAGATTCTTCTTTTATTTCAATATAGATTTCTTTAGCATTTCTAAGTAAACCAGCGTTTACTGACCTAATGCTCGATACAGTTGAACCGTTTTCTTCACCTTTATCTTGGTTGGAAATGGCAATATGTTCTTTTGATGCGGCAATTTGTGTAGCATTTGGATCTTGAGTGAAATAATATGTACCAAGGGTAGTGATATAATCACTATAAAGTCCACCGATAACTCTTGTCGCATAAGCATCTGGCATGAGTTTATCTTCTGGATCTAAGCCCTTGTTGATTTCATCAACATTTGTATCATAGTATTCTTCATCGAAGATTGGAGCTTGTGTCCAGTCACCATAGAAGGCGAGATAAGGAAGATTTAAATCGGTCTTGTTTGAGCCACTAGTTTTAAGCTTGATGTAACCTTCAACATACATACCATTTTTGAATGAATTATTTAAATATTCTTTATCGCTATCAGAAAGAGTGACAGTTACTTTTACTTTCGCAACTTGGTTAGCACCTACTTCTACTTTATTACCATTTTGAGTACCATTTGTGACACTATCAACTGTGATAGTTGCGCCTTTAAGTTCATAAGCTTTTTGAGTGACAGTTGTATCACTGTGACTTGTATAGGTTACATTCACTCCTTCAGTTAGAACGATAGATGAGATATCGTAAGATATACTTGAACTTGTGATATTGTTGATATCGAATGTCATTGAATAGACACCAGTTTTATTCTTATCATCGCCAAGTTCAAATTTAGCTTTAGACATCTTTTCATTATTCTTATCATATGTTGATAGATATGCTTCTGATGTAACTGATTTATCAAGGCTTACAAGTCCTGAACCTTGTTTTCTAACGAATGATGGAAGACCATTCTTATCGTAGATGATATCTGATGTTGACATCATTAGTTGATTAACGATATCAGTTACTTCTTTTGTCGATAAGTTAGTACCGAATACACCGCTATATTTAACATATTGGCAAACGAGAGCTGTAACACCAGAAAGGTTTGGAGCTGACATTGAAGTTCCTGATAACCTATCGTATGATTGACCAGGAATTGCTGAATAAATTTGGCCACCATGAGCGGTAATTTCTGGTTTAATCTTTAAATCCGATGTAGGACCCCATGATGAGAAATCTGACATGAATGGTCCAGCTAATAGCGATCTACTGATTTCAATCTTACCGATTCCAGTTTTAGGATCAACTTGTGATACTAGGTATTCACCATCATCTTGTGAAAGTGAACATACGGCACCAATGTTGGCACCAACTGACATGGAAATTGAACCTGAAACATTGTTGTAGATGATGATACCAGCAGCACCTTTTTCCTTGAGGGCAATTCTTACCTTGTCTTCAAATGTAGTGATACCTCTTTTTACAAGCACGATCTTTCCTTCATAGAAGGAATCTTCATCAGGATAATCTGATGATCTGCCAATACCTGGAATTACTACATATTCAAATATATGTGAATTTACATTATTTCCTAATGTTTTTAAGATATCGTCAACGAAACTCTTAGTAACATCTGCACTATTTGTAAAAGCTTCATTGAAATAAATGATAGTATCGTTATGTTTCAAATAAGATGTTTTAAGGCCTTCTACTGAAGCAACTGACAGTGTTGCTTCATATGTTGAAGGAGAACCAACAGTACCATAATCAGGGTTAGATGTTAGACCGTTATTACCGTTCTTCTCACTACCCATAGTTGAGTTATATTGGTTACCGGCAGAGGCAATCATTTCGATACCGGCATCTTTAATCTTATCGTAGATTGTATTGACATATTCTTTATCTACTTCTCTTGAGAAACCGCAAGAAGTACCAAGTGACATATTGATTAAATCAACTCCAAGAACGACACAGTCTTCAAGGGCAGCGATAATCCAAGATGTTTTAGCACCATCAGAGTGGTCACTGAATACTTTAAAGATTGCGAGTTGTGCATTTGGAGCAACACCAGTTATTTCGCTATCTTTACCAGCGATGATACCGGCTACGTGAGTTCCGTGTTCTGAGTTGATTGGTGAAACGTCAGGATCCTTATCTGCATAGTCATATGCATATGGAATCTTTTTAGATACATAAACATCTTCGCCTGTTAGGCCTTCTGTAAAGGTAGATGCGAGAGTTTGATTAATTTTACTTGAAACATAAGATAGAGTAAATGCTTCATTAGTAGTTGTGAAGTTTTCAACTGAGAAAGCTGAGTGAGTGTAGTCTAAACCAGTATCAAGAACGGCTACTACGACACCATCACCTTGATATTCAATCTCTGAACTATCAAAGATACCAGTATCATAGACGTTGACGTAGTTTTCAACTACTTCTGTCTCTTGTTTCTCATATACTTCACCGATGATTAATGTATCATTAGGGAAAAGATTAGATATACTATCATAATCTTTAGCTTTGATTTCGATTTCAAAACCAGCGAGCAGAGTATTGTATTCTTCACCGAGAGTATATTTAACTCCAAGAGCGTCTAATTCTCTTATCTTCTTATACTTTAGTTCGTTTATTTGTTCAACTTGTTTAGAGGCAGTCTTAGTTGTTACATAATCACTAAAATTGCCACATGATCCACTCTCTAAATACTTATCATATAATGAATCAAAATCCATCTCGATGATTACTGAAATCATATCATCGTCTTTTACTGTATCTGGTAGTTTATATACCAGTTCTTGATTGAAGTATTGTTCGATGTTTGTTTCAAAGAGATTTTTTAAAGAGCTGATATTTCTTATGGTGTTTTGTTCAGAGGCCAAATGAGAAAGACCAGTACTTTCTAATACTGGACTATTTTCTTTAATTGGGACACTAAACACATTAGCAATCAATACAGAGAATATTAGGATTGCTGCTTTTTTTAATAAATTCATAAGTGCACTCCTTTTATTCGTTATTTTCTTCGACTTCTTCGATTTCTTCTTGGACTTCTGTGATAGTCATAACACCATCTTCAATCTTGACAGTGTATTCTTTTAGCGATGTTAGTGTTACTTTGTATTCACCTGTTTCAGTATTGTATGTGCATTCACTAACGAGTGATTTTACACCATCAACTGAAACTAGTACAATCTTAGAATCTAAGACATCAACATAAGATTCTTTATCTTCTGTGTAATAAGTATGAGCTTCAAGTTCTGTGACTGTGACGCTATCAACTGGGACAACTACGTCTTCTGCAAGTGACTCAGAATCCTTCAATACTAAATCGAGTTTATAGTATGTTGTAGAGGTGATATTTTCATCGTCATCATATGTTCTTGCAACATAGTGGAGAACATCATCGATTTCAAATGATTCTTTACTTAAGAGTTCAGTATCACCCTTGCTCATCTTAACATTGTAATATGCGCCAATAGGGAAGTTATAATCACTTGTGATTATTCTTTCTACTTCTAGTTTGTAATCTCCGCTTGTGATTGTCTCAAGACGAGTTACAGCATAGATGATATATCCAAGTCTATTAAATGCACCATGGTTTTGAAGTAAGATATAAACTTTATATGTATAACCATCACCGGCTTCAAATTCTACTGTGAAGGTATCACCATTTCCATTCATACCACCATTTTCTTGGTAATCATATGAAGCATGCTGAGTGCCAATGAGGTTGCCATTTAAGTCTAGTGCTTTAGTATCATCTTTAAAATCTATTACAACGTAATCATCAGTCATTTCGCCAGTTTCATTGAAGTATTGTAAAAGCTTCACTTGACCGAAGTTATTTTCGTATGTGCTTACGAATGATTGACCATAGAATATATAGTACATATAATAATTATCAAGATATCTGTATGAATCGATTATTCTTTAACATGACATACCTGTAACTTCATAAGTGCTATTTGAGCTACCATCTTCATTCTTACCGCTGAAGTGAACAGTGATATCGAAACGATAATAGCCAACAAGTACATACATTTCATAGTGGTCATCTACATATTCTCTAACTACTGTACAAGCCATACCTTGGTATGGACCAACATCTACAGTACCTTGAGATCTGAATGTATCATTTCCTGTTGGACTAAATGATAATTTTTCAAGCGGAGCTCTTGTCTCTGGGTTTTTAATTACAAGCACAGGATATAAGTCTTTTGTTGCTTCTACTCTTGTGAAGTTGATTGCGAAACCATCATTTTGATAATAAGTATCGCCATTGTATTCTTTGACGTTATCAAAAGCACCAAAGTTTTCTTCTACATATCCATATTTATTAGCGTTTGGATTATTGACATCTTGATGGTATATTACTACACCGTCATTTGTGATATTGTAGAAATACTTTGTATTGAAATTAAATACTGCAAAACCATATTGTGTGAAGAGGAGTGATTTTAATTCTTGAGTATAATATCCTCTTGGCACATATTTTGATTCGGTTATAGAATTAGTAGTATTGCTATATTTATAGATGTTGGCATATGTACCTTCATCGTTTTCAAAATAGAGCAAATCATCAGTGATGATTATGTATGTGCCTTCATCACTTATACCTTTATTATCAGCTCTAATTGCACGACCTTTTGAATCAATCTTTAATACAGACCAGTCTTTATTATTGATATATGTATGGACAAATTCTTGTTTTTCAATGACGAATGCATCTTCAAGCACGCCATCATTATGGTAACTTCCAAGATAACCAACTAGTGTTATATCTGTAGTATTATCGGTATAGGTGAGAGTATATTTATCATTTGAAACGATATAGGTAGATGCACTATCAATGACAGTCTTATTATCACCATCAAGTTTGTAAACATCAGCTTGACCATAACCATCAAGATCAACATAGACATTGTTTGTGCCTTGGTTTTCTACGATGATATATGTGCCATATTCGATACCTCTAATAGTAAATGATCTATTATTGACATCAAAGTATCTAACTTTAGAATCAAAGGTAGCTTTAATAAGGTTTTCACCTTCAATAATATAACTACCTATATATTCATCACCTTCAGGATCTGTATAGCTTACATAGTTTAGATAGCCATCAAGATAGAGTATGCCATCACTTGAAGAATATGAACCACTATAAGAACTATAGTTTGGATATACGAAACTTGCATAATCAGTGTGGATTAAAAGATATTTAAAAGTCTTTTCAGCTGATTGGAATTCATAAACTTCAATTCCTTGTCTTGTAGATTCAGTTGTCTTAGTTACTGTACCACTATAGAATTTTTCAACTTCTTCTTCATTTAGAGTTTCATAGTATACGTATTTAGCACCACCTTTGCCATCAAATTCCATATGTAGTTTAGTTGAATATGAACCATCATCAACTACTATATATGCATTATATGGAGCGTGTTCAAGAGTGATGAATGTCATATCATCGTTATTGAGTTCTACGTATGCCCTATTATGTTGATTAGAAATTGTGGTAACGCCATTTCTTGTTGAATATGTACCTGTGATTACATAGCCATCTTTAGAGAGGATTGCGATACCATTTACTAAGAGCACTGATGAATTGTCGTTATTCTTATATTCCTTCTTGTAGTCAACTGTCTCACTATCTGTGGTAGATGAATACCAATAGTTGATAGAATATTGAGTGATTTCTGAATCAACTTTGAAAACAAATGATTTAATTGTCTTGATATCTACTGGATTAGTCATAACTTTATTGTTGTGAATTTTTGTAGTAGTGAAGACATAAAGATCGGTGTTTTCATCAAATACATATGTTCCTTCAAGGATAAGTTCAAATGTTCTATTTGGTGTATAACCATAAACATTAGCCATTCCTTCTTCAGTGTCATTTATAACAACTAGTGGAGCATAATAGATTGATTGTTCATCTTTATAATAATATTCATCATAACCATTAGGTTTAACGATGAATGAATAAGTTGTAATAGTTTCAGCTTCCTCACCTTCAGTACCGATGATACCCTCTTCAGTCTTTGAAGATGTTAAGAAAGTATATTCAGTATTATTAGCTTTAAGTCTTACGATATTTCCACCAAATACTGATTGTTTAGCTACATATGTACCAGTTACACTGGTAGTTCCACTAGTGTATGTTGCGTTATATACACCATCAAGGACAAGTGTTGAACCATCGCTAGCAGTAAAGGTTTGATCCATAGTTTCATCATAGAACATATAGCCTTTAACGCCATCGTTTGTGATGAGCTTGATTGTACCAAAATTAGAACCTTCTGCGGTTGCGATTTTGTACATATCTTTTTCTTCATCATAACTATAATAGTAAGTTTCGGTAGTTTCACCAGTATTGTATGTGAGTGTACCAAAACCAGATAGTTCGATTTGGTAAGCATATAGATAATAAGTTATTGTCGAATTAACAATAGTAAATCTAACTAAGCTTCCCATTTCGTATTCTTCTTCATTTCTAAGTTGGAAAGCATCAGTTGTAACATAATCAGCTGTAACTCTACCTACAATTATTATCATTGTTTCACCAGCTTTTAAGCCTTCAGTGAAAGTTACATGATAGAAATTGTTTTCATCGATTGTGTAAGTGCCTTTTGATTCTCTCTTATCAGCATCTTGATTTCCATCATAATAAGTAATTCCATTATATGGATCAAAGAGCACTTTAATGCTTTCATCAAGACCGCTACCTACAGTATATAAAACTGCTGAGTATTCATCTCTTGATACATTATAGTAAGCATATGTACCATCAGTGTATACTCTACCTTCTAAGTTTTCTTTGTCGTTATAGAAGATAAATGAATTATCACTTGTAAAGAATTCGCCGATGAAGTATATGCCCGCTCTTTCAAGATATGCAGTCTTTTTATCTGACGCTACAAAGATATAATCATCTCCACCGAACATATCTTTATATCCTTTATTCCAAATAGCATATAAAGAAGATGTTCTATTTACGCTTATTTTATCTTTGGTGATAGTATCTTCTTCTTTATTAACTGGTAAGTTATCTATCATATGTGCATCATAGATGACATCCCCAGTAGCTGAATCAGAAAAGCCAAGTAGATAGTAACCATCTATACTAAATCCAACTTCAGGAAGATCTACTTCTTCACCATAATAAAGATTTATTGTGACTGTTTCTTCACTCTTTACTGAGCCTGGATAATTGCTTCTTAATGTTACAGTATAATAATCACGATTGAAGTATAATGTTAATACATTATTAGATTTGTTTTCTGAAATGGTAATTTCATCGACAGTATCATCTTTTTCTACTTCAGTGAATCCTTCGCTACTATCTAGTTCATATGATACTTTTTTACCTACATAATCATAGTTCTTTATTTCTTCTTTATCGTAACCATCATGAGTTAATTTTTCTTTATAAACATTAACTGTGTATTCAACTTTGTATTTTGCGGTTAAGGTAATATCTTTATTAGTTATCTTTGAATTCTCATTTAGTTCAAGATTACCATTAAACCAAGCACCAAAGACCATTCCATCTTTAGTTGGAACAAGGGTTTTAACTAAATCTAAAACGCTGTCGCCTGTCTTACCATAAACTGTTGTAGTAGATATGCTTCCGCCTGCTGGATCTAGAGTTATTTTAAATAATTGATTCCATTTAGCATAAACTGTTACATTTTCAGTTGGTATAATAACTGTAATACTTTCACCAGTAAAATCGCTAGTTAAATACCATCCAGCAAATTCATAGCCATCACGAGTTGGAGTAGGTAGTGTGTATTCTTCTTTTGCGTCTATTTTTACTGTTTCAATTGGACTACCACCATTTACTTCAAATGATAGTTCTTTTTTCTTGCCACAACCAGTTAGCATTAAGGCAAAAGAAATAATTAAAACAAACAAGAAAACCGTCTTTTTATTATTCTTCATAAGATTACCATCCTCCTAATTATTCATATCTTGCGATTAGTTTGATATCTTTGTCTAATGACTTAATATCTTCTAATGTATATGTATTATTATCTTCGTCGACAAAATTAATAAAGGATTTTCCTCTATAAATCGGCGCTGAAATACCATTTAAAGCATTTCTAAATTGTAGATTATCTTCGCTTACATCAACCGATATTACATTATTTGATTCATCGAGTTCAGTATGATAGAAAATTGTTCTACTGCTTGAATTAAACCTATTGTGCCAATCTCCTGGTTTTGTTTCAAAAGATGTATAGATTGTCAAGTTAAAGCATTCATAGAATGCGTGTTGTTGAATAGTTCTAACTGAACTAGGTATTGTTAATGATGCTAAAGATGAACAACCTTGGAAAGCATAAATTCCGATTTCTTTTACTTTAGATGATAAATAAACGCTTGTTAATTTTTCATCCATGAAGAAAGCTGCATCACCAATAGTTTCTAACTTTTCGCCTAAATCTACAGTTTCAAGTAGAGGGCATTCGTAGAATGCTTCTGGTTCAATCACTTTAATATTTTCAAGTCCAGTTACGGTCTTTAAAGATACGCAGTGAGCAAATACTGCAGTTTTTAAGGTTTCAACATTTGTTGATACGTGTAAGGTTTCAACTGCTTCGCAACCACAGAATGCATTCTCTCCAATTGATGTAACATTATCTGGGATATCGAGATTTTTAATATTGTTGCAACAGAAGAATGCATAATCACCTATTGTTGTTAATTTATCATTAAATGTAACATCAACGAGTCCAGAGACGCCACAAAAAGCGCTCTTTCCTATAGTTTCAACATTAGTTGTTGATAAATCTAAGGAAGTAAGCTGAGTTCCATAAAATGCATAATCACCAATAGATTTTAAAGTTCTTGGAAGAGTAGCTCTTACAAGACCAGTATTATAGAAAGTCGCTTCTCTTATTTCTGTTAAGTTTCTATTTAATGAGACACTTGAGAGCTCAACATTACCATAGAAAGCACCAACACCAATATATTTGCAATTTACAAGACCAGATACTGATCTAATAGAAAGTACAGATGCAAGTTCTGGGAAGCCTTCATACATAAATGCATAATCCGCAATTCCCGCAACATGATCTGGATCAAACTTTAAATCAATAGCGGTATAAGGAAGGGCGAGCCCCACTGCCCAGTTTCCGGCATAAACAATTCCACTGCCTGCAGCAGCATTATTGTACATCGCAGTATTATTAAATGCACCCTTGCCGATTGATGTTACAGTTTCTGGAATCCAGTCATATGGCCTTTGTGTGTTATTATCAAGCATTAAATTGCCATAGAAGGCAAAGTGGCCAATCCTTTCAAGTCCATAACCGAGTTGAACGTTAAAAAGATTACATCCAGTAAATGAATAATCACCAATTATTTTAATACTGTTATCTAAGGTTTCCAACTTCCATAAATTAGGGCAACTATTAAATGCATATGCACCAATATATTTGAATGATTGTGGTAAAGTTACTGTTTTTAACTCAGGGCAACCTTCAAACACATTATCCGCAATACCAACTACTGTATCCTTTAATGTTTCAGTAGTGATGCTTTCGATAGTATTTCTTACTGCAGCTGGTGAGAATATCAACCAGTTATCAGCGTAAATGAAATCTTCTCCTGCATTAACCTGATCATTGAATAATTTTGTGCCATGGAAAGCATTATTACCAACACCAGTTACTGTATCAGGAATAATGATAGAATCTAACTTTACATCGTTACCGAAACAAGATTCACCGATAAAGGTTAAACCATTTGGTAAAGATATAGTTTCAAGTACACTACATTCTCTAAAGGCACTAGTTCCTATTTCTTTTAAATTAGAGCCTTCTTTAAATGTTACTTCGATTAAAGAATGGCATGTAGAGAATGCAGATTCTTTAATATATTCAACGCTAGGACCAATTATAACTGTCTCTAACTTCTCGCATCCAAAGAAAGCTGAAGCGCCAACTATTTCTACTTTATCTGGAATAGTAATGGTTGTAAGAAGTGAACAATCAACGAACGCAGATTCTAGAATTGATTTTAAGTTTTCTGGGAAAGTAATACTTTCAAGATTTCTACAATATGCGAAACAATATTCAGGTATTACTGTTACAGCATAAGGAATAGTAATAGTTTTAAGTGATCTACAAGATTGGAATGCACTTTTACCTATTGTGATTAGGGAGTTTGGAAGTGTGATTCTTTCAAGCTTTGGACAGTTCCAAAATGCTGATTCACCGATTGAGATAATATTTGAACCTAAAGTAATATCAACGACCTTTGTGCTACCTTTAAAAGCTTTATCGGAGATTTCAGTTACTGCTTTACCGCGGTAATAATCCTCAATCACAAATGTTCCTTGAGCACTGCCTACTTTAGATATCGCATATTCAGTATTATTATTAATAAGTTTATAAACGCATCCAGTTTCTGGGTATTTATGATAGTAGATAATTTCAGAATCTAAAGAATCTTTTTTATCATTGACACCAGAAATAGATCTAATAGTGATTTGATAATCTCCTTCTTCGAGTTCCGATAGGCTGAAAGAAGTTTTTCTAACATTTTCGAAGGTGGTGATGTTTGAATCAACGTTTAAAAAATAAACTGTGTAAGATTTTGCATCATCGACACTATCCCATATTAAGTTGTTTTCTTCGTCAATTGAAATATTTGTTGGCTGAGCTAATAATTCTTTTTTACAAGATGTAAGAGTTAGTACGCTTAGAAAAACAAATAGACAAATGAGGATATGGCTTAATCTCTTCATTTCTTATCACCTTCTAGTTTCTTTTCACGATATTTCTTAATAATTTCGTGTGGCCATTTGAATTTGAACTTTCTTACTGCAACATCCGCTAGGAAGAGCACAATCATCATAATTGCGAATAAGTATCTTGGGTCAAATTCTTTATAGATTATTGTTTCAAAAGAATCGATTATACTATGAGCATCAGTTAAATCATCAACTAGAATACCATTACCATTTTTAGATATTATTGATAATAATTCTTTTGGATTATAATCTTCTTCTTCGAACGCTTCATATTCTTTAGAATACGCAAGTGTTTTATTTATAGTATTTGAACCAACGAGTTCACCGGCTTCATTATATTTATTGATTTCAATAGTATATGTACCAGGTTTTCTAATGATAAACTTACATCTTGAATAGTTATTAGCCTCTGTCATTGGATTTAAAATGAAGACATTAGAATTCCTAATTAATTCTTTTGTTGCATCCTCAACTAGAGTATTCATCGATACTTCGACAGTACCTGTTTCACTATCCTCATATATAATCTTACCTTCTAAGTATTCCCCTTCATTAAATCCGGTTAGAATACTTAATTGGTTAGAATAGTTTTCTTCATAGAGTGTAAGTTTTATGTCGTTATCTCTAATATTTGATGTTGGAGTCAGATTCTTTATAACGTTCTTTAAGAAAGTTGTGCCACTAGGATCACTCATAAAGTCACCAGTATATAGTCCATAGACATCAGACATGAAACTACCAACCATACCGTTTCCATATTTCCACTGAGCATAGAGAGGAACATTATATTCGCCTGTAAGAAGGAGAGTTGCACCATCACGTATCTTAGTTCCATAGAAACCTTCTATTTGCATAGTCATAGTGTTTCCGTGTTCTTCATCGTTTAACCTTTCAACACCATTAAATACTGATGCAGTATTGTTTACGATTATTGGATAGAATGGCTCATCACTTACTTCTTTAATATCATCAGCTTTTAAGTCTTCTCTCATTTCTGGGACGATTCTTGCTGATTCATTTGTTGGTATAGCATGAAGTCTACCATGACCAATCATTGTTAACCTTAACATCATATAATAAGCGCCAACAGTTGGAATATTTTCAACGTCAGTTTCATCTTTATAATTCACTGCATCTATCGGTGTAGACATACTTACACCAATAACGGAGATTGTGATACCATCAGTTTCATAATATTGTTTTGCAAGTCTTTCATATGTTTCGTTACTTGATTCAGTTACCCAACCATCAGATACTATTACAATATGCTTTTTATCAACATTTTTAGCAGAACGAAGTATTTGACCCGCTCTTTCGATAGCACCTGAGAAAGTTGTACTACCATCAGCTGTATCAATACTGTCGATTGCTGATCTGATCTTAGCTTCTTGTGTTCTTGGAGTTAATTCAAGAATCATACCATAGTCAGATTCAAGACTCATAATTCCGACATAATCTCTTTCTGTTAGAGCGTTGATTGCAGCAGAGAAGGTACCAGCTTTTGCCCATTCAAGAAGTGTACTACCATCTTCTGCGACTTCAGACATTGAACCTGATCTATCGATGATGAAGATTACACCAACTGGAGGAGTATAGTTGATTACTTGAACAGGTAACATTTGTTGATAGAGGGAACCAACCATATCAGTTCTATTATAAGAATGAGACATAGTTCCATCTGTAGAATCGTTACCACCAGTTGTGAAGAGCCCACCACCATAGTTATAAACATATTCATTTAATGCTTCTACAAAGCTTCCTTCTAAATCAGAGTTCGCAATGTTGTTTAAAATCACTTCATCATACGCACAAAGTTCAAGTGCTGTTTTTGGAAGTGTATCAGTTTTAACATTCATCACATTAACTTGGAATTCATCATTTTCAGTTAAGACACTTCTTAAGAGATTTGATTCACCAATATTTTGTTCTAAGATTAAAACCTTGTTGAATGATTCAACATACATGTAAGAGATGTATTCGTTGTTTTCTGCTACTACATCTTGTAGATCGTTGATTTTGAATGATAATTCATGAAGTCCATCATTAGCAAATGTATGTTTTAATAATATTGTTTGTTCACCTTCAATAATATCAACTGCAACATCTGAAAGTGTATCTAAAACGCCATTATCATATAAAGATATAATCGCATTATGTGTGAAATTACTCTTTATATTTAGTGAAAGAGTGAATTCTTCACCTTTATTGATATGATATTCAGGGAATTCGACACTAACTATTTCTGTTTCATCACCATCATACATAGATGGAACGTATACTGTATCAATCTTTAAACCAGATGCAACTGCACCTTTGATGACAGTCTTACTATTTTCATCAGTTTCTTTACCATCAGAAATGATTACTATCTTTCCTGATTCATAATTAGTGAATAATTCTTTAGCATAGTTGATTGCGGATGCGATATTTGTTGCGGAAGTATCAGGAAGTGGTGCATTTAAATATTTTTCATATAAATCATCATATTCATCAGTTAGTTCTGCAACGTATTCTTGATCATATCCGAATGTCACAATACCAACTTTTACGTTATCAAATGAACATTGATTAATTAAATCTTTTACAAATTTGTCTCTAGAATCTTTCGATTCGTTTTCTGTATTTGAGACATCGACTAAAATGATTAATTCATTATCTGGATTCTTCCTGCTGCTAACAAAGATACATCCAGCAAGAAGCAATACTGCAAGAGTGGATAATATTCCATGAAGTACCATTGATGTGATACGGTTTCTTGTCTTTCTATATTTTTTAGAAAGTCTAAAGTATGGAATAACCGTAAACGCTAAGAATGGGATTAAGAATAATAGTAATATTGGGCGAGAGAAGTGCATTGAAATACCTAACATATCTTCACCTCCTACGCCGATTCATTGCCTTTTAATAGCCATTCAATGAATGAAAGGGCACATAAGGCAATTGCTAAATAGAATAACCAGTCATTGATGTAATCATATTCATCAACAGCTGCAATAGGACTAGAAAGGCTATCTAGTACTGGGAATATATTTGATTCATCTTTTGGAACTTTTGCATATATCTTTTCGGTGATATTCTTTCCAAAATATGTTGTTTGCTCGATTGTGTATGATCCTGGAAGTTTGAGTGAAACTGTGCTTGGGAATTCATCAATCCTTATTGTTTCATCATAACCAGTAATCGTAATTTCTTGGCTTCTCGCATTCACCTTTACTTCATCATTAACTTCGAATGAATTTCCTTCGATTGTTGATGGGAGGAAATATTCAAAAATATTAGTGAAAAGAATAGGGAATTCTTTTAATAATGCTAAATTCGAATAGTGTAAGCTAAATAGCATTACAACTATCTTATAGTTTTCTTCGTTTTTAACCATTAAAACTGGTCTATTGTTTAGAGTTGCTAAAACTTCATAGTTACGATCAAACTGTGAGAGTTCAGTATATCTAGATGCTGTAATATTATCTACTACTACTCCATCTAGTAATGGATGTTCACTTTCTTGAGTGAAGGAAACAGATACCTTATCAAGATCATAGTATCCATAGACTCTAAAACCAGTTGATTCTGTATCTTTTTGTGGGTCGGCATAAAGAACGATACCATCGTTTGGTGTAACATCAGGCATCATTTCATGTTCATAGATATAGAAATCATATCCTCTATATGGAACATCGCCATCTTTAATCTCTGTATAATCAATATGATATTTATTTTTAAGAGCGTCTCTTAAAACGAACATAATACCATTAAAGAAACTGTTTGATTTATTTGAACAGTATACGACTTTAATGTCTTCTTTAGTTCCACCATAGATTTCGACGAAATTGTCTTCATTGAAACAATCTTCGATATCTATTTCAACATGAGCTGAATCATATGAGAAAATTCTTTCAAGCTCACTGATAATGAAATATTCTGTGTTTTCTTCTTCATTGAAGGACTCAGGATATTCATTAATAAATACTACTCTTTTTGGTTTATCGCTTACTAAATCAACATCAAGAGAGAAAGTTAGATTAACACCATCTGGATCAACATCAGTTGCATTTGCGCCATAAACAGATAGTGTTACAATGACATTTTCATCTCTACCATATCCAGCAACTTCTACTACAAATGAATAATAGTTATCTACTATTTCTGCATAAGCATCAAGTACTGCGAAGTTGTTTTCTCCTTCTGTACAAACATTGATAACTTCAATTGTATCATCTGTATAGGAAACTGTAGTATCAGTATAAATATAGATATGAGCATTTGGATTATCAATTAGGATATCATGACAAAGGCTAATTGAATCTGAAAGACTAGTTTCTCCATATGAACATGAATAAAAATCGGATTTTAAATTATCCAAGTTCCTTTGAATATCGTCTTTCGAATTTACTGTACCTCGTTCCACCAAGAAATGAGGTTTATTGTCAGATATGACAACTGTTACAGCTCCTTCTTTATCAAATGTTTCATTTGCTTTTTCTTTTACTAAATCTACTGCTCTTTCAAATCTTGTCT
This sequence comes from bacterium, assembly GCA_017541975.1. Classification (GTDB taxonomy): domain Bacteria; phylum Bacillota_I; class Bacilli_A; order Izemoplasmatales; family UBA1188; genus UBA1188. Next base: position 20,869 of record JAFXYB010000022.1, on the reverse strand, counting down.
TATCTTCATATTGCGTTCTCATACTAGCTGATGCATCTATTACTATTATTGCTTCGTTTTCGACTGTTTCTTTTGTGATATTCACAGGTCTAACAATAATAGCTGTTAAAGTTAATAGTAAGAGAACTTGGCATATTATCAATAATATATTTCTAAGTTTACTTGTTGGAAGTCTTCTTTTTCTGTATTTTAAACTTAACTTCCAAATATAAGTACTTGAAATAAATTGTTGTTGATAATTTGGTTTAAGAATATAAATAATAAGTAAAATAATAAGACTTATGAGCGATAATAAACCGATTAAGTTCATTAAAGTCATGACATCATTCCTACCTTTAATAATTGTTTAAAAAGCACACTTTCAATGGCTTCGCTTGTATCTATTGAGATATAATCTACTTCTCTTTTTTTAGCATAGTCAGAAATATCTTTTTTGAATTCCTCAAGAGCCATTTGGTACGCGCTTTGAAGACCAATATTGATTCTAAGTCTCATATTCTTTGGATCTGAGATATCCAAAGACTCTGAGTCGATTAAATTAACTCTACCAGTGTATGTTGGTTCGAGTTCTTCTGGTGTTAATATTTGAAGCAATAAAACTTGTCTTTTCTTATATAATAAGTAATCGACTGCCTTTTTCCAGTTTCCTTCAGTTAGGAAATCTGAAATAATCACAGTAAGTCCATTCGCAGTTCCATCATCATTAGAATTTAGAATACACTTTGTGATATCGGTTTCACCCTCAAAGGTGATATTTTCAAGTACTTCAATCGAACGGAAAAATTGGTTTTTACCAACGATTGTACCATACTTGTTTTCGCATGTTTCTTCTTTCATGATATTGAAGGAAACTTTATCCATATTATGTATTGCAAGATATCCAATACCGGCAGCACATGCAGTTGCATAGGCAGCTTTTTTAGGGTTATCCTTTCCCATAGATGCAGATACATCTAGGAATATTGATACTTTCATTTGTCTTTCATCAGTAAAAAGCCTGATGAAGAATTTTTCGAATCTACTATATAAATTCCAGTCGATTCTTCTAATATCATCACCAAGCTGATAATCTCTAAAATCGGCAAATTCGACGGTCTGGCCAAATGTTTTGACCAGATGTTTTCCGCCGAAATATCCGCTTAAATATGATTTTAAATTGAAAGACAAAGATTCAAGACGACTAAAAAATGCGTCATTAATATATGATAGTTCCATAATATCACTTCCACTTCTCTAGATTACTAGAGTATTATTTTATTTTATATTTTGCTCTAACTTCTTTGATAATTTCTTCGATAATTGTATCAGGAGATACTCTATCGGCAACAGCTTCAAAATTGAGTTTGATTCTGTGACGAAGAATCATTGTTGCAAGTTCATCGATATCTTCGTATGCAACATTATATCTTCCTTTAATTAAGGCTTTTACCTTACCACAACTGATAAATGCTTGACCAGCACGTGGAGATGCACCTAAACGTAGATATTTTTTAGCTGTTTCTGAGGCATATTCACCAGTTGGATGTGTTGCAGCAACTAAAATCATTGCATAAGTTAATACATCAGTTGCAACTGGGATATTGTTTGCAGTTTCCCTCATCTTTAAGAGTTCTTCACCGCTACAAACGGTATCAGCTACTTCTGCCATAGTCTTTTGAGTTAAGTTGACGATTGTCATTAAGTCTTCAAGACCTGGGTTTGGTACTAAGATCTTGAACATGAAACGGTCCATTTGAGCCTCAGGTAGAGGATATGTACCATCTTGTTCAATTGGGTTTTGGGTTGCAAGAACGAAGAATGGTTCTTGAAGTGGTCTTGAAACGCCCATTACAGTAACTTTATGTTCCTGCATCGCTTCAAGAAGAGCTGATTGTGTTTTTGGTGTGGCACGGTTTATTTCATCGGCAAGAATGATACTTGCGAAGATTGGGCCTGGTTGGAATTCAAATGATGTTTTACCACTATCATCTTTAACAACCATGTTTGTACCTGTAACGTCAGCTGGCATTAAGTCTGGAGTAAATTGGATTCTTGAAAATGGTAGTCCAAATACTCTACCTAAGGTTCTAACTAAACGTGTTTTACCAACGCCAGGAACACCTTCTAGTAGTACGTTACCACCAGCAATCATCGCAACAACTGTTCCTTCGATTACTTCTTTTATACCGATAACGTCTCTATTGATTTGTTCATATATTTCTTTTATTTTTAGACTAAAATCATTGATATCTTTTTCATTAATCATATTTTTATTTCCCTATTTTATTTTTCAATAGTATCAAAATAATCGTTGATTATTTTTTTAGTATTGGTAGACATTTCTGTGTCTTGTGCAAGTGTTTCAATCATATCAGCTTGATATTCATCGAATACACTTTCACCATAGTATGTTTCGCCGTCAATTATTTGGGCATTTTCATCATACCTTTGCATTGTTGGGTCACCTTCACCTTCATCCTTTGGAATTGGGATATTACCCATTGCAGGTTCTTCTGGAACTTCAGGTTCGCCTGGATTCTTCATTAATTCCATATATTCATCAATGGTGATGAAACTTGCGAAGACATCAATTGTTTTATTAACACCCAAATCGAGTCTATATGGATCTCTTACACCATCTGACCAAGTTACAAAAATATAACCATGGCTTGCGATAGCGATTACTGGCGATGCATCTTCACCTTCTTTAATAGTTTGAGTGAGTTCACCTTCAATTATTCCGCCCTTTTTAGCGGTATAAGTAACTGAATAATATACATCTTCTTGAGGGATAATATCAATAATAGTGTCTCTGCCACTCTTAATAACACCAGTTGCGCTTAATACTGAAACAGTACTCGCAGATACTCCAAGAACACATGCTGAAATCATAAATGCAAGGAGTATTACTGGTATAACAAGTTTTAATAACTTACTATCAAACCTGTTTATATGTTCTATTGCGTTTTCTCTTTGAACTTTAGCCATGAGCGAATCATCATCTTGATATTCATACATGGTTATTACTCTTTGTTCTAGACCGAGAGAGTCTAATTCTTTTGCGAACTTTTTATCTGTTGGTCTAAAGAAATAAAAGAATACTGAGAAAAGTATTGCTTCTAAAGCGCCGAAAACGATGAATGCTATCCAGAACTGTTTTACATCAACAATCCAGAAGGTAAAAGATATTACAAATAGAACAGCAAAACTAATAAATAATGAATAAAATAATGATTTTTTTATGGCATTTTTCAAAAACGCATTATATAAATTTTTAAAATCTTTTTGATAATTCATATTTCCCTCCTTATTTTATTCGCCTTTTTACGTGAAACATCCTAGGGGCGATTAACCCCTAGGATATTTATAGCAATAATCAATTAAGCTGTATAACCGAATGTGAATGTAGCTTCAGAATCAGCGTTATATGCAGATAGGCCTGTAGAAGTTGTTACATATTCCCATAAGCCTGTGATTGTATATTCGTCTTGAACTGAATTTACATGTTGACTAGAAGTCCAACCTGCGAATGCGCCGTTACCAACGAATGATACACTTTCAGGGATTACGATGCTAGCAATTGATGTACATCCAGCGAATGTACGTCCGTTGATAGCGAATAATGTGCTTGGGAGTGTAACTGTAGTGAGTGCTGTACATCCTTCGAATACGCCACCATCATTAGATGTTGCATCGAGTGCTGTAATACTTGAACTACCGATGTACTTGAGACCACTAGAGAGTGTAACTGATGTTAAAGCTGTACAGTTCATGAATGCTCCATCGCAGAGTTTAGTTAAGGTTGCTGGGAGAGCAACTGTAGTTAAACCAGTTCCACTGAATGCATAAGCACCAATGCTCTTTAATCCTTCAGCAAATGTGAATGATGTTAACTTAGAGCATCCATAGAATGCATAACCATCAATTTGAGTGAGTGGAGAACCAAATGTAATTGAAGTTAGATTTGTACATCCATCAAACATATGTTTACTGCTGATGCTTGAAGCATTGTATGTAACATTTGTTAAACTTGTACATCCTGCGAATACATAACCATCTGTAGAATATGGACCATCATTGAAGGTACCAACTCTAACGCCTGAGCCAACTGTTACTGATGTTAAACCAGTATTTTCGAATGCATGGTTACCAATTGATGTTAAACCAGCTGGGAATGTAATAGATGTTAGGCTAGTACATTCTTGGAATGCATAGTTACCAATTGATGTTACTGAGCTAGGGATTGTTATACTTTCAAGTGAAGTACATCCTTGGAATGTATAGTTACCGATTGAAGTAACACCTTCAGGGATTACTATTGATTTAAGGCTAGTACATCCTTGGAATGCATAGTCAGCGATACTTGTAATAGTTGAAGGTAATGTAATAGATGTAATATTTGCACAATTATAGAATGCTTGTGATGAAATAGTTGTTACACCTTCAGGAATAATGATATTTCCACCAAGATATCCAGAGAATGCTTGGCTAGTTATTGTAGTCATTGTTGCTGGGATAGTTAATGAAGTGATATTTTCACAACCAGAGAATGCATAACCTGTAATTAATAATCCTTCAGGAATAGTAACATCGCCACTAGCATTTACAACACTAACAATTGTAGGAGGACATGCAACAAGAGCTTTACTTTGCCAGTCATTGAATCTTACGATGAACATATCATCTACTAACATATATTGATTGTTTTGAGGATCAATAGTTAATTCTAGATCTGGGCAATTGTTGAATGCTGCATAATCGATACCATGACCAGTAGGTTGAGCTGATGTTTGGTTGATGTTATATTTCATTACATTGCTTGGTAAGTTGATTTGCTTTAATCCACTGCCATAGAATGCGTAAGTACTGAAGTTGAATACTTTTCCGTTTGGCAAATATGGAAGAGTGATTTCTTCAAGGCTTGTACAACCCATGAATGACTTAGATGCGAATGTAAAGTTATTTGTTGCAATTTGTGGGAATGTTGCAGGTAATAATAACTTGCTTAAATTTACACATCCTTCACAAACGCTTGAACCTAATTGATAGATATTAGTTGCACTGAAGTCTAATTCTGTTAATGAAGTACAATTCTTGAATGTACCATTACCAGTAGTTGAAGTATTTGTTGGAATCTTGAATGATGCAAGTGATGTACATCCGTTGAATGTTTCAAAACCTAAACTATTATTTGTATTAGTCTTGAATCCATTTACTTCTCTTAAGTTTTCACAATATCTGAATGTATAGTTACCAAGTTGATTGAGTAGAGTTTCTTGTGTGAATGTTACAACTTCAACGCCAGAACTTTCGAATGCACTTGTTGAAATACGTTGTAGCTTAGGTGGAAGTGTAACTTCTTTTAATGATGTACATCCGATGAATGCACCATAACCAATATTCACAACATTTTCTGAGAATGTAACAGTTGAGAGACTAGTACATCCGTTAAATACATTTCCGGAAGATGTTGCTGTGATATTAGATGTATCAGATGTTGTATAAGTACCACCAATTCTTCTTACAGATGCAGGCATTGAAATAGATTTTAAGCTTGTACAGTTGTAGAACATTGATCCAGCTAAGTATGTACATGCATTAGATAAAGTACATGATACAAGATTTGTACAACCATCAAAGATATGTTCACCTAAGTTTTGTACTGAATTAGGGATAGTGAAACTTGTGAGTGAAGTACATCCTGCGAATGTATATGAACCGATTGCGAAGAAATTGCTACCGAATTCTACACTTGTTAAAGCTGTACATCCTTGGAATACTCTACCTGCAAAGTTGTTAGCGGTACCAGCTGTTGTAGCATTACCACCTAAACGATAGATGTTAGTAGCAGATACACTAACGAGTGCTGTACAATTTTGGAACATACCTTCAGCTAAGAATTGTAATGAACTTGGTAATGTGATATTAGCTAATGCTTTGTTGTTAGCAAACATATAAGCACCAGTTACAGTAGCACCTTCGCCAATTGTTACAGTTGTTAACTTGCTATTGTATTGGAATACGCCTGTACCGTATGTTGTAATAGTTGATGGAATTGTTAATGTTGTAAATCCGCAGTTTGCAAATGCATAATCACCAACTTTAGTAACTGAACTTGTTACAGGGAGAGTAGTGAGTGAAGCACAACCAGCGAATGCATAGTTACCAATATCAGTAACACTGTTAGGTACATTAATAGTTGTTAGACTTCTACAATCTTGGAATAGATAATTATCAATCTTAGTGAGAGCTGAACCGTTTGCGAATTCTACTTCAACAAGATTAATACAATTCTTGAATGCATATTCGCCAATTTCATATACAGAACTTGGGATAACGATCTTAGTTAATTCAGTTTGTCCAGCGAATGCATATGATGAAATTTCAGTAATACCAGCTGGAATAGTGAATGTACCAGTAAGTTTACCATATACATTTCTAATTGCTGTACCAGCAACGTTTACGATAGCCTTATTAGTATTAGTATCAACCTTTAAGTTAGGGTTACCAGCTGCGATTGTTACTGTTGTTAAAGCTGGGCAGTTAACGAGCATGCAATCGATAGAAGTAACAGATGATGAGAGCTCTAAAGTAGTGAGTTTCTTACAACCTTCGAATAAGTAGCTTGGAGAGCTTACGAATTGACTGCTTCCGCCGCCACCTTGGCTGCCTCCACCTTCGCCACCTTCTCCTGGTTTTTCTTCTTCCTTGCCGCCTTCTTCTTCTTTACCCTTTAGGCCTTTTCCGTCTTCTTTACCGCCTTCTTCTTTGCCGCCGCCTTCTTCGCCGCCTTCGTCAAAGTGTAATTCACTACGGCATTCAGGACATACTTTATCATCCTTAGTTACGGTTGCACCGCACTTAGGACAATGGAGTTCTTGTGAAGAACCACCGCCACCATTAGCTACTAAAGTTACATTGCCACCAAGAGCGATGTTGATGCTAGCGCCTTCAGTATCAACTGATTCAGGGAATGTGAATGAAGTGATTGCTGTATTAGCGAATGCTCTAGTACCTATTTGAGCAAGGTTAGATTTACCAGAACCGTTTAAAGCGAATGTTACTGATGCGAGATCAGTGCAGTTATAGAATGCTTCTTGACCAATTTGATAAATAGTAGCAGGGAATGTTATAGAAGTTATACCAGTGTTCTTAAATGCATAAGCACCAACACCTTGGAGTGTAGCATTATTTGCAATAGTAACTGTTGTTAAAGCTGTATCATTTGAGAATGCATATTCTCTAATGAATATTAAGCTTGTAGGTAGACTAACTTCTGTTAAGAGTTGATCAGCATAGAACGCATATTTACCAATTTCAGTTACGCCTGCTGGAACTACTACATTAGTGAGTGAAGTGTACTTGAATGCACCATCACCAATTTTATAGTTACCACTAGGGAGATTGATTGAACTTAACTTAGTTGGTTGATAAGAATATCTACCTCTGAATGCGCCTTGACCAATATTAGTTAAACCTGTAGTATTTGGTGCAAATGTTACAGTTTCAAGATTTTGGCAGAATGAGAATGCCCAATCGCCAATTGAAGTGATTGTTGATGGGAATGATACACTAGTTAAGCCCATCATGCCACCGAATGCTGATGTACCAACATAAGTTGTTCTTTCAGGTAATACTAAAGTTGTAATACCATTGCATCCAGCGAATGTTGAGATAGGTGTCTGATCGCCTGCTTCTTCACTTTCAGCAGAATCACCATATGATTCAGCTCTTCCTTTGTAGTCGCCATCTTCAAATCTTAGTGGTTGAGTTCCACCTTCTTCAAAGTTGATAGTTGTTAGACCAACACATTGAGTGAATGCTGAACTCTTGATTGATGTAACAGATTTAGGAACTGTGAATGAAGTTAAAGCTTTACAGCCAGTGAATGTATAACTTTCAATTGTTGAAATTACACTTGGAAGTGTTATAGATGTAACAGTCTTAGCATCTCTGAATGCATATTGTTTAATTTCGAGTGAAGTAACACCTTCTGCAAATGAAATGCTTGTTAAACCATTTTGATTATAGAATGCATTATATTCAATAACTTTTACAGTGTTTGGTAATACGAGAGCGCCTGTTTTAGCCAATGGACATACATCAACTTTAACGAATTCTGTAGGTTCATTATTGTTATCAAGGATGTATTCACATAATACGCCACTAGCTGAATAGTATTTAGTATTGTTAGCTGCTACATTGATTGCAGTTAGGCTAGTACAGCCATCAAATGCTGTAATGGTATTGAATGTGTATCTTGTTCTACCAATTGTTATAGTTGTAGATTCAGTTGTGAATGACGCGCCACTACCAATATTCACAGTTGTAAGTCCTGTACAATTTTCAAATACTTTAGCACCAATTGTAGATACTCTATCTGGAAGATCCATTGTAGTTAATAACTTACAGCCAGAGAATGCATAATTGCCGATTGTAAGTGCGTCTGTACCGCCATCAGTGAATGTTACAGATGCGAGGTTAGGACAGTTAGTGAATGCATAAGCACCAATTGTAGTTACTGATGCTGGAATTGTAATTGAAGGCATCTTCTTTTGTTCGAATACTCTATCACCAATTGTAGTGATTGTAGCTGGAAGTGTGAAGGCGCCTGTTAAAGTCATTGGATAGTATAGAATTGCAGTTATATCAGCACTGTATAATACACCATCTATAACCTTGAAGTTTTGGTTACCTTCTTCAACTTCTAATACTTCTAGTTTAGTTGAACCGAATACACCAGCAACATTGAATGTATGAACATCTTTGCTCATGAAGAGATGAGTGATATAGAATACAGGGTTAGAACTTACATTAGAACCAAATGCTCCTGGAGCAAAATTTAATTCTTCAGCAACGCTATATAACTTAACTGATGAAATAGCAACCATGTTACCAAATGCTGATTTACCAATTGTTTGTAAGTTAGCTGGAAGAACGAGTTCAGTAAGAACTGTTGAGAAGTTACCAGCATTGTAGAATGCTTCAACACCAATTGATAAGCTTGGATCATTTGCAGTACCTTGGAATGTAATTGCATCTAATCTACTACATGTTCTAAATGCGTAATCTTCAATAGTTGTTACGTGTCCTGGAATAGTGATACCTCTTAAGTATCTTGCTTCTTCGAAGGCTCTTGTTGCAACTGTTGTTACGCCTGTTGGAATAACGAATGTTTCTTCACGACCACGTGGATAGTAAATTAAAGTTGTACCAGCAGTATTGTAAACAACACCATTAACTGATTTATATTTAGAATTTTCGAATGTACCAACAAAGTTAACCTCTGTTAATGCTGATAGTGATGGAAGTGTAGTAGCTGAGAAGTTGTCAACTCTCATTGGAAGATTTAATACAGTTAATTTACTGTTATTTCCAAAGATATTATCGCCAAGGTTAAGAGCTTTTTCTTGTGTACCTTCAGCTGCAGCTTGGAATGTTACTTCAGCAATTTGATATGCACCAATGAATGCACCTTCATTGATAGTTGTTACAGATGCTGGAATAACAAGTCCGGTAATTTCAGTACAGCTTTGGAATGTATTGATTGGAATAGCTGTTACGCCTTCAGGAATAGTATATGTTCCTGATACAGTTCCATATGGAATCCACTTTAATTCAACTTCATTTGCTGTTTTGTTCTTGTATACTAATGAACCATTTGATGAAGAATATAATACATCTTCTGGTTTAACACCATCAACAGCATAGATATATAAACCTACTAAATTCTTACAGCCCTTGAATGCTGAACCAGTTCCGTTTGGACCTGAGTTACCAGTTTCAATAGTAACAATTGAGTTAGGGATATTAATCTTAGTTAAGTTCTCATAATCTTTGAATGCATAGCTTTCGATTAATGATACAGTCTTGCCGTTATATTTATCAGGGATTGTTACTTCATTTAAGTAAAGTGCACCTTCACTAGCAGTTACTGCATATGTATCATCATTTAATTCTGTGAACTTGAATACGTCAATCCAACCAGCATAGAGTGTTGTATTAGCAGCATCTCTCCATGCAAATTTAGATTTACCATTTTGGTCTGTATATCTTATACCAGCATTGTTTGGTTCGCTATACCATCCATAGAATGCTTTGAGTACAGAGCTAGATGTTGCAACTGGTAATGTGAATTGATCACCAAATACTACAGTTTGATTAGCAGTACCTTCTACACCGAGATCAGTATAGTTGAATGTTGCTGTATATTCTTTTCCTTGCCATCCTGCATAGAGTGTTAAATCACCAGTTACAAATGTAACTTCGTTATATTTTTGTGTGCCTTCTTGAGCTTTAGCTTGAGTTGCGAACCAGCCAACAAAATCATAACCTGTATAAGTTGTAGTGATATCTGGAATTGAATCACCAGCAACATAATAGTAATTTTCAACTTCTATTCCACCGAGTGTATTGAAAGTTAAAGTATAAACAGTAACTTGATATGAGAAATAATCGCCACCAGCTGGAGCAACTGCGATTGTATGAGCGCCAGCTGTAATAACTTTAGTTACCTTATTATCATTTACAGTTTCAGCTTCGCCGTTATCAACTTTTACAGTGAATGAACTTACACCAGGAATTGAATTCCAAGAAATTACATGATTAGAATAAGTAATTTGTGTAACTCCACCTTTGTTGATTGTTACAGCTTCAGAAACGAGTGATGAAGTTGAGTTAGCGCCATTAGCTTTAACTGTAACTGTGAAGCTATTAGATCCGCTAATAACATCAGCAGCAAGAGTATAACTATTAGTTTCTGCAGTGTAAGTTGTACCATTAACTGTTACAGTGTATGATGTTGCGCCTTGAACGGCATCCCATTTCACATCATTACCGATGATTGCAACGTTCTTTGGAGTTGCAAGTTCAGTTTTATTTAATGTACCAGTCTTAGCTTCTGAATAATAGCCAACCTTTAAAGGCGTAACTGAATATGATAATGCACCATAGAAGTTATCAATTGCAAATTCATTTGTAGTTGCATCGAATTTATAGACATTATCACCAGAAGTTATTTCAACTCTATATCTATCAGCATCAGTTACTTCATTCCATGTTAATTTTTGAGTTTGTGGATCATAATTAACTGTTGTAACTTTGCCTAAACTTCTCTTAACATTGTATGCACTTGAAACACTGCTTAAATAATTGTTTGCAGATGCAGTAACAACGAATGTTAATCCATCTTCTACCATTTGAACATTTGTGAAATCAAATGTATTAACATCTCCAAGAGGAGTTGCAGCTCCGCCATTGATTGATAATGCATAATCAGTTGCATTAGGAACCTTATTCCAAGTTAATGTGAAGTCATCAACACTGAATTTAGAAACTTTTGCTAAACCTTTATTTAAAACGTAAGCAGTACCAGTATTTGAACCAGTAGCAACAGTTACTGTGTAATTACCAGGAACTTCATTAGCAAAGTTGAATGTATCACTAGTAGTAGAAACACTCTTTGTTGAAACAGGTTCTTCTTCGCCTTCTTTTGTAATAGTAACAGTGTAAGATTTACCAACACCTTTAGAGTCCCATTTTATTGTATTTCCAACTACAGAAACAGCTATATTATCGCTTCCATAAACAGCAAATAATGTAGTGTTTTCATATAATCTCATTCCAGATTCAAATTGATATGAAAGCTTAGTAGCATCATTATAGTATGATACCCACCATCCAAGGAATGTCTTACCAGTTACTTCTACTGTTGGTAAATTGTAAACAGTGTTGTTTGTTGTTTCAACACTATTAACTGTTGGTCCACCTTCACCAGTATTGAAAGTTACTGTGAATTCTTCAGTAGATGCTGATTTTACATCAAAGTTAGCATAGATAGTTGTATCGGCTGTGATGATTTCAGTATCAAAGTCGAATGGAGTAGTAAAGTTACTATCTTTGTACCAACCAAGGAAGTAATACCCATCTTTTGTTGGATTTTGAGGCTTAGTTGCTTTTTGACCATTTTGCACTTGTTGGGCTTGAACAGTTGCTCCACTAAAGCTAACAGTAAAGTTAACTTTTCTATATAGAGTATATGCTTGACCCTTATAAGTGAATGAAACAGTATTAGCACTAAATGTAACATTAACGCTAGATGTTTCACCTTCAAATGTTAAAACAAGATTTGTGCCATCAAAAGAGTAAGTACCTTTTAATGTAGTACCGCCTGATGTAAAGGTAAATTCGTTTTTGTCTAATTTAAGACTAACGCTATCAGCAAGTGCACTTGAGCAGTACTCACCTACTTCTCCTTTGTCATTAAAGGCAGTTGTTTCATCTGGTTTAGTCGTGTTACTACAGCTGCATCCAGTAACGACGAATGCAAGTGCGAATAAACACAAAACGATTAAACCACTGAAAACAAGTTTTTTGAACGTCTTTTTCATATATTTCTCCTTTCTTTTTTTTAAGCAAAATTCGTTGATCCTTATTATATTGATTAATATAATACGTACGAGTTAAGTTTTGGCTTAATAAATAATTGTTTCTAAAATACCATTTCAACACAAAAAAATCAACAGGAATATTAAAAAAAATAAATTTTTTTTGATGAAATCGTTTTCATTTCTAAAAAATTTTAAATTTTTTGCATATAAAAACCACTAGTGGGTGCTAGTGGCAAAAAATAAACAGTTTGTATAATCTTTGAATTTTGTTAATAAATAATCTATCTGATTCTATTTGTTTGCAAGGATAAGTACGCCATCTACAATCATTAATATGCCTGCGATGATGTATAAAACATTTACAAATTCCCAAGCAAAATGATTTCCAAACGAAACGAGTAATACTAGTATACCAGCAACTAATTGTAATAGTGATGATAAGAAGTATGCTTTTTTGTTGGAAGCTAGTCCTCTAAGTCCATATACAACAAGAGCAATTCCTAAAATGAGTAGTGCAATCCATAATATTGTCCAGCTAAATATAATTATTATTACACCGATTACAATCTCAATTATTCCTACCAACATTAATCCCAAAGATAGAATGCTAACAATTCCATAAGCGATTAAAACTACACCGATAACTGTGATTAAAATATTAGCGATGTTTCTTGCAGCACCAATACCTCCAAGAGCAAGTGCCAAGCCGAATGCAATAAGAACTACTGCAGTCCAAAAATTTTTATTGTTTGTTTTTGTCATTTTTTAATACTCCTTTTTAGACAAAATTTTTATATATTTTAAGTATGTTTTAGTCTTTAAATTCTTTTGCCAAACCGCCGAGAGATGTTTCCTTATAACCTTCTTTTAAATCACGGCCAGTTTGAAGCATTGTTTCAACAACCATATCGAATGATACTTTGTTTTCAGAATCAATGAATATGGCAAGTTCTGCAGCATTGATTGCTCTTAGGGCACAAACGGCATTTCGTTCTATACATGGTATTTGAACATAACCTAGCACTGGGTCACAAGTTAAACCTAAATGATGTTCTAAAGCAATTTCAGCTGCTACTTCTATTTGATGAGTTGAAGCACCAAGTAGATAAGCATAAGCGGCAGCACCCATTGAACAAGCAACACCAACTTCTGCTTGGCATCCTGCCTCAGCTCCACTAATTGAAGCATTTTGTTTAACAACGTTGCCAAAAATTGATGCAACTAATAGAGCATTCATTAGTCTTTCTTTAGAAAAACCATATTGGTCTTTAGCAGCAAATATAAGGCTTGGAATAAGTCCTGAAGATCCACATGTTGGAGCAGTTACAACGATACCACCACTTGCGTTTTCTTCACTCGTTGCATATGCATATGCGTATACTTTACGTATGTATTCCATATTTTGATCTGAAAGAGGGGTTTCTAAAATTTTCTTTGCTTTTCGTTTAACACCAAGTTTTCCAGGTAACAATCCTTCTTTTTTTAGCCCTTCTTCAATTGTTTTTTCCATTTGATTATATATTTCTTCAATATATTCATATATTTCTGAACCTTCATTTTCAACTACATAATCAACAAGGTTCATTTTTCTTTTATTGCAATATTCTTTTATTTGTTTGAAATTGTTTTCCTTATAAACATCTTCTTCTAAATAATTTTTGCCACCCTTTACTTCTAGTGAACCACCACCGATTGAATAGAATCTTTCCGTTTTTTCACTACCATCAGGCATAACAGCGATTATATCTAAAGTGTTTGAGTGATAAGAACAATAAGTGAGATAATCAAAAACAATTTCAACTTTTTTAGGGGCAAATGTTGATTCGATAACTTTATCGGTTAAGTGCCCTTTTCCTGTGAGTGCTAAAGAACCATAGAGTGTTACTTTAAAAGATAAGGCATCGGGAAAACTATCAAGCATTATCTTGCAAGCTTTTGCAGGACCCATTGTGTGGCTTGAGGAAGGGCCATGACCAATTTTATATAAATTACGAAGTGATTTCATATATTAATAATCCTTTCTATTTGCTTTCGTTACGAATATTTTCAATCGATTCTATGCTTTCTTCACCATATTATCCTATGTAAGCATGAGATGTTTTTATTTTTCTAATTAATATTATAAATGTATAAATACATATTGTGACAATTATGAATGCAATTGGTGTAATAAAAGGCATAATAAATTTAGATATATTTAAATCAATTAATCCAAATGGATCTTTTACAACAAAGAACCAGTTGATGATTCTTCCTGAATCTTGGATATTATTGTAAGCTAGGTTACCGATTAACGCCCATATTGTCATTGTTACTATGATAATTATATCATATAGTATATCTTTGAAACTTAATTCAGTGCGTTCATAAGCTAGTACTAAAATACCATATACCATCATTACATAATGATACAATAATGTTTGAATAACCCTATAACAGAATGGACTGACTTGATACCACATTACTCCGGCTGGGTAAAAGAAATACACCATATTTGATATTAGACCTAACATTGCGAATGCATTCTTATATTTAGATAACCATTTGATTCTTCTACTTAAGAAAGACATCACACACATACATGTACAGGCATGGAATGGAAGCTTTTCAATATCTATCTCACCATAGGCAAGAGGCATTAAAAAGAAATCTAAAATATATAATCCTAATGCAACATCTAATACGATATTTATGATTGTCTCTTTCTTATCCTGTTTTTTATTAATTAAAATAATTAATAATACTAAAAACAGCATACCTAAAACTATATATATTATGTGATGTAAGCCAAAACAATTAAACGTTACATCACCAGTTTTATCTTTCAATAATTCATTTAATACTTTGTACATATTATTTTTTTTAAATTTATTATAAATTATATTTCGCAGTTAGATTGTATTCACTTTCATGATTTTCTTCAACAAATAATTCTCTTTTATATTTAATACTATTGTGTTCTAAACATAATTCAAGAAAACATAGGAAAATTCCCATATCTATTTGATTGTAATATATGGCTGCATTTTTAGGCATTATTCCAACCCTTCCAAGTTTTCTTTTTCTATATATTTTTAATTCATTTGAATCAGATTCTACAAACCATGGTTGAGAGTTACAAGCACTTGGAGTAAATCTAACAATATTCGCAATATCCTTATAGTAATCGCCACGCCATATATCAGATACTTCTTTTCTTTTACTTTTAAACATATCTTTTCTAAAGTTGTTTTCTGAATCGATCTTTTTAATCGCAATCATTATTACATAATCTAGATTATCTAAGGTTTTATCATTCTTTGGCTTGCCTATTCCAAACCATAAACTTGCGATTCCTTTAGATACTAGATATAAATCTAACTGTTCACCAAGATATCCAATGTTTTGAAGATAGTTTTCTTTCTTTTCTGAATACATAAGAATGCAGTATTCTTGTCCCCTTTTACATGTGGTATCATCTTTAGTTATTTTAATCTTAACTTTAATTGAATCGTCTAGAGGTTTAAACGTTAAAAATGCTTCTTCTATTTCTTTTAATAAAGAAGAAGATATATGTTCATCACCTATGTTCCTAAATAGGTGAAATGATTTACGTTTAAATATCATATCATATAGTTTTGTATCCATATTCCTCCTATCTAAGGCTCTTTAAATATTCCTTATTCTCATCTTTTACTCTAAAACTTTCAATTGCCTTTTGAATAGTCTTTTTATGAATCCAATCATCTAATTTGTGGTTTTCTATATACGAGATTGTTGCATCATACTGTTTAGAAAGTGCAGTCGCGAAATACCAAGCAATCATCATTTTGAGATAATAATCATCACCATTTATTTTTGATACTAATTCTAAGTATTCTTCTTTAAAGTCTTCCTCTAAGAATTCATTCATTAACATTCTAATTCCAAAGCGAATAGTATATACATGGTTTGATGAAATCCATTTTTTGATGTATGGAAGTAACTTTTCATGGTTCTTTTTAAATACTTTTGGAGATGCTTGATCAGATACAGGCCAAGAATCAACATAAGGCAAAAAGGCATCTATATATTTAACACATGTATCAAAATCTTTAAATGATGAAATTATAAACATATGTAGTAAGTTTTCTTCAAAATATTCATGAGGTATTTCACTTAAAAATAAATCTCTATAATCACTCATAAATATGTCTTTTGCAATGTTTCTTAAATCATTGGTTCTAATGCCAATTATTGTATCTGCTGAAATATTAGGAATTAGTTTAACTTGGAATTCCTTATATTTAATATCTTTATGTTTAAGAAGTTCCTCTTTAATAATTTTCATATACTTTCCTCATTAAGATTTTGTAAACGTGTTTTTGTATTATCCATTTTTTCTTACCGTTTTAATTCTTCTTTTTTAT
Organism: bacterium; assembly: GCA_017541975.1. Classification (GTDB taxonomy): domain Bacteria; phylum Bacillota_I; class Bacilli_A; order Izemoplasmatales; family UBA1188; genus UBA1188. The sequence continues at coordinate 4,113 of JAFXYB010000022.1, read as the reverse complement.
GCTTCGTACTTAAAAAATCTAATTAACATTATAATACCAACAATTATCATCAGTATTCCTACTGCTAGTGAAAAGTATGAATTAATAAATACTAATACTTCTATTTCTTTATATTCTAAGATAATACGTGAGATGAATTCTTCGATTATTACTAAATCAGCTAAAGCAGAAACAAATGTCATCTCTTTTAAACCAATTACCATAATATCGGTTTTTTCTAAAGCACCATGTAGGTTCTTACAAGACAATATGAACATTATTAGCATGAATAGTATTAATAATGAGCCTAACCATCCTTCATAAGTCTTATCATTAGAAATATCTATGCCATTAACTTTTAATACTACAAAAGCAATAAAGATTAAAGCATATATAAGTATTGATAACGTCATTATTAAATATGCTTTTTTCTTTTTATCACGGGTTGCCAGAACGTTTCTAACAAATACAATTTTACATATAAACACCATTAGTGTTGATATTGATGCAATTATCAATACTAGTGATGTGGTCCAAATGCCAAGTCCTGCTTTATATAAAAAGCTTATCAAAGTTATCAAAGAAGTTAAAAAGGTCATTCTTTTTAATTTCTTTTTTTCACCAATTTTTTTCTTTTCTTCTTTAGTTTTTTTCATATTATCTATCTATCACCTTTTATAATGAATATTTTTACAGAGCTAATCCAACAATTCATTCAACGTGGCTTGATTGTACTATGGTAACATATTACAACTATTTAATAAATCTTAATAGGAAATCTGTAACACCAATCACAGTAAAGCCATGCAAATCTAAAGATTCATCAAGCGGTTTATTGATAACTATTATCTTTTGTATCGAGTCCTTCAAGGCAATAAATGGTTTAACTTCTCTTGTTTTTGTTTCTAGATTAGATATATCATTTGCAACTTGAATATAATATTTTTTTATGCCTCTTTGCGCAACAAAATCAATTTCATATGATTTACTTATACTCTTACCATTTTTATCTTTTTCTTTTTTCTCAAATGCCCCAACATTTACAGTATATCCATTATAAACCAATTCATTATAGACCATATTTTCAAGCATTTGGCCTTCATCATCATATGCAAAATTTAATCTTGCATTTCTCAATCCATTGTCAATAAAGAAATATTTTCTAAGTGCACCTATTTCTACATTACCTTTAACATCATATCTCGATGCTTCTCTTAAAATAAACGCATCAACAAAAAAATCGATGTATTTTTTTACCGTATCTTTATCAATGTTATCTTTTGTTACGCTTTTGTAAGTATCAGCTATTTTTTGCGAATTAAATAAGTGCCCGGTACCTTCACTTATAATATTGCACAAAGAATCAAGGGCCTCCGTTTTTTCTAACTTATTATGTTCTATAATATCTTTAAAATATGTTGTTTCAAATAATCCTTTAAGATATTCTTTCTTTGCTTCGCCTTCTTTTAGTACCGCAAGTGGCATTCCACCATATCTCATATATTCGTAAACAGCTTCACTCTTTGAACCACCAACATAATTGTAGAATTCTTCAAATGATAGTGGGGATAATTTTATATTAGTTGCTTTATCTCTAAATTCAGTAACAATATCACTTGATAACATCTTTGAGTTTGAACCAGTAACATATAAGTCTATGTTCTTTTCATATGATAATCCCAGCACTACATCAACAAATGAAACAATTTCTATATCTTCTTTTTTGGCTATAATATGTTTTCCATTAGTCAATGCAGGGTTAACAATAGAATATACTTTTTGTATTTCATCCAGAAATACATAACACTTATCATGACCCTTGCAATATTCTCTAACATATTCTCCCAAGTTTATTGGGTCTCTATAGTAACTATTTTTATCATCATCTAGTTCTAAAACAAATATATCATCTTCATTAACACCATTTTCTAATAAGTATTGTTTGTATATATCTTTTAATAAATAAGACTTACCACATCTTCTTACACCTGTTATTACTTTAGGAAATCCATTGTTACTTGCTGAAATTAATAGTTTTAAATATTTATCTCTCTTAATCATTGATGAAACAATCTCCTTTTTTGTAGAATTCTACTTTTTTTTCGATTGTATTTTATCATAACATCATATTATAGTCAACAATTATAATCTCTTTTTTAGTAGAATTCTACTTTTTTTTCGATTTAAGAAATAATCCACTCGAGTTTTGATTAATTGTACCTTTTAAAATCTTATTATTCTATCATTTTAAATAAACATAAATAATGTTGTTAAAACCATTAGTGTAAGTGATATTACAACTAAAGAATAATTAGAAATGATTCTCCATTTATGATATCTTTTTGCTGTTGAAGTGTAATTAGTAAATATAATTGCACCAATTTCATAGTGAGTTCCTATAATAATCACACCAAATATTAATTAAAAAAGTTGAATAGAAATTCAACTTTTTTAATGTTTAACTTTTTTATTATTTAGTGTTCTCAGTCCGGTTCGTTAAAAGGCAGACAGCTTCCACATATTTATACTTGTATAAGAGTGTTATCCTGAGAATTGTTGTTCTCAGGTTAAAAGTCTTATATGAGTATCATCGTGAATCGACGATCGCTCGCTGGTACACCCCTCCAGAGAACATATCAAATAATTAATTATTTTTTTGTTTAATAATATCAATAAGCTTTGTTGGCATTTTGCTTTTTGACCTATATGTCCCATCAATACCATTAAAATACATATATCTTGTGTTATGACTAATATAAAAATTTATACCTGAATCTAGTCCCTCTATATATGTATGCAACACATAAGCATCATCTTTGAGTTCTGATGGTGGCCATGTTGATAAAAATTCAGCATTTATATCGAAATTAACCTTCACAAATTTACAATCTAGATATTCATATACTTCATCTGATATTGGCCAAGCAAGGCTCTGATAAACACTTTCAGAAGCCACAATAGAATTAAGACTTGATACTTCAAAACCAACAGCTTCTTTAAAAGAATATGTCTTTGAACTAGAGCATGAGGTCATGAAAATAATAATTAGCAACGATAAAACTAATAACAGTTTTTTCTTCATTGAAAGCCTCCTCAATAATAAAACAAATATTGCTATTCCTTTCTACAAAAAATCTAAATTCGCCTCAAAGCAGTTAAAACTTCAACATGGCTTGATTGTACAATGGTAACATATTACAATTGTTTTATAAATCTTAATAAGAAATCCGTAACACCTATAATAGTAAAACCATGCAAATCTAATGATTCATCAAGCGGTTTTATGCCACCTCTCTTTTTAACTTGTCTTTTTCCTTCAGTTTGAACTTGTAAGTCAAACTTACATGTTCGAGATTCCTCAAGTTCACCTTCTTCATATATGTTCTTTATATGCATTGTAATATTTTGAGTTGAAGTTTGAAACAACTGCGACAAAGCTGTTTGCGTCATCCATATATCATTTTCATTTAATAAGATTTCAACATTACTACTACCGTCAGGCAAATTATAGATAAGAATTTCAGATTTTTTCTTCACGATTATATGCTTCTTATTTACTAAAGTTGTATCACAAATATGATTTTAAATCAATATTATTGCCAATAAAAACACCTAAGATATATCTTAAGGTGTTTTTTGATATCTTTAATGTTTCAACGATAAAGTCACAATACATTCAACATGGGTGTGGTATTGATAAATGCTGATAAATCACTATTTTTAAGAGTGTGCGACTATTGTAATGCTGATATTTTATTTTAAAGTATTATATAGTTTTAAGAATTTTGTATCATTCATTTGCTCATTAGTGATATATTTTCCATCTTTAAATAATGCATATGTAGTTATAGGAGTAGGAGCGTTTTGTGCTTCTTCCTTATTATTTATATGAACTGCTTTAAATGGAATATTATTGTCTTTAGCTGTTTGTTCTACAATAGGAACATATTTTCCATTGAATGGACATTGATTTGTATAGTATAAAACATAGCCTGATTCTTCAATATGTGGGTGTTTTGCACATTCTTTAAACATTGGTTTTGATGCATTCTTATCAAATGGAAAGTACCATAACTGTATTCCATTATCAGCTTCATCTGCTACTTCAAAACCTTTATACTTTAAATATTTTGG
>JAFXYB010000021.1 GCA_017541975.1 bacterium | reverse complement strand
CATATACAATCTATGCTCAAACTGGTGGCGGATATTATATCCTTGATAGAGACACTCCTGTAACTTTAGAATTCGTTGATAAAGAACTCAAAGTAGGTAATGCTTCATATATTAAGAAGACTACAATTCCAACAACTGATCCAATTGTTGAATAGGTTCCAGAAGTATATCAAGGCGAATATGAAAACGAAACTACAGCTGAAAAAGCTATTGTATATGAAACAACAATTCAACTTGGAAATTTAGAATATGTAATCTACGCTCAAACTGGTGGTGGATATTATATTCTTTATAACAATACTAATCAAACTTTAGAGTTTGTTGGAAACGAACTCAAGATTGGAAATATGGCTTTTATCAAGAAGACTACAACTCCAACAACAGATCCAGTTCCTGGCACAATCCCATCAGAACGTCTTGGAACATATAGAAATACAGCATTTGGTGATTTAACACTCACTGAAAGCGCAGTAGTAATCGGTCCTAACAGTTACCAAGTATACATCCTCGATAACCAACTCTATATCATCAAAGATGGCGCTAATACAAATATCACATTCGTATCAGCTAATGAATTCAAACTTGGTGATTACATGTACGCTTTAGTTTCAACTGAACCAGGAAAGAATCCTGCACATTTAACTGAAGCACAACAAGGTGAATACGAAGGTCTAAGTGCTGATGGCGCCGTAATGACTCTCATTCTTTCTGAATCACAAGCTAAAGTCTTAGTAAATGGTACAGTTATTGAATATGACTTATATGTTGATGACCAAGGCATCTACTTCATGGATGGAAGCGAAAAAGCATATTCAACATTCACTGACAACAAAGTCACAAATAAATTTGGTACATTCACAAAGAAAGGCACTACTCCATCTACACCAACTGAAGCTAAAGTTCCTGAAGATTATCAGGGTGAATATGAAAACGAAACTACTGGAGTAAAAGCTACAGTATCTGAATCAACTCTAGTTCTTACTGGCGAAGCAGCAGTTACATATACAATCTACGCTCAAACTGGTGGCGGATATTATATCCTTGATAGAGACACTTCTGTAACTTTAGAATTCGTTGGTAAAGAACTCAAAGTAGGTAATGCTTCATATATTAAGAAGACTACAACTCCAACAACAGATCCAGTTCCAGGCACAATTCCATCTGAACGTCTTGGAACATATAGAAATACAGCATTTGGTGACTTAACACTCACTGAAAGCGCAGTAGTAATTGGAACAACATCTTATCCAGTATATGTACTTGATAACCAACTCTATATCATTAGAGATGGCGCTAATACAAATATCACATTCGTATCAGCTAATGAATTCAAACTTGGTGATTACATGTACGCTTTAGTATCAACTGAACCAGGAAAGAATCCTGCACATTTAACTGAAGCACAACAAGGTGAATACGAAGGCCTAAGTGCTGATGGCGCCGTAATGACTCTCATTCTCTCTGAATCACAAGCTAAAGTCTTAGTAAATGGTTCAGTTATTGAATATGACTTATATGTTGATGACCAAGGCATCTACTTCATGGATGAAGGCAAAAAAGAATATTCAACATTTGGTGATGGTACAGTAACAAATAAATATGGTACATTCACTAAGAAGACTGCAAGTACACCAGTTGCTGCACATATCCCTACTGATCAACAAGGTATATATGTAAATGCTGATGATACTATCAGACTTGAAGTAGCTGAATCAGCTCTTAAGATTCATGAAGGCACATTCCAAAGATCATATCCATTATATGAGGATAGTCAAGGTATCTACTATGTAGATAATGATAAGAATATATATGTAACTTTCGGAAGTAATTCAACTATTACATTCGAAAAAGGTACATTCACTAAATATATCGAAGTTGAAACAGAAGGTGAAGGCACAGAAACCAGTCCATTCACAGTATCAGATGTTTACGCTATGGCTGGTACAATGCCAAATGGCGGAACAATTACTGGATACTTTACTGGTAAAGTTAGCGCAGATCCAACTGATGGTTTCGTATTCTATCTTGCTGATGATTCAAATAAATTCGTCACTGTTACAGGACTTATGAATGCAGATGGTACTACATCATATACTGTAGCTAATTCACCAATTGCTAAAGATGACGTAGTTGTATTAAATGGTCAAGTAACAGTAAGAGGAACAACATATTCTCTTAGAAGTCCAAAACTCGTTAAAGTAACTAAAGCAGAAGTAACTCCTGAAGAACCAACTCTTGCAACTATTCCAGAAGAATATCAAGGTGTTTATGAAAACACTAATAAACTTCAAGTTGAAATCTTCGAATCTGCATTTGTATATGGTAAAGATGAAGGCGCAACTACATTTGTTATTTATGTAACTAAGGATGGTGCTTATTACTTCAACCAAAATGGTCAAGATACAAACATCACTTTTGGAGCAGATGGAACTGTTCAAATTGGTAGAGAAACATTCACTAAAGTTGTTCCAGTAGAAGAACCAGTAGAAGCAACTTTCGCTGCTGAATATAGAGGCAAATATGAAAACGAAACTGTTACAGTAATGGTTTATGACTCTCCTATCGTTTATATGAGAGAAGGTATTTCAAGTAGCGGAAATAAAATTTACTATACTGAATCTGACGGATACTATATGACTAGTAAAGATGAAAAGATTCATCTTGTATTTTCAGAAAACGGTCTAACAATTGATGGATATGGACTTATCCCTAAAGTTACTGAAACAGAAGCTACAATTAATGAATTCAACCAAGGTACATACATCAATTTAGATCAAGTTGATTCATATGTTGTAACTGAATCAATGATCTTTGAAATCTTCCCTGATGGTGAAACTGCCTCTTATACAATTTATAAAGATGCAAACGGCTATTATTACAATATGCTTGATGGTCTAAAGGTTTACTTCTCATTCAGCAAATATAGATTAGTATTTGATGAATACTTATATTATGTAAACAACAATATCGCTACAGAAGGTGATGGTATATTTACTAATCCATTCACAGTAAGAGATATTAATTTCTTTGGCGCATGGATGGAAAATGGCAAGACTCTTCAAGGCAACTATTTCTTCACTGGTACAGTTGTAAATATTGAAGCCGGAGAAGAAGAATTCCACTTCAACTTGGTTGGTGGAGAATACACAGCCCATGTATTTGCACTATATAGCCAAAATGGTTTAGTACAATACAATGAAAATACTGCTCCAGTAGAAGCTGGTGATATGGTTAAGATTCTTGCTCAAATAACTAAACTTGAAAGCGGTGATTTATTAATCACTGGTGCATGTTATATCCCAACACTCACAGCTGCAACTATAGCTGAAGAATATCAAGGTACTTATGCTGAAGGTGATCAAACATTCGTACTTGGCGAATCAACTATTACATCTGGTGACTATGTATTCTCACTATTCCTAGATGAAAATGAAGAAATCTATTTATATAATGCATCAAATGAAATGGTATACTTCTACGTTAGAGAAAATTATACTATTGAATTTGGTGATGTAATTGCCACTAAAGTAATGGAATATGATACAGTAGGTGCTGGTACAAAAGAGAATCCATTTACTGTTGGTGATATCTACACTGTTGCTGAACAAATGAAGAATGGCTCTTCACTAAATACTTATTATTTCAAAGGTAAGATGGGCACAAATATCCGTGAAGGTGGTTCATTCTATCTAAACGATAGCGAAGTTAATATTTATGTTGATTCATTATCTAATAGTGATGGAACAACTCGTTATACTGTGGATAACACTCCAGTTAGCATGGGTTCCATTATAGTAGTTCAAGCAATCATCTATAAGAATGATATTGGTGAAGTAATGCTTGTTGATGCATTCTTAATTAGTGCTCAAGCCCCAGCATTATCAAATGCATCTAAATCACATACAGTTGATGATGATGGATGGAATCTCCACTTTGAAGCAACACTATCAGAAGCATTAACAAATCCAACATTTGAAGTCGATTTAAAACTTGGTGGATATTTACTTGGTGATGATTCAGATGAAGAAAACTTCTTCTTACAAGCAGTAAGTGATGAATATATTGAAACATCAATCGGTAACGGCAAGTTCATTATGAATGTTACTATTCCAGCTGAACTCGCAACTGAATTTACTTCAGTATATTATCTAAATGATAATTATAAAGGCACATTATATGCTCAATTATTGGTAAACGTTTATGATGGCGAAGGTGAAACTAGTGAATATGTAGATAACTTTGCATCTGGTATGGCGTTCTTCAACACTTACTTAGACGTTGTTGAAACAGAAGGTAGTGGTACTCTTGCTAGTCCTCTTACAGTAGATGATGCAAATAAAGTTGGTGAATACTTACCAAATGGTATTTATACTAATGAATCTTTCTATGTAGCTGGTAAAGCATATATTGGAAACAATGGCTCACTCTACTTAAATGGTCTCGAAAAGAACATCTATATTGGAACACTCTATAGAGAAGGATTTGAAGGAGTATATGAAGAATTACCATTTGGACAAGATTATTATGTAATCGTTCGTACAAAGATAAATAAGAATCAAAATGGATTCGTTGAACTTTATGATACAGAATATATAAGTTCAACTGCCCCTATCTTTAATAATCCACAAAAATCACTCACAGTAGATGAAACTGGATGGAACCTACATTTTGATGTTGAATTAACTGACGTTCTTGAATCTCCAAACGTAGTAATTAGACAATATGTAATCGGCGGATATCCTAACGGAGAAGCAAGCGATGAATTATGGTATGAAGTAGCAGTTAATAGAGATATCGTACTTGCAGGTATGGATGAAAATACATTCTTCATTAACGTTCATCTTCCAAACGAATTAGTTCAAGAATTCACAAGCGAATATTATCTTGGCCCAACATATAAGGGTGGATTATATGTAGGAATCATCCTAGATGTATTTGATGGTGAATCAACTGTTTTAGAAGATTACTTTGCTAGTGGCATTTGGTACTTCAATACATATTTAGATGTAGTTGAAACAGAAGGTGAAGGCACTTTAGAATCTCCACTTACTGTAACTGATGCAGTTAACGTTTCAGAATATTTACCTGCAAGCGTTTATACAAAAGCAAAATTCTACATAACTGGCGTTGTTAGTGATTTCCCAACAAAAGAATACTGCAACTTCCATATCGTTGATGAAGAAAACAATGAAATATTAGTATACGGCTTACAACAAACTATTGAAGAAGTTTTAGTTCAATATGGCTCTCATTACAACAATATAAACTTCCCAGTTAATAAGGGTGATACAGTTGTATTACTTGCTCAAATCTATAACTATGTAAACTCTGAAGGCACATCTATCTATGAATTAAAGGCTGCAGAACTCGTAAGTGTAGTTGAGGCAGAAGAACCTGTAGTAAATCCATATTTATCTGTTAAATCAATTGTTAGTGATTTCACAGTTAATAATAATGGATCATGGACACTCAAATTTGATCTTACATTAAATGAAGCCATTACTGAACCAAGACTCGCATTCAATAATGTTATTGCTTTTGGATATCTAAATGGTGATTATGCTAATGAAGAAGCATATTTTGAAGAAAGTGTATTTGAACGTGATGAAGAAGAAATTGTTACAAATGCTTCAACAAACTTAGAAAGCGGAGTCTTCTATCTGGAAGTTACTGTATCTAAGGCTCTCGTTGATAAATACATCAGTGAATACTATCTAAATCCAAACAAGAAAGGTGGACTCGCAGTTAAATTATTCTTAGAAGTATATGATGGTGAAGAATTAGTAGGTCTTAATGACTATAACTATGGTACTTATGAATTCTTTAAATCTCTATTAGATGCAGTTGAAACTACTGGTAACGGCACTTTAGAAAACCCATTAACTACAGCTGATGCAGCAGCTCTTGCAGCATACATTCATCCAACATTCACTACAAATGAAACATTCTATGTTACTGGCGTAGTTGCTGATGAACCAACTTCTGAATACTGCAACTTCAATTTAGTTATCGATGAAGAAAATAACCTCTATGTATACGGATTAAAGACATCTGATGGAAAGTATTCTTACGGAACTGAAGGTGAGGCTATCAATGGTCTTCCAATAAAAGTTGGTGATACTATTATTGTTAAAGCTAATGTAAGACATTATATGAGTAGTGGTACCCCACTCTATGAACTTGTTTATGCTAAGTTAATCAAAGTTAATGGAGAAGATGCAACTTACGAATTAATTGAATTAGGTGAATAAAAACTAATTATTCATACGATAAAGGAAAGAGGCCTCTCTTTCCTTTTTTCGTTGTATTGAAAATCAAATACATCTGATACTCACTATTCTCTACTTGAAATCAAATAAATATTAAATTATAATATTTATGGCTATGAAAAAAGAAAACCTACTGAAATTCCTTCCAAATGAATACATAAAATCTATCAGCGACATAAACTATGATAATTTAAAAAATCAAGGATATGACACTATTTTTTTTGATTTAGATAATACCATAGCCGACTATGAAACCCATCATCCAACAGAAGAGATGATTAATCTTATAGAGAATATTAAAACTGTAGGTTTTAAGATATATATAATCACAAATAATACCAAAAAAAGAATTGATAAGTTTCAAAAAGCATTTAACATCGATTGTTTTAAATCGCTTAGGAAACCTTTCACAAGAAGACTAAGAAATAAGATTATAGAAAATAATATTGATACTACGAAAGTTATTTGGATTGGTGACCAGGTTGTTACAGATGTTAAATGCGCTCACAAATTTAATATTTATTGTGTTTTAATTGATCCATTAAAACCATCTACTGAAAAATGGTATACAAAAATAAATAGATTCTTCGAAAGAAGATATATGAAGAAAATCAAAAGAGAATATCAAAAAGAATATGATCAATTAGGATTGGATAAGAGATATGCAAGTAACTGATAATATTAAATGCTCCGGATGTGGAGTCACTATTCAAACAAAATACAAAGAGAAAGAAGGATATGTTCCTCTTCACGTTGTTGAAGCTCATGATGAGAATGAGCCTATTTATTGCCAACGTTGTTTTAGAATAAGAAATTATCAAGAACACGCATCTAATGATCTACCTAGTGAAGATTATATTAAAGTCATATCTCAAATTAACACCAAAGATTCATTAATCGTATTAATCGTTGATATATTTGATTTCTCTGGTTCATTCCTTCCAAACATCAAACGTCTAACAGGACAAAACGATGTTATCCTTGCCGCAAATAAAGTTGATTTACTTCCATCGTCAGTAAATAGAGAAAAGATCCTATCATGGGTAAATGAACTATGCATAGAAGAGGGACTCCAAGTTCTCGATTCAATTCTCATTTCTTCAAAGAAGAATATCTACATTGATGAACTCTTAGAATTAATTAAAAAATATAAAAAGAATCGTGATGTTTATATTGTTGGTAGTAGTAACGTTGGTAAATCTAAACTTGTTAACCAAATAATCAGAAGATTATCTGGTGTAGAAAAAGATGTTTTGACAGTATCATATGCACCAAATACAACCCTAAACTTTGTAGGCTTTCCTCTTGGAGATGGCACTACAATCTACGATACACCTGGAGTTTTAAATAAACACCAATATTTAAGATATCTAACTAAAAATAGCTTAAAACAAGCTATTCCACAAAAAGAAATCAAAGCCCAAGTTTATCAACTAGACCCAGAACAAACTCTCTTTATCGGTGGTCTTGCACGATTTGATTTTCTATCTGGTGATAAATGCGGTAAGAGTAATGTAGTATTATATTTTTCAAATAATCTTTCAATCCATAGAACTAAACTTGAAAACGCTGATAGATTATTTGAAGAAAAGAGATATACTCTCCTTGCTCCACCATATAGTCCTAAAGAAGAACTTCCTCGTTTTGTGAAGACAGAATTTCATATAAGAGACACAGGAAAATTTGATATCGTTATATCTGGACTTGGTTTTATCTCAGTAAGAGCGCCATTTAATATTGTTGTGCATGCTCCAGTAATGGTTGGCGTATATCTTAGAAAGGCAATCATTTAATGGACTACAAAAAAGATTACTTAGATATCGTAAAGAGTAGAGTAAAAGAAACAAGATATATTCACACTCTTGGAGTCATCAATGTTTCTGTAGAACTTGCCAAAATATATAACGTAGACATCGATAAGGCAAGAATTGCCGCAAGTCTTCATGATATAACTAAATATATCGATATCGATACACAAAAAGAAATGATTATTAAAAACTTTGGTAAGGATGTATTAGATTCACTCGTTCCACAGATCTACCATGGATACACAGCATACGTTGTCGCAAGAGATGAGTTTAAAGTAGATGATGAAGATATTTTAAATGCCATCCTCTATCATACAAATGGTAGAGAAAATATGTCTACCTTAGAAAAGATAATATTTATCGCAGATTTTACTGAACCTTCAAGAAAATTTAAAGAAGCTAATATCTGCCTTGAAAAAGCTAAAAAATCACTTGATGATGCTGTATACTATGCCATAGACGAACAAATCAAATATATGGAAAGTAAAGAAGGATATAAAATAGCTAAAATCGCATACAAAGTAAGAGATTATTATAGGAGATTTAAAGTTGAATAAAGAATTAGAAGTTATACTAAAAGCGCTAGATGATGCAAAGCTATTCAATATAAGTTTGTATGACCTTGGATATGTGAACCCTTTTTATAATTATGTATTTATCGCAACTGCGATGAATAAAAGGCAACTATCAGCTGGTCTAAGACTTATTGATGAAGCTAAAATAGAATATAATCACATTGAAGGAAGAGATTCTGAATGGATCTTGATAGATGCTGGAGATATTCTAATAAACATCATGACAAGCGAATCAAGAGATTTATATAATCTAGATAATCTCTACCTAAACGCAAATAAATTAGTTTAAATAATGTTAAACAAATTTAAATCACCTCGGTATTTATATATTGAGGTGATTTTATTATGCAAAATAAAAACGTTATTGTGATAGGTATATTTGCGGTGATAACTATTCTTGGGGCAATACTAATCAACAATCTATTTAAAAATGGAGTAATAGGAGGTTCTTCAAGTTCAGATAACACTCAAATAGTAACTAAAATTATAAATGTAGATGACATTGTGGAGGTAGAAGGAATTAAAACAACTTCAAAAAAAGATAATCATCTAGTAGTAGAAATAAAAGGAGAAGTGGTATTTCCTGGAATTTATGAATTCGATAATGATGAGGTTTTAATTCAAGATGTAATAAATATGGCTGGTGGTCTTACAAAAAGAGCTGATACATCACTCATTAATCTTGCATCTCTAGTTACCAACCATTCCTCTATAACGATAGGATCTATTGAATCTAAAAGTTACGTATTAGGTGAAGGAGAAAAAGAGAATAAGATTAATATTAACACCTGTACAAAAGAAGAATTAGAGTCACTAGAAGGAATTGGTGAGTCAAAAGCTATTCAAATAATTAATTACCGAAAAGTAAATGGCCTATTTCAATCCATTGAAGATATTAAAAATGTAAGTGGTATTGGTGATGCAGTTTATCAAAAGATTAAAGACTATATTACAGTATGATGATATTTCTGGAATACTAATCTATATAATTCCATCAATCATCCTATTATTACTTTCAAATATCTATACTTTTCTTTTGATTTTTTATGTCATATATCAAATATATCTTTTTAAAAGGCATAAAACGCTCTTTTATTACTCTTTATTTATATCTATCTTTCTTTTACTTGTATATTTTGTATACTATATTATCTATAAAACATATCAAGCACCACTTTATATAAAAGGAGTTATAACAGACACTGATGATAACTCCTTTTTGCTTAAGGATGGTCTTCATTATTTTAGAGTCTACTACAACAAGATCGAAGAACTAAAAATAGGTAAACAGGTAAGCGTTGAGGGTAGACCATATGAGATTATTGAAAGAAATGTTGAAAGAAGCTTTAGCCATTTTAGAAATAACTTATCTAAAAGAATAATATCCGATTATCAAGCATCTAATGTATTAATGAATGATAAATCCATTACTATTTATTCATTAAAGGGGCTGATTTTTGAATACATTGATAATACATTTGATATTGATTCTTCGATGTTTATAAAAAGATTAGTATTTGGTAAACAAACATTTAATAGTGAAATTAATGATTCAATAAATAATATTGGAATCATCTATTTATTCTGTATATCAGGACTACACGTGGGGATTCTATCGCTACTCATTAAAAGATTATTAAGGCTTTTTAATGCTCAAGAAGAACTAATAAGCATAATCCTAATAATAATTCTAATAATCTATTACTTTATAACTGCGATGTCTTCATCGGTCACAAGATCAATCATAATGACAATCATTTCAGAAATATCTCTTCTAATAAACAAAAAGATGCCAAGAATAGATTCACTTGTCTATTCTTTCGTCATTTGTCTTTTGATTAATCCATTTTATATATTCCAAATAGGTTTCTATTTAACGTATTTATCTACACTTATTATTTTCTTATCGAAAGAGAAGAAGCTATGGAAATTAACCCTTTTAATAATTCTATTCACAACTCCTATCCTTCTTTATTCCAATCAAAAGATATCTTTGTTTATATTTTTTAATTGTCTTCTTTTTGGAGTCGTATTCTCCACCGTATTTATTCCATTTACCTATATAGTATTAATAATATCTCCTTTTGAATTCATCTATCAAGGGATGATTAATGTTTTATTAGGTTCCATCAATTTATTTAATGAAATAGATGTCTCATTCTATTTCTCTATAAGTAACATCTATTATCTATTATTGATATATGTCCTTCTATTTGTCTTAATAAATAGAAAGAAAGATAATCAAAAATATAAGTTTTTATATATTCTAATATTATTAACTCTATCATTAAACTATTTCACATCTAGTTACGTATTTTTCCCAGAAGTATCTATGATTGATGTTGGGCAAGGGGATTCAATTCTAATTAGAAATGGTTTTGATACTTACCTAATTGATACAGGAGTTAAAGATAAGTATAATACGCTCACGAAATACTTAAATCAGAGGAACATCTATAAAATAAACGCGGTTTTTATCTCACATAACGATAGTGATCATATGGGAGATTTAGATAACTTAAAAGAAAACATTAAGATAGATGAGATGTATAGTGGTCTTGATGGGCTAGATTTAGATTTAAAAGGACTTAAGTTTCATTCCTTTGCCCTATCATCGAGTAACAAGAATGAAGGTTCAATGGTTTTGTATTTAGAAATATATAATGCAACGTTTCTCTTTACTGGCGATATTGAAAATGAGGGAGAAAACAATATCCTCTCAAAAGATATTAGGAATATTACCTTCTTAAAAGTTGCTCACCATGGTTCAATCACATCTTCTAAAGAAGAATTAATCAAAAAATTAAATCCAAAGATATCTTTGATATCTGTAGGTGCAAATAATAAATATGGTCATCCATCAAAAGAGGTACTTGAACGATTAGAAAAAATTGATTCATTAATTTATAGGACAGATAATGATGGCACTATAAAAATAACCATAATGCCTTTTATCTCCTATATTAAAACATATAGAAATGATGAACTCACATTTTTTGAAAGACTAGATAATCATAGATTTATTATTCATTAATTATGATATAATAATTAATGTATGAATAAGATATATCTGCTTTATGGCGAATCAGTAAAAGAAATCATTAATAGAAGAAAGAAAATCATCGAAGAAATGAAAATCGATGATTTTAATGTTTCTATTTTTGATATGGACGCAAACACAATAGAAAAAGCCATAGAAGATGCATACACCGTCCCATTCCTTGGAGATATGAGATGCGTTGTCTTCACAAACGCAATCTTCCTCTCCACATCTAAAGAAAGAGATGATAATGGCGATGCTAAACAAGTTAAGAGGGATATGACCCCCCTTATTGATTACATCAATAACCCAGTTGACACCACAGTTTTAATTATTGAATGTCCAAAATCTAATTTAGATAATAAAAACCCAGTAGTTAAACTAATCAATGAACAAAAACTATCTGAAGCATTCCCACTGGCATCTAAAGAAAAAATCGCAAAATACATCGATGAAAAACTAAAATCAACATCTCATCATATCGATTTAGATGCAAGAGAAGAGCTTATAAAAAGGCTTCAAGATGATTCCCTTGGCTATCAAAATGAAATAGAAAAATTACTTCTATATCTTGATGAAAATGAACCTATTAATTTACCTCTTGTAAAAGTATTAATCACTGAAGGTGAAAATGAGAATATCTATTCACTGATGAACGCCATATCAAGTGGAGATAAAAAAAGAGCTCTTGAGATCTATTATAATTTAATAGATCAGAAACAAGAACCTCTCTATATTCTAAATTCTTTAGTTAAACGTTTTACTCAGCTTCTCTATGCAAAAGAGATACTTCTTGCAAGAGGAACCAAGGAAGATATCCAAGGAACCTTAGGAGTAAGTTCTGGACAAGCTTATTACATCATGAAAGAAGCTAAGTCGCTTGATTATTATAAATTATCAAGTGTATTAAACGACTTAAAGGAATTGGATTACAGCACAAAAGTTGACTTTAAGTACGGCAGTGATAACGTTATCGGGTTTGAGCTATTTCTTCTAAAACAATAAAAAAAGAAGCGCTCAGCTCCTTAATTTATGCGATTGCGTTTACGACTTTAGCAAGGCGAGATTTTTGGTTAGCTACATAATTCTTATGTACGATACCTTTAGCACAAGCCTTATCTAATTTCATATATGCAGTTTCTAAAGCTTTAATACCATCTTCCTTAGTAGTTGCAGCTTCAACAGCCTTAATGGCAGTCTTTAATGAAGATTTGAATGAAGAATTGCTAGCGTTACGCTTTTTACTAGTAAGGATAGTCTTTTTATCGCTCTTAATATTTGCCATTTTGATTCCTCCACTTAACGTCTATGAATTATAACATAAATGGCAAGCAAAAATCAAGAAAGAAATTATATGTTTTTAAAGGAGTTAAAATATTATGACAATTGGTGAGATAAATGAACTAACTGTTAAACGAATTGGCGATATATCTTACATCTTGGACGATGGTGACCAAGAACTCTTTTTGCATAAAAAAGAAGCACTGAAAGAACATAGTGTTGGCGATAAAGTAAAAGTATTTGTCTATTTAGATTCTAAGAGAAGAATTTGTGCCAGTGAAAGCACTCCTTTAATAACTGCATCTAAACCAGCTTTCCTAAAGGTTGTAGAAATAAAGGAAGGCGTTGGCTATTTTCTATATGATGGAATGCCGAAAGATTTACTACTTTCAAAAGATGACTGTATCTTTGAAGAAACAGAAAGGCCAATTATAGGTGACTTTCTATATGTATATTTAAAAGTAAGTCCTACAACATTCAGGGCAAGACTTGTGCCAAAAGCACAATATTATGATTATATGCACCCTATAGGCAGCTTAAGAGAAGGTGAAATCTATAAAGCATATGTCACATCAAGGTCACAGTATGGCGTTACCTGCCACACACAAGATGGATTTGAAATCTTCGTTTCACGTGGAAACGATAGATCATATCACCGAATTGGTGAACCTCTACAAATCAATATAATTAAAAAAATAGATGACATTCATTATCACGGTTCACTTCTTAAGAAAAAGATGATTCAAATGGATGAAGACTCAAAGAAAATATATGAGTTCTTAAAGAAAAATAAAGATAAAGAACTAAGTGAAGCGATGTCACCAATTGAAATATATAATCTATTTCAAATGTCTAAAGCCGCTTTCAAAAGGGCAGTAGGCAAACTTTATAAAGACAGATTTATCGATATAATCGATAGCGCTATAAAATTAAAAGTTGAATAATAAGCGCTATTATTATATAATATGATAGGATTTTTATTTAAAAATAAAAAAATTTTCAAAATTTTAGGAGACAAAAAATGGGAAGAGCGCATGAAGTCAGAGCCGCTAGTATGGCAAAGACAAATTTAGCAAAAAGTAAACTTTATTCAAAATATGGAAAACTAATCTATATGGAAGCTAGAAATGGCTGGGAATTAGATGGTAACTTAAAACTTAAAGCATTAGTTGAAAGAGCTAAAAAGGAACAAGTTCCTGCAGATGTAATAAAGAGAAATATTGATAAAGCTAAAGGCGGATCAAATGAATCTTATTTATCTTGCAGATATGAAGCATTTGGACCTGCAGGTTCAACATTCATTATTGACTGCCTAACAGATAACTCAAATAGAACTATATCATCACTTAAAGGTGCATTCGGTAAATGCGGATGCCATCTTGGTTCATCAGGAAGTGTTACATACACTTATGATTATCAAGGTATTTTATCTCTTACAGGAATGGACGAAGAAGAAGTATTCGAAACTATCGCTATGGCAGAAATCGAAGTAATCGATGTATATAGCGAAGATGGTGAAGTAGTTATCGTATCTAAACCTTCTGATCAATCAGCTGTAAAAGATGCATTAACTGCAGTAAAACCTGATCTTGAATTTGATCAAGATGAAGTTGCTTGGTTCCCTAAGGACCAAGTTACACTCTCAGACGAAGATATTGAAAAGGTAGTACGTTTCATGGGTCTTTTAGGCGAAAACGATGACGTTACAAACGTATACCACAATATCGCTAATATGCCTGAAGAAGAATAATGAATCTTCCAAACAAACTCACATTATCACGACTCCTTGCGGTAGTCGTGATAACTATTTTATATTTTGTATTTGGCAATGTCACTTGGAATTTATTTGTAATATTCTCTCTATTCGTTTTAGCATCTATAACTGATTATTTTGATGGTAAAATCGCAAGAAAGAATAATATGGTTACTGGATTTGGCAAACTCGCAGATCCTCTCGCCGATAAAATGCTCGTCATCACTGTATTAATTATTCTAATTGATATGGGTATCATTCCATATCTATGGATGTTGATAATTGTGGTATTTAGAGAACTCATGGTTTCTGGAGTTAGACTCGTTGTGTTAGAAGCCAATAGTGAAAGCGAAGTATCTGCCGATATTCTTGGAAAAGCAAAAACTATGACACAGATGGTTTCCATCTCGCTTCTCCTCCTCTATTCAGCAATCATAACTATCACAAATAACGATTTCCTTCATGTAATGTATATCATTTCAATTGTATTATTCTATATCTCTATGGTGCTCCTTGTAGTAAGCGGAATAGAAATTTTAATAAAAAATCGAAAAAATATTAAACTAAAATAACTTTGTAGAGTATCTATATAAGTGAGGTGAAAAATATGGAAAAAGACGAAAAAAGAAGTAAATTACAATCAGCTTTAAAAGAAATCGAAAAGAATTTTGGTAAAGGATCAGTTATGATTCTTGGCGAAGCACACTCAGACGCTTCTGTAGAAGCTATACCAAGCGGATCCATCTCACTTGATAGTGCTTTAGGTATCGGTGGTTATCCTAAAGGAAGAATAGTTGAAATATATGGTCCTGAATCAGGCGGTAAAACAACACTTGCACTAGAAGCTATCGCATCATGCCAAAGACAAGGCGGGTTTGCAGCATTTATTGATGCAGAACACTCACTTGATCCAAAATACGCACAAAGCCTTGGTGTAGATTTTGATTCACTAATCCTCTCTCAACCAGATTCTGGCGAACAAGCACTTGAAATCACTGATACACTCGCTAAATCAGGTGCAGTTGATATGATCGTTGTTGACTCAGTTGCAGCACTCGTTCCAGAAGCTGAAATAAGAGGCGATATGGGTGACCAACTCGTTGGTGCACAAGCAAGACTCATGTCTCAAGCAATGAGAAAATTAACAGGCGTATTATCATCAAATAAGTGTACATGTATCTTCATCAACCAAATTCGTGAGAAAGTTGGTGTAATGTTTGGGAACCCTGAAACAACTCCAGGCGGTAGAGCGTTAAAGTTCTTTGCATCAGTTCGTATTGAAATTAGAAAAGGTGATCAAATTAAAGATGGCCAAGGCGTTT
Organism: bacterium; assembly: GCA_017541975.1. Lineage (GTDB taxonomy): Bacteria > Bacillota_I > Bacilli_A > Izemoplasmatales > UBA1188 > UBA1188. The sequence continues at coordinate 66,510 of JAFXYB010000021.1, read as the reverse complement.
CAGGAACATTCGCAAAGATTAAAATCGTTAAAAACAAGGTTGCTGCACCATTTAAGACATGCGATATTGAAATCGTATTTGGTGAAGGTATCTCACAAACTGGTGAATTAATAGATCTCGGTTCTGAACTTGGAATAATTGTTAAATCAGGTGCTTGGTATTCATATAAAGGTGAAAAGATTGGTCAAGGAAGAGAAGCTGCCAAAGCATACCTCAATAGCCATCCAGAAACCAAAGACGAAATCAATACACTTGTAAGACAAGGATTAGGACTTAAGAACTAGTAAATTAAAAAGCTCGTTTGAGCTTTTTATTTTGCCCTCTCATTTTTTACTTTACCTTTAAAGCATTAAATGTTAAAATACTTGATGTACGAATATTAAGTTAGAGATAACTTAAAAATATATTATGGAGGCATTATGATAATCTTATCTGATGCGTCTAGTGGTATTTCGCCTATATGGCTTATAGTTGGAATAGTCTTAGCACTCGCTGCTGGACTAGCTGTTGGTCTTTTCGTCAGAAAGATTTATCAAGAAAAATCTTTCAAAGCAACTGATGAAGAATGCAAAAAGAGAAAAGAAGAAGCAGAAAAAGAAGCAGAACAGATCAAAAAAGATAAAATCATTGAAGCAAAACAAGAGACATATAAATTAATGTCTGAATGCAATAATGACATTAAAGAGAGAAAAGCTGTTATGAAGTCTCAAGAAGACAAACTTATGGCACGCGAAAATTCTCTCGACAACAGATCTTTAAATCTAGATAAACGTGAAGAAAATTTAGATCGTAAAGAACAATCTTTAGATGATCGTAAATCAGCACTAGAAGAAAAACATTTAAAACTAGACGCTACTATTAAAGAACAAGAAACTAAACTATTTGAAATCGCGCAACTTAGTTTAGAAGAAGCAAAAGAAATCGTTATGAAGAAGACTGAAGAAGAAATGAGAGACGAAGTCGCTTCATACATTCGCGATGAAGAAGAGCACGCTAAGGAAACTGCATAAAAGAAGGCAAAAGAAATCCTCTCTGCCGCTATCCAAAAATATGCTCAAGATGTTACAAATGAAAGGACAGTATCCGTTGTATCATTACCAAATGATGAAATGAAAGGTAGAATCATCGGTAGGGAAGGAAGAAATATTCGTACAATTGAATCCCTAACTGGTGTAGACCTAATCGTCGATGATACTCCAGAATCAATCGTTCTTAGTTGTTTTGACCCAATCCGTAGAGAAGTCGCAAGACGTGCTATCGGATACTTAGTTGAAGATGGTCGTATCCACCCTGCAAGAATCGAAGAAATGGTTGAAAGAAGCCGTGCTGAAGTTAACCAATTCATTAGAGAATGCGGTGATAAGGCTATATTCGAAGTTGGTGTTGGTAAGATGCATCCAGATCTACTCAAGATATTAGGTAGATTATACTATAGAACATCTTACGGCCAAAATGTACTCCAACATTCAATCGAAGTTGCTTTCTTCGCAGGTAAGATGGCAGCCGAACTCGGTGAAGATGAAATTCTCGCAAAACGTGCAGGTCTTCTTCACGATATCGGTAAAGCAATCGACCACGAAGTAGAAGGAAGCCACGTTGAACTTGGTGTATCACTCGCAAAGAAATACAAAGAAAACCCTATTGTAATCAATGCGATAGAATCTCACCACGGTGATGTTAAGCCTGAAAGCGTTATCGCTTGCCTCGTACAAGCTGCCGATGCCCTAAGCGCTGCAAGACCTGGTGCAAGAAGCGAATCACTTGAGAACTATATCAATAGACTTGAGTCACTCGAGACTATTGCCAACAATGTTCGCGGTGTCGATAACTCTTATGCAATTCAAGCAGGTAGAGAAATTAGAATCCTCGTTAAACCTGAAGAAATCTCTGATGATGATATAACATTAATCGCAAGAGATGTTAAGAATCAAATCGAAGACAATCTAACTTATCCTGGAACTATTAAAGTTACAGTAATAAGAGAAAAGAGAGCACAAGAAATCGCTAAATAATTCATATAGCGAGGGTCACACACCCTCGCTATTTATTAGGAGAATGGGATGAAGCCAGTTGTTATTAATTCGCCAGATCAAAATAAAGAGAGAAAGCGTCTAGACAAATCTAATAATTTTGAAGAATTCAAACTTGATGATTCATTAAAATCAATTGGTAAAGATAAATTATATTATCTATATACTTATGGTTGTCAAGGAAACGAATCTGATTCAGAAAAGATAAGAGGTCTCATGGAAGAGATGTCTTTTACTATTACTTATGATTTAGATAAGACAGATGTAATTCTTATGAATACCTGTGCAATAAGAAAAAACGCAGAAGATAAAGTATTTGGTGAAATTGGTAGACTCAAACAACTAAAAAGAAGAAAACCAGAACTAATAGTTGGTCTTTGTGGCTGTATGGCTCAAGAAGAATCAGTTGTTAGAAAACTCCTAACTAAATATCAAAATGTTGATTTCATCTTTGGAACTCATAACCTTCACTCTCTTCCATCACTAATTAAAAGAGTAATGGAAAACAAAGAAAGAGTAGTAGATGTTTTATCTTATGAAGGTGACATCGTTGAAAACATTCCAATGGTAAGAGAAAGCAAGATTAAAGCTTGGGTTCCTATTATGTATGGCTGTGATGAATTCTGCACATACTGTATCGTCCCATACACAAGAGGAAAAGAACGTTCAAGACTTCCAGAGAATATCATTAAAGAAGTCGAAGGATTAATAAGTGAAGGATATAAAGAAATCACTCTTCTTGGACAAAACGTTAATGCTTATGGTAAAGACTTCGTTGATCTAAAATATGATTTCGCAGACCTATTAACTGACCTATCAAAGCTTTCAATTCCAAGAATTAGATTTACCACAAACAATCCAAAAGATTTCGATGATAGACAAATTGAAGCTATCAAGAATTCTAAAAATATCATGCCTGCAATTCATCTTCCAGTTCAATCAGGATCTAATAAAGTATTAAAGAAGATGAATAGAAAATACACTAAAGAGTCTTTCATTGAACTTTGCGATAAGCTTTATGACGCAATCCCAGGAGTATCAATTACTACAGATATAATTGTGGCTTTCCCATATGAGACTGAAGAAGATTTCAATGAGACTTTAGAGCTTGTAAAAAGATGTAATTTTGAAGGAGCTTATACATTCATCTTTTCACCAAGAGAGGGTACACCAGCTGCCAAATATATAGACCCATCAATTACAGAAGAAGTTGCTTATAATCGTTTATATAAATTAAATGATTTAGTAAATGAAGGTTATGGAAGAGGCAACAAGCGTTTCTTAGGTCAAACTGTAAAAGTGTTAATTGAAGGTTATTCAAAGAACCAAGAAGAAATACTGATGGGCTATACTGAAAATAACAAACTAGTAAACGTTGTTGGTGATAAAAAATACATTGGTCAAATAGTTGATGTAGAGATAACTGGTGCAAAAACATGGAGTCTTGATGGAAGAATTAAGAATAGCTAATATCAGTACAGAAAAATTAACTAATGAAATCAAAAAACACGTTTCAGTAGTGCAACTAAATAACCTCTCATCTGAACTAATAGATAAGTATAATTCTCTTGAAGAAATAAAACAAAACGTCAGTGATATCTCAATTGAGGACTTCAAAAACACTTTAGAAGAAGTAAATGAACTATCAAACGAAATCAATAAAATATTCAAAAAAGAGTTGAGTTTGTAACAAAAAAAAATCGCATAATTTAGCGATTTTTTTATTAATTGTTGATTTATTTCCCCTATTATTATAAAATTAAATATAGAGGTGACAAATATGGAATTTCAAAACTTTGATGAGATTAAGGCCGAAGCTAAGAAATACGAAGCCGTTAAAAGCGAAGATTTAGTTCAAATATTTAAAGATAATCATATCTATTTTCCTGATTTCGTGAATAGATTTTTACTTATCAATACCACAAAAAAATACTTCTTTGATCCAGTTTATTTATCGACATATACCGATGAATTTTCTTATAAACTTCGTTCATTCCAATTCTTTTCAATTCACCTTGTAAGAAAGACACTTGAAGAAAACAATATCATAGTTGATCCAAAGGATTATAAGAATCTATTTATGAGGTTCTTCTTCAAGAATCAAAAGAAATTCAAGAGTTCAATCGCTTTTGATGGAGCACTAGAAAAAGTTCTAGAAAATCCAAGTGATTCAAATGAATCTTTTGCCGACTGTCTTAAAAACTTTGATTCTATTTTTTATACTCCAAAAGGTTATTTAGATGGTCTTTCTCTTTCAATCTTTAAAGAATCAATTGTAGAAACTTATAATGTTCCTCAACTAAAAGATTTAGGATTAAAATATGGAGTTGATATTCCAAAAAGAATAAACAAACAACAACTCCTTGATTTAATTTCTGCAAGATTTATGCTTACAGAAGAAGAAAGAAATGAAATTAGCTCTAAAGCAATTATTGATTTGATTCAATATTCAAAGAAAAAAGGATTTAGAGTTTCTTCAGAACTTAAGAAATCTGATATGGTTGAATATTTAATCTATCAATTGAACAAATATAATGAAGATGTAGAAAAAGATCTCTACAACTATGACATCTTATCTGATGAAGAAAAGACAAGTGATGTTATTGAGCAAAATAAAATTGAGCATACTGATCAAGGCATTCCAACATCATCAATTCTCGTTGATGCTGAAGAACCAGTAGAAGAAACTCAACATGAAGAGGAACAACCTGAGGAGACTCAACCTGAGGAAAAAGCTCCAGAGGAAGAACAGCCTGTTCAAGAAGCGCCAGCAGAAGAACCAGCTGAAGAGGAAGCCGCTGAGGAACAAACTGAAGAAACTCCTGCCGAAGAAGAACCAAAAGAGAAAGAAACTCTAGAGGAAGTTCAAGAAACTCCTCAAGAAACTCCAGAGGAAGAAGATTTGATTGCCCCTGATCTATATTATGATCAAACTGTTGATGAAGAAATAAGAGACATCATCAAAAAATATTATTCAAAGAAATTAAATAGAGATTCTCTCTTTAAATGGATTTTAATTATAGTAATTGTAGTTTTATGTATCGCTCTTGCATATTTCGCAATTATGTATTACTCTAAATAAAAAATAATTGGGCTACCTATGTAGCCCTTTAAATTAAAATATATGAATAAAGTAATAGTTATTGTTGGACCAACTGGTGTTGGTAAAACTGATTTATCAATCAAACTCGCAAAACATTATAACACTTCCATAATTAGCGGTGACTCTGTTCAAGTTTACCGCTCTTTAAACATTGGATCTGGAAAAATTAAGAAAGAAGAAATGAATGGTGTTAAACATTATTTGATTGATATATTAAACCCAACCGATGATTATAGTGTTAGTGATTTCCAAAAACATGCAAGAAGAATAATTGATGAAATATCAAACGAAGGTAAATTACCAATTATTTGTGGTGGTACAGGCTATTATATTAAGGCCGCTCTTTTTGATTATGAATTTACTAATGAAAAAAGGACAGATAGATACAGCAATCTAACAAATGAAGAAATCTATGATAGATTAATAGAACTCAAAGATTCTCATATTCCAGATGTTCATAATAGAATAAGATTACTCAGGCATATAGAAATATTAGAATCAAAAGAAGAACCATTAAATAAAGATATTCCTTTATATGATTATCTTTTCATCGGTTTAACTTGTGACAGACAAAAGCTATATGAAAAAATCAATAGTCGTGTAGATAAGATGATTGAAGAAGGCCTATTAGATGAAGTAAAGGCACTATATGATTCAAATATTCAATCAAAATCAGTTCAGTCGATAGGTTACAAAGAATTATATGATTATTATGATGGTAAATGTACATTAGAAGAAGCTATATCTTTAATCAAACAACATTCGAGAAATTTTGCGAAAAGACAATACACATGGTTCAATAATCAAGTTCATACAAATTGGATAGATATAGATAAAGATAATGCCTTCTTAAAGGCAAAAGCACTAATCGATAACTTTATAAAATAAAACTGGCCTAAGCCAGTTTTTTCTTTTTTATTATTCCATATGTGATGGCAACGCCAGATAGCACAAATAATGTAGAACCTATCAATATTGCACATCTCATAAAAAACTTTTCAGGGAGTATAAGTATCACTTCATCATATCTAGGATCAAATACCCAGTTATCCTTTCCGGGGAAGAATACTTTATGGAAGTATTCAAATAGCAAATCAAAACTAACAACTCCAAATATACCAAGGATTATCACAAGCCCGATTGTGATGATTCCTCCATAAAATAGTGGAGACATACCCCTAATATCTTGTATCCTTATTGTTTTTGTGATGTGGAGTATTAAGAATGCCACCATAAGTATGCTTGTTATGATGAATACGATAAAGTCTAACCAAAATAGAGGAACACAATCTTCAAAATGGCTTTTCCCACTTTCTGAGAATTTAAGCTTACCTGTCTTAAATTCGCTACCTTTCCAAATGAAATCCATTACATCATCAAAGGCTTCGATTACATCTTCCTTGTTGTAATCTTCATGTGTATAATTATTTAATACTTCTACAATATTAAGCCCATCTATCTGATCATAATAGAATCTTCTATTCATAAGAGGCATGAATATTGAACATGAAAGAATAAATAGTACCAAGACAACTATAAATACGATAGTCATTATTTTATCAATTAATCTAGCTTCTTTGTTCATAAGTGTTCACATCCTTTCCAAGTGTAAAACCATAAAGTCTACTTGCTGATAAGGCAATAAGTATTTGCGACGGAAGATAAAAAATCCAAATTATTTCACCGCCAAATGGTGATATATTAGATATGCCTACAAATATATCACATCCAATGAAGAGAATTAATCCTATAGTAAAGATAAATGATGTTATAAATCTTTTATCTCCACGTAAATTAATGGTTGATATTAAAGAGTCAATAAAATTCATTACTATGTTAATAAAATAGATACCAGTTATCGAATATAGGAATGAAAAGCTATCGGCAATCACAAGACCTATAATTGCTAAAAAGGAGAGTCCAACTCTAATAAAGATTGATGTATACAACCTTTTATTTGAAAATTTAAGACCATATGCCATCCTAATGAAATATAGTACTTGTACAACAATGAATGACGATACACCAATTTCATAATATTTATTAAGGTATAAAAGGAATGTATCAGATAAAAACGTAAAGATTAATGCGCATCCAACAATTATCATATCATATCTAATTTCTTTCACATGGTCTTTATCAATTTTTTCAATCAAAAGATTTAATAAGAAACCAAAAAAGTAGAAGATAAGAAGCAAAATCATTGATTCATATTTATATAAATCTGAATCAACATCTACATTGAAATCAAAATCCTCCAGTATAAAAATTGCATAAACAAATGATTCTAAAGATAGAAACATTAATAGATATAATAATTTTCCAAATTTAAACCATTTGTTTTCTCTCATATCTTAATTTAAAAATGTGAATTTAAATTCACATTTTTCCTTCTTTTTCATTCAAATATTCTTTATAGCCACCTTTTAGGTAGTAAACCATTACAGCACCACTTCTAACATATGCTTTGGCAGCGCCTTCAGCTTTTCTACCATCTTGGTCGTAGATGAAAATTGGAATATCTCTTCTAACACTTGCTTTCGCACCACTTTTTCCTGGATAATTTTTAGCTCCAACGATTTTAGATTCTTCAAAGAGATCTTTTTTTCTAATATCAATTAAAGTTCCCTTTCTTTTCATATCCATAAAATCTTTATAATTGAGCGATTGATATTTATCTTTATCAACTTTATTTTTTGAAAAAATCATACCGATAAGTAAGCCGAGTACGATTGCAATAAAGACATATGTAAAATCAAATCCACCAGTTTCTGCGAAGAACATAATTTCACCTTCCATTTTCAAATTATTATATACTATTTTTACTTTTTTTCATTAATTATAATTTTTTAAGCTATTTTTTTGCTTTAAATGTGTATCTAATATGATTTATTTTGCTTTAAGTAAGTCATAAGACTTACATAACCATAGACAAAAAACACAATTTTTTGTATAATTTTAATCAGATATTAGGAGGATTCTTATGATTAACTCAAATGATTTTAAAACTGGTATAACAATTGAATGGGAAGGAAATATCTACGAAGTGTTAGAATTTCAACACGTTAAACCAGGAAAGGGTGGCGCATTTGTTCAGACAAAACTAAAAAATCTTCGTACAGGTGCCAATATTGCTTACACATTTAATGCAGGTATCAAGATTGAGACTGCAGAAATAAAGAAAGTTGAAATGCAATACATCTATGATAATGAAGACAAAGCTGTTTTTATGGATAATGAGACATATGAACAAATTGAAATCCCTAAAGACACAATCAGAGATGAACTCCAATACTTGACTGTTGAAAAGAATGCTCAAGTAAGATTCTATGGAGAAGAAGTTTTAGGTATAATTTTACCTGATAAAATGGTTCTAGAAGTTGTGGATACACCTCCAGGAGAAAAAGGAAACAGTGCTACAAACACAATGAAATCAGCAATTCTAGAAACTGGAATTGAAATTAGAGTCCCTATGTTCATAAACAATGGAGATAAGATTGTCGTGAACACAGTGACAGGAAAATATGATACAAGGTATAAGGAATAAATAATAATAAAATGGACCCGTATTTTAGTAGTATAATCTACGCTGAAAATTTTGATTGGATTAGTACATTAATCTACTCAGTTATAATAATTATTTTGCTTGTCTTTTCTGCATTTTTCTCTAAGTGTGAAACAGTATTTTCATGTGCCTCAAAGGCAAAACTCATGACACTTGTAGATGAAAATCAGAAAGGAGCTCGTAAAGCTCTATGGCTATCTGAAAATTATGATAGAGTCCTATCAGTTATTTTGGTAGGAAATAATCTCGTAAATATTGCAATATCAACACTCGGCTTAAGACTATTCTTAGGTCTTTTTGAAACTGATGCATCTTGGATAGATGTTGTAAATACTGTAGTAATAACTATCCTTGTTTTACTCTTTGGAGAGGTAATGCCAAAAAGTAGAGGCAAAGCCAACCCAGAGAAAAATGCCCTAAGACTATCTGGCATCTTGTATGTTGTTGTAAAGATTTTAGGACCTATATCTTATCCATTCTATAAAGTAAATAAACTTGCTCTTGAAAAGAATGATGCTGATCCAGCTATCTCTCCAGATGATTTAGAAAATATTATAGATACTATGGAGGATAGCGGTAAGATAGATACTGATGAAGCTGATATGCTTCAAAAAGTTCTTGATCTTGGTGAAATTGATGTTAAAAACATTATGACACCAAGAGTAGACTGCGTATGTTTAGACATAGAATCATCTATAGAAGAAATAAAAGAATGTTTCTTCGAGAATCAATTCTCTCGTGTACCTGTTTATGATGGAACAATCGATCATATCATTGGTATCCTATTTGAAAAGGAATTCTTTAAAGCATATATCGAAGATAGAAAAATCAAAGACATTAGACCAATACTTCAAAAACCATTATTTGTTGTTGGATCAATGAGTGCTGATAAATTATTATCATTATTAAAACTGAAAAACGTTCATTTAGCTGTTGTGCTAGATGAATATGGTGGATTCGATGGCGTTGTAACTATGGAAGACTGCTTAGAAGAATTAGTTGGTGAAATCTTCGATGAACACGACGAAGTACCATTCACAATCAATAGAATTGGCAAAGACAAATATCTTGTTAATGGAGATTTAGAGATAGAAAATCTCTTCAGTTATTTCCATTTTGAAGATGAAAGCGAATATGAAGCAACCACTGTTGGTGGCCTCATTCAAGATATGCTCGAAAGAGTACCAGTAGTAAATGACGTTGTTAGTGTTAAAGTCGTTTCTAAAGTTTTATATGACGAACTTTCAGAAGAAGAAGGTATCGAATATAAACAACTAACATTCAAAGTTAAAGAAATTGAAAACAATAGAATAATTGCTGTTGAATTACTTGTTGAAACTATAGAAAACAAAGAGGAGGAATAATATGAGCGATGTAGATATCCTGAGAAAAATAATCCAAGAATCTAAATACCTAGTATTTTTTGGTGGTGCAGGCGTATCTACTGCATCTAATATTCCAGACTTTAGAGGATCAAAAGGAATCTATAATGAGAAATACGGAACTATTCCAATCGAAGCTATCATTTCTCATTCATTCTTTGTTTCTCACCCAGATATTTTTTATAATGTCTATAAAGAAAAACTATGTTTCCCAAATGCCGAACCAAATGACTGCCATAAGACTCTTGCCAAACTAGAACAAATGGGAATTTTGAAGGCAGTTGTCACGCAAAACATTGATGATCTTCATGAAAAAGCTGGTTCTAAAAAAGTATATAAGTTACACGGTTCTGTAACTGAAAACCATTGCATGAAATGCCACAAGTTTTATTCTCTTGACTATATACTAAATAGTAAGGGAGTTCCAACTTGTGAATGTGGTGGAACCATCAAACCAGATGTTGTATTATACGAAGAACCTTTAAACGATAGTGTGGTTTCAGAAGCATTATCTCACATCACAAAGGCTGATACATTAATAATAGGTGGTACTAGCCTTGTTGTGTATCCTGCAGCATATTATGTAGATTTCTTTAGAGGAAAAAATCTCATAATCATCAATAAATCAAACACATCTAAAGACGATGATGCAACACTAGTAATAAACGATGATATTGCAAAAGTCTTTAGAGAACTAAATTTTTAATAATTCAACATTAAAAAGAATAGTGTTGAAGAATAATTATATCCGTGATATAATTTCAAATATCTTTTTAAAAAGGAGGGCTCAGTAATGAAAAAGTTATTATCAATTTTATTATCTGTATTTGTATCACTTTTTCTTATTGGTTTTGCGTCAAACGCAAAAGCATCTGAAAACAGAAGCGTAGAATCAAGCTCTACACCTGAGGTTAGTTCTGCGACTGTAGATGGCGAAGCTGTAGAATACACCATTATGTCTTTCGAAGAAGCTAAAGAAAAACAGAATGATCAAGTAGCTACATATTTAATAAACGCAAAAAACGAACTCGAAACAACAAAAATCAAAAAGAGCGAAGCAATAGATTATAAAAAGATTGATTCATCACTCGATAGTGAACTCACAAAACTTGCTAAAGAGATTGATAAGAGTTATACATCTCAAGTATTCGTTCCGGTTCAAATTTTTGAATTATCAGTTGAAAGTGGTGTTCTAACTGGCGACAACAAAGTTAAATTTGTTTTCGATTTAGAAGCTACTGAAGGAAAATACACTGTCATTCATAAAAATACAACCACAAACAAATGGTTAGTTGTTCCAAAAGAAGATGTAAAGGTTGAAAATAGCAAACTTGCAGTATCATTTTCAAACCTTTGTCCAGTTGCTTTCCTCACTGTTAATCCAGATGTTCAAGTAGAAGCTCCAGCTCCAAACGTTTTCACATATGTTTTAATTGGTGTTTCTGCAGGTTTATTAATTCTAGGAGTTGTCCTAATATTTACATCAAAGAAAAATCGCAAAAATAAATAGAACAATATCTCCATAGTTCTATTTCGAGGAAACAATATGAAAAAGATACACATCGTGCTTCTTGTAGTTCTTATTCTAGCATTCGCTGGTGTTATCACCGCAGGTATCGTCTTAGATAATAGTGAAAAAGCTAAACAAAAGAAATACTTTTCTGCTGAAATTGCTGGTAAGAAATACAGACAAAAAACCCTCACAACCTTCTTGCTTATGGGTTTAGACAAAGAAGGATATATCACTAAGACAGATTCGTATGTTAATGATCAACAATGCGATTTTGTTGCTGTGCTTTCATTTGATTATCAAAAAAGAGAATATACTGTTCTTCAATTCAATAGAGACTCAATGGTTTCTATTGAAAAATTAGGACTTAAGAGTGTAAGAACTAATGATTTCGTCATTGCTCAAATAGCTCTTGCTCATACATGGGGTACTGGACTTGAAGATTCTTGTGAAAACGCAAGACGTTGTGTATCAAAACTATTATATAATCTCGAAATCGATTACTATATCTCCTTTACAATGGATGCAATTAAAGAAGTAGTTAATTTTATTTCTAATGAAACAGGTATTCCTGTGACCTTTGATAAAGATTATACAGATATCAATCCAGCATATACTGAAGGTAATACATTATATTTAGATGGTGATGCATCAATGGATTTTGTTAGAGCTAGACTCAATGCTGAAGATGGTACAAACATTTCAAGAATGAGTAGACAAAAACTCTATATGAACTCATTCTTAAATTATATTCAAAAAACAGAAGAAGAAAATCGCGATGTAGATTACACAGCATTATATAAGAGAATCCACAAAGATTCATATGAAGAAAGTGTAGTATTCACAGATTGTCCTGCCAATGTAATTGCTTCATTATTTGATGATATCGATGATTTCACAATGAAATCTATGGATACTCCTCTTGGAGAAGCTGATTACTCAAAAGAATATGTAGAATTCTATATTGATCAAACAAGCCTAGATAATCTCGCAATTGATTTTTATTTTACCGAGGTTAAAGATTAACAATATAAAAAAACACAGATGGTCGAAAGCCATCTGTGTTTTTTTCTTATTCTATCTTAGTATCTTTAGATTTTGCGCCTTTCTTTTTAAAGAGCGTTTCTCTTCTCATTAAAAGATATAAAACCACAAAGATTACTAGATATATCACAACACATACAATTAATTGTATCCATCCCTTTCCTACATATCCGAGTGAAAGAAGAATAGGTGCTCCAAAGGCAATTGAATAAAGAGACTGGAATACCATATTATCACATGCTGGTGTTTCAAATTGTGGATCGATTTCTCTTAAAAGAATAATACCTGTTGCATTAGTACCAGTAAGCATACCATAGAAAGCTAAGAATGCTTCATCTTTATATTCTGGGAATACTTTTCTTGCGATATGTTGGCAATAGAAGTATGTTACAACTGCACCAGAGACGCATATTGCAACTAGTGGGATGATTAATTTTGGTTCTAGGAAAGCTTCTAAATTTATAGAACCAAAGGCTGCCACAACCATAATATCGAATGAAAGACCTGATATTCTATCCATTGAATAGTTGTTTGTATATTGTTTTTTGATAATCCCTTTTTGTTTTAATTTTGAATATATTAACTTATATAAAGCCGCTACGGCAACACCGAAGATAAAATTAAATCCCCAGAATAATGGCTTTACAGTATTTACAAGTAGACCAACACCAGATAAATCACAAAGAGTAGATATACCATATAATACCGCAAACGATATTGCATATAAGATGAATACTATACCAAACTGAATAGTCATTTTATCTATTGAATCACTAGATGCGATTTCACCTTCAGATTCATAGTCTTCAAGTTTTAATCTTTCTGTATAATCGGCTTCTTTAAGCATTTTAACGTTGCCTTTTTTTCTTTCGATATTCAAATAGATAACGCCACCTATTGAAGCACTAATGAAACCCATTGCTGCAACAGATAATCCGAAATCTACACCGCCATCAAAAGCTCCAAATGCTGATACAGTCTCATCATACTGACTGAATATATTACCCCAATTAAATGCTTGACCAGGTCCTTGTCCATAACCCATAGGTAATAGAACTCCACCTGCAGGCCATGCATTAATAATAAAGAATAATGCAACTGTAATAATAACGCCTATTACTGCTTGTATAGCGTACCCACCAATAGTGAAGAATGATGAATTTAGGATTGCTTTTTGAGTAGTTTTCTTTTTGTTTTTATTAATCTTTAAGGCTCCCGCTACAAATCCTATACCAAGTGTATGATACGTAATTATCTCTAGTATTGAGCCTTCAATTAATTCTGTACCTGTGATTGCTTTATATACTGATAGGAATATTAGTAATAAGAATCCACCTAATACTGGTGATGGAATTAAAGCTCTCTTTAAAGGCCTAATTGTTTGAATCAAGGCATTTGCGAGAATAGATGCTAAGAATATTCCTGCAAAGGCTAATAGTAGTGACCAGATGCTTATATCCCAGAATTGAAGTCCTGTAGTCATAACTTCCCTCCTTTAACTTACGATATTAAATATATCATAAAGATATTATTTTTATAAATTATTTTATTGATATTTAACGATTCTACTTTCTAAAAAAATGAGAGAAAGCAATTTATTATTTAAAAACCATAAAAATTGTACAATTTTTATATATTTTTGATTAAAATTGCCAATTGTATTCTCATTTTAATTGTGATTGTGATAAACTATAAAATAGATAAGGAGGTAGTTTTATGAATAAATTTAGAGAAATATATCAAAGAGTTTATATGTTTTGTTTCTACAAATTTGCTGGTCTACTTAGATGGAGAGAACCAGAACTATTAGAAGGAGACAAACCTCTTGAACTTATTCCTTTTAAAATTAAAGAATTAAATCTTAATAAATGCCTCGTTGTTTTGGATCCAGTTATTGAACAACTAGGTCTTTCAACATCTCTTACTAATTCATTAATTAAAAACGACATCGAATATGTTGTATTTAATAAAATAGAACCAAATCCAAAGATCAGAGATATTGAACTTGGTGTAAAACTATATCAAGAATCATTCTGCGATTCAATAATTGCCTTCGGTGGTGGTTCAACAATGGATACCGCAAAAGCTATTGGCGCAAGAATCGCAAGACCAAATAAATCAATAACCCAGATGGGAGGATTATTAAAGGTTGGCAAAAACATTCCAACATTATTTGCCATCCCTACAACCGCAGGAACTGGTAGTGAAACCACAATTGCTGCAGTAGTAACTGATGAAGTAACCCATCATAAATATGCAATAAATGATTTACATCTTATCCCTAAATACGCAGTATTGGATCCAACTCTTACTGTTGGTCTTCCAAAATCTATCACTGCCTTCACTGGAATGGATGCCCTTACTCATGCAGTAGAAGGCTATATTTCTAAGAGCGTTCCAAAGAAATATAGATTACTTGCTGAAGAGGCAATCACCAAGATATTTGAAAACATCATCAAAGTATATGATGATGGTAGTAATATTGAGGCAAGAAGAGAAATGCTTGAGGCATCGTATAAAGCTGGTGTTGTTTTTACAAGAGTTGGTCTAACTTATGTTCATCCAATTGCCCATACTCTTGGTGGATTATACAATGTGCCACACGGCCTTGCGAATGCAGTGATTCTACCAATCTGTTTAAGAGAATATGGCAAATCAGTTCACGATAAATTAGCTCATCTTGCTGATATCACAAATCTAACTAATGATAATATGACAAAAGAAGAAAAAGCTAATGCATTTATTGAAAAGATTGAAGAATTAAATAATTATATGGGCATCACAAGAAAGTTCGATATCAAAGAAGAAGATATAGAAACAATGATTAAATGGGCAGAAAAGGAAGCAAATGGTGCTTATTATCCACCAGTAATTCTTTATGAAAAAGATATCGAAAAGATTATTAGAGAAATAATGAACTAGGAGTTTTATATGAAAGTCACAGATAAATTAAAAAAGCTTAGAGAATTAATGAAGAAGCATAACTTAGATGCTTATTTCATTACTGATGGAGATAAACATTCATCTGAATATGTTAATGACTACTATAAAGAAAGATCTTATATGACTTCATTTGAAGGTTCAAATGGTGATGCACTTATCATGATGGATAAGGCATATCTTTGGACAGATGGTAGATATTTCCTTCAAGCTGAGAAGGATTTAAAGAATACTGGTATTGAACTTATGAAGATGGGTACACCAGGTTACCCAACAATCAGTGAATATATTAAAGATAATTTAAGCGGTAAAAGAATTGGCTTAAATGGTGAATATGTGCCATATGGTTTTACAATAAAGATTGGTGAATTCTCAGAAATCGTATCTAATATAGATTTAATTGATGAAATATGGGAAGATAAAGCGCCACTCAAGACAGAAAAGATATGGGCATTACCACTATCTCTTTCTGGTGAATCAACCACTAGTAAGCTTGAAAGAGTAAGAGAAAAACTAAAAGAAGATGAAGCATCACTATTCTTATCTAATATTGATGATATCGCATGGCTTTATAATTTAAGAGGTGGAGATGTGCCTATCACTCCAGTATTTTTATCATTTACCTATGTAGATGAAAATAATGCTTATCTATTCTTAAATAAAAATGTATTATCAAAAGAAGCTGAAGAATCTTTAAATGAAGCAAATGTCACAGTATGTGAATACGATGATATCGTAAAATTCTTAATGAATCTCAATGGTAAAAAAGTTTCAGTATCTCTAAAAGATACTAATTATTCTTTCGTTAAGATAATTAAATCAAATAATGAAGTAGTTGACAAAGTTTCACCTACAGTTCTTATGAAAGCTATTAAGAATGAAACTGAAATCAAAAATATGATAGATATCCATAAGGCAGATGGTCTTGCTGTATTTAGATACATGAAATATGTTAAAGAAAACTATGGTAAGATCCCTATGGATGAATATGGTCTCGCAGAAAAGGTCCTAGAATATAGAAAAATGGATAAGAGATTCTATGAAGTATCATTCGAAAGTATCTCATCTTGGAATGAAAATGGGGCAATTATCCACTATGAACCAACCAAAGAATCATCTAAAAAGGTTGAAGGTTCTGGTTTCTTACTATTAGATTCTGGTGGACAGTATATGGGTGGAACTACTGATATCACAAGAACTCTTTCTCTAGGTAAAATTACTGAAGAGATGAAACATCACTACACCATGGTCTTAAGATCTCATATCGATGTATCGATGGTTAAATTCATAAAAGGCGCAAATGGTGTAAATATTGATATGCTCGCAAGAGAACCATTCTGGGCTGAAGGATTAGATTATAAACATGGTACTGGTCATGGCGTTGGCTATATGTTAAATGTGCACGAATCACCAAATGGTTTTAGATGGCAAAGAGTTCCTGAAAGAAGCGATAGCGCTACAATCGTTCCTGGAATGATTACCACTATTGAACCAGGTATCTATTTAGAAGGAAAATATGGTATTAGAACTGAAAACGAACTTTTATGCGTTGAAGGAGTTAAAAACGATTTAGATGAATTCTATGAATTCAAACCAATCACATATGCTCCATATGATTTAGATCCACTAAATGTCGATGAACTTACAATGTATGAAAGAAAATGGTTAAATGACTACCATAAAATGGTCTATGAAGCATTATCTAAGATTTGTGAAAAGGATGAACTTGAATATCTAAAATACGTCACAAGAGAAATATAAAATGAAAATAACTGGATTTGAAAAGATTTCTTTAGTCAATTTTGATACAGAAATAAGCGCAACCATCTTTCTTGCTGGTTGTAATTTTAGGTGTCCATTCTGCCACAACTTTGAATTTGTTGTAATTGATGATGAAACCAAACTTGAGAATTATTCAAAAGAAGAAGTCTTATCTTATTTAAATAAGAGAAAAGGATTATTAAGTGCCGTAGTTGTAAGTGGTGGCGAACCAACACTTAGTCCAGATTTAGAAGATTTCTTAATAGAAATAAAGAATATGGGCTATAGAATTAAACTTGATACCAACGGAACAAAAGCTGATCTAGTGATTAGTCTTCTTGAAAGAAAAATAATCGATTATGTTGCCCTAGATATCAAAAATTCTTTAGACATGTATCCAATTACTGTAGGATTAGATAATATTAATCTTGATGATTTTTCCAAGTTAGTTAATTATCTTATTAATCATGATTATGGATATGAATTTAGAACTACCCTCATTGGAAACTTCCATACAACTGAATCTATTAAGGATATGGCAGAATTCCTAAAAGGTGCAAAAAAACTCTTTTTACAAAAGTTTGAAATGTCAGATAATGTTCCAGATAGAAGTCTTTACCCAGTAGAAAAAGAAAATGCACTTGAATTCAAGCGCATTTTAGAGTCAACTATCAAATGTGTATCTTTAAGAGGATATGATTAAGATAAATATTTATTAATATTGAAAGCACAGATAGCTCCATCATTAGCTGCAGTAGTTAATTGACGGACCTGTTTATCTCTACAATCACCGATGGCATATAGTCCATCGGTTTTTGTTTCCATAGAATCATTTGTGATAATGTATTGTTTATTTCTATCGACAAGTTTAGCGTAGATATCAGTTTTTGGTGTTTGACCAATAGCGATAAATACAGCTTTTGATTCTATAGTCACAAGTTCATTTGTCTTAGTGTTTCTGAATGTTAATGATTCCATATCACTATTACCATTTACTGATTCAAGCGATAATTCTCTATATACAAAAACATTTTCTTTCTTTTCGACCTTATCAACGAGGATTTGATCACCAAAATAATGATCAAATAGCATACATAGGTTTACCCTCTTACAAATTCCTGAAAGAAGAAGAACGTATTGAAGTGCTGTATTGGCATCACCTATTACAGTAACTTCCTCGCCTTTATAGAAAGCTCCATCACAAAGAGCACAGTATGATACACCCTTTTTATCAATTCCAGGTGCATTTAATTTATTATGTTCTGCACCAACTGCAATGACTACAGTTTTAGATTCGTAAGTCTTATAATTTGTGACTACCTTGAAGATGTCCCCAACTTTTTCTACATCAAGAACTTCTTCAAGTTCCATTTCAGCACCGAGATCAGTGATTTGATCAAATAATTGCATAGAAAAATCAAGACCACTGATTTCTTTGATTGATGGATAATTCTCAACTTTTGGTGAATTGGCAATTTGTCCACCGATAGTGTCTTTTTCTATTATTAAAACTGTCTTTCCGTTCCTTAGAATGTTTAAGGCTGCAGTCATTCCTGCAGCCCCACATCCGATAATTATTGTATCGTACATATATTTTATTTGTTTTCTTCGATATATCTCTTAATTTCAGATGCATTATCATAGTAAGTGTTAGCGCCAGCACTAGGTACTATCATAGTAGGAGCTTTTGTTACATGATAAAGTTTAGTGGTATCAACATTTTCTTCTGCATCAATTACTTTGTATTGAATGTTTGCTTTATCAAGTAACATCTTAGCCATCTTGCAGTTAGGGCAAGTCTTAGTAGTGAAGAGAAGAATTTCATTTGTTTCAGGTTGAACAACTGGAGTTTCAACTACTGTATCAGTTGCACATTGTTTGTTTTCAACTGATTTGTCGATATTGTATACTTTTCTTTCTTTGAATTCTTGAGTTTTACCAGCATTCCAGTTCTTTACAGGTCTATAGTAACCGGTAATCCTTGAATATACTTCAGTTTCTTTTCCACATGTTGGACATACTGATTGATTACCAGTGATGTAACCGTGTTCTGGACATACAGAATAAGTTGGAGAAATAGTGAAGTATGGGAGTTTGTAGTTTTCTGCAATAGTTTTAACGAGTTTAGCTGTTGCAGTCCATGATGGCATTCTTTCACCAAGGAATGAATGGAATACAGTTCCAGAAGTATAAAGAGTTTGGAATTTGTCTTCGATATCTAAAGCTTGGAAGATATCATCAGTGTAACCTACTGGTAAGTGGCTACTGTTAGTATAATATGGAGTTTGATCAGGAGAAGTAGCAGTAATGATATCTGGATACATTTCCTTATCATGTTTAGCAAGTCTATAAGAAGTAGATTCTGCTGGAGTTGCTTCTAAGTTATATAGATCTCCATATTCTTCTTGGTAGTCAGAGAGTTTAGTTCTCATGAAGTTGAGAACGTCTTCAGTGAATTTTTGTGCTTTTTCTTGAGTTAAGTCTTGTCTAATCCAGTTAGCGTTTAAGCAGCATTCATTCATACCAACAAGTCCAATTGTAGAGAAGTGGTTATTGAATGTAC
The DNA here is from genome assembly GCA_017541975.1 of bacterium. Lineage (GTDB taxonomy): Bacteria > Bacillota_I > Bacilli_A > Izemoplasmatales > UBA1188 > UBA1188. Next base: position 46,612 of record JAFXYB010000021.1, on the reverse strand, counting down.
CAAGATATCTCTTAGTATAAGGATAAAGACCTGAATCTAATAAAGAAGATACGACTTTTCTCTTAATCTTGAGTGATTTAGCTGCGATATCCATTAATGAACTTAATTTTTCATAGAATTCATCTTCGTTCTTAGATAGATATGCAAGTCTTGGCATGTTAAGTGTTACAACACCGATTGAACCAGTTGATTCACCAGAACCGAAGAAACCACCTGATTTCTTTCTGAGTTCTCTTAAGTCAAGACGTAAACGGCAGCACATACTTCTTACATCTGATGGTTCCATATCAGAGTTGATATAGTTAGAGAAGTAAGGAGTACCATATTTAGAAGTCATTTCGAATAAGAGTTTATTATTTTCAGTTTCACTCCAGTCGAAATCTCTTGTGATTGAATAAGTTGGGATTGGATATTGGAAACCTCTACCATTAGCGTCGCCTTCAATCATAATTTCGATGAAAGCTTTGTTGATCATTGCCATTTCTTTTTCGCAATCTTTGTATTTGAATGGCATTTCTTTACCGCCAACGATACAGTTGAGTTCAGCGAGGTCATTTGGAACTACCCAGTCTAATGTGATATTTGTGAATGGAGCTTGTGTTCCCCAACGAGATGGAGTATTAACACCATAAACGAATGATTGGATGCATTGTTTTGTTTCTTTGTAAGTTAAGTTATCAGCTTTTACAAATGGTGCAAGATAAGTATCAAATGATGAGAATGCTTGAGCGCCAGCCCATTCATTTTGCATGATACCTAAGAAGTTAACCATTTGATTACATAAAGTAGAAAGGTGAGATGCAGGAGTAGAAGAAATCTTTCCTGGAACACCGCCTAAACCTTCAGTAATTAATTGTTTTAAACTCCAACCAGCACAATATCCTGTGAGCATAGAAAGATCATGGATATGCATATCACAGTTCTTGTGAGCGTTGGCAATTTCTTCACCATAAACTTCACTTAACCAGTAGTTAGCTGTGATGGCGCCAGAGTTAGAGAGAATTAGACCACCAACAGAATAAGTAACTGTAGAGTTTTCTTTAACTCTCCAATCAGTTATCTTTAGATAACTATTTACTGTATCTTTGTAGTTTAAGAGTGTGGTTTTAGCTTGTCTGATGTTTTCATGTTGTTTTCTGTAGAGGATATATTCCTTTGCAACATCTTCATAAGAAGCTTGGATTAAAACAACTTCTACAGAGTCTTGTATATCTTCAACGCCAATAATCCCATTGACAACCTTACTTTCAAAATTAGAGGTAACTCTAAGGGCTAATAGCTCAATTATATCCTTTGAATATTCTTTCTTACATGTATCGAATGCGTCTTGAATCGCTTTTTCAATCTTTGTGATATCAAATGCAACGATATTTCCTGTTCTTTTCTTAACTCTTAACATAATAAATTACCTCACCTTTTTTGTTTTGCTTTTCAATTTTAACATATTAGTTTTTAAACAAAAAGCAATATGCTCATACACAATAGAGAGTAAAATAAAAACCGGAATCGGTTTTTATTAAATACATCCATTTTGCCTTATTTCTGCAACTATTTTAGCCACATTTTTTCCCTTTGTAAAGGGGGTTAAATTTGTGAAAAACAATATTGTGTCAAATGATTTTAAAAATTTCTCTAAATTTAGGCATTTATTTTTCTTTAACATTGCTAAATAATTTTTTTATAAAACTTTTAAATTTTTTTAAAATTAAAATTTGTACAATTTAGAAAATTTTTCATGTAGATAATTAATGTAATCTTTTGTTGAAAAATCTTTTCCTGTTATCGCTTTTATCCATTCATTTGGATCTTTAAGTGGTGCAATACTAAACACCTTATCTTTAAGCCAATTCTTAATTTTTTCTAAGTCTCCATCAAGTAAAGCTTTATCGAAATCGATATCTTCCTTCATCTTGTTTAAAATCATTGCTCCATAAGCATTTCCAAGCGCATAAGAAGGAAAATAACCGAATGCTGCACCAGTCCAGTGCACATCTTGAAGTATTCCCTCGCTGTCATTCTTTGGTTCAACGCCAAGATATTCTTTGTATTTCCTGTTCCACTCAAGGTTTAATCCTTGAGTGGAAATCTTTCCGTTTATCAAATCTTTTTCTAATTCATATCTTATAAGTATATGTATACAATAAGTAAGTTCATCAGATTCTGTACGAATTAAACTTGGTTCTGCGATATTTATGCCCTTATAGAACTCATCAAAAGAAACATCCTTAAAGATATCTCCACATATTTCATTTGTTTTATTATATAGATGATACACATAGTTTTTGTTTCTTCCGATATAATTTTCATAGAATCTAGAGATTGTTTCGTGTTCGGCACTTGTAATAAAATCACCAAGTCCAAGAGCGAATAATTCATGAGGAATATTTTGTCCAAAAATCGCATGTCCGCCTTCATGGATTACACTATAGATATTAGAAGTAAACATATCGAGATAATAATGAGTAGTAACTCTTATGTCATGTTCACTTGGAAAGTCAGTAAAAGGGTGTTCTGTGGTTGATAAAACACCGCAATTTGTGTCAAATCCATTGAATTTTAAGAGGAATTCACTCATCCTTTCTTGAAGTGGTATTGGGACCTCATATGACAAAAAATCTTTACGAGGTTGTTTAGATGCGTTAATTTTCTTAATAATTGGTAATATTCCTTCCTTTAGTTCACTAAAAAACTTATCGAGAATAACCTCATTATTACCTGGTTCAAAATCGTCAAGAAGCATGTCATAATAGGTAGCAAATTTATTGTCTCTAAGCTCAATTAGTTTTCTGCTCATCTCAACAACTTTTCTGAATGTCGGTTCATATAAGTTATAATCACCCTTTTCTTTTGCATTTAACCAATCACTATATGATTTTCCAAGAAGAAGAGAGTTTTCATATTGAAGTTCAGGACTAATATTTATATTTCTGATATATTCTTTATATTGAAATTCAAAAAGTCTTCTATGTGCTTCATCGAATTCATTTCTTTTTTCGTATGCCTCTTTTACATAGTTAATGTAATCATCACTTTTTAATACTTTAAATATATCTTGTTGGATTCTCGCAAGAGCTTTATCGCTTTCTTCGTTTGCCCCTCTTGGCGCAATTGTTTCTTTATCAAAATTAAAGATAGAAACAATATAACTATAATCTTGTTTCCAATCACAATAATACTTACATTTCTCTAATATTTCATTCTTGTTCATAGTCATTAAAACTCCTGATTATTGTAAATTATACATAAAAACAGCATTAATGCAATGGATATTTAAAGATTGAAATGATTTTTAAATAACATATAAACAATTCCACGATTATTGAATTAAGTATATAACTATGTTATAGTTAAATTGAAGAAGTGCATTATTTTGCATATAACAGGGAGTTAATAAAAAACCCATGAAACGCACAAGAATAATTATATTAATCCTATCCCTATTATTAATAATCATTGGTTGTACAAACGATAACACCACTAGTACAACCTCTTTAACTGCGAATAAAGATAATATGACTACTACAACAGTAGATAACAATAGTAGTACAACATCTAGTAAAGAAATAACCACTACTAAAGAAGATATTCCTACAACTACCACAACCTTTAATGAACCAACTACTACAAAAGAAGTAGTTACTACTACAAAAGAGAATATCACAACTACACAAGAACCAGTTATAACTACTACACAAGAAATAATCACTACAACTCAAGAGAATATAACTACCGAGCATATTCATGAATATGGTGAGTGGCATACTAAAAATAGTCCTACTTGTATAGGAAGTGGCAAAGAAGAAAGAATATGTTCATGTGGAGAAAGCGAAACAAGAACTATTGAAGCTTTAGGCCATAACTATTCTAAATGGGTTACAGTTAGTGAACCTACAGATACTAATAATGGTAAAAGAGAAAGAATATGTTCAAGATGTGGTCACAAAGAAGAAGAAATAATAGATTCACTTTCTTATATTGATGGCCTTGTATTTGAATTATCTGAAGATGAATCATATTACATTGTCTCAGGAAAAGAAGATTATAGTTATGATACTGTAGTTATCCCAGCATCTTATAATAATAAACCAGTAAAAGAGATAAAGGATTATGGTTTTGAAAACAACAGTTATATTAATTCTGTATACTTATCGAACAATGTTTCATCAATAGGTGAAAGAGCATTCTATAATTGTTCATTTCTAACTTCTATCACAATTCCAAATAGCATCACATCAATAGGATTCTTTGCATTCAGTAGTTGTCGTAGACTTGTAGAAGTAATTAATAAGTCAGATTTAAAATTAACAGCGGGATCTCTTGATAATGGATACATAACATTCTTCGCAAAAGATATTATAGACGATGAATCTAAATCAAAACTATCGAAGATGAATGATAACTGCATAGTTTATATTGATGATAAAATCATTGAGTTAATATGCTATGTAAAGCCTATTACTAACATAGTTGTTCCAAATGGTATAACATCGATAGGAAATTATGCTTTCTCTGGTTGTTTGTCTTTAACATCAATAACTCTTCCTAGCAGCGTTACATCAATAGGAAATTCTGCATTTTATAATTGTCCATTTTTACATCCATTACAATTCAAAAAGCCTTAACATCAATAGGATATGATGCATTCAGTGCTTGTTATAGACTTGTAGAAGTGATTAACAAATCAAGTTTAGAATTAACAATTGGGTCTTCTGATTATGGAAATATAGCATATTATGCAAAGGATATAATAGACGATGAATCTAAATCAAAATTATCTAAGATGGAAGCGGACTATATTGTATATTTAAATAATAGTGATGTATCATTAGTCAACTATATTGGCACGGAAAAGAATCTAATAATTCCCGATTGCATAACTTCAATTAATAAATATGCATTTTATAACAACGAAAACATAGTTAGTGTCACAATTCCTGATAGTGTTATTTCGATAGAAGAGGGAGCATTTTCTAATTGTATATCTCTAGCATCGATAACTATTCCAGATAGTGTTACATCAATTGGGGTAGGATCGTTTGAATCTTGCGCATCTTTAACAGCGATTGTTATCCCAAATAGTGTTACGTCAATTGAAAGAAAGCTATTCATGTATTGTGAATCCCTTAAATCTATCACAATTCCAAGCAGTATTGTTTCAATAGCAGATGGCGCTTTCCAATATTGTACATCTTTAGAAAGGGTTAATATTTTAAGTCTTGAATCGTGGTGTAATATTTTGTTTGAGAGATGGTCATCAAATCCGCTTTACTATGCACATAATCTTTATTTAAATGGCGAATTAATTACTGATTTAATTATTCCAAATAGTGTTACTTCAATAAATAATTTTTCTTTTGATGGGTGCTCATCTCTTAATTCAGTAATAATTCCTAATAGTGTTACAACAATAGAAAAATATGCATTTCAATATTGTTCATCTCTAACATCAATCACAATTCCAGATAGCCTAATTTCAATAGGAATAGGTGCATTTAAAAATTGTTCATCTCTAACATCAATCACAATTCCAAATAGCCTCAGATCAATAGAAGAAAGTGCATTTTTTGAATGTTATAGCTTGGTAGAAGTAATTAATAAATCAAGCTTAAATTTATCACCAGGATCATATAATTATGGGTATGTTGCTTATTATGCAAAAAATATTATTGATGATGAATCTAAATCCAAATTATCTAATATCAACAACGAATATATTGTGTATACTGATGATGAAAATATTGAGTTGATTCTGTATATGAAGTCAAATACAGAAGTAACTATTCCAAATGACATTACATCAATAGGACAATATGCATTCAATAATTGTTCGTCTTTAACATCTATTACAATCCCAAATAGTGTTACCTCAATAAGAAATGGAGCATTTTCTAATTGTTCATCTTTGATTAGAGTTAATGCTCCAAGCATTGAATCGTGGTGTAGCATCCATTTTGAAGCTACAACTTCAAATCCGCTTTACTATGCACATAATCTTTACATAAGCAATGAACTGATAACCGACTTAATCATTCCAGATACCATAACATCAATAAATGATTTTACTTTTTGTAATTGCTTATCATTAAAAACTATAATTATACCTGATAGTGTCACATCAATAGGGCAATTTGCGTTCCAAAATTGTTCATCTTTAACATCAATTACATTATCAAAAAATATTAAAGCAATAAAACAATATACGTTTGAACATTGTGAATCTCTAACATCAATTGCTATTCCAAATGGTGTCACAGAGATCGAGAGAAATGCCTTTGCACATTGCTATTCATTGGAATCAGTTGCTATGCCTGACAGTGTTGAATCTGTAGGCAGTTGGTTGTTCTTTTGGGGTAGATCATTAAAAACAATTGTATTTTCAAACACAATATCAACCATTAAATGGAACACAATTAATGGTTGCAGTGTGCTTGAATCTATCACAATTGGTAATAGTGTTCAAAAGATTGAATCAAATTCTCTATCAGGCTGTCCTAGTTTAAAGACGATCATCTACAATGGCACAATTGCAGAATGGAGAAGAATCAATAGAGAAAAGGACACAAAAGGAACTGGAACGTTTGGTGATATTATTGTAGAATATGATGCGCTCGTAGGATGCAAAGTAATATGTACGGATGGTGAATTCACAATAGAGTAACCACAAAGAGATATATTTGTTAATAAGAAGAAAGTAAAAAAAAGATGTTTTTGCATCTATGCTTAATAATCACTATGTCAATAAAAACCAACATTTTGGTTGGCTTTTATTGACTTTTATTGTTTTATTATTACTTCGCATATATAATATTTATAAAGGAATCAATATGAAAATAGATGAGGCAAAGGAAATATTAAATTATTTCCAAAATGATTATGGATATAGTAGTAGTATTAGGCAAAAGATTAAATGATGATTCTTAAATGAAAGAAGAACTTGTAGAAAGATTAGATCTCGGTATTGAAACATTTACTAAAGTAAATGCTTCATACATCGCTATTTGTGGTGGCGCTCCCAATAGAAAAGCTGGAGTTAGTGAAGCTAGCCAAATGTTTGAATATCTAATTAATCATAACGTAGATGAAGAAAGGATTATCGCAGAAGATGAATCACTAACCACAACTGGAAACGCAAGAAATCTAAAGAAAATACTAAAGGACATAGAAATAGAAAACATCTATCTTGTTTCAACTAAATATCATTTCTATAGAAAATTCTTTAGAAAATGCCAAAATGTCTTTAAACAATATTTTAAAAATACCAATATCATAAACGTATATAAGGAGGATTAAATTATGCCTTGCACAACATTATTAATCGGTAAGAAAGTATCATACGATGGTTCAACCATCATCGCAAGAAACGATGATGGTGGTTTTGATACTAAGAAATTAGTAATTGTAGAACCAGATAAACAACCAAGAAAATATAAATGCGTTATAAGTCACTTAGAAATCGAACTCGAAGATAATCCTTTAAGGTATTCTATGTGCCCAAATGTAAGTCCTAAAGAAGGAACGTGGGGTGCTTTTGGCATCAATAGTATGAATGTCGGAATGACTGCCACTGAAACAATCAGTTCAAATGTCCGCGTGCTCTCTATAGATCCATATGTAACATATATTCCAGCCAAAGATGGTAAAGAAGAAGTTCCAGGTGGAATAGGTGAAGAAGATATCGTAAGCCTCACTCTTCCATACATAAAAACCGCAAGAGAAGGAGTTATAAGACTAGGGAAACTCCTTGAAAAATATGGAACATATGAACCAAACGGCCTTGCCTTCAGTGATGAAAATGAAATCTGGTGGTTTGAATCAATTGGTGGACACCACTGGATTGCGAAAAAAGCACCAGAGGATAAAGTTGTCATAATGCCTAACCAATTTGGCCTCGACAACTTTGATTTTAATGATGCATATGGTAAACAAACAGAAAATATGTGTTCAAAAGATTTAAAGGATTTTATGATAGAAAACAATATTGACTGCAATATTACATCTACCTTCAATCCACGCTTAGCCTTTGGCTCGCATACCTTCCAAGACCATCTCTATAACACCCCAAGAGCTTGGTATATCGCAAGATATTTAAACCCAAGAAAATATACATACGATGGACCTAGCGCATATTATACCCCTGAAAGTGATGATCTTCCTTGGTCTATTGAACCAGATAGAAAGATATCTATCGAAGAAATAAGATATCTTCTAACATCTCACTATCAGGGAACTCCATACGATCCTTATTCAAAATCAAATGAAAAAGGCAAATATCGTTCAATCGGTGTACCTGGTACTGATGACTGTGGCATCGTTCAAATAAGAAATAATGTTCCAGATGAGATCAAAGGTGTTATTTGGGTATCAATGGGTGGCGGTGTATTTGCGGCCGCTATCCCGCAATACACAAACGTGTCTAAATTCCCTAAATTCCTAAGTGAAACTACTGAAGAAGTATCAACTGATTACCTTTATTGGTGCACAAGATTATTCGCCATAATGGTAGACGCAAACTACGCAAACACAGTAGTTTTTTCAGAACGTTATCAATTTAGATCACTTTCAAAAGGTTCTAAGGCAATAAACGAGACTGATAAAGAATTTATAAAAACCAAGAATCTATCCCTCTTAGAAGAAACAAATGAAAAAATCGCTGAGGAGTTTAAAAAAGATACCATAGAAGTAATAGGCAAAATCATAAATATCGCAAGCGAAAATATGAAGACCAAATATCATAGGTCTGATAACTAATAATGAAGAAAATAATGTTTGTCTGTCATGGAAATATCTGTAGAAGTCCGATGGCAGAATTCATAATGAAAGATATAATAAAAAAGAATCATAAAGAAGATGATTATTTTATTGCGTCTTCTGCAACATCAACTGAAGAGATATTTATGGGAAGAGGTAATCCAATCTATTCACCCGCAAAAGAAGTATTAAGAAGAAATAATATCCCATTCACAGAACATTATGCAACACTTCTAAAATCTGATGATTATGATAAATATGATTTAATAATCGCCATGGACTCATACAACGTTAGGGGTATTATGTACATCATAAAAGAAGACAAATTACATAAAGTTCATAAGTTGTTAGAGTACGATGATTCATTTAATGATGTATCTGACCCTTGGTATACGAGAGATTTTGATAGAGCTTTTAGCGATATCAAAAGAGGATGTATCGCACTTTTTAGTTATCTTGAAAGGAAATGAAATAGTGGAAACTTATTATATTACTGGTGGTACTGGACATCTTGGAAGAAACGTTGTCATAGAACTACTAAAGAAAGAAAACATAAATATTGTTATCCTGGTTTTAAAAGATGATAAACACAGGAATTTTATAGATCCATCTAAAAAAATCACCTTTGTCGAAGGTGATGTTTTTGATATAGAATCATTAGATATCTTTTTCAACACGAAAAGAAGCGGAATCAACTACTGTATCCATGCCGCAGGATTAATCTCAATCTATAAAAAACGCGATAAAAAAGTATTTAAAGTAAACACAGAAGGTACCAAAAACGTGGTTGACCTTGCCTTAAAGAATAAAATAGATAAATTCATATATGTTTCAAGCGTCGATTGTATTACAAAGCCTAAAAAAGGTGAGATAGTAGAACCAAGATATTACGATGAAGCCATGAAAGGTGTATATGCACAATCTAAAGCTATTGCCTCTAATTATTGCCTAAATAGTGATTTAAACACCATAATCGTTCATCCATCAGCGATTCTTGGAAGAGAAGATTCATTTGGTGGCCCAATTAATACAGCACTTAAGATGTATTTAAAAGGCAAACTTAAAACAATCGTAGATGGCGGATATAATTTAGTAGACGTTAGAGATGTTGCAAGAGGAATTGTAAATGCCATAGATTATGGTGTTAATAACGAAAATTACATTCTAGCTGGTACAAATATAACAATAAAAGAACTAATAGATTTATCATCAAAAATAACACATCTACCTTCGTATAAAAGATGTGTTAGCACAAATCTCGTGAAGATTGTCACACCTATTTTAGAACTATATTCTAAACTTGCTAAGAAAAAGCCACTATTTACAGCCTATTCAATGGATTGCCTAAAACAAAACTACAATTACTCATCAGAAAAGGCAAAAAACGAGATACATTATACAATTACACCGATAGAAGAAACTTTAAAGGACACATTTGAATTTTTAAAAAGTGATTTCTCAAATTAATAGAGAACACTTTTTTTAATTTCTATATTAAAAAAACATTTTTTATATATAATGTAAGCAGAAAAAACAATATTTATCCAAGGAGAAAACAAAATGAAGAATTTAATGATTGTTGGTGGTACTGGTTTTTTAGGCTATTATTCAGCACTAGAAGCTTTAAGGAAAGGATATAAAGTTGCATCTTTATCTTTAGATGATATTAACCTAGAAGGATGGTATCCAAAAGAAATTGATGTTCACTATGGTGATGTATTCGAAATGAGCGAAGAAGAACTAACTGAACTCTTCAAAGGATTTGATTATTTAATCTATTCAGTTGGTCCAGATGATAGAGTCACTCCAAAAGCCCCATCATATGATTTCTTCCATGAAAGACTTGTGGTTCACCCAACAAGACTATTTACTGCCGCAAGAAAAGCAGGCGTTAAAAAAGCCGTAGTATTTAACTCATACTTTGCAACATTTGATAGACTCTATCCAGAAAAGAAGATTGGAGAACGTCATCCATATGTTAAATGCCGTATTGAACAAGCTAAGAGCCTAATTGAAGCTGGTGGAGACGAAATGGAAGTCGTAGTTCTTGAACTTCCATATATCTTTGGTGCAATGCCTGAGAGAACTCCTCTTTGGAAAGATGTATTTGTTGAAAGATTCTTTAAAGGTAAATTCGTATTCTTCCCTAAAGGTGGAACTACAATGATTCACGTTAAACACATCGGTGAAGCCGCAATTGGTGCGCTTGAAAATGGTAAAGGTGGAGAAAGATATCCAATCGGTGATTTAAATGAATCATTTGATTATATGTTAAAGGCTTTCTGCGATGGTCTTCACGCTAAGAAAATTATTTGCCACGCAGGAAAAAGAATTGCTGCATGGGGTGCAAACCAATTTGTTGCAAAACCTGAAGCTAAAAAAGGAAATCAAGCCGGTCTTGATTTCAAATATCTAATGCTTGATATAATGAGTGAAAAAATGTATATTCCTGAAGAAGAAATAGAAAAGAATTCAAAATTATTAGGATTTGGTAGAGGTGGTGTTTATGAAGGTATCATCGAAGCCATGGAAAAAGCATATCCAAACGGTTACCCAGAAAAGAAAGCTAAAAAGAGTGAATAATGAAAGTACTACTATGCACATTTAGCGGTACTGGACATACGATATTAGCCGCTAAGGCAATCGAAAAAAGTTTTAAAGAAGAAGATGTTACAGTAGATACATACTTTGTAAGAAGACCATACAAAGATATTCCTGATTCTTCTAAATATGATTATGTCGGACTTGGATACCCAATCCACGCTTTTAATGCACCTAAAATCTTTGTAGATTTTTGTAGATTACTTCCAAAAACTGAAACCAATACCAAGGTATTCTTCTTTAAAACATCAGGCGAACCATTTCATCCAAATAGCGCATCAAGTATCCTATGTTATAAATCGTTAAAGAAAAAAGGTTATGACATAATAATGGATACTCATATGCTGATGCCATATAACATTATGTTTAGATATAAAGATTCTCTTGCTAAACAGATGTATTTGTACACTATGGCTATGTGCAAGATGATTGCTAAAAAGATTATGTTAGGAAAAGAAGAAAGACCAAAATATAATCCTATCACAAGATTTTTCGCAATGCTTCTTAGAATTGAATGGATTTGCTCGTGGGCTGTTGGTCCTTTCTATCACGTAAAGAAAGATAAATGCAGCAATTGTGGTACATGTATCAAAAGATGTCCAGCATCAAACATAAAACTAACTGAAAAAGGCATCAAGTTCGGAGCTCATTGTACAACATGCATGAGATGTGTATTTGAATGTCCAAAAGATGCAATAAGACCTGGCATCTTAAATCCTTGGAGAGTTAATGGTAGATACGATTTCAAAGGATATCTTGAAAACGATGATATTCCAAGTATATATATCACAGATGAAACAAAGGGATATTTCAAGCATTTTAAAAAGTATTATCATAAAGTAGATGAAGAATTAAAAGCATACGAAATATCTATTTATGAGTAAAAATTATAAAAAATATTTTTTACTTGATTTTTAACTATTTTGTGATATAGTATTTATGCGTGTTAAATGACTTCTGATGCGCCCATAGCTCAATTGGATAGAGCGTTTGACTACGGATCAAAAGGTTGCGGGTTCGACTCCTGCTGGGCGTGCCAGCACGAGCGATAAACAACTTAATAAAAATAAATAATGTCGGAAAGTTGCACAGCTTGGTAGTGCGCCTGGTTTGGGACCAGGATGTCGCAGGTTCAAATCCTGTCTTTCCGACCATTATTTTATAAGAGCATGGAGCTTTAGCCAAGCGGTAAGGCAAGGGACTGCAACTCCCTGATCCCCGGTTCAAATCCGGGAGGCTCCTCCATAACGAAATAAAAGGACTGATTAATCAGTCCTTTTTCTTCATATAAATAATCTAAAAAGTAGTAGTAATAAGAGTTAATCCTAACGGCTTCATTATTTTTTAACAATGTATCTACCTTTGGTTTAACAACACATGATTCAATTCTAGCAATCGAAGAATGAGGAAGACCGCAAATTTTTGAAAGCTCTCTTTGAGTAATTCCCAATTCATTTCGTTTTCTTATTATTTCACTTATGATTCTTGCTAAAGCTTCCATCTCCTCAATATCTTCTTTAATTGTTGAATCAATCCCTTTTGCATTTTTCTTAAAATCTTCCCAAGTTCTCATATAGTTTTCCTCTATTTCTTTTTTATAATCATTAGATTCATTTATAGCTTTTTTAATCTCACTCTTAGGTGTTTTGTTAGTTTTCTTTTTAAACATATAAGATAGAAACTCCCATCTTTAAATTTATGACAGCATAGATGCGTTCCAAAAGTCAATTTTATTAATTCATACTTCTTTTCCATATTATTTATATTAAATCCTCCTGTTTTTTTCAAAAATAAAACTCCATTGCATCTATATGCAATAGAGTTAAATTCCTATTATTAAGTTGTAGTTTGAGTACAATACGATGTCTCATATTTTACAACTTCCTTTTACACCTTTATTATAGCATAAATGTAGTTTATAATATAGATGATAAATATAGAAAAACTTAAGAGCGAATAAAATGATAAAGCAAATAAATAACATAGACAAATACATGGATTTTATAAATAGAATTAATCTGAGTGATAAGTATTCTGACCCTATGCTATCTAATGAAGTTCAGATTAAAGAGAATTTATTAGAATCATTAGAAAAGAAAGACAATTTAGTTTTTGGAATATTCGATGATTTCTATACCATAATTGGATTCTTTGTATTTTTAGTAATAGAAGAAGAAAAATATGCTGAGATGATTGTTGGATTATCTGATAATGCTGATGCATATAAAGAGTTATTTAATTATCTAGATACAAACTACAAAGGATATAAAGTTGACTTTGTATATAACCCTAAAAATGATTTCTTAACATCACTACTTAGGATATATAATGCAAATTTTGAGATTGAGCAACAAAAGATGCAATTAATAAACTTCGCCAACATTAAAAGAAAAAATATAGTAACACTATATACTGATGAATATAAAGAAGAATATATTAATATTCATGAGAAGGATACTTATTGGACTGGTGAAAAAGTATTAACTGCATTAGATAGATTTAGAGTTATTTTAGCTATTAAGAATAATAAAGTTATAGGATATGTAGATATAACTCATAAATATGAAGAGAATGAACCTTATGCTGTCTTTGTAAAGGAAGAATATAGAAATCAAGGTATTGCAACCGATATGCTCTCCTATGCGATTGAGTTATATAATAATAAAAGAATTATGTTATATGTAGATATAGATAATAATGTTGCAATAAGATTATATGAAAAGCTTGGATTTGAAAAAGTAAAAGGCAATAATCTAACTGCACATTTAATGTTATAACTTAAACATTATATCTATGATATAATATATATAGTGATGAAACAATCTATTTAAAACTATAAATAAAACAAATATAAAGCGTAGGTTATAAATATGGATAGCACAAATGGAAATATTAATTCTGAAGCCCGATTTACATTTTTAGAATCCACTGGTGTGTTATTAGGTCATGAAGTAGGGGCGGGAATTCTTGCAATCCCATATCTTGCAAGTCTTAATAACTGGTGGGATTATATTTGGATACTAATAGTTACTCTTCTAGTAAACATCCTTTTGCATCTTATGATTGCAGAATTATCATTGAACAACAAAGGCGCTCAATTTGTTGAGTGTATGAGAAATGAATTATTTAAAGGAAAAGATACAAAGGGAACAAAAATAGTAACTTGGATAATCTTTGCCTTCCTCGGTCTATCAGTAATAATTAATTGTACAGCTTATATCACGGGTGCATCTAGTGTTCTTGAATCGTGGTTTAACCTTCCAAACTGGTTATCTATGCTTATCTATTATGCTTTTGCAGGATTTGTCGTAATGTTTGGAATGAAAGTTGTTGGTGTCAGTGAAAAGATATCAAGTTATGTTTTAATAGGTGTCATCCTATTATTCGGTGTTGTTATGATGATTGCGCCATCAGCTGGTTCCCTCACCACAATAACCAAAGACAAGGAAGCATATAAAGTAATTCTTGGTCTTTTCAGTATTGTTAGTTTTGCGATGAGTGCAGTAATGAGTGTCCCAACAATCGTAAAAGGTCTTGATGGCGATAAAAAGAAAATAAGATGGTCAATCATCTTATCAGAACTGATCAATGCAGTATTAATTACTATCATCACATTATCTGCGGTAATTGGTGCTGGTGCTGAGAATCTTTCAGATAATAGACCAGCATCTGTCGATCTTGGCGATTATCTTGATTCAGTAATGTCTTCTAAAACACTCGGTAGGTCTGTTCAAATATTTGGATATGTATTTAGCCTATTTGCTTATTCTACAAGCCTATGGGCAAACACCCTCAATTTAAGAGATATCATCTCTGAACAAACTAAATTAAATAAGAAGATATGTTGGGTTATATCTTCACTGCCATCTTTAATTATTGCCATAATAATTGGTGTTCTTGGCGCCACAACTCTATCAAAACTATCAACTGTGGCTGGTGGCATTCAAATTCTCACAAGTACAGCGATTGTAGTATCGTTTATCATCTCAAGAAAGAAAGAAAAACTGAAACCAGAATTCTTAGCAAGCGAAACCATAACTGGATTCTTTGGCAAAGATATATTTGGCTATATCGTAATCTTCGCGAGCCTACTCGCAACCATCGGTTCAATCGTTTACTAAAAAAATGAAAAGAATAATAGTTATTGGACCATCTGGTGCTGGGAAATCAGAATTTTCAAGGAAGCTACAAAAGATATTGAATTTACCTCTATATCATTTAGATAATATTTTTTGGAAAGAGGATAAAACTCATATTTCAAGAGATGAATTCGATAAACAACTTAGCATCATCTTAAAACAAGATGAATGGATAATAGATGGAGATTATAGTAGAACATATGAGATGAGAATGAATGCATCAGATACAATAATATTCCTAAATTATCCTATTGAACTATGCTTAAAAAGCGCAGAATCAAGGGTTGGCAAAGAAAGGTCAGATATTCCTTGGGTAGAAGAAGAATTTGATCCCGAATTTAGGGAATGGATAATAAATTGGTTTAAAGACAAACTTCCTAAAACTAAAACTCTTCTAGAAGAATATAAAAATAAGAAAACAATAATAGAATTTAAAACAAGAGAAGATGCAGATATCTTTTTAAAAAATCTAATTTTGTGACAAGAGAACCAATGTAAAATATCCTTATAGGAGGATAAAAAATGATTGCATATGGAATTATAACAATTGTAGTAGGCATGGTTTTATGTGTTCTTTCAGTTTGTCTATACAACGGGAACATTGAATTGCTACATAGCTATCATCGAGAAAACGTGAAAGAAGAGGATAGAAAAGCGCTTGGTATTTCAACTGGTCTATCTCTTTTGGTTGCTGGGCTAGGAACTTTATTATCTGGTCTATCAGCATTATTATTTAGAGAAAATATTAATTCATATATAGTACTATCAATCCTTTTTGGATCTTTATTTTTATCTATCGTATTACTATTTATTTTTATTAAAAAATATAACGGAAAAATAATCTCTTAGTATTCACAAGCATTACAATTGATAATAAAAAAATTCTATAGTATAATTAACTCAGAATAAACAAATATAATAAAGTATAGGAGATATTAAAGAAATGGAAATGAAGTTTTACAAGTGTAAACATTGTGGACAAATTGTCGCAATCGTTAAGAAAACTGGTGTCCCACTAGTATGTTGTGGTGAAAAAATGGAAGAATTAGTTCCAGGAACAGTTGATGCTTCACTAGAAAAGCATGTACCAGTAGTAAATGTTAAAGGTAACTTAGTTGAAGTATCTGTTGGATCTGTAGCTCATCCAATGGCTCCAGAACATTTTATTGAATGGGTATCTATTCAAACAAAGTTTGGTAATCAAAGAAAGAAACTTAATCCTGGCGATGAACCAAAGGTTGTATTCCCACTTTTAGATGGCGATGAAGTTCTAGCAGTATATGCTTATTGTAATCTTCATGGTCTATGGAAAGCATAATAAATAATAGGAGATATAAGAAATGAAAACTTACAAATGCACTGTATGTGGAAAAA
This sequence comes from bacterium, assembly GCA_017541975.1. Classification (GTDB taxonomy): domain Bacteria; phylum Bacillota_I; class Bacilli_A; order Izemoplasmatales; family UBA1188; genus UBA1188. Next base: position 29,750 of record JAFXYB010000021.1, on the reverse strand, counting down.
TCTTCACTGTAGAAGATGGCGTTGAACCAGTATGCCCAGTATGTAAAGTAAAAGGAGACAAATTAGTGGAATTAAAAAAGAACCCTTACGAAGGAACTAAAACAGAACAAAACCTACTCGCTGCATTCGCTGGCGAATCTCAAGCAAGAAATAAATACACTTATTTCGCATCTAAAGCTAAAAAAGAAGGATTTGAACAAATTGCTGCATTATTCTTAAAAACTGCAGATAATGAAAAAGAACATGCAAAACTTTGGTTTAAAGAATTAAATGGTATCGGTACTACAGCTGAAAATTTAGCAGCTGCTGCAGATGGTGAAAACTATGAATGGACTGATATGTATGAAGATTTTGCTAAAACTGCAGAAGAAGAAGGATTCCCTGAACTCGCAGCTAAATTTAGAGGTGTTGCTTTAATTGAAAAGCATCATGAAGAAAGATATCGTGCTTTATTAAAGAACGTTGAAATGATGCAAGTATTTGAAAAGAGCGAAGTTAAGATTTGGGAATGCAGAAACTGCGGTCATATCGTAATCGGTACAAAGGCTCCAGATGTTTGCCCAGTATGTGCACATCCACAAAGCTATTTTGAAGTAAACGCTGAAAATTATTAATATTAAACATAAAAAAAGAGCTTATGGCTCTTTTTTGTTAAAGGAGAACTATGAAAACAACTGCTGAAAATGAGAAAACAAGTATTCTTGGTATAATCATAAGATTGATTCTATCTATTTTTGGACTAGCGATAGTTGTATTCTTCGTTGATATGTTGAATCTAACTATTTTAGGTGTGATTGTATCATTATTGATATATGTTTTATTTGTATTTAATCAATTTAGAATAATGAAAAGAAAACCATTGATAAGATTTCTATATTTCGTATTAATGGTAGCACTCTTAACACTGTCAATGGTTTCTCTTGGTGTTAAGCCATCTATAATTTCTGCATTAAACTATAAAGCAAATAAAACAGAAGTATTGCATCTTGACAGTGGAGATATACAAGGTGTAATAGATGACAATGGTGAAGTAGAAATCTATACAGGAATTCCTTATGCAAAACCACCAGTAGGTGAACTTAGATGGAAAGAACCAGTAGATGTTGACAACTGGGAAGGAGTAAAAGACTGTTCAAACTATGCACCTAAGGCAATGCAAGCCAAGAGCAACGCTTTCATATCAAGTATAGAAGATATCTATCTAGAAAAGAACTGGAATATTCATCTTCTCCCAACAAAGGATCAAGAGATGAGTGAAGATTGCCTATATCTCAATGTCTATAAACCTAAAAATGCAACTTCAAATACTCCTGTATTCGTATTCTTCCATGGTGGTTCACTCACCAGTGGTTCAACTGCATTTTCTGATTATAATGGTATTGAATATGCAAGAAATGGTGTTATCTTTGTACAAGTTGCCTATCGTCTTGGTATATTTGGCTATCTTGCACTCGAAGAATTAAAAGAAGAATCTCCAAATAATACCACAGGGAATTATGGACTATTAGATCAAATCAAAGCACTTGAATGGGTTAATAAGAATATCATCAAATTTAATGGCGACAAAGACAATGTCACAATCGGTGGTGAATCCGCAGGTTCGTCATCAGTATCAGCTCTTTGTGCATCACCACTTGCCAAGGGATATTTTAAAAAGGCAATCGGTGAATCTTCATCAACTGTGCTTAAAAACCCACCACATACATTTAGAACTTTAGAAGATGCTTATAAGATGGGTGAAAATATTAAAAAAGAATTTAATGTTTCAACATTAGAAGAATTAAGAGCTCTTGATGCTGAAACATTAATTAAAACACAATATAAAAACTCATCAATGACAGTCGATGGCTACGCTCTTCCTAAAACACCATATGAAATCTATAGTGAAGGTGGCCAAAATGAAGAAATACTTCTTAATGGTTGTAATTTAAATGAAGCTGATTGTTTCTTAATACCTCAGTATTTATTCTCATTCCAAGCCCTTCCTAATCTCAATAATTATAAAGAAAGACTTCAAGATGTGTTTAAAGATGAAACCGATAACCTATTATCCATCTATGATGGAAAAATCAATTCCGATGATGATGCCTACAAGGCATTTATGGAAATAATATCTACTTATTGGTTTGTATATCCACATGAATCTTGGTCAAATATGGCCTATAATAATGGTGTTAAAGTTTATAAATATCTCTTCACAAAAGAAAATGGATATCTTGGTACATGGCATTCCGGCGAGATGATCTATGCCTATAAGAATATTGAATCATCTTCAAGACGTTATCGTTATGATGATACTGATATAGCTCTTTCTAATAAGATGTCTTCATATTTTATAAATTTCATTAAGACAGATAATCCAAACGGAACTGGCCTTGTTGAATGGACTGAATGGACTCCAACAAACGATAAAGTGTTTGAATTTGGTGAAAACACCTCAATGATTGAAGATCCATTTAATAAACTATATAGTTTCTTTAATGATTTTGATCTTTCAAGATAATAATACAGAAATAAAATATGAAAAATGTGCAATTATTTTTATAATTATCGGTTTTATAATCACATCGATTATTCATCTAGCTAATATATTTTATTATTTGAATGCTTCTAATAATACAAAAGCTTTTTATTCTACTGTTTTGTTGTTTCTTGGAATTATGATTTTTATTCTTGCTCTTACTACACTCGCAAGAAACAAAAGAAGTATTATCGTAGGTCTTTCATCAATTGTTTTTTGTGGATTTCTTGGAGGAATACTATATTTATGCTGGAACCCAGAAAAACAATATATTGAATCAATAAAACATGAAAATAATTAGAATGAAAATGAAGATGATATTTTTAGATAAAAAAAGACTCACGAGAGTCTTTTTCTTTATTTAATATTATCAAGAACTTTATAACAAAGTTTATATAGTTCTATAGCTTCATTAGGTTCTAAATTTAATGAACAACCAACTTGGTCTGGAACAGTTTCAATTTTTGATTTTAGTTCTTGGCCTTTTTTTGTTAGAGAAACATAAACGTTTCTTTCATCTTCTTTAGATCTGTTTCTTTCAACAAGTCCTTTCTTTTCAAGACTTTTAATAACTGGTGTTAATGTTCCCGAGTCAAGAAATAAGATTTTTCCCATATCTTTGACTTTGATGTTATCATTTTCCCATAAAACAAGCATAGTAATATATTGAGTATATGTTAAATCATGTTCATTTAGAATTGGAGTATATAATCTTGTAATTTCTCTTGAACAAGAATATACTGCAAAGCATAATTGATTTTTAATACTAAGTTTATTGAAATTATCCATTCATTCTTTCCTCTTCATAGGCTTTTTTCACCGCAATAGCTAATTGATCAGCACAAGAAGTGGGCCTTCTACCACAAAGATTTCCAGCTAGTTTTTCATTTATTTCATCAACGGTCCAACCATCAACAATTTTAGAGATAGCCTTTAAATTCCCATTACATCCATTAGTAAATTCTATGTTTTTAACTTTATCTCCATCTAAATCAAAAGTTATTTTAGTAGAACATACTAGATTTGTTTTGTATTCGTGTCTCATATTTTATAATAACTCTTTAACAAATTTATCAATGTTTTCAGGTTTCATAGTTGGTGCAAATCTTTGAACAACCTTACCTTCTCTATCTACTAAAAACTTAGTGAAGTTCCATTTGATATTGCTTCCGAGTTTTCCTTTTTGTTCATTTTTTAAGAATTTGTATAGAGGAATTGCATCGTTTCCATTTACATTAATCTTTTCAAATTGTTTGAATGTGATACCGAATCTAGCTTGGCAGAATGATTCAATTTCTTCAGCACTTCCTGGTGCTTGATGAGCAAATTGATTGCATGGGAAATCTAGAATTTCAAATCCATTATCTTTATATTTATCATATAAGTCTTGAAGACCATCATATTGAGGTGTGAATCCACAACCTGTAGCTGTATTGACAATAAGCAATACTTTTCCTTTGTATTCGCTCATTGATACATCGTTTCCTTTATTGTCTTTTACTATAAAATCATAAATACTTTCCATTTTTTGTTCTCCTTTTTTGCATTAATTAATTGAATACAATTGAATTGTACTACACCAAATAGAGAAAGTCAATTATTTTTTTAAAAAAAGAAGCAGTTAATACTAAATTCTTGAATATCTATTTTAATCAATGTATAATTAATTATACATAATTGTGTATTTTTTCTAAAAGGTGAATCATATGGTTAGAAAAGTTGACGTTGATATTGAGAAAAGACTTATCTTAGTGGTTGATGATGAATATATCAATCGTGAGATAATGAGAGAAATCTTAAAGGACACATACGATATTATATTTGCTGAAAACGGCAAAGAAGCAATCGATAAAATCTACGAGTACAAAGATACCCTTTCTCTCGTATTGCTTGATTTAATAATGCCAGTCATGAAAGGCTTTGAAGTTTTAAAGCATTTCAATGAAAGCAAAAAACTTAAAAGAAAGATTCCTTTCATCGTAATCACATCAGATCACAAATCAGAAGTAGAAAGTCTCGATTTAGGTGCCGTTGATTTCATTCCAAAACCATTCCCAGAAGCTAATGTTATATCAGCAAGAATCAAAAGGACAATCGAACTATTTGAAGATAGAGAAACAATCAAATCAACAGAACGTGATGCCCTCACAAAATTATATGCACCAGAATATTTCTATCGTTATGCAACAAATCTAGATAAAAATTTATCAATCGATATGGACGCATTAATCATCGATATTCACCATTTCCATATTCTAAATATAAGATTCGGTACTGAGGTTGGTGATGAAGTATTATCATCTTTTAGTAAAAAGATAAAAGAAACTATACATAAATATAATGGTATAGTATCGAGAAGAGGGGCCGATGTTTTCATGGCTTATCTCCCACACACTGATGAATATAAGGAAATCTTATCGGAAATAGAAAATATTGATGTAGAGGAAGTAAAAGGTCGTATCACAGTCAAGATAGGTGTATATCCTAACGTAGATAAGAGCATTGATATTCGTAGAAGATATGATAGGGCGAAGATTGCTTGTGATACTCTAAGAAATAAAGTAGTCACATCATCTGTCGCATATTTCAATAAAGATTTATACGATAAAGAACTCTTTGAAGAACAATTAATCGACGATTTTGAAAAAGCACTAGAAGAAAAACAATTTAAAGTATACTTCCAACCTAAATTTAACGTTCAAGGTGATAAACCAGTTATCTCTAGTGCTGAAGCACTTCTTAGATGGATTCATCCAACACTAGGTTTTATTTCTCCTGGTATATTCATCCCAGTTTTTGAAAAAAACGGTTTAATTCAAAGAATGGATCACTACGTTTGGGATGAAACAGCGAAGAAGATAAAAGAAATAAAAGATAAATATGGTCTATCATTCCCAATTTCAGTAAATGTTTCAAGAGTAAATATGTTTGATAATGATCTAGTTAATGATTTTGAAAGCATTGTTAAAGAAAATGGTATTAAGAACGAAGAATTACTCCTCGAAATAACTGAATCATCATACACCGAAAACTCTGAACAAATCATTGATACTGTAAATGACCTTAGAAATCATGGATTCAAGATTGAAATGGATGATTTTGGTTCTGGTTATTCATCGCTTAATATGATTTCCATCTTACCAATCGATGTTTTAAAAATAGATATGGCGCTTGTAAGAAATGCCTTTAGTGCTGAAGGCAATACAAGAATACTAGAACTCATCATGGATATTAAGAAATCATTAAATGTTATTGCGGTAGCTGAAGGTGTTGAAACACTTGAACAAGTAGAAGCACTTAAGAAAATTGGCTGTGATGTCATTCAAGGATATTATTTTTCTAGACCATTGAATGAAAAAGATTTTGAAGAATTCTTAAAGAAAGAATTAAACTTATAAAGGAGACCCCCATGTTAACAATCCAAAATCTCAAAGCACTTGGAGTAGATACTGAAAAAGGTTTAACTACTTGCATGAATAATGAATCATTCTATTTGAGGCTTGTCGATAGAGCTATCAAGGATTCAAGTTTTGAAAATCTCAAAGAAGCTCTAGATAATAAAGACTATGAACGAGCATTTGAAATTGCCCATTCACTAAAGGGCGTTCTCGGTAACTTATCTCTTACACCATTATATAATATCGTCTTTGAACTTACAGAAATTCTAAGGAAAAGAACCGATATGGATTATAGTAACTATATAAATAATCTACTGGAAAAAAGAGATAAGATAAAAGCTCTAACACTATAACGAGTTTATATATATTAATAAATGTCAGATTAATTCTGGCATTTTTTAATACCATTATCCCATTATTTTCATTAGTAGAAACGAAAAATCTCTTCTCTAGAGAGTCATTTTTCTTTCAGTAGAATTAAGAAACCTAATAGGAGAATTAAACTTTCATGTTTGAGATATTGATTTCTTACTAGGAGAAAAAAACCTCCATTTCTCTTTGTAGAATTAAGAAAAAAGGAGGTAAAACAATGGTTGATGTAATCATATCAATGGAATCAACATGTGATTTAAACGAAGAATTAATTAAAAAATACGACTTTAGAATACTCGATATGAATTTCATCGTAGATGATGTTGAGTATTCAACTATTTGTGATAGTGTAGAATCTACTAATCTCTATCAAAAGATGAAAGAAGGAAAGAAAGTATCTACTTATCAAGTACCGCCTGAGGTTTATCGTGAATACTTCAGTAAACTTTTAGAGGAAAACAAACCAGTTATTCATTTAGCTTTTTCTAGCGGACTATCTGGTATGTGCCATAATGCAATAAAAGTTGCTGAAGAGATGAACAAGCAAAATAAAAATAAAGTATTCGTAATTGATTCACTTTGTGGATGCGGTGGTCAAGGCTTATATGGTATCCTCATTAAAAATAAGGCAAATGAAGCAAGCAAAATTACTGAAATACTAGATTACGCAGTTAAAACTAAACTAAATGTAAACCATGTATTCACAGTAGATACACTCAAGTATTTACTAAATGGTGGAAGAATTAGATTCAGTAAATATGTCTTTTCTGAAATATTTAATATTAAACCATTTATGCAAGTAGATGCTGACGGTAAGCTATTCGTTGCGAAAAAGATTGTCACAAGAAGAAAGACAATTGATGCAATGTTCAATAAATTTCAAGATGAAAGAGATAAAAGTAGTAATCTAGTCATCATATCTGGGGCAGATTGTAAGGATGATGTTGAATATCTAGCTTCTCAAATTAGAAACAAACTAAATATCGAACCTATTATCACAGATTTAGGACCAATCATCGGTTCTCATTCAGGACCTGGAACACTATCTTTTTATTACCTAGGTAAAACAAGATGCAAATATTATTAATAAATTAATAAAAGTAGATATTGTTTCGTATTTTAATTATAATATTAATAGTATAATCATCTGAAATGGGAGACTGCTTATGAAAATTTACCATGGTAATATTGTATATTCAAAAAGCGCAACTGAATTAATGTCATATGAGAACGGATATCTTTTAGTAGAAAATGGAAAAGTATTATCGGTTGAAAAAGAACTAAAAGAAGAATACAAGAATAGCGAAATAATTGATTTTAAAAATAGCCTCATTATTCCAGCATTCTCTGATCTACATGTACACGCTCCACAGTACCCTAATAGAGGCATTCAAATGGATCTGTTGCTTAATGATTGGCTAAATAAATATACGTTCCCATTAGAATCAAAATATAAAGATGAATCATTCGCAAGGAAAGTATATAGTAAATTTGCTGCTGATTTAATCAAGTATGGAACAATGCATGCGGTTATCCTTGGGACAATCCATAATAATGCTACCGATATACTAATGGAGGAATTAGAAAGGCGTGGTATATCTTCATTTGTTGGAAAAGTTAATATGGATAAGAATAGTCCAAGTTATTTAATTGAAACAACTGATGAATCAATAAAAAATACTGAATTATTCATTAAGAAACATCAAAATAATAAATATGCTAAACCAATACTAACTCCTCGTTTTGCGCCTACATGTAGTTTCGATTTATTAAAAAAACTAGGTGAATTATCAGATAAATATAATATTGGTGTTCAAACTCATATTGTTGAATCACTTTGGGAAGCGGAAGAAGCTAAGAAATGCTTTGAAGGATGTTTATGTGATATGGAAATATATGAAAAAGCTGGACTTTTAAAACATAAGCCTTTCATTGCTGCTCACTATATCTTCCCTTCTGAACTCGATTTAAAATTACTTAAAGAATGTGGCGGTTTTGCAGTTCAATGTCCAGATTCTACATCTAATGTTATAGCCGGAATAATGAGAACTGGATACTTACTTGATAATGGTATAAATCTAGGTATAGGTAGTGATATTGCTGCTGGAGAGTATTTAGGAATTTATAGAGGAGTATCAAGCGCAGTAAGATTATCTAAAATCAAATCATTCTATGAAAAAGAAAATAGATCAATCGATTTTAGTGAAGCATTCTATATGGCTACTAAAATGAGCGGTAGTATATTTGGAAAAGTCGGTAGTTTTGAAAAAGGATATGATTTTGATGCCCTAGTTATTAGTGATATAGAAGATGACTATGAAAAATTAACACCTATAGAAATGGCAGAAAGATTCTGCTACCTTGGTGAAACTACCAATATCTATCATAGATTCCTAAGAGGAGAAGAGATATAAAATTTTAAAAAATAAAATAGACGAGTTCAACCTCGTCTATTTTTCTTCTCTCTTTGGATCTATATAAATTGTCTTATACTTTTTGTATGTTACAAATGAACCTTTTTTACCTGGTACTTTCTTTAAATATTTTATTTCAGTATAATCTACTGGAACGCTAGATGAGTTCGAAGCATTAGAATAAATAGCTGCCTGTTTAGACGCAAACCTTATTACATCCTCACTATATTTATTCTCCCCACTCACAATAACGTGAGATCCATGGTCATCTTTAACATGGAACCATAGATCATCCTTTTTCCCTACTGTATGGGTAATATATTCATTTTGGATATTGTTTTTACCAATTAAGATATCACAACCAGAATAATTGAGTTTAATGTAATTAGGTTTTTGTTTCTTTTTAAAGGTTTTTTCTTTGTAGTGGATGAATCCATTATCAATTAATTCATCCCTTATTTCTAATAAATCTTTTAAAGATGCTTTTGAAAGTTGATATTCGATTGTTTTAAAATAATCCAAATCATTTTTGGCAATATCGATTTCCCTTTCTACATATTCAATACCTACTTTGGCCTTACGATATTTCTTATAATATTGTTGACTATTCTCTTTTATGGTTTTTGATGGATCAATTTGAATATCAATATAATCGTTAGTATAATAATTGAGCACTTTAACAGTAGAACCTCTTGGTAAATCATTATTAGAATTCGCAAGAAGAAGTTCTCCTTTAAGCCTTAATTCATCGGCATTTTCATCCTTTTCATATTCTTCTTTGAGTTTGCCTAGTTTCTTTTCTAGCCTCTTGATATTTGAACTAACACATTTATATACTTCTTGATTGTTATCCTTTAATATTTTAGCTTCCGCGTTCTTAATAAAATATTCAAAAAGAAGGTCAGAGAGCGTATCAAAATGAGTTACATTTTCACCATAAATATCAAAATAATAATAGTCACTTTCTCCCCTTAATACAGGAGAAAACTTATCTGTTTCACTCTTAAAAAATGAATAGAAATCAAGGTCACTTTCTTTATAGCTATTTATCAAATATTTGGCTAAAGATGGGGATATTCCAGATATTGTATCCACAATAGTTTTTGAATCAAGATTAGAAATCTTAGAAAATATTCTGTTGATTTCTTCTTTATTATCTGGGCTTATTTTATCATTCTTTAGTGCCTCATATTTTAAGCCTTTCATGATGCCTCTTGAGTTGGTTTCAAGAACCGATAATTGTTTGATTGCTTCAATGATTTTAAAGTTACCATCAAGAATTAATAGATTAGAAAATCTACCGATTAATTCAAGACAAATTGTCCTTTTCTCAAGCCCTTCAAAATCGTTCTTTAAGTCGATATCAATCATTATTACTCTATCGTTCATATATTGGTAAATATCCTTTATGTATCCACCTTCTAGATACTTTCTAAGAAACATTGTAAAAGATGATGCAACAAGTGGTTTTTCAAACTTTTTAGGCGAAATAAAAATGGTCGGATTATTATAAGAAACCGACATATAAAGGTTATATGTTGATCCGTTTGCCCTAATTTTGAACAAATAATCAGTTTTGTTTAAACCATCGATTTGATCGATTTTTCCACCGACAAGTTTATCCTTTAATTCTACTGCAAGTTTGCCGATGAACATTCCATCAAGTGCCATTGTTCTTTGCCTCTTAAAGTTATTATATCATTTTTCTTTAAAAAGTTGTTGTGCATAATCCTTTAGATATATGATATAATATCTAAAAGACGAGAGGATGAACTATGAAACTTAATGAGAGAGGTTTGTTAGTTGTCTTAAGTGGTCCATCTGGAGTTGGGAAGGGAACAGTTAGAAAATCACTCTTTAGTCAAAAAAACCATAACTATACATTTTCTGTTTCAATGACCACAAGAGAAAAGAGACCAGGCGAAATAGAAGGAAAGGATTACTATTTCGTTTCAAAAGACTACTTTGAAAAGAAAATAAAAGAAGGTGGATTCTTAGAATACACATATTTTTGCGGGAATTATTACGGAACCCCTCTTGATAAAGTTGAAGAAGCATTAGACTCAGGAAAAGAATTAATCCTCGAGATCGAAGTTAATGGTTGTCGTCAAGTCAAAGAAAAAATGATCGATGCGGTCACAATCTTCATAGTTCCGCCATCGAAAGAAGCTCTCTATGAAAGATTAAAAAAGAGAGGAACCGAATCAGATTATCAAATTCAAGAAAGAATTGCCAAAGCTAATAGCGAATTCCCTCTTGCATATCAATATGATTATATCGTTGTTAACGATTCAATTGAAAATGCAGCTGATAGGATAAGAGCTATCATCCGTGCTGAACACGCTAAGACAAGCAGAAGCATCTATAAATATTATGAAATGTTAGGAGACACAGAAACACATGGACAAGAATAATGAAGGATTAAGATACCCATCAATTGATGATTTACTCACAAAGATAGATTCAAAATACAAACTAGCATATACTGCTGCAAAAAGAGCTAAAATTATCAAAAAAGAAGATTATACATCAATGGAAGAACTAGGTGGTAGTGAATGCGCTACTGCAGTAGGAAAAGCATTAGAAGAAATCTTAAATGACAAAGTTCATGTTGAATTCAAGGATACTGCTGAAGATGCTAAACCAGAAAATACTTTTGGTACAATGGAAATTTCTGGTGGTTTAGATGATGAAGATGATGCTGATGATGACTCTTCATATACTACATATTTCGACAAAGAATAAAAATTTTAAAATATAATTAATATTTAATTTTATAGCACACTTCGGTGTGCTATAATTTTATTAAGAGAGGGTTTTAATTATGGAAAACAAGATTCATATTTTATTAAAGGCATTTGGAATTGAAAACGAGGTTATAGAGAATAACCTTATTTTATCTAGCATAGTAATAGATAAAGAAACAGACGAAGCTAATTTAGAATTTGAAGCTCTAAAACCACTCCCTATCATGGATATGAGAGATTTTTGCGATACCCTCGACCACAAAAAACTCCCAGGTACCAAAGGCATCAAATATTCTTTTTCATTCAAATCATATGTTGAAGATGATTTAAAAGATTATTATCGTTTTGTAATTCAAAGAGTTGCGAAGAATTCACCAAGGGCAATAGTTGGTGCTAGTTATGAAACATCTTACGAAGATGGCATCTTTACTATTAAAGTTCCTGGAGATGATTCTGTCTTTTCGCTAAATAGAAAAGAGATAATTGAGGAATTTAAAATACTGGGCTATAAAGATTTTGAATTAAAAATTGAAGTTAATCATACTGAAATAGATATAAGAGAGAAAATCGAAAAAGAAAAATCAGAAATGATTAATGAAACCAGAAAAAACAATAAACAAGAATCTTATATATCTTATAACCCTCTAAAAGAAGTTGTTGGTCAACCACTCGAGTTAAGCGATGTTCCTGACAATGAAGAAGAATTCCTTCTATTTAAAGAAAATCAAAAAAACTGGACATTCGTCATCCAAGGCCATATCACATTTATTGATACTGAAAACTTAAGTAAGAAAAATGTCGTCAAGTTCATTATATATGATGGAAAATCATATGTATATTGTACAAGACGACGCCTTCAAACTAAAGAGGAATCAAAATACTTCCGTTATCTTAAAATTGGTATGCATGTTAAAGTTCAAGCATATCCAGAATATTCAACATTTACTAAAGATGTTTCAATGCATATCGTCAATATGAAGCACTCACTAGATGTGCTTCCTATCACAGAGAGAGTTGATACGAAGGCAAAAAAGAGAGTTGAACTTCATCTTCACACTAAGATGAGTACACTAGACGGTGTACCTGAAATGAATGATTATATTGAAGCCGCTACTATATTTGGTCATAAAGCACTCGCTGTAACCGATCACGCATCAGTTCAATCATTTCATGATTTATATGAATATGGTGAAAAACACCCAGATTTCAAACCAATCTATGGTGTTGAATTATGTTATGTAGATCAAGACAAGATTCTTGCTGCATATAATCCAAAAAATATCGATTTAGAAAACGCAACATATACTGTATTCGACCTTGAAACCACAGGTTTTTCGGTAAACTACGAAAGAATAATAGAAATTGGTGCCGTTAAAATTAAGAACGGTATTCAACTTGGAGAATTTTCTGAACTCGTTAATCCAGAAAAGAACATTCCATCATCTGTCGTTTCCATCACTGGTATCACTAACCGTGATGTTGAAAGAGCGAGAACACGCGAAGAAGTATTAAAAGATTTTCATAAATTCATTGAAGGCACAATTTTAGTTGCCCATAATGCTGAATTTGATATGTCTCATCTAATAGAAAACTTTGATGCACTCGGTATTGAACATCCTGATTATCCAGTAATCGATACATTAGTTCTTGCCAAAGTTTTATACCCAGAAAGAAAGAGATATGGTCTAGATGCCCTTTCAAAGTTCTTAAATGTTAATCTCGAAAATCACCACAGAGCGGTTAACGATGCTAGATCTACAGAAGAAATCTTCCTACACATGTTAGAAGAAGTTAAGAAACGTGGTATCACAAATCATCTTGAAATCAATTCACTAATAAATAAGAAGGATTCATATAAATATCCAATACCTGGACATATCAACTTAATTGCGAAGACACAAGAAGGCCTGAAGAATTTATATCACATCCTTTCAATCGCAAGTACTGATTATTTCACTTCTGAAGCTATTCTTACTAAAGATGTTTTAGAAAAATATAGAAATGGTATTCTTGTTGGATCAGGATGTAGAAATTCATACTTCTTTGATACTGCCTTTAGAAAAAATAGTAAGGAACTAGAGGAAATCATTGATTTATATGATTACATCGAGGTTCAACCACAAAATTCATTTGAATATTATAAATATCATATGGATGATTTTGGATATTGCTACCAAGATACCATCAAAAAAATCATAAGTCTTGCTAAAAAACATTCTATTCCTGTCTGTGCAACTGGTGACTGCCATCAAATAAACAAGGAAGATACAATCTATCGTGATATTCTCGTTCAGACAGACCCAGTAGGTGGTGAAAGATTCCACTATTTAAAACATGAAAAAGAAATTCCAGCTGAATATTTTATGACTACTGATGAAATGCTTGAAGAATTTTCATTCTTAGGTGAAAATTTAGCGCAAGAAATCGTAGTAGATAATACAAATATGATTGCCGATGCTTGCGATAATGTTAAAGCATTTACTAAAACCCTCTATCCTCCAAAAGATAACTTTATGGAAAAATACGGATATGAATCAGCTGAGGGTTACGTAAATGGTGAAGTATATCGCAAGGCTAAAGAACTCTATGGTGATCTAATACCTGGTATTGTTTTAGATAGAATCAAAGGTGAATTAGAATCAATCAACAAGAATAAATTCTCGACAGTTTACCTCATCTCAAAAGTTCTTGTCGAAAGATCGAGACAAGATGGTTACGTAGTTGGTAGCCGTGGTTCAGTCGGTTCATCTTTTGTTGCATACCTCTTATCAATTACTGAGGTTAACTCATTACCACCACATTATAGATGTCCTAAATGTTATTTCTCTTCATTCAAGATGACAAAAGAAGAAAAAGAGAAATATGGAATTAGAAAAGATGAAGAAAAGATAGTTCCTATTCTTGATAAAGTTTTAACTGGTTTTGATCTTCCAGATCATGCATGCCCAGTATGTGGAACCAAACTTGAAAGAGATGGACATGATATTCCATTTGAAACATTCCTAGGTGTTCCTGAAGATCCAAAAACTCCAGATATTGACCTTAACTTCTCTGGTGAAAACCAAGGCACAATCCATGAATATATCAGAGAAATATTTGGCATGACTAAAGCATTCAGAGCTGGTACTATCCTCACATGTATGGATAAAACAGCCTATGCAATAGTAAGAGATTATTTCACTGACAAAAATGAGAATAGGGCAAAAGAAGGTTTAGAACCAATTCACCATAAGAAGGCAGAAATCGAAGCTTTATCATTTAAAATCATTGGTTCAAAGAGGACATCTTCTAAACACCCTGGTGGAATAGTCGTTGTGCCAGTTGATCATGAGATTTATGAAGTAACTCCAGTTCAATATCCTGGTGACTCAAAAGATAAATCATGGAAGACAACCCACTTCGATTATCACTCATTTGAAAAGAACTTATTCAAATTAGATATTCTAGGTCATGATGACCCTACAGTTTTAAGATATCTAATGAAATATGTTCAAAAATATCCTAAAGATTTCCCATTCAGCGATGCAATGGATATTCCAGTAAATGACTTTAGTTTATATCAACTAATGAACAATACAAAAGGAATCAAATGCAATCCTAGTGACATCTGTTCAAATGTTGCGACATATGGTATCTC
This sequence comes from bacterium, assembly GCA_017541975.1. Taxonomy (GTDB): domain Bacteria; phylum Bacillota_I; class Bacilli_A; order Izemoplasmatales; family UBA1188; genus UBA1188. The sequence continues at coordinate 14,661 of JAFXYB010000021.1, read as the reverse complement.
TGAATTTGGTACATCATTCGTTCGTGGTCTATTAGAAGAAGCTAAACCAAGTACGTTCGCAGAACTAGTTAAAGTATCAGGACTATCACATGGAACTGATGTTTGGAATGATAATGCTCAAGATTTAATTTCTGGTAAAGCCAAAGGTTTACCAAATGTTAAGGTGGACTTCAAAGATATCATCGGTTGTCGTGATGATATAATGGTTGATTTAATAAGTTATGGTGTTCCTGCCGATCTTGCCTTCAAGACAATGGAGTTTGTAAGAAAAGGAAAGCCACTTCAAGATGAAAATAAATGGAATGGATTTATTGAAAAACTCTCACAATATCCTATACCAAACTGGTATATTTGGAGTTGTTCAAAGATTCAGTACATGTTCCCTAAAGCACACGCAACTGCCTACGTTATCATGGCTCTTAGAATTGCTTGGTTCAAACTATATAGACCAATATTCTTCTATAGTGCAATTCTTTCCAAAAAAATGGTTGCTTATGATGTTCAAGTAATGACACAAGGCCCAGCTCAAATCAAAGCTGAACTTGAAAACTTGAAATCTAAACCTCAAGTAGAAAGAAAAAATAAAGACGATGATTTAATCACAACACTTGAACTATGTCTTGAAATGACTATGAGAGGCTACAAGTTCTATATGGTTGATCTTGAAAAATCAGAAGCCGTTGACTTCGCAGTCAGCGAAGATAAGAATGGACTCTATATTCCATTTGGCGCTATCGATGGCTGTGGTCAAACAGTTGCACAGTCAATCATTGATGCAAGGAATGAAAAACCATTCACAACTAAGAACGACTTCATGGATAGGACAAGAGTTTCTAAAACTATATTCAAAAAACTTGAAGATTTTGGTGTATTTGGAAAACTACCAGATGACAACCAAATGACCCTCGATTTAGAGTTTTAGTCAAGATGATTAAGAATCCAATATATAACACAATCGAAGAAAACCCAACAAAAGAAGATGGCAAAACTGCTACAAAGAGAGTTATAGACACATATGGTCTATATCTTTCTTTCATTATGGTACTAAGCTACCTTCTTTTTATTTTTATCTACAATGATTCTTGGGGTAATACAATCTCAATAGTAATACTTTCAGTATCATTATTGATGTCAGTAGCTTCTCTAGTTTTAATACCATCATTGCTAGATAAACCTATACCATTTATCATAATGTATGAAACATTTACTGGTATTTTCATATCCGTATGTAGTATATTTTTAAAGAATCGTTTTCTGATGGTTAATGAAACATTCAATCCAAACTCTAATGTTTTCATCACAATTGGTGCGACGATTGTCGGATCAATTTTCTTATCACACATCTTTTATTTTTTAGATATCTTCAAGGTGAGACATTTCTACTACAAATATGCCTTGCTTTCGGCGATAGAAATAATCATCTTCCTATCAATCATCTATTTCGTATCTTTAAATATCGATATCTATTCATTCGCCTTTAACGCACTTGTTGGAGTAGTCACAATCCTACTTTTTAATCTCATAATTGTTCTTTATAACGAAGAATTAAGAAAGCTAGTTGAAAAGGGAATAAACAAAAAAGAAGCCTTCATACTTGCAATTTTGCCTTCAACAATCGTCAATTATTTATTTGCAGAAATAGTGTTTTTATTATCTAAAAAACACTAGTTTTCATTTTATGTGTTGAAAACTTTAACTTATAATATATAATATTATTTGGCAAAACCAATGAATTATTCGCCATAACTATCTATGGCAAAAGGAGGACATATGGAACTTGAAGAATTAAGACAGAGGATAAAAAAAGATTTTGAGAACACAAAATTAAATCTTCAAACTCTATCTGAACTAAGAGCTCAATATTTAGGAAAGAAAGGTCCTATTCAAGAAATGCTTCTTGATATGAAAAACCTTCCAAATGAAGAAAAACCAAAACTAGGAGAAAAAGTTAACGCACTTAAAACTTTAGCTACTGAACTCTTTGAAGCAAAGAAGAAAGAAATCGAAGAAAGAGCTATTGAAGAACAATTATCAAAAGAAAAAGTTGATGTTACTCTCCCTGGTAAAGAAATAAATCAAGGTTCAATTCACGTTTTAACAAAAGTAATCGAAGAGGTAGAAGACCTCTTTATCGGCATGGGATATGAAGTTAAAGATGGTCCAGAAGTAGAACAAGATCTCTACAACTTCCAATATTTAAATATTCCAAAAGGCCATCCTGCAAGAGCGATGCAAGATACCTTCTATGTTGATGTGGATAGACTTCTTAGAAGTCAAACATCAGCTGTTCAAGCTCGTACAATGCTCGAATTTGGTGGCAATAAAGATGTAAGAATCATCTGCCCAGGAAGAGCTTATAGAAGAGATGATGATGACGCAACTCATTCTCATGAGTTTACACAAATTGAAGGATTAGTTGTTAATAAAGATGTAACTATGGCTGAACTAAAAGGTACTCTCACCATCATGGCCAAGAGATTATTTGGTGAAGACCGTGAAATCAGACTCCGTCCTTCATACTTCCCATTTACTGAACCATCAATCGAAGTTGATGTCTCTTGTTTCAAATGCCACGGAAAAGGCTGTGGCCTTTGTAAGGGCACAGGTTGGATTGAAATATTAGGTGCTGGTATGGTTAATAATAATGTCCTTGAAATGTGCGGATATGATCCAAAAGTATATCAAGGATTTGCTTTCGGTGTTGGTGCTGAAAGAATTGCGATGCTGAAATACGGCATCGAAGACATCAGGTCTTTATACGCAAATGACCTTCGTCAGAATAAACAATTTAAATAGGAGGATCTAACACATGTTAATACCAATCAATGTATTAAAGAAATATGTCGATATCAACACTGATATCAATGAATTTGTTAAGAACTTCTCTTTAAAGAGTGCCGAAGTTGATTCTTTCGGTCCTTTCTGCAAGGTTAAAGGCCTTGTCATCGGTAAGATACTCGCTATTAAAGACCATCCAGATTCAAATCACCTTCATATCACCACAGTTGATACTGGTGATTCAGTAGATGATATCGTATGTGGTGCTCCAAACGTTGAAGTTGACAGAAAGATAATTGTTGCTAAAATCGGCGTTGAACTTCCTGGTGGCACAATGAAAAAGGCAGTTATCCGTGGTGTTGAATCATGTGGAATGAACTGCGCACTTGATGAACTTGGCATTGATCACAAATTCCAAGGCTATGAAGGAATCTATTATTTAAATGATGATGCCCCAATTGGAGCTGATCCACTTGAATATATGAATCTCAATGACGATGTTTTAGAAATAGAACTCACTCCAAATAGAAATGACCTTCTTTCAATAATTGGTGTTGCCTATGACACTAAGGCAATGTTAAATTCTAAGATGCATCTAGGATTTGATAATGCAAAAGAAGAAAAAACTTTAGCTGATATCACAGTTTCAACTGAAACAGAAAACTGTATGAGATATTACTCAAAAGTAATCAAGGATGTTGAAATCAAAGAATCACCAAGTTGGTTAAAGGGCGCTCTTATGAAGATGAATATCCGCCCAATCAACAACATCGTTGATATCACAAACTACGTGTTAATGGTTACTGGTCAACCACTACATGCTTTTGACTATGACCAAATCAAATCTAAGAAAATTGTCGTTAAGATGGCAAAAGATGGTGAAGTATTCACAACACTTGACCATCAGGATAGACTTTTAACATCTAACGATATCGTTATCACCGATGGTGAAACATCTCTCTGCCTCGGCGGTGTTATGGGTGGACTCAATTCAGAAGTAGAACCTACAACTAAAAATATCTTCTTAGAAGCTGCCCTCTTTAATTCAAAATGCATTAAAAACACTTCGGCAAGACTAGGCCTCGCATCTGAATCAAGTATGAGATTCGAAAAAGGTATCAATCCAGAGATGACAGAGTATGCCCTAAATCTTGCCACAAAGATGTTTAAAGATCTCGCAAATGGTAAAGTTCAAAAAGGTGGTTCATTCTTCGATAACGTAGATATGAGCACTAAAGCAGTTAAAGTTTCCTTAAAACAAATCAATTCAGTTCTCGGTAGAAAATACGAAAAAGAAGAAATTGAACAAGTATTCTCTGGCCTTTCATTCGAATACAAAGTAGATGGTAATAACTTCACTGTATTCGTTCCAAAGAGAAGACCTGATATTGAAACATATCAAGATTTAATTGAAGAAATCGTAAGAATCAACGGCTATGAAAAGATTGAAGCATCTATTCCTCCTTCAACATCTTCAGGCCACCTATCAGAATATCAAGCTTTCATAAGAAAGATTAGGCACCTTCTTGCCTATAATATGAATGAAACTCTCACATATTCTCTTACCACAAAAGAAAAAGCTACATATTTTGATAACGAAGAATATGGTCTCGTTAAGATAATGAATCCATTAACTGATGAAAGATCTTATATGAGACATTCAACTATTCCATCATTAATTGAAGTTTTGAAGTTCAATCAAAACCGTAAGAATATGGATAATTTCCTCTTCGAAATTGGAAGAATCTACACTTTAGATTCTGAAGAACAAATTCTATCAGGACTCCTTTCTGGAACTATTTCTTCAACCCTTTGGAAACTTGAAAAGGAAGAAGTTGATTTCTTCTATGTTAAAGGTCTCTTAGATAGCCTCTTCAATAAACTCGGTGTTAAGAACTATAACATCACAGTTCCAAAATCACCACTTAAAGGATTACATCCTGGTATTTCTGCAGAAATCCTAATCGGTAAAGATAGAATTGGTTTCTTAGGCAAACTTCATCCAAACACAATGAAATATTTCGATTGCCCAGAAGCTTATGTCTTTGAATTAAGCCTAGAAAAGCTTTTCAAGGCATCTCACCCATTAAAAACTGTGAAAGAAATATCTAAATATCCTCAAGTTACTCGTGATTTAGCATTAATTATGGACAAAGACGTAACTTGTGAGTATCTAATTAATGAAGTCAAGAGAGCTGGCAAGAGAACATTAACTGAAGTTAAAGTATTTGATCTATACACAGGATTAAATATTGGCCTCGATAAGAAACAAATCGCTTTAAAACTCACATTCCAAGATATGACAAGAACACTTGAAACAAGTGAAGTAGATGGATTTATTGATTCAATCTTAAAACATCTTGCAAGCTTAAATATCAAGATTAGAGAATAATGAATTCCTTCTATTCTTACACCATATCCGAACTTGAAGATTTATTCATAAATCTCGGATATAAAAAATTTAATGCAAGTCAGGTCTATGACTGGGTATATAAAAAGCTCGAATTAGATTTTTCAAATATGTCTAACATCAGTAAAGATTTAAGAACATATTTAGAATCAAATCTTTCACTAGATCTTCCAAAAATTATTGTGAAAGAGGAATCCAGTGATTCGACCATCAAATATCTATTTGAGTTTGAAGACCTATCAAAAGTTGAAGGCGTACTGATGCATCATCCATATGGAACCTCATTTTGTATCTCTTCGCAAGTTGGCTGCAATATGGGATGTTCATTTTGTGCATCTGGCCTAAAGAAGAAAACCCGTAATCTTGAAGCATCAGAAATGGTTTCAATGATTATGAAAGCGATGTTAGATGCAAATGAACGAATTAGCCACATCGTCATCATGGGTACTGGTGAACCACTTGATAATTATGATAATGTCATTAAGTTTATGAAAATTATCAATGCACCAAAAGGTCTTGAAATAGGTATCAGGCATATCACCCTTTCAACCTGTGGTCTTGTCCCAAAGATCTTTGATCTTGCAGAAGAAAACTTAGGTATTAACCTCGCTATTTCTCTTCACGCTCCAACAAATGAACTTAGAAGCACTCTTATGCCGATAAATAAGGCATATAAAATAGAAGAAATAATTGAGGCAGTAAAATATTATTTCGATAAAACCGGAAGGAGAATCACCTTCGAATATCTCTTACTAGAAGGTATAAACGATTCAAGGCTTTATGCCGATAAGCTTGCGGATTTAATCAAAAATCTCAATGCTTATGTAAATCTGATTCCTTATAATCACGTTGATGAGTTCTCCTATAAAACATCAAAGAATTCTAATGAATTCTATGATGAACTCAAAAAAAGAGGAATCAATGTCACCCTAAGACATAAAATGGGTGATGATATAGATGCTGCATGTGGGCAGCTTAGAAGTAAAGTAAAATAATAAAAGAGGTGGATATAATTATGGCAGAAACAATTAAAAGAATTGGTATTCTCACAAGTGGAGGAGATTGCTCTGGTTTAAACGCAGTTATTGAATCAGTTGTTAAATCAGCTTCCAGCAAAAACATTCAAGTTTTAGGCTTTAAAATGGGCTATGATGGATTACTTTATAACGACTATGTCTTACTTGACAATGCATCAGTAAGAAACATCGGCCATGAAGGTGGTTCAATTCTTGGGAACTCAAACAAAACTAACTTATTCCATAGAAGAATATTCCAAGAAGATGGTACAATCACTTATCGTGATGATTCATTAATTGCCGTAAAGAACCTACAAAACGATTCTGTAGATGCACTCGTAGTTGTTGGTGGAGATGGTTCTATGACAAGTGCTAGAGACTTTGCTAGACTTGGTGTAAATGTAGTATGCATTCCTAAAACAATCGATAACGATGTTCCATATACAGATAAAACATTTGGTTATTCAACTGCAGTAGAAAGAATTGCGGATGCACTATGTTCAATCAAGACTACAGGCTACAGCCATAATAGAATTATGGTTTTAGAAGTTATGGGTAGACATGCTGGATGGTTAGCACTTGAAGGTGGCCTTTCTGGTGATGCAGATATCATCCTTATCCCAGAAATACCATACAACATCGAACATATCACTGAACGTTTAATTCAAAGATATAAAGATGGTTTCAAATCAACTCTCATCTGCGTATCAGAAGGTTCTCATGCCGTTGATGGTAAAGTTACTGCAACAGTAAACACAAAATACCCAGATAGCGTTAAACTTGGTGGTGTCGGCACAAAGATTGCTTACGAACTTGAAGAAAGACTAAAAGACGTTACTGATCAAGAAGTTAGATGCACAAATCTCGGTTATGTTCAACGTGGCGGTAACACTAACTATTCTGATAGAATCTTATCATTTAGATATGGTTCATATGCCGTTGATACAATCGTAAAGAAAGAATATGGTGTTATGGTTGCCATCCGTGGTGAAAAGCTTGTGACTGTTCCACTAGAAGATGTAGTTGGTAACGGACCAATGGGTGAAACTTCAAAAGGTGGCAGTAAGAACGTTGATGAAGATTCTGATCTCTTAAGATGTGCAAGATCAATGGGCGTTTACCTTGGTGAATAATATTGATTGGAAGAATAATTAAAAACATCTCAAACGAATATACAGTTATATCTAATAGCGGTGATATAAGCGTGCTTAAACCACGTGGTAAATTCCGCTATTTAGATGAAACAATCAAGGTTGGAGATTTTGTCGAATATAATGATGATATGATTGTAAAGGTTCTTGAAAGAAAGAATACGTTTTTAAGACCCTTTATTTCCAACGTTGATTATGTAATAATCATCACCTCATTAAAAAGGCCAGATATCAACTACGAATTATTAGATAAGTTCTTAATTAATGTTGAAATAGAGAACGTTACTCCAATAATCGTAATCACAAAAATGGATCTCGGTAGTGAAGAAGAAATCAAGAATTTATATGAAAATATGAAATATTATGAAAAATATTATAATGTTTTCTACTCGAATTATGATGGTATCGTGATGAAGGATTCATTTTTAGCCCTCCTTAATGATAAAATTGGAGTGGTATCAGGCCAAACTGGTGCAGGTAAGAGTCACTTACTAAATACCTTAAGAAGTGACTTAAACTTAAAAACACAAGATATAAGCGATGCACTTGGTCGTGGTAAGCATACGACAAGGCACACAGAACTCATAAAAATAGAAAACTTCTATATCGCTGATACTCCTGGTTTTTCAAGCCTTGATTTATCCCACATTAAATCCACCAATCTCAAGGAATGTTATCCAGAATTTGTAGAAGTATTAAACATGTGTAAATACAATGAGTGTACACACACTCATGAGCCAAACTGTATCGTAAAAAAGAGAGTTGAAGATGGTTTAATCTTAAAATCAAGATATGATAATTATCTAAAACTCTATCAAATGATTAAGGAAGAAGAAAAATTCTTTAAGAGGTAATAATGATTGTTGATTTATCTATTTTAAATGCTAATTTAGATAATATAGAAGGTTTTTTAAAACCTCTTTTGGCTGCGCCAATTCTTCATATGGATATCATGGATGGTAAGTTTGTAAAGGAAACATCATTTGATGAAAAAATAGTTAAAAGATGTTCAATCTCTTCACCAAGATCGATTATCGATTGCCATCTAATGGTAGAAAATCCTATAGATTTAATTGATAAGTATAAGGATGCTGGTGCAAATTATATCACTTTCCACTATGAAGTTGGAAGAATCAAAGAAACCATTGATTTAATTCACAGTAAAGGTTTAAAAGCTGGTATCTCAATAAACCCTGGAACCGATGTTCAGGTTCTTGAACCTTATTTAAAGGATGTTGATATGGTTTTAATTATGAGTGTTTGGCCTGGAAGAGGCGGACAATCATATATCGATTCTTCTACAGATAAACTAAAATATCTAAAAGAATACAAAGAAAAAAATAATCTTCACTATCTAATAAATGTCGATGGTGGAATCAATATGAATACATATGAACTTGTAAAACCATATGCTGATTTAGCGGTAGTAGGTTCTGCGATTACTAAAGCAGCAAATTACGTAGAAACATACTATTCATATCTACAGTTATTTATGAACCCGGAGGTTTAATATGAAAAGATTTAATAAATTATTATCTTTGATAATGTTAGTAATGATTTCTTTTCTTTTAACTGGTTGTAGTTTCTTCCCTATTGGGCGTACAGAAACTCTAAAACCAGAATCAACAATCGATTACAACAAGATAGTTAGTTCAATCTATTCAGATGTTTACGATAAAGTTGAAAGAGAATTATACGATAAACTCTACGAAGAAGTTAAAAAAGAATTCATCGAAGGAACAGTTGATATCGATGAAATCCAAAATAGAATCATAAGAGTTGCATCTAGTGCACAAGAAGTGAGTATTGGTGTTTCTACAATGGTAGTAAATGCCCTTGGGGAAGAAATATCATATGCAACAGGTTCTGGCGTAATCTATTTAAGAGAAACACTAACTAATGAAAATAAACAATATAGATATTACTTTTTCACAAACGAACACGTTGTTGAAGGCGGCACAAAATATCGTGCAACATTCAAAGATGAATCATATATCCCCGCAACTTTAGTTGGCAGCGATAAAACAACTGATATTGCCCTATTATATTTTGATTCTGATAGAGAATATAGTGTTGCAACACTTGGAGATTCTGATGAATCTAAGATTGGTGAAATTGTAATTGCGGTTGGTAATCCAAAAGGTCAAACCCTCTATGGTTCAGTTACAATGGGTATTCTTGGCGGAAAAGATCGTCACTTAATTGAAAATAATGTTACTAATGTAATAGTTTCATATCTTCAACATGATGCAGCTATCAACTCAGGAAACTCTGGTGGTGGGCTATTCAACTTAAATGGTGAAGTAATTGGTATTAACTCAGTTAAATATACATCAAGTGAAATTGAAGGCTTAAACTTCGCAATTCCAATTTCTGTCGCAAAAGAAGTTCTTTCAGAAATTAAAACAACTGGTTCTTATAGTGGCAAAATCTCCTTTGGTATCACAGTAGTAAGTATAAAGGATTTAACACAAGCAGGAAGAGAAGAATATTTAGTTCCTGATACTGTCACATCTGGAGTTCTTGTAGAAGGTGTAGAAGAAGGTAAATCTTCTGAAGGAATATTACTAAAGAATGATATCATTGTTGAAGCTGATGGTAAGACAATCGAATCAACACCAGACCTATCATCAGTTCTTTCGTCTCATAGAGTCGGCGATAAGATTAATGTTTCAGTAATTAGATCTACAAAGAATGAAGAAACTGGTGAAATCACAAGTGAAATCGTCACTGTAGAGATAACTTTTAAGAGATAAAATAGCACAAAACGTGTGCATAAAACCCATAAAAAGCAATAAAAAAACAAACCTGTGGTTTGTTTTTTTATGAGATAGAGATTAAGCTCTCTTTACCATTCCTCTTCTAATAGCTCTAGCTGAAACATATACTCTTTCAACTGTGCCATCTTCGTTAACTACTTTAACCTTTTGAAGGTTGGCTTTCCAGATTTTGTTTGTAGCGTGGAGTGAATGGCTTCTCTGATTACCTTTCATTGACTTAACGCCAGTGACGCTGCATGCTCTCATCTTGAGAACCTCCTTAATTTATAGCCTTTTAAATTATATCACACTTATTTAATTTATAAACAAATATTTTTGTTAATTCTCAAAAAATAACTTTTTCTTGTTTATTCTTTTTAAGTGTGCTATTCTTTTTACGTAAGTAAAAAAGATTTACTTACTAACAATAATTCATTTTTACAATAATTACTTGTGTTTTTTTCAAGAAATAATGCGTTAGCTTATTAAAAATAGTATATTTTTTAATTCTATAAATTGTTTAATATTTGCGTTTTAAATCAAAATATGCCGCATTTTCGGCTTTTTCTTGTGCACTTTAAAAAACACATAATTTCAAAGAGGAGAATTATGGAAAAAATATCTGGAAACCAGTTTATCGATATGCTTGTATGCGCAGCATATTATTTAAAAGAAAATCAAAAGACTGTGGATGATCTAAACGTATTCCCTGTACCAGATGGTGATACAGGTAGCAAAATGCTTTCAACAATGCTAAGTGGTATTAAAAAGATTCAATCTTTAAGTGATAACCCTAAAATCTCTGATGTAGCTAGAACTTTTTCAAGGGGATTACTTTTTGGTGCTAGAGGCAATAGTGGTGTTATTCTATCACAAATCTTCTCTGGTCTTGCCAACGTAGATTCAAAATCAGCTGAAGCTGATATTGATTTAATTGTTGAAGCATTCTCAAAATCAAAAGCCAACGCTTATAAATCTGTGCTTGTACCAGTAGAAGGTACAATTCTCACAGTTGTAAGTGATGCTACTAAAGTAATTGAAGATAATAAAAATAAATTTACATCAATTGAAGAACTCGCAGAAGCGTATCTAAATGAAGCAACTGAATCATTAGATAGAACGCCACTCTTACTTCCTGTATTAAAAGAAGCTGGTGTTGTTGACTCTGGTGGTGCTGGTTTTGTCTTTATAATTAAAGGTATGGTTGCCTATCTAAAAGGCGAAACTCATACATTTGAAGAAGTATTAAGCAATACTGATAAAAAAGAAACAAACACAAAGAGTTATATGGATTATGACTTCTATGAATTAAATCAATATGGCTATTGTACAGAATTTACCATCAGACTTAATCCAAATGTAGAATTTGATAAACAAAGTTTTACAAATAAACTAGAACTCTTTGGTTATTCAATCGTAGTTGTTAATAACGATGACATCGTTAAAGTTCATATTCATACAAAAACTCCAGGCGATGTTTTCTCATTCGCTCAAAAGTATGGTGCTCTTTGTGCTGTGAAAGCTGACAATATGGCTATTCAAACTGCAGAAAATAGTTCACTCGTTGCTCAAAAGGTTAGAAAACCACTCAAAAAGAAAGTAGAAAGAAGCAAATACGGTGTAGTTGCTGTTGTTAATGGCGATGGCTTAAAAGAAATGTTTAAAGCTCTTGGCGTTGATGAAATCATCGATGGTGGTCAAACTATGAACCCATCAACTCAAGATTTCTTAGATGCTATTGAAAAGGTTAATGCCGAACATGTCTTCGTTATTCCAAACAACAAAAACGTTTATCTTTCTGCCAAAGCTGCAAAAGCTCTTATCAACGATAAACACGTTATTGTCATCGCTGCAAAAACCCTTTCTCAAGGCTATGCAGCTATGATGTGTTATGATCAAAGTGAAAGCCCTCGTGATATCGCAAAAGATATGGAGTCAAAGATTGCATCTATTAAATCTGGTGAAGTTACATACGCAATTAGAGATTCAGTATCATCTGGCGTAAAGATTAAGAAAAATGATTTTATTGCTATCCTCGATGGTTCAATCGTTTGCAGTAACCAAGAAAGAGTTGATACAGTAAAAGAACTCTTATCAAAGATGATTTCAAGCGAATCAACAATGGCTACTATTTTCTATGGTGAACAAGTAGAAGATAGTGAAAAGGAACAAGTTGAAGCACTATCGGAATTATATCCTGAAATTTGTTTCCAAACCTTAAATGGTGGACAAAAAATATATTCATATATTATTGAGGTAGAATAGGCGCTTATAGCGTCTTTTCTTTAAAAGATGGAATTAAAGAAAATAAGTGGTGTAGGTCCAAAAGTTTATAATATTCTTTTAGAAAAAGGGATTACTGATGTAAAATCCCTTCTTTATACATTTCCATCAAAATATTCCATCTATAAATTAACTGGTTTCTTATATGAAGGTACTATGAATGCTCGGGCAACAGTCATCGATGAACCACAGATGAGAAAGCTCTCAAAAAATACCATTATCACCTTTAATACCATCATTGATGATTTAAGTTACAAAGTATCTGTATTTAATATGGTTTACCTAAGTAAAACCCTTCACATTGGTAGCGAAATCGTAATCATCGGTGAATACAACAAGGACTATAAAGAAATCAACGCATCAAAAATAGTTAATCTGAAAGATTTCAAGGAAGGCATCTTTCCAGAATATAATATCGAAGGCATCGCTAATGCCAACTTCAATAAAATAGTAAATAATGCGATTGAATATTACGAAAAAAAGGATGAATTAATTCCTTCTTCATATTATCAAAAATACGGATATAAAACAGGAAAAGAACTCCTCAAAGATATTCATAATCCAAAAAGTGAAGAAGATATAAAAAATTCCATCAATGCCTTAAAGTATTATGAATTATTATCATTTTCAATCAAACTTGAACTGATGCGTCTAAAACAAACAGAACTCAAAAAAGAACCTAAAAAATATGATCTCGAAAAAATTAAATCATTCATATATCTAGGTATTCATTTCGAACTTACAGACGATCAAAAAAAGGCAGTAAACGATATATGTAAATATCTTTCATCAAATATCCCTATGAATATGCTTCTAGAAGGAGATGTTGGAAGCGGTAAAACAATTATAGCTTTAATAAGTGCCTATGCAGTTAAAACCGCATCTTATCAAAGCTTAATAATGGTTCCGACTGAAGCACTTGCAGCACAGCACTATAAAACATTCACATCATATTTATCTGATTTTGATACGAAAGTCGCTCTTTTAACTTCCTCAACAAAGATTAAAGAAAGAAGAGAAATCCTTGAATCACTAAAAAAAGGTGATATCGATATCATCATAGGAACACATTCATTAATATCTGATGAAGTAGTCTTTAAAAACCTTGGTTTTGTTGTGTGTGATGAACAACACAAATTTGGCGTTGAACAAAGAAAGAAAATAAGAGAAAAAGGTAATAATCCTGATTGCCTATATATGACCGCAACACCGATTCCAAGAACTCTCGCTCTCACATTCTTTAATGATATGGTTCTTGAACAAATAAGAACCATTCCATCTTCAAGAAAGAGTGTTAAAACTTTCGCACATACCTACAAAGATTATTTAAAAGTTCTCGATTTTGTAAAGAGTGAAATAAGTGATGGGAGACAAGCATATTTTGTGGCATCTTGCATAGAAGATGACCAAGAATCATCATATGTAAGCGTCATAAAGATGCGTGATGATCTTCTAAAATACTATGGTAATGATATAAGAATTGGCCTTCTTCATGGTAAATTAACTCAAGAAGAAAAGAACAAAGTATTAAATGATTTTATGGAAGGTGGTATCGACATTCTTGCATCAACCACAGTAATAGAAGTAGGTATCGATAATCCTAATGCATCAGTAATGGTAATTATTGATGCCAATAAATTCGGTCTTTCAACCCTCCATCAACTTAGAGGAAGAGTTGGAAGAGGTAGCTTTGAAGGCTATTCATTCCTAATGGTTGATAATAAGGAATCACTTGAAAGAATAAAAATCTTAGAAGAAACTCAAGATGGTTTCTTAATCAGTGAACAGGACTTAAGAGATAGAGGCCCTGGTGACTTCTTAGGCACAGAACAATCTGGAATGTTGAAGTTCGATTATGCAAATATTTTCAGAGACGTAAATATTCTAAACAACGCTAAAAAAGATGCAAAAGAACTCATTAATATAGAAAATATTAAAGAGTTCTATGATAAAAAACTTATAAGTGATAATTTCGATTAATTTCAGTTGATAAATCAGAGCCGCACACTCATTTATTGATTTGTGAGTAAGGCTCTTTTTATTTTTGAGAAAAATGACTAAAAAATATTAAATAAGACTGCATATGTCAGTATATTTTCTCAAAGTATATACTAAAGTATATAACTATATATTATTACTATGCATATGTCATAAAATATGGTATAATATTACTGGAGGTATATAACTGTGAAGCATGGTAGAGGATATGTATATGATCTATATTATCATATTGTTTGGTGTGTTAAATATAGACATAAAATACT
>JAFXYB010000020.1 GCA_017541975.1 bacterium | reverse complement strand
TCGATATCTGCACCAGTATAACATTGGCTCTTTTCATCGACAATTCCGAGGTCCTTCGCAATTGCGTAGGCGGTATCTTTATGGTCACCAGTAATCATAATTGTAGTGATACCAGCTTTTTTAAATTTCATTACTGCTGGTTTAGCTTCCTCTCTTGGTGGATCTATCATCGCAACTAAACCAACGAATGTTAAATCTTTTTCTTCTATAGTATCGCTTTCCTTATAAGCAAGAGCTAAAGCTCTTAAGGCATTATCAGCGAAATACATATTAGCTTTATTGATGTTTTCGATATCCTCATTAGTGATATCTCTTACAATACCATTTTCAAGTATCTTTGTGGTGTTTTTAAGTATTGAATCTAAAGCACCTTTTGTATAAACACGTCTTTTATTTTCAACTTGATGCATAGTTGACATCATCTTTCTTACGGAATCAAATGGTAGTTCATCAATTCTTGGTGTTTCACTTTCGATGTCTTTTTTATGCATACCAAACTCATTTGCCATTACGACAAGAGCGATTTCAGTTGGATCGCCATATAATCCTTCATCGACAACAGCATTTGAACAGAGAGACATTCCTCTTGCGAGGAGTTTTAATTCATTATCATTTGTATCTTCATTAAAATCTGATTGTTTATAGAATTTATTGTTAACGTAGGCTTCAACTACTGTCATCTTGTTTTGGGTGAGAGTACCAGTCTTATCAGAACATACTACAGAGACAGCACCTAGTGTTTCTACTGATGGGAGTTTTCTTACGATGGTATTAGCTTTAACCATCTTTTGTACACCGATAGAAAGCACGATTGTAACTACGGCTGATAAGCCTTCTGGAACAGCTGCAACCGCAAGTGATATCGCTGATAATACAGCTTCAATCCAAGAATCGACAACACCTACTTTATTATCTATTAATATCCAAATTATTTCTGCAAGAAGCACGAGTACTACAATACCAATTGTGAGGAAACCTAAGAATTTAGATAGTTTCGCAAGAACTTTTTGAAGTGGAGTCATTTCCTCATCGGCATCATCTAGGGCATCAGCGATTTTACCGATTTCGGTATTCATACCAGTAGATGCGACAACTCCTCTTCCTCTACCGTATGATACGATGGTTGACATGAAGGCTTCGTTTACCTTATCACCAATACCTACTTTATCTGTGAAGACGATGCTCGCATCTTTTTCAACTGGAACTGATTCACCAGTTAAGGATGATTCCATACACTTGAGGTTTACTGCCTCTATTAATCTTAAATCGGCACCGATGGTGTCGCCTTCTTCAATGATAACGATATCACCAGGAACGAGTTCTGAAGCTTTAATTTTATAGCGTTTATTATCTCTTATGACGGTTGATTCAGGACTAGACATCTTTTTTAAGGCTTCTAAAGAGATATTGGCTTTAATTTCTTGAACCGTACCGATTACGGCATTTACGATGATTACAGCCAAAATGATTATGACATCTGGCCAGTCACCTACTCTAAAGAAATCAAAGGGGTTACCTGCCTCAGCATTTTTGATTGTGTCATAGATGGATACGATAATAGTGACAATGATTGCACCAAAAAGGATATAAATCATTGGATCTTTTAACTGAGAAAAGAATATTTTAATCCAGGAATCTTTTTCCTTTTCTTTTAATTCATTTTTCCCGTATTTTTCTTGTCTTTTTAAGGCCTCTTCCTCAGTTAAACCAGATTCAAAATCGGTGTTTAATTTGAGTTTAATCTCATCAATTGACATGGTTTCATAGGAAGTCATTTCTTCTTTTTCCATACATTTTCTCCTTTTTGGATAAAAATAAAACAAGTATTGTCATACTCGTTTTAGCTAAACTTAAGTATGACAAAGAACATACTTAAGTCTCGATATTTAATATAGCTCCGAAAATCATAAGATTTTGTCCTGACGAAACTATAACCAATGTTTAGGCCATCTACTCTCTTAAGATATTTTAATTATATCAAAGATTGATATATTATTCAATATATAAATGCTAAAGTATTCTAGTTGCCTCATTGAATACTTTTCTAGCGTTTTTTTCTAGTTTATCGATATATGATTGACCACATTTATTCATGATTATTCTGATTGTTTTACCGAGTGTTTGTGGTCTTGAAGTTGTATTATGCATATCAGAACCGATTAAATCAACTAAACCTTTCTTGACAAATTTTACTGCCTTGCGTTCAGTTTTCTTATCGATGAAATATTCTGAATTTAATTGTAGTAAACAACCTTCTTTTTGAAGCTTTTTTATGTATTTAAGGTTGTTTCCGTAGTTTATATACCTATTGATATGAGCGATGATTGGGGTAATCCCAAAGTTTTCCATAAGGAGGATTACTTCCTCATACTCAACCTTGCTCCATTCCATAAATGGCATTTCAAGAAGGAGATAGTGAGTGCCTTCAATCATGCATTCTTTAATTCTTTTTGAACTACCAATACCCACATAAAAGTAAGCTTCAGCACCAATAAAAATATTTGGAACTTCAATGTTCAATTCTTTGATAGCCTCTTTGAGGCTAGCTATAGCTTTTTCTCTTCTTTCTTTGAAAGATTCTGGAGATTCATTGTTTGGGTAAAAATGAGATGTTGAACAGATTTCATTTATACCTTGTCTTTTTGTTTCGAGAAGCATTTCTATGCTTTCGTCTATTGATTTACTACCATCATCCATCTTTGGAAGAAAATGAGAGTGGCAGTCAATTATTTTGGTATTGTAGTAATTTTCTTGATACATAGAAATCCTCCTTTTTAGACACAAATTGCCCGGGTTTTATCCACGGGCAATTTGTGTCATATCATTCGTCTAAATAATTAACTATTTAGTCATTGATTTCATTACTTTACCGCCAACTAAGAGGATCATCTTAGCAGCTTCAAGTGAAATCTCATCACAGTCAACAACGATGCCTTTATTTGCTGAGCCTTCTCCTACTACTTCTAAGAATGTAGATTCTGGATCAAATTCAGGAACACGGTTATTAACTTATTCTAAGTTAGCGATTTCGCCTTCTTCGAAGTATTTGCATAAATCTTCAACAGTGATTGTAGCTTTCTTAGTTGGGTCAGCATATCTGTTTGAAGTTGTGATTAAGTTGTTAGCATCTCTATCTGAGAGTTTATCATTGATTTCTTCTGAATTTACTTCATCTTCGATAGCAACTGATCTAGTTCTTTCATCAACTTCAGTTGTTCTTTCAGCTTTAACTTTGATTAAGCCTTTTTCGATTAATTCAGCTTCAGTGAGACCTTGGATTTCTTCACAGTAGTTAACGTTTTCAACTTCGCCCTTAGTTAATTCGAGTTTTTGACCGAGTAAATCAACTAATTCAAGAGCGTATTTAGCTTTTCTTGGGCCTTTAACTTTGAATAATACTGGAGTGCCAGCGAACTTCTTGCTTTCACCAACATTCTTAACTTTGTACTTAGCGTCAACAGCTTCAGGATCTAAATCGAGATATAAGTAGAGAGTTCTACCTTTAACTTGGATCTTAACAGGGAATGACATACCCTTTCTGAAGTTTTCATACTTCCAAGCAGTTTTGCCTCTTAAGCCATAAGCTGCAAGAGCGTTCTTAACTTGGTTGTAGTAACCTTGGCATTCTTCACCAGATTCAGCTAATTTAGCGAGGAATGATCTATTCATTTGAATAGCGATGTATTTGTTTTCAGCATTTACATCATCAGTAACGTTTTCATAAGTTTCAACTGGTTCAACTTCTGGTTCAGCAGGAGTTTCTTCTTCAGCTGGTGCTTCTTCTTCAGCTGGTGCTTCTTCTTGAGCTTCTTCGTTACCTTGGTTTTCCATTAATTCTTCTTTATCAGTTTCAGGGATTGCAGCTTCGCTACCTTCTTCAGTTACAACTTTGTCGCCTTTCTTACGGAGTAATAAGAATAAGAGAACGATTAATAAAATAACAACAAGAACGATAACAATCCAGAGCCAATTAAATCCAGCTTCATCAGCTTGAAGAGCATTTGGATTAACTGTTAAGAATGCAACTGGGCATAGTCTTGTGAATTTAACTTTTACACTAGTACCAGTTTGTGTTACATCTTTAGCATCAACAACTACCCATTTACCATCAACTTTATGCATAACAGTAACTTTGCTTGATGTGCCAGCATCGAATGTAGCTTCAACTGGAGTTTCTGGAGATGCAGTCTTTCCTTCTGGAAGTGAGAATTCGAATAATGATTGAACTACATATACTGATGAGTTGTAATCCTTATTTTCTTTCTTTGCAAGTTCATCAAGAGTCTTATCTAAGTCTTTATCAATCTTAGCATAATCTACATATTGAACAGCACTACCGCTGTTGTCTTTGCCATCAGAAACAGCGCCATCTAATTCGCTTTTAGCGGCCTTTAATGCTTGAGCTTGAGAAGTTGTAGCAGTTTTAGCTTCTTCAACAGAAGTAACTATTGGTTCAACTGCTTCACCACCAACTGTAACATCAGTTACATCAGGAGCTGGTTTTTGTTCTACAGATTTGTTTGCATATGCTTTAACTAAAGCAGGTAAAAATGCGATAGCAAGAGCGAGAACAAATGTAGTAACAAAAGCTAATAAATACTTTTTCATTTTCATTTTTCTACCTCTTCTTTTTATATTTTTTTACTTTGTTTCTTCTTTTTGTTCTGAAGCTGGAGCCTCATCGTTTTTTTGATAGTAGTATTCGCTGTTGTAATAACGATAATTCTTTCTATGCTTCTTATAATAATATGCGCCCGAACGAGAATATCCGTTGTAGATGAATCCAATTACGTTTGCATTTACGTACTTTAATTGTCTTATTGCTTCAAGAGCATCTCTTCTTCTTGTATAATCATGTTTTATAACTATGATTAAACCATCAATAAATTGAGATACGCCAATTGGATCTGATACAGAATTTACTGGAGGTAAATCAAGTATCACATAATCATAAGATTTTTTATAATTTTCTATCAATGCTTTAAATTCATCTGAACGAATGAGTTTTGAAGCATTTGGTGGAATAGTACCAGAGAGAATAACATCGAGGTTTTCATGAAGAACACCTTTATGGATGATGTCACCTTCTTTAACTTCATCATTTCCAGCGAGAACATTTGCTAAACCTGGAATTTGATCTAATTCTAAGCTCTTAGCAACTGAAGGTCTACGCATATCGCCATCAACGAGTAGTACTTTATTCCCATCGCTTGCGATTGAATAAGCTAAGTTGATTGATGTGTAACTTTTACCTTCTTGTGGACAAGAACTTGTAATACCAATAACGAATCCTACACCATCAGTTTTCTTAGTTAGTGAGAATTCAATATTTGTTTTTAAGAGGTTATAGGACTCTTTTGCAGCGAAATCGAGTTCATCACCTAATTTTTGTTTACTTCTATCAAGGTCACGGATAGAACGATCTTTTTCTAAAATATTCATTACTTCTACCCTCCCCTCTATTCTTTCTTACTATCGGTATTACCATTTGTTGGCTGTGACTGATAGTAATAATTGTTTTGATAGTAACTATATTTCTTGTAGTAACCTTTATGGTTTTCTACTGTTGTATCAGGAACGATTGCGAGTAGAGGAATCTCATCACCGAATGTTTGTTTAATCCAATCGGCAGAATCAATTGTATCATCAATGAAGATATCGTGAATGAATACAATTAAGCAAATAACTACAAAGCCGATTACAAAACCGATTAATGTAGATTTTGCAAAACCTCTTGAAACTGGTTCAGCGATAACTGCGCTATCAACGATCTTTGCTGAAGAACCTTCGATAATATCCTTTACTTGTGTTGGGAATATTGCCGTGAAGGTATTAACAATGTTGATTGCATCTTCTTCATTTGGGCAAGTTACAGTGATGTAGAATATTTCAGTATTATTTACAGAACCAACATCGATGAGTTTATAGAGCGAGTCATAGTCATATGTTTCATTTGTGTTAGCCTGTTCGATAACCGCTTCAATTGTCATTCTTGATTTGATGATAACTGAATAAGAATCAACGAGTGATCTGTTTGCTGAGATATCACTCATTGACAGATTTACCTTTGTTCCACCAACACTTAATGAATTGTTATTTACATACATCATTGCTGTTGATTTCCAAGTTTGTTGTGTTAAGAATAAAACTAAGACAAAGCCAACCACTGCACCTACTAAACTAGAAAGAGCAATTAACCACCATCTTCTAACAAAAACCTTAAGTAAATCATTAAAACTAATTGTTGTTTCTTTTTCTTGATCCATACCTAATACTCTTCGAAAATGAAATCATTTTCATGTCCTTTTGATAATCGTTATTATAATACTCGTATTATTAATAACTATTCTATATTAGCAATTATATTCTAAAATAGCAACATTATTTTTAAAATAATGACTAAAATTTTCACAAAATGTTGTTTTTGCATCACAAAACTCGCTCTAAATATGTTTAAATAATGAAAAAATTACGAATACATCGTATATTTTAAAAAAATATCTTTAAAGCATATTATTAGTTAATTTTATGTATTTGATTCGAAAAAGTCAGTATATGTCTTTAATTTTTTAAAAAATAAAAGAGCAGAAAATCTGCTCATATTATTCTTTCTTTTTAGCAAATACGTTGCAACAATTAGTCATGATTGTATCGACATTGGCTTCTTTTAGAAGGTCATATGCTACCTTTAAATCGACTGTCCAAACGTTAACTTCAAGGCCAAGTTCGTGGGCTTTTCTAACGTTGGTTTTATTGCAATACATGAACATTGGATGGAAGCAATCAAAACCATGTTTTTTGACATATTCTTCGGCATCTATAAGCCTATCTGCAGTGAGTACACCAAGCTTAATTGTTGGATCAATTTCTTTAAATCTTAGGAGAGAATAGTGGTTGAATGAAGAAATAATTACACGTTTTTCTAAATGGAATTTTTTGATTTCTTCATATACCTTTTTCTCAATCCCTGGGTATTCAAAGACACTTGTTTTAAGTTCTAAGTTGATTGTGATATCGTAATCTTTTAATAAATCTAATAGTTCTTCTAGTGTTGGGATTTCAAAGAAGCCTTCTTTTCCGTTATTAGCGTTTAGTTTCTTTAATTCATCTAAAGTGAAATCTTTTACAAAGCCCTTTCCATTAGTTGTCCTATTTAATAATTCATCGTGGATGATTACAAGTTTTCCATCTTTCGATAGTTGAACATCTGTCTCTATACCATCAATTTCATATTCTAGAGCTTTTCTAAAAGCCTCTAGTGTGTTTTCAGGATAAAGAGAGCTTAAACCTCTATGTGCAAATACTTTCATTTTTATTACCTAACCTTATAAGCCCTTCCAACAAAGCCAATCTTCTCTTCGTGGTTAAATTTATCCCACATTACCGAACAAACGAGTTTATATTTGGTAATTTTATCGTTTATGAGAATTTTAAATTGCATATTGAATGATGGATTCTTAAATGAGGTATAACTAAGCAAATTGAGGAATCTATCAATATTGTTTCTTCCAAATACTTCAACAAATTCTTTATTGTTTACTGGCTCGTAGATAACGCCATCAACCTTTAATAGTTCTTTGGCACTGTCATTTAAGTTTAGAACTGATGTAGCTTTGGTATAATCAAAGATTATTTCTTCAAAAATCTTTGAAGTATATAGCATCTTTATTCTTTCAGAATCTAGTGATAATTCTGTCTCATTTGAAAGACCATATGAATCACTTTCACCTTTGAAAAGGGAACTTGCGATAGCTTGTATCTTGTGTTGATCTCTAGATACCTTTGATGAAATATTTAATTCTTCTACTATTTCATGTTGCGCCTCTTTCAAGCACTTTAAAAGAATTGGATTAAAAGTACCACATTCACCAGAAAGAATCATCCTTATCGCTTCTTCATGAGTATATGTCCTTTTGTATACTCTATCATTAATTAATACGTCGTAGCAATCTGCCATGCCTACAACTTGAGCTGAAATCGGAATATCTTCACCTTTTATGCCTTCAGGATAACCTGATCCATCATAACGCTCATGATGATATTTTGCGATTTCTAAGGCATATTTATAGATTTGTTCATTCTTGAATAGTTTGATATCTCCGATTATCTTAGCACCTATTTTAGAGTGCCCCTTCATTACTTCAAACTCTTCTTTTGTGAGCTTGCTTGGCTTGTTAAGGAGAGTTTCTTTAACGCCAACTTTACCGATATCATGAAGAGCTGATGCAACAACGATCATATCGATATCATCATTAGAGAGGTTGTATTTGTTTGTCCTCTTAACTAGTCTCTTAAGAAGTATTTCAGTAATAATGTTGACATTCATAATATGAAAGCCATTTTCGCCATTTCTAAATTCAACTGCTTGAGCGAGGATGTTGAGGAGGATGTTGATGTTGTTTTCACGCTCATAGAATTTATCAGAGACGATTTTAATTAATCTTTTTTGCTTTGCAAAAAGAGAAAGGATGTTTTGAGTTCTTTTTAAAACTAAATCAGAATCAAATGGTTTTGTAATATAATCTATAGCTCCCGCTTTAAATGCTTGGCCTATCTTCTTTGTATCTTTATCCGTAGTAACAACAATAACTGGAATTTCTCTTAAAAGGTTATTGGTTTTCATGTAGGTTAAAACACCAAAACCATCCATTTCTGGCATTACTAAATCGAGGAAGATTAAAGATAAAGAAGAATGAGACTTCTTTAAAATTGGGACTGCAACAGTACCATCTTCTGCCTGTATTATTTCATAGTCATTTGATAAACTCTTCGATAACGCAACTCTATCAGTTTGATTGTTGCCTATAATTAGAATCTTTTGTTTGGTTGAACTCATAATTCACCACCTAAATTAGTTTATTTCATATTAACTTTATTATATCACAATGTGATATTTTAGAAAATAGAAAGCGCTGACAAAAGTCAGCGCAATACTATTTTGTATTAATTATTCTTCAATAATTACTTCAGCAAGTTTTGCAAATCTTGCGACTGAATTAGCAGCAGAGATTGCGTTGTTCTTTGAGCCGTAAGTTTCACCAATTAAGATACATCTACCTGAGCCAGAATATAGCTTGAATTGGTACATTTTGTTTTTATCTTTAACCACGTAGAATTTGCCTTCTGTAACAACCTTATAGAAGTTATTTGCTTGTTCTAATAAGATACTTCTTGTCTTGTAAGACATTGAAGAACAGAGTAATGTACCATTGTTAGCAAGAAGACGGAATTCGCTTTCGCTTTCACCATTGTCTTTATCAACGATGATCTTTCCACCTTTCTTGTCTTCACCTGGATCGAGTTCGATTTCTTCCATTAGATGGTTAACGTCTTCATCTAATTTAACAACTGGAGAAATAGGAGCAAGTCTCTTGAATGATTCACAAGCAGATTCACATCTTGCTTTTGTACGATAGTTAGCAGATGCAACTAATAATCTCTTATTAGATGAATATAGTTTGAATTGCCACATATTGTGTTTATCTTGATAGATATCAAAGATACCTGATTCAAGATTCTTTAATACTGTGTTGATAGCATCTTGGGCACCTTGAGCTGATCTATAGAGTTCAGAGATAACCATAATTTCGCCGTTTGAAGCTTTTAATCTATAGATGAAGAATTCACCTTTACCAACTGGATAAATTTCATATTTACCTGGTTTAGATTGTTTTTCTTCTTCACCAGCAGCAACTGGGACAACAACTGGAGCGTCAGCACTTTCTTCTGTTTCAGCAGGAGTTTCTTCTTCTGGAGCAGCTTCTTCCTCAGCTGGTTGTTCTTCCTCAGCTGGAGTTTCTTCTTCTGGAACAGGTTCTTCAGTTGGTTCTTCAGCAGGAGCAGTTTCCTCTTGAGGCTCTTCAGATGGTTCTTCAGCTGAAGTTTCTTCTTCAGCTGGTTGTTCTTCCTCAGCTGGAGTTTCTTCCTCAGCTGGAGTTTCTTCCTCAACTGGAGTTTCTTCCTCTGCAGGTTGTTCTTCTTGAGGTTCCTCAGCTGGTTCCTCTTGTGTTTCTTCTTGTGGTTCTTCAGCTGGAGTTTCTTCCTCAGTTTGTTCCTCTTCGGCAGGAGCTTCCTCTTCTTGAGTTTCTTCTTGAGTTTCCTCAGTTTGTTCTTCCTCTACTGGAGCTTCCTCTTCAGCTGGTTGTTCTTCCTCAGCTGGAGTTTCTTCTTCTTGAGGTTCTTGTTCTGGTTCTTTATTGTCGTCAGCAACTTTATCTTTTGGTTTATGGAAGATAACAATTAGTAATACAACTAGTAGTATTACACCGATTGCTACGAAAATCATCCAAGATAAATCTTGTTGAGTATTAACTAAAGCGTTTGGATTAACTGTTAAGAATGCAACTGGACAGAGTTTTGTGAATTTAACTTTTACGCTTGTTCCAGTTTGTGTAACATCACTAGCATCAACAACTACCCATTTACCATCGACTTTATGGATAACTGTAACTTTGCTAGATGTGCCAGCATCGAATGTAGCTTCAACTGGGCTTTCAGGAGATGCAACCTTTCCTTCTGGTAGTGAGAATTCAAATAGTGATTGAACTGTGAAAACTGAAGAGTTATAATCTTTGTTTTCTTTCTTAGCTAAATCATCAAGAGCTTTATCCAAGTTTTGATCAATTTTAGCGTAATCTACATATTGAACTGTTTCACCTTTATCGTTCTTTGAATCTTTTGTAGCACCTTCAAGTTCATTCTTAGCGTTTTTTAATGCAGTAGCTTGAGGAGTAGTAGCTGTTGCTGAATCAGCAACTGAAGTAACGATTGGTTCAACTGCTTCTCCGTTAAATGTAACTTCGCTTACTTTTGGAGCAGGAAATTGTTCTGCTGATTTGTTTGTATCGTCCGCCTTAACTAATGCAGAAGAAAATACTAGTGCAATTGCTAAAGAGAGGACGGCTATAACTGATAATATGTACTTTTTCATAATTTTCACCTCTTCTTTTAAAATTAATTATAACTTATAATTACTACTTTTTCAAACCAATTTAATAAAATTACCAACAATTTGTTTACTTTTTTACGAAAAAAGTATTAATTGCAGGATTCAATCTCGTCAAACTTATTGCCAATGTCTTGAAATTTATGGGCGTCACTCGATTTATTGACCTTGACACCAGCTCTTTTTAATATTTCAAAAAAATCCTTATTTAATCCATAATTTGTTAGACCAAATCTTGCAAAACCAGTGTTATTTTCTGTCATGATATTACATTCTTTTATGACATTCGCAAGACTTTCGTAATAAGAATGAAGATCAAACGATGGGGTGTGTCCAAATTTCTTGATGGCATCTGGATGGCCAACTTGAGTAAATATTTTTGATTTAACTAATGACTCATTAATTTCAAAATATCTTTTATAAAGATAATTGATATCTCTTCCTTCCCAATTTTCTTTATTTACATCATAGGCAAAACCATCGATAAAATGAACACTACCAATTAGAAAATCAAAATCATATTTCTTTAATTCTTCTCTTAATTCATCTTCTGTTTCTTCGAAGTAACATACCTCTAGTCCAAAGTTAAATTTAACTGGATACTCTTTTGATTTAACTAATGATATAAAATCGAGGTATACTTGAATGCTTATTGTTTTATGATTCTTATACCATTTGTATGATGGTGGGTCTTTTTTTGCTGGTTCATAAAGAAATTCAAATTCTTTGAACTTGTGAGTATGGTCTAAGAGATTTATTTCATCAATACCTTTAGATTGCGCTACCTTTACCATATTGTCTATTAGTTCAAGAGAATATGGTTGGTGTTCTATATGAACATGAGAATCTAACATTTTTGGCCCTCCAAAAATCTTTGAAAACATTATTGCATAATAACTAAATGTAGACAATTCATTTTATGAAAATAATTAAAAATAAATCTTGATATAAGATAATTGTTTATGTTATAATAGTTAGGCCGATTTGGGAAGATAGCGAAGAGGCTAAACGCGGTGGACTGTAAATCCACTCTCTACGAGTTCGATGGTTCGAATCCATCTCTTCCCACCATCTAGTAAAAAAACCGATACAGATGTGTCGGTTTTTTAATGCAAATTTCTATTAGGCAAGGCCTTTCTTTATGGTCTTTCCTATTTTTCTTAAATGATCAAAATATAATTCTTCTGTTGCTATTGCCATCTTGGTTACTGCGAAGTCTTCACCTTCTGGGTAGATATACCAAGTAGCATCTAAAGTATTTAGATCTACACAATCTCCATGTTTGAAGAGGTATTGGTATTCTATGTGGCATGAATAGAGAGAACTTACTTCTTTTACCATTTCAAATGATTCACCATTTGGATCTGTACCAGTTACTTTAAAGCCATTCATATCGTGAATCATTGTGCCTTTACCAAGATGAATGAACTTTTTAGCGTTTGGAAGAGAATCTACTGTTACATTTAGTAAACCTGATGAATAAGTTCCATTTTTAACTTCTTCTTTGATGTTTTCTCTTTGCCATTCATACCAGTCTGGAATATGAGAGAATTCAGTATCGCCATTATTTAGAGCTTTTAGTTCGCCTAGTTCAGTCATCTCCCATTCTTTATTACAATTTGTACAGAAGAGTTTTGAACCTTCTGATTTCATTCTAAATTCAGTCTTACAATGAGGACATTGATAGAGAACTCTATGGAGGCCTACTGCCCTATTCTTATCATTTACAATGATATTATTATCTTTTTGCCACTTGAAATCATCGTATTGGAATCTTTCTACGATTCTTTCATTGATTTCATCTACTGAAAGAGTGTCTAATTCTTCTTTTGTGAAAAGCATATTGTATTCTTCTTCTGTGTGATCTATTCCTCTTTCGTGAGAAGTATCCCAGAATGGAGAATTGACATGGTGTCCATGGCTTATGAGGGTTACTACTGGAACCTTATATAGCTTTAAGAGTTTACCTAGAGATTCTGGAAGAACTGCAGTGGTACCGCAAAGTGAATACCTAGCTTCTGGGTAAATTACTACCACATTATTCATATCAAGGCAGTTTTTTATCTGCCTTACAAGCCTTATATCGTTTGTGAATTTTCTCTTACATATGCAGCCAACATCCCTTAGTAACCATTCTCTGCCGATGAATCCATCGATGGCAACGATGTAATTTGCAGGGTTCTTTCCAAGAAGTGTAGTTGCGATTTTAAAATCTAAAAAGGCATTGTGATTACAAAGAAGAATAAAAGGAGCCTTTAGATTTTCATCTACATCCCTATGTATAACTGGCTTATATTTTTTTATTGCAGGTGCCACTAATAGTTTAATTATTGGTTTTAAATACCATTTAACTCTTCTGGGTGGCTTTTTCATATCGAATCTTTCGGGATTCTTATAATCGATTTGTTTCATAATACTCCTTTAGTTATATTAACTAGTTTTCTTTTCTAATTCTAATATATAATTTAATACATTAATTGCCTTAGTGAGGGCAACTTCTAATATTTCTGTCTTTGTATCTTGTGGATCGATTTCTTGAAGCCTTTGACCATAATCACTCATAAATACTAAAGCTTCTTTTTTAAGGTTTAATTCTTCTTTAGTTAAAGAATTATCATCTTTCCATTTGCAGTTTCGATAGGCAGGGTTATTGTCTTTGTCTTTAGTTATAGAACTGCCGAATAATCTACATACGAGTGGTCGATAATCGTAGATTGAACAATGATATTTATTATTATATAAGTATAAAGGACAAGTTTTCTTATCTTTATCATAGTTAGCTAATATTTCTAATACTTCTTTATCTCTACCATTAATTATTAGACCATAGGCAATGAAATATGCTTCAACCATTTTGATATCTGGTGTAAACACAAGGCAACAGTTTCCACATCCATCAAGACAATGGACATCAAAGGTTGAACAAAATACTTTTTGTCTTTCTTCTAATTCTTGATATATTCTTTTGAGTTCTTTGATTTTTTGATAAACATTAGTTTCACTAATAATGCTTAATATTTCATTTTCAGTCATATTGATTATATTTCATTTTTTGATGTAGTAAATAATTGTTTAACGCTGTGGTATGGGCCAAATACAGTAATGACATCATCTTCTTCAAAAATTAGATTTCCTTCGATTTCTACATCGTTTGAAAGGCGTTTAACACCTAAAATAAAGATGTGATTATTTTCTCTAATTTTGCTTTCACAAAGAGGAATATTTTTGAGTTTTTCTGGAACAGTATTAAGAGTGATGTCAACTATTGCATTATCACCATAGTTATCTAGTAGGTTGAAGACATTTTCTTTACTTTCTAGTTCTTGAGGTTTGATGATTTTTTCCTTTAAGAAAAGATCTCTAATATTTGTAAGATTACCATATAATAATACGATATCACCTGACATTAAAACAGTTGAACGAGTAGCTTTAATATTTCTTTTATTTCTGTAAACAGAAAGGACATTTATTCCAAATTTAGAGATGATTTTTGATTCTTCTAGGGTTTTATCTTGAAGGATTGATGGAACGCCATATATTATAACTTCACAAACCGCTTCGTCTCCAATTTCATCAAATATTGTGACGACATTTTTACTCTTGTCCTTTAATAATCTGTGACTTGTCTTCTTTAATAATTTTGATAGGGCTTCATTGATTTTTGGGAGTCTCAATACAACTATGATAGCAATAAATGAAATAGATGCGATAGCGATTACCCAAATGCTTTCTTTAACTTGTTCAGCATTAAAAGAAAATACTAAGTTAACGAATAGAGATATAATTACGATTGAAAAAATATGACCAGTAAGCATTACCGCAATTGCGAGTTTTCTTCTTATTCTGCTTGAGGTTATTGTTTCACTTTCTCTTGTGGTAAAACCTGAGTTTGTAAGAAGAGAAATAACTTGAAATCTAGATTTCGCATATGACAAACCTGAAAGTTGAAAGAAAATTGTGTATAGATTTATTAAAATCGTATACGCAACAATTACACCTAAAATGATTATTAAAGCGACATCAAAGTTCATACAAACACCTCTAATATTATTTATTAATTTTATTATATAATGAAAATAGAATTATATCGAATAATTTTTTAATGATAAAAAGAAAAAAATAGGGTCAATCGACCCTATTTATCTTGTTTTAGAGGAGATTTTTAACCTCTTTGAAGAGTTCTTTATTAGCTTCAATTGTGTTTTCGTTTCCGACTACACAATATACATTTTGTTTAAGAATCTTTTTATAGACTTTGCTTAAAGCTTTTAAATCCTTTAGTGTTGTGTTTAATAATTCTGATTTTAGTCTTGCCTCTTCTTCGTCTGTAAGATCAGTTAGGTAGCAAACAAATGAATAGTCACCATACGCTCTTGGAGTAAAAGGAGCATCTATTCTGCCAACGGCACCAATTATAAACTGAAGAACTTTATTCTCTTTGAGTTTTAAAGTTTTGATGAAATCAGGAACACCATCATAAACATCAAGGGTGTTCTTAAGGTTTGGATCACGATATGATGCAAACATAAAAGCACCACTTCTTGAAGCCATTGTTCTAGCACCATATGCTCCACCCATTACTCTTACCTTTACCCAGAGGTATTCAAAAAGGAGGATTTGATACATCGCTTGGTATACACCAGTTATTCTTTCTTTGTCGTAAATACCTACTTTGGCAACATATTGAACTTTACCTGGAGTCTTGAATGCTTCATTTCTAATATTCTTAACGAATTTATGAGTGTATTTCTTTATATCTTCTGTGTAAAGAGATTCTTTTAGTTGTTTTAGATAATCACGATATCCAAATTCAAGTCCTGTATATGATACGATTAGGTTTTCTTCACGGAAGAGTTGTTTCACAAGTTTATTTAATTTAGAAACGAATGGTTTGAAATTATTATCAAAATCATCAAGTAAATCTTTTAAGAATTGATATAATGCAATACCACTGATTTGTTCTTGGTAGTAATATTCTTTACTGATGTAGGATAGAGCTCTTCTGAATGCAGTTCTATCACCGCCTTGCATAAGGGACATACTTAAACCTGATTTGGCTTCTTGAAGTACTTCTTTTATTCTTGTCTTGTTTTTGAATTTTGAACCCATTATTACTTCATTTAGGTATTCAAAAACATAAGATTCCTTTCCAAAGAAATATTTAGTATCAAAGGCAAAGAATAGGAAAGGTTCATCCTTTACATATACGCCAGCACTTGATGAAAGACCACCAGTATTTAAATTGATATTCTTTGCGAGTTCTTGGTAAGTGTAATTCTTTGTATCAACTTGAGTTAGAAGCATAGATAGAACACTTAAATATGGAATATATTCTTGTTTGATTTTTGAGGCATCAAATTGAACTTTGAGATAACCAATTCCATTAGTTTTGATGTGATGTTCGATTGATTTAACACCATCTATCATCTTTTCTTCGTTCATATGCTTTAAGCATTCAGGACTGATATCACTTCTTTTTAGTTGTGGTAATTTAGCTAAATCTTTTGCGCTTGATGGAGTTTCTGAATACTTTCTTTGAGCCTTTGTATCTTCTATTAACTTTTCGATTTCAGCGTCAGTTAGAGAATCTTTATATACTTTAAGGCGCGTTTTTAGTTCATTTTCTTCTTTTTCAAGAAGGGTGTTACTTGGAGAGGCAACAATTAAGCTTGAATGATTATTATTAATTAGATATTTATCAATTAGATTTTCAAAATAATCCTCAGTTACTTTCTTTCTTAAAACATCAAATAAATCACTGATTTTGAGTTTTTCAAAAGGTTTATCGTCATCATATAACCATGAACCAAACATATAGATAGTTGATAGTAGCCCTTTAGGGAATCTGCCTACATCAGCTTCTTTATATCTAAATTCACTGATGTTGATGGCTGAGAGGAGAGCTTTCTTATCGATACCTTCTTTTTTAATTCTCTTTAGTGTTTCAATAACGATATTCTTGAATTCTTCTTCCTTACCTTCTTTTGCATCTTTAGCTACTACTGAGAATACTGGTTGAAGAACTCCATCATCATAACCACCGAATACATCTGTGCAAATACCACTATCGAGGAGTGCTTGTCTAAGTTCAGCACCAGGTATATCTAAGAGTACATATGAAAGAATTGAGAAGGCAGTAGAAAGTAGGTCATCTTTATAGTCGCCGATTACTGCATTATAGGCATAATATGTTTTATTTGTAGCTTCTTCGTCCTTACTGATTGGGTATTCAAATCTTTCGATGCGCATTTCATCGAATGGTTTTTGATATTCAATCTTTGAATCTACCTTTACAGTTTTGAATTTAGAAAGGTATTCCCTGTCCATATATTCAAGTCTTTCTTCCATATTCATATCGCCATAAAGAACGATATATGAATTAGCTGGTGAATAATATTTACGATGGAAATCTTTGAATTCTTCATAAGAAAGATCTGGAATATATTTAGGATCACCACCAGATTCGCATCCATATGTAGTATCAGGGAATAATGAATGGTTAATCCTTCTTCCAACGACATCCATTACATTTGAAAAAGCACCCTTCATTTCATTGTAGACAACACCATTGATTTTGATTTCTGAATCTTTGTCATCTAGTTCATAGTGCCATCCTTCTTGTTTAAAGATTTCTTCATGTTTATAAACATTAGGATAGAATACTGCGTCCAAGTAAACTTCCATTAAGTTTTCGAAGTCTTTTTTGTTGCAGCTAGCAACTGGATATAGAGTTTTATCAGAAAAAGTCATCGCATTTAAGAATGTATTAAGTGAACCTTTTAATAATTCTACAAATGGATCTTTTACTGGGAATTTCTTTGAACCTGATAATGTTGAGTGTTCAAGAATATGAGGAACACCAGTATCGTTTACTGGAGGTGTCCTAAAACCTATTGTGAATGTTTTATTATTATCAGTGTTTGATAATGTGACAACTCTAGCACCTGATTTTACATGTTTATAGAGTTTAGCATTAGAATCAATATCTTTGATATATTCTTCTTTTAATAGTACGTATTTATCCATAGAATCTCCTTTATTTATCTTGTATATATATTACACCAATTTGTTTTCTTATTTCATCCATTATTCTCATAATGTCTAATGTTGATTTTAAGCTCACATAAGAGCTTTCCTTTTTACCACTTAAGATTTCATCTTCAACCCTAGTAAATTGCTTGCCGTAAAGTAGAGAATTATCTTTATAGACTTTTGTTTCATTTGCTTTATGAATTACTTTATGAGCACAGTGGAACCAAGGAACTTTGATTTCACCTTTATCGCCTTTTACAAGCGCTACTTCAGAAAGGATAGATGTGATTGATATTTTGATTTCACAATTGAAACCATCATATTCAAAGATTAAAGAATCACTAGTATCGATACCTTTATATATTTTAGAAGATACCTTAATATTTTTAGGGATTCCAAATAGTTCATAAGCATATCTTATCGGATATACACCGAGGTCAAGAAGAGCTCCACCACCTTTTTCTATATCCCATAATCTTCCTTTTTTAGATAATGATTTGATTGGAAAACCAAAACTTATTTTAGCTTGTTTAATATCACCTATTTCTTTAATTAATTCTTTTGTCTTAATCGCTGTATCATTAAACCAAGTCCACATCGCCTCACAAATATAAACACCATTCTTTTTGGCAGCTTCTATTAGTCCTATTGTCTCTTTTTCATTTATGGTAAATGGTTTTTCTAAAAGCACATTTTTCTTAAGATTAATAGCCTTTAAAGCATATTCAAAATGTAGATCATTAGTAAGAGAAATATATACGGCAGATACCTTATCACTATCCATCGCTTTAATTGGATCATTATAATATTTCCCACCATATTTTTTGGTAAAATTAATGCCTTTTTCTTCTGTACGATTATAGACTGATTCAATATATGATCTATCGCTTTTTATTAATTCTTTTGCGACCGTGTTTGCGATTGAACCTGTGCCTATAAAACACCAACCAAACTTTTCCATGATTCCTCCTATAAACTATAGTAAACTAATTTATTATAGTTTAGATATTTTTTTATGTAAATATATTTGAAGAAAAAGAGACGAACAAAAGGAATAAAGTTCGTCTCTTTAAAAAATAAAATCAGGAGAATAGATTTTTATTTTTTACCCTTAATATAACTTAAAGTCAATAGTGTGATTGAGCAAGCGGCAAGAGCGCCAGAAATAGCGATTAATCCGATTACTGTAATTTCCCACCAAGAAGCTTGTTTAACAATTTTATCAGTGGAACTTACGCCGTTCATAACTGCACAGTCATTTACTGTTACATAGAGGATTCTATGACATGCTTCTCTCATCTTGTTGGCGAATCTAGCACTTGATTTATATTCATCAAGAGCAGTCTTTGAACCAGGTCCGTCATAACAATCTGAACCATTATTGATGCCATCAACAAATGTCATAAATGATTTAGCATTAGATGCAGCCATATCAGTAATTGCAAATCCATCAAATCCCCATTCATCTCTAAGTACATCTTCCATGAGTGATGAACATGCACTAGTCCAGAATACACCTACTCTATTGAATGATGTCATAGTTGCATGAGCATTACCCATAGAAGGGCGGAATGAGTATTCAAATGGTACAAGCATGATTTCACGGAGTTCTTGTTCGTTTAGGAAGACAGCAACACCATTTCTATTTGTTTCTTCGTTATTTACTGCAAAGTGTTTTACATAAGCCCAAACACCTTTTTCTTGCATACCGATTGTTTCATACATAGATGCAAGGCCAGATAGTACTGGATCTTCACTGAAATATTCATGAGCTCTACCACCAAATGGAGTTCTATGGATATTTACACCTGATGCATAAAGACCTGTGATACCAGCAGCAACTGCATCTTCACCAAGAGCTTTACCAGCTTTCTTTAATAGTTCAGGGTTAAATGATGAAGCCCAGATTCCTTCACTTGGGAAGGCAGTACCTGTAAGGCTTCCAGAAACGCCGTTAGGACCGTTTTCATCACGAGTTGCAGGTTTATTTACACTTTCAACAAGGACTGTATTATGTTGACCATTAGTGATTAAATATGCCATTTCAGCATAACTCATTTGGTTTAGAAGTTTATCCCAAAGTTCATTATCATATTCAATTCCCTTAAGCATAATGAGCGAGAGTCCACTATCTTCAGAGAAAATTGGCATTGTAGAACCATCTTCAATGATAGGTTTATTTGGAGTATTGTCTATTACCATTCCATCTGATAAAGATACGACTATTGATTCAGTTGGCCATGTTCCTTCCCAGTCTTTTCTAGATACATAAGTTACTGTGTTGTATCCAGAATTTTGATAGAGATTGAAATCAGCGAATTCAAATCTATTAACGATATCATTGCCAGTTTCAAGTGATTTAGAATATGTTTCAGCATCAAATTCATCTACAGTGTATTTATATGTAAGAGTCTCATTAGCTGCACTATCTGGAGTGTAACCTTTAGCTAAGATGATATTGTTTAATGCATCATGAGATGATTTACCAGTTGAAAGATAATAATCTCCATCATCAAGAATATATGTGCCCATTCCATAAGCATCATATGATTTCATCATTTCTTTTGGAATAATTACTTCTACAGTTTCATCTTCGTTTGGATTTAAGAGTTTAGTTTTATTAAATCCAACAAGTTCAATAGAAGCTTTTTCAATGTCATTTATAATATCATAATCGGTATATGGTTTTTGCATGTAGATTTGAACTGATTCCTTACCAGCTACTGAACCAGTATTTTTAACATTTACACTAACTTTAAATGAATCATCTTGTTCTGCTACAGTGAAATTAGTATATGTGAAATTTGTATAAGATATGCCATATCCAAATGGATATGCAACATCAGCATCATAATCATATGTTGTATTACCTAAGATATTATCTTCATATCTTGTTTCATAATATCTATATCCAACATATATTCCCTCAACATACACAGCATAACAGTTTTGTGTTTCGTTGAAAATATCAGTATAGTCTTTATAGTTTTCGTATTTTCTTGTGAACTTCTTGTTTGGGTTTAATTCCCAAATAGCCATCGCAGGAGATGAGAAGCTATCTTTTACAAATGTATCAGATAGTTTACCACTTGGGTTAATATCACCAACTAAAGCTTTACCAAGAGCGTAGATACCAGTTGATCCAACGTTACCTGACCAAATGATTGAATCGATATCAATATTTTCGTTATCAATAAAATCTAATTGAATAGGTACTGCAGTATTTAAAATAACTATGATCTTAGAGAATACACCATCATTTTTTAGTTTTGTGATTTCTTCTAAGACTCCTCTTTCTTTACTAGTTAGTGATAGATAAGTTCCATCTTCACCATCAGAACCAGTTGTAGTAATATCATTACCTTCACCACTGTCTCTTGATAGTACGAAGATTGCAGCATCGCCATATTCACTGAAACTTGATTTAACAGGAACAGTATATGCATCGTAACCAATTTCTCTTACCATATAAACCATATTTGGTTTACCACGTTTAAAGCCATCAGAATAAGCTTTTTCGTTAAATTCATTAAGAGTTGTATTAACTGTTAGGCCCGATCTAGTTAAGGCATCAGTGAGTGTTGGATAATCAGCAGTTGATGTGGTTGCACTTGAACCAGATGTTGAATAGTTGAAGTTATATGATCCTTGGAAAAATAATGATACTTTAGAATTTTTAGCAAGAGGTAAAGCATTATTATCGTTTTTAAGAAGAACTAAACCTTCAGCTTCAAGTTCTTCACATGTTTCATCCATATAGGCTTTTATGCCTTGAAGATTAGTGTTTCTATCTGAGAAACCATTTGGGCCAAATGTAGTGTAATCTAGTTCGAAGTAGTTAGAGTTTTCTTCACTTGTATCATCTTTAATAATCTTATATGTTTGAATCTTGAATGCAGCATTAAGTGCGGCAGCTTGATCAAAAGCGATTATCGCAAGTGTGATGATAACTGAAAGGATTGTAAGAGTTATTATTGAGAGTCTTCTCCATCTTTTAGTGTTAAACATAAAGGTTATTCGTCCTCCTTCCTTTCGAGTCTATCTTCTTCTTTGTTACCTGAGATTAACGCTAGAACGAATGAAGCGATAAGCATTATGAATGTGATGATGAAGCTAGCTGAGAAGCTAGTTCCATCAATCGCAACGAAGATATTCGCAATATAAGTTATTTCAGCTACGACAAACATTAAGAATGCGAATAAAAACATAATATAAGCTAAGTATTTAATTTGTTTAGAAAACTTAGGAATAAGAATCGATGCAATACCAAAAGGTATTCCAATAGATAGGAAAATTATTACAGGTGTAGATAGTTTTGGCGTAAAAGGTGTTACACCAGTAAGAATATAAAGAATTAGAGCAGTAATACTTGCGACTATTGAAATAATCATCAGTATTCCGCTTAGTGATTTAATATTTTTAATCATTCTTCGTCAGCCTCTATATAATATGTTACGCCATCTTCATTAGTGTATAGCACACCATTGTGGCGAACACCAGTTAAATTAGTTACATATGGATCCCAATCTAGAGAATCTTCAGCTGCATAAAGAGTAATACAGTCAACCATTGGTGCCCAAGCGTTCATTGTACCATCTGCAGCACGTTTGAAATCATTTGTCGCAATTAAGATAATTACGTTTTCACCTTGTTTTAGGTGAATTGGACTAGTTATGAATACTTCTCTAAAATCTTCTCTTGGATCATTTAATGCGTGATCTTCACCTTGGAAATATTGTTCAGGATAATCTTTTGATACACCATTTACTCTGAATTGATAATATTGTGGTTTAATTGTCATATTGCCAAATTCACCACTTATGCTCATTGATGCAAGAACGTCTTGTTCAATATCTGAATAGATAATAAATTCAACTGTTGAACCTTCATAGTAAAGCATTGATACCCAAGCACCATTACTTGTATTAGTTGGAGTTGGAGGGTTTGTTTCATCGTTATCTTTTCTGTGTTCTTCTGGCCTATCGATTAAGTCAATACCAAAGCCACCATTAGAATAACCTGCACCAATCTTTTCATCTGGTAAGAATGTGTATTCTGCTTCAAATACTACTTTTTGTAACCATTGTGCATAAAGAGTAGTATTTTCTTCTATTTCTGTTTGATCAAAGTTAAATGGAGTAGTGCCAGCTTGATCAGATGTCCATCTAAAGAATCTATAATTAGTTCTTGTAGGATCAGTTGGTTTAGTTGCTTTAGAACCGATATTTACATCAGCACTTGATAGCACTCCATCATTTGGTGCACCTGTGTAATTTAGATTGAATGTTACAGTTGCAGTAGTTGGAATTTCTTCAAAGATAGCTTTTAAAGTAATATTAGATGTTACTGGAGTTGTGAAATCATATTCAGTATTATTTAATTCCCATCTAATGAATGTATATCCATCTCTTACTGGATCAGTAGGTTTATTAACGACATCACCATGATTAACTTTAGTAGTTGTTGGAGTTGAACCAGTATAATTTAAATCAAATGTAACTGTGTATTCATTTAGTTTCCATTTAGCATATAAAGTTATATCACTTGTGATATTAGTTGTTGCGATATCGAATGCAGATGTGCATCCTTGGTCAGCAAACCAACCCATAAATTCATAATTAGCTCTTGTAGGATTATCTTTAGTTACTTTACTTCCAACATTTACATTTGATGTAGTTGCTTGTGGAGCTTCTGTATAATTGAGGTCAAATGTTACTATTGCAACTAATTGATTCCATTTAGCATATACTACTACACTTGTAGTTAATTCTTGATCGAAATCAAAGACTGTTGTGAATGTGCTATCTGTATACCAGTTTACAAATTCGTATCTATCTCTAGTTGGATCTTGAGCAGGACGAGTTGCTTTTTGACCGAAGTTTACAGATTGATCTGGAATTGTATTTTCTGTTTCGTATCCGAGGTTAAATGATACACCAGCCATAACTTCATTCCACTTAGCATAAATGCTCATATTGTCGTTTACTGGAGTTGCGAAATCATATAGAGTTGTGCAAGCTTTATCACTATACCAGTTTACAAATTCATAGTTACGTCTTTCTGGATTAGTTGGACGAGTTGCAGTTCCACCAAGTGTGATAACTTGAGTAGGATTAGAAGAACCTTCATAGTTTAAATCAAGAGTGAATACAGCTTCTGTCATTGTCCATTTTGCATATAAAGTGATAGCTTCTTCAAATAGATCAGTAGCTGTAAATTCAGTTGTGCAAGCTGCATCAGTGAACCAACCATCAAATCTATAGTGTTCTCTTGTAACTGTTGGGAATGTAAGTACCTTTCCAAATTCAGCTAAAATCACTACTGGTTCACCAGATCCTTCATAATTAGCATTATATGTTACATAGTCATGAGTCTTAGTCCACTTAGCATATAGTGTAGTAGCTTCAGTGAAGAGATCAGTTGCGCTAAATTCAGTTGTGCAAGCTGCTTCAAGATACCAACCATCGAATCTATATTGTTCTCTTGTAACTGTTGGGAATGTAAGTACCTTTCCAAATTCAGCTAATACAGGATTTAGT
>JAFXYB010000019.1 GCA_017541975.1 bacterium | reverse complement strand
CCAGATTTAAAAGAAGAAAAACCTAAAGAACCAACAACTAAAAAAATATTAAAAAAGAAGAAAAAAGGTAAAAATAAAACACTAAGAGATAGTTATAAAAGAAAAGGGAGCCGTTAAGTTAATTTCTTAACAGCCCCTTTTGTATTAAGCTACGATATTGACAATCTTGTCTTTAACAACGATTATCTTCTTATATCCATTTTCTATATAAGGTTTGATTCTATCTCTATTTAAGACGATTTCTTTGACTTCGTCATCAGATAATCCTCTTTCTACTTCAATCTTATCTCTAACCTTACCATTTACTGATACAACCATAAGGCATGTATCTTCTATTAGATCTTTTTCATTGTATGTTGGATAAGATTCATATTGAATTGTATTATCATGATAGTTATGCCATAGTTCTTCAGCCATATGTGGACAATATGGATTTAAGAGTTTAAGTAATGTTTCATAATCTTTTTGAGATATTGTCTCTTCTTCAGTATAAGCATTAACAAGTATCATAAGTTTTGCAACAGCGGTATTAAATTTACTATTTTCAATATCTTCTGATACGCCTTTAATTGTTTTATTGATTATTACTTTAAGTTTTTTAGAATACTCTAAATCACCAAGTCTTACATTTCCATTTAATGCTTCTACTTTATCGAGGAACCTTGCACAACCTTTAATTGAATCATTGTTCCAAGGTGTTGCCATTTCAAAGTCAGATATAAAGAGAATGAATAGTCTTAAAACATCAGCGCCATATTGATTAACAATATCGAGTGGATCAACAACGTTTCCTTTTGATTTACTCATCTTTTGGCCATCTGTACCAAGGATTAGACCATGTAGTCCTCTTTTCTTATATGGTTCTTTTACTGGTACTTCGCCTTGATCATAGAGGAATTCATTCCAGAATCTTGAATAGATTAAGTGGCGTGTTACGTGTTCCATACCACCACTATACCAGTCAACTGGAAGCCAATATTTCATTTTTTCCATTGAGGCAAATTCTTTATCATTACGTGGATCAGTAAATCTTAAGAAATACCAACTTGAACCACCCCATTGTGGCATTGTATCAGTTTCTCTTCTAGCTTTAGCACCGCATTTTGGACATGTGCAGTTTACAAATGAATCTACTTTAGAAAGTGGTGATTCACCATTTTCATTTGGTTCGAAATCTTCGATATATGGAAGCTTTACTGGAAGATCCTTATATGGGACAGGTACGATTCCACACTTATCACAGTAAATAATTGGAATAGGTTCGCCCCAATATCTTTGGCGGTTATATGCCCAGTCTTTCATTTTATAATTTACTGTCTTTTCACCGACTTTAAGTTCAGCAATCTTTTCAATCATTGTCTTGATTGCATCTTTAACTTGAAGGCCATCTATAAGTGGGCTATTAATCATTGTGCCATTTTCTATATCAGTATATGGAAGAGTATTCCCACCACTTATTACTGGAATAATATCACAGTTAAACTTTTTAGCAAATGCATAGTCTCTTGAATCATGCGCAGGAACTGCCATGATTGCACCAGTTCCATATCCCATCATTACATAA
This sequence comes from bacterium, assembly GCA_017541975.1. GTDB lineage: Bacteria > Bacillota_I > Bacilli_A > Izemoplasmatales > UBA1188 > UBA1188. Next base: position 25,877 of record JAFXYB010000019.1, on the reverse strand, counting down.
TCTGAAATATAGATTGGAATTTCTTTACCGCTTATAGGGTTAACTGCGGTTAAGCCTTCAATTTTAACACCAGTTTTATCTTTCTGAAGTTCTACTCTTTCAAATTCACTCTTATGAGTAGCTTCTTCTTTATATTTATTAACTTCATCTAGGTTTTTGATTAGTGATTCATACTTTTCTAAAATTGGATGTTCAGGGGCAATTACCATAAATGTGACACCATATATGGTATCAGCACGAGTTGTGAAAACTCTTAAATTATCATTTACTTCTTTAAGCTTAAAGTTGATATGAGCGCCTTCACTTCTTCCTATCCAGTTAATTTGTTCAGTTTTAACTCTTGGATTAGCTTCTAGCTTATATGTGCCATCTAGTAAGTCTTGTGCATATTCAGTAATCTTTAAGAACCAAACATCTTTTTCTTTTTGAATTACATTAGAACCACATCTATCGCATACACCACCTTGACTTTCTTCGTTTGAAAGAACACATTTACAAGATGGACAGAAATTAACGTAAGTATGTGACCTATAGGCAAGGCCTGCATTATAGAGCTTAAGGAAGATATATTGAGTCCACTTGTAGTAGTTTTCTTCTGTGGTATCAATAACTCTATCAAAGTCAAATGAAAAACCACACATCTTTAATTGCTTAGTGAAAGTTTCAATATTTCTATCTGTAATAATTCTTGGATGTGTTTTTGTCTTTATCGCATAGTTTTCTGTTGGAAGACCGAAAGCATCAAATCCGATTGGGAAGAGGACATTGTATCCTTCCATTCTTCTCTTTCTAGATATAACTTCAAGGCCACTATAAGCTCTAACATGGCCGATATGCATTCCAGCTCCCGATGGATATGGGAATTCAACTAAACTATAATATTTTGGCTTAGCACTATTATCTTCCGCACGGAAGAGATGATTATTATACCAATAGTCTTGCCATTTCTTTTCTATTTTTTGATGATCCATATATTTCTCCTATTCGTCGCCATCGTTATCGTTGTCATCATAATTATCTAAATCATCATCGTCTAGCTTTACATCGATAACGTCATTATCTTCTTCATTATTGTTTTCGCGTTTTTCAATCGCTTCATTGATTTTATCCATTACTGATGGATTATTGATCATTCCATCACCAAACATCTTGATTTTAATTCGTTTTGTGATTTCTCTTTCAAGGATGAAGAGAGGGATGAATGATACAAAGAGGAACAGCCAAATTAATATTCCGCTTATTCCAAATAGTTCAATTAGTGACTCGGTCACTACAATTGCGGTTGAAGAAAAGATTAACATCTTAAATAGTTGTCCCTTCTTCATGAAACGGTCCACCCTAAGCATTAATATCATAAAGCCATATGTTAGAAGTGAATATGTAAGCATTGATATTAAGCCTTGAATAAGACCGACAAGTAAGGCTAAGGCTACTACCATAGGTTTATAATATGAAATTAGATTGTTGATTACATCGAAAAACTCAGATGTTTCATCTAATTCGTATAAATTGATGTTTTGGAGCTTTTCTGGTAATTCAGTAATATCTTCATATAGGTATAGTCGATTACCTGATGCAGCTGACATTACGTAGTAAATTGATCCACCTATTACAGCGAATACTGGTGGGTTCTCCATATTGTATACGTAATTATTTGTGGAATAGAAGCCGATTGTGATACCGTTTACTTCTATTTCTTTTTCATATGTTGAATAATATATTCCAGATTGAATTTTAGAATCAGTATTTTTAAATGCAGAAATAATATCACGTTTTTCGTGATATGTGAGTCCTGTATAAGAAATTGGTTTAACCATAAATACGATTCCCATAATTAGCGCCACAAGCATCATATAAAAGAAAGTGAACCAGCCACTTTTAGCTCTATAATGTATGATGTTTTTTGGGGCGAATATTGAATCTCTGAATAATTTGAACATATTTATACCTATAGGTTAGATTATATCACACATTATTCAAAAATAATGTGAAAACATATAATCTTAATATATAACTTCGATATCTTTATTAACTAACTTTTTGAAATCATTAACTACTTTAGCTTCATTTGGAGCATTGAAAGCTAAGTGATGAGGGATTACTCTTTTAGGCTTTACTTTGTTTATATAACTTGCGGCTTCTTTATAGTCGAAGGTATATTTACCACCGATTGGGATAAGGATGTTATCTACTGATGCTTTTAGGTTATCAGCGTTTTCGTCGCAGTCTCCCATTACGTAGTAGGTTTCACCTTCAAGGTTTAAGATATAACCTACAAATCCATCACTTTTTTTATGAAAAGCTTTTGAGCTATTGTAGGAAGGAACGGCCTTTACACTTATTCCATCAATGTTATAATCTTCATTTGGTTCTACATATAAAACATTATTAAAATCTCTATTTTTCATCGATAATGGTTCAACAATTACCGTATTCTTATTGATGAGCTTTTTGATATCTTTCTTTGAATAATGATCTGTGTGAGAATGAGTAACGAAGATGATATTAGCATCTTTTGCCTTATCTTTTATCTCATATGGATCGAAATAGATAACTTTATCCTTGGTAGTAAAACGAATTGATGAATGATATAAAACTTCTATTTTCATAGTTCTATTCCTCCTATTATTAATATATTATAATTCAAATATAGATCAAAAACAAAAAAATAAATGCAAAATGCACTTATTTTATTGTTTATTTTTCTATTGATTCAATTTTTTTTATTAAATCATCAAGGTAGTTAGAATTATAATCTTCTATTAATCCTTTGTCTGATAGTTCTGCAATCTTTGGATCAATTGGTAGCTTTGCTACAACATTTAGATTATGCTTCTTAGCGATTTCATCGATATGAGAATCACCAAATATCTTGTAGTCTTTATTGTTGTCTGGGCAGTGGAAATAAGACATATTTTCAACGAGCCCTAAGACACTTATATTCATTAGTTTTGCCATCTTGAGAGCTTTTTCTACTATCATTGATACGAGTTCTTGAGGCGATGCAACTACTACTATTCCATCAACTGGAAGTGATTGGAATACTGTAAGAGGTACATCTCCTGTGCCAGGAGGCATATCAACTAATAATACATCTATTTTATCCCACACAACATCTGTGTAGAATTGTTGGACAGTACCGGCAATGATTGGTCCTCTCCAGACAACTGGATCTGAAGTATCTTCTAAAAGAAGATTTGTGGAGATTACTTTGATATTATCTCTTGTGAGAGCAGGCATAATACCGATTTCTGAGCCTTTTACCATTCCTTTAAGACCAAACGCTTTAGGAATTGATGGACCAGTGATATCAGCATCTAAAATACCAACGTTATATCCTTTTTTATTTAATTCAACAGCGAGTAGTGATGTAACAAGGGATTTGCCAACACCACCTTTTCCCGATACTACACCTATGACTTTATTTATAAATGAATAATCGTTTGCCTTTACTCTTAAATCTCTTTCATCGCAGTTTTCGCTACATGAACTACAGTTATGATCACATCCCATATTTTGACCTCCGAAATATATTTTAACATAAAATATATCTTTTTGGCTTTTTATCTATTCAATAATAGAAAATAGAAGAATACAAGGGCAAGAAATAGTAATATTACAGTGATTATCGCATTTCTAAGATATTTATGGGTATATTCTTTTAAGAGGTTTATTTCTTCAATAGATAATAATATTCCTTTCTTCTTTTTTCTTATCACTGAACGGATAGTTATTCTGTTATCTACTTTTTCTATCTTAGGCTTGGTTTCTTCTTTTATTTCTTTTGATTCAATTATATTTGAGATTATTTCTTCTTTTTTGCTATTGATGTCAAAAATGAAATATTTATTTTGATATTTAGAGTAGACTTTATTTTGAATTATTTTATAATTTTCTTTGTCTTCCATTAGGAGGCTATATGTTTTATCTATCAAGTTATAGGAATATAGGTTATCTCCAATTTCAAAATAGATGAATTCATTTGAACAATCTACTATGTTTGAAAAACTAGCTATTTCTTCTTTTTGTTTTGTTTCTTTATGTATAAGGTTTATTGCCATATTCTTATCTTGATAAATTATGAATTCATTTGATATATCAACAAAAGTAGATACATCAAAAGCTATTTGTTCAATGCTATATGAATAGATATCAATTAAGTTGAGGCTATTACATAAAGAATTATTTTCTAGATAATAAATATAATCATCCTTAACATCAATAAACTTTTCTAATGATTTTGAAATAACCTTTTTAGTTGCATCTTTGAGGTTAAAAGATATAAGCAAATTAGATCCTCCAAGTTTAATTTCATAGAGAATATTATCTTTGTATATTTTATCGAGTTTAAAGATATTTGATTCGATTTCTATATGCTTATTCTTTTTTACTAGATATAGATAGAAAGTGTTATTGTTTTTGTAGATAATCGTATTATCTTTTATTTCAATTATTTCTGAACTATCTTCGAGGAGGAATGTGCTAGAATAATCTATTTTTTTGATTATCTTATTTTCATTCTCTGTGTAAACTAGATAGTCATTCATAAAGAACATGGATTCTTTGTTTTCTTCTATAATACTTAGCTTATCTTCCAATAAATCGATTTTATAAAGAAACGAAATATTATCCCCAAAAGAAATGAAATATAAATAATAACCAAATACTAAATAGTCAATTACATCAAATCTGGTATTGAGTTCAACTATTAACAGCTCTTCATTAGATGTGAGATCATATTTTAGTATTTTATTTGATGTATTTAGATAGTAAATAGCGTTTCCAAATTTACAAAATATTTTTTGTATATTCTTTACTTTTATATTATCTAAATTTGACAGATTAAACGAATTATTATCTATGTATTCTACTTTGAAGATATTATCGTCAGTTATCAGTAATTTATCATCATAATATGAGATATTATTAATTCTATGAATGAATTCTTTTGAATCTTTATATTCTTCTATTTGAATGAATAATTTAATTGCTTCATTATAATTCTTTTCAATATAATAATTGAGAGCCTTTTTATATGTTTCATGAGGATTAATACCATTAGTTTTATATATTTTAGTCAAGTTTCTTAATCTCTTTTCGTTCTCAAGTTTAATCACACTAATATCTTCTAGTTTTGACACTCTTTTTAAAGATAATAAGATATTTTTAAGGGTGTTATATGTCTCTATTAAACTTGAATATTCGCTTTCACTACCACCATATTTTAAAAACATATTTATATCTAATAGTAAAGTTTTTAAATATTCATCTGTGTTATCTATTAAAAAATCTAAGATTTCTCTGTATTTATTAAAGGTTTCTTTTAATTTTATGATGTTATCTTTTTTATAATAATCTAATATTTTCTCATTAAATAGCGAAAAAGCGTCTATTCTTATAGATAACATTTTAGATATTATTTTAAAATCTAGTTCATGAGTTAGGTAGTTTGTATAATTCTCTGACATACACCTACTAATTAGAACTGATAAATCGTTATTTAATAGGATTTTAGTCTCAATATATTCATAATAATTGAATGTTTTTAAATAGTTATCGAAATACTCTAAGGCAGATTTTGGATCTTTAATAGTTATATTGATGTTTTCCATTGGGGGTTCCTCTCTTATAAGACTATTATAGGGATTAGAGAAAGAATTAAACAAGTGAAAAAAATCGCGAAAAATCGCGATTTTAATCATAATATAACTATAACTTTATCAAAAAACTTATTTATTGGATTTAATCATAAGTTCACACATAAGTTCAGAGAATCTTAGTGGATCTTTAATCTTGAATCCTTCAATTATTAAAGCTTGATTATAGAGTAGTTCCGCATAATCTTTAATTGATGCGCTATCTTTAGTGTAAGCTTCATCAATTGCCTTAAATACAGGGTGATTTGAATTTAATTCTAATATCTTATTTGCTTTGATGTTTTCATTCACATTAGGCATTTGTTTTAAAACTTTTTCCATTTCAAATGAAACGCCATCGCCAGATACTAGGCATACTGCAGAATCTGTGAGTCTCTTAGAGATTTTGACATCATCGACTTCACCATTCAATGCTTCTTTTATGGCATCAAGAAGAGGTTTTTTCTCTTTGTTTAAATCTTTAATCTTCTTTTCTTCATCTTTATCAAGAAGATCTAAATCTCCTTGGTTAACTGATTTAAATTTATGACCATCGTATTCTTCTAATACTTGGATTACGAATTCATCTACATCATCATGAAGGATTAAAACATCGTATTCTTTCTTTTTTAATAAATCCATCTGCGGCATAGCGAGGACAGCTTCTTTTGTCTTAGCACTTGCATAGTAGATTTCCTTTTGATCTTCCTTCATATTTTTGACATATTCTTTAAGAGATATCATCTTTTCAGAATTTACTGTATCATAGATTAATAAATCTTTTAACATGTCTTTCTTCATGCCGAAATCATCATAGACACCAAATTTGATATTTACACCAAAACTCTTGAAGAATTCTAGGTATTTATCAAAGTCATTTTCTTGTAAGTTTTGAAGTCTTGAGATGATCTTCTTTTCAATGTTTGTCGCAATATCAGTGATTTCTTGGCTCTTTTGAAGCATTTCACGGCTGATGTTTAAACTTAGGTCTGGAGAATCTACTAATCCTTTAATGAAACGTAAATAATCAGGAACTAATTCTTTACATTTATCAATAATGAATACACCTTTAGAATAAAGTTGTAGACCTTTTTCATATTTTTCTGAATAGAGGTTATACGGAGCTTGTGATGGAATATAAAGTAGAGCTGTATAATTTACTTTACCTTCTACATTTAATAATATATGGAGAAGTGGATCTCTGAAATCATAATATTTTTCTTGATAGAATTTATTATATTCTTCATCAGTAACATCGTTTTTATTCTTCTTCCAGATTGGTGTCATGGTATTTAGAGTTTTTAATACTTGTTTATCTTCGTATTTATCCTTTTTACCTTCTACTGGAACACTTTCAGTTACTAACATTGTGATTGGATAACGAACATAGTCAGAATATTTCTTAACTAAGTTTTTAACAGTCCATTCATCTGTGAACTGTGAATAATCATATTCATCAGTTTTATCTCTAAGATATAGAGTTATTTCTGTACCAGAATCTTCCTTTTCAATTTCATCAATTGAATATGTTTCTTCTCCAGTTGATGTGAATAGATAGGCTTTAGTGTCATATAATGAACGAGTTCTAACCTCTACTTTCTTCGCAACCATAAATGCTGAATAGAAGCCAACACCAAATTGACCAATTATATCGATATCTGATGGTAATTCATCTTTATTTTCTGTGTTTTCTTTAGATTGAAGTTCTTTTAATCTTTCAATAAATTCGGCTGATCCTGATTTAGCAATTGTACCAAGTGAATTTATTAATTCATCATAAGTCATACCGATACCATTATCTTTGATAACAATGGTATTGTTGTCTTTATCTAGTGATAGATTAATTTCATAATCGTTTCTTCTTGGAAGCGTTTCATCTTGAAGAGAGAGATAATGATATTTGTCGATAGCGTCACTTGCGTTTGAGATTAATTCACGAAGGAATATTTCTTTGTTTGTATAGATAGAATTAATCATTAAATCTAATAATCTCTTAGACTCAGTTTTAAATTCTCTTGTTTCACTCATAATATAATTAGACTCCTTATATAGTTTTACTATATATATTATAGCACAATAATTAGCACATTCAAGTGTTGAGTGCTAAAAACTTATAAATCTTCACAAAATCCTAACAAAAAAGCCAGTTCGTTAGAACTGACTTAATAGATAATTATTTATTTTTCTTTTTTTGTTGTTTTTCTTCTTCTTCCATTCTTTCGCGATAAGTTTTATAACCTTTTTTATGGTTATCACCTTCATCCCATTTTTCTTTTGGTCTTAAGAAAATAAAGATGAAGATAACTCCTACTAAAATTGCGGCAGAGAATATTATCGCAAGATATGTTTCAAGTCCTAAATAAGTTGAAAAGAATACTAGTGATGCAGCAATAAATCCAACAGATATAAAGGCATATACTTTTCTTAGGACTAAGGTTTGATAATTGAAGATTGTAGTAAACAAACATTCAAGACCTGCAAGACCGAAAATTAAACCTAGGCAGAAGAATAATGTAACCCATTCAAGTGATTCAACACCAACGAGTTTCAATATATATAGTATTAGTGAAATGAATACTGAAAATACTACAGTTACTAAAAATGATTTTCTCATGGGGTTCCTCCTTAATCATAATAATAGAATAATACTAAGAGTAATGCAAATATCGCAAGACCGATAAGTGTGACAATTGCAACTTTGATGATTGAAATTGGTGTCTTACCAGTTACTCTTCCATTATAACCATTCACAAAAACGTTATATAGTTTTTGTTTATAGTTACAGTGACCAATATATATTGGTAATAATAGATATTTAAATGTTCTATTGGTATATTCAGTATCAACATTTAAATAATCAACAACATCATAATCATATTTACTTAAGATGCTTCTTTTGATGCTGGCATTAATTATTGAATCAGCATCATTAAAGCATTCTAGTCCATCTCTTTCGCTTGTTTCTGCAGAATAGCCGTAGAGAAATTCATTGGCGTATTCATTAGAATTATTCGAATTGAAATCACCAAGATCAGATAAGTATTTTTGGCTAATTCTACTTGATGCACGAATTAATATATCATCAAATTCATTTTCAATTGAACCGCTAATACTGAAATACCTTGTCTTTCTAACTTCTTTTGTCTTGCCATCGGAAGTTCTAACTGTTTCATAGTAGTATTCACCAAGTCTACCTCTATATGTTGAATATGTATCGGCATCAAATGAAAATGATGGAGTATAGATAGGTGATAATTCTTCTGGTTCTGCGGTTTGTTTAAAAGCTTTTGGAGCGAAGAATTTCTTTTTAGCCCAAGCTTTAATGTTTTCACTGGCATCGCTTTTTTCGATGGCAAATGGAACAAGTCCATTTGGTTTTAAACCTGGAATCTCATTCGATTCAACAACGTTTGTAGTACCACAGAATGGGCATTTTTTAGATACCTCACCTTTACCAAAAATAGTTTTTGCCCCACAGTTATTGCAGGAAAATGTATGTGTTTCATTTCCCCATTTTAGTGAACTACTATTGAGTAATAGTTCAAAAGGTTGTTCTGGAACGATTTTCGATAAATCGATATCTTTGGTAACTCCACAGTATTCACAAAGAAGCGCTCTTTTTCTTGGCGAATATATCATTATAGCTCCACAGGTAGGGCATTTAGCTATTTCTGTGGTGCTTTCTTTTACAGATGAAAGGATATCAAAATCATCTGGCATATTTTTACCTATTTAAGCTTATGGCCACATTCAGGGCAGAACTTAGCACCAGGAGCAAGTTCAGCACCGCATTTAGGACAAGATTTCTTAAGTGGTTCACCACATTCACTACAGAACTTAGCACCTTCTTTTAAAACAGCACCGCATTTAGGGCATGTGAGACCATTTGGATTTCCGCATTCTGGGCAGAATTTTGCATCTTTACTCATAAGTGCACCGCATTTAGAACATTTAACCTTTTCAGTTCCCATGTCTTGTGTCATGTTTCCAAATGCCTTGCCCATATTAGCGCCCATACCAAGACCGATACCAGCACTCATCATTGAACCAGCCATTCCCGGATTCTTTGCAGCTTCCTTTAAGGCATCAGCTTGCGCCATTTGAGTATAAACATCCATGTTTTTGCGCATGATATTCATTTCAGTTTGTTTATCAAGAGCTTTTTCTAGATTTTCTGGAAGTGAGAAGTTTTCGAAATTGAATTTAACAAGTTCAATACCAATCTTATCTAAATCTGGTTGCATAGTCTCTTTTACTACTTCACCAAGTTCCATTAAATCGGCAGCCATATCTAAAATCGGAGTCTTTGATTCACCGATAGCATCGGTAACTCCTGTAACAATTATTGAACGTAACCAATCTTGAATATCTTCTGTCTTGTAAGTTGAATTAGTTCCAGATAATTCGCACATAAATTTATATGCATCTTTTACTTTGAATGAATATGTACCAAAACCTTTAATTCTTACATTTCCAAAATCTTGATCTCTTACGATGATAGGATTTATTGTTCCCCATCTATTGTTTGTGAATTGTTTTGTATTTACAAAGAATACATCAGATTTGAATGGACTTTCAAAGCCATATTTCCAGCTTAAAAGCTTTGTGATGATTGGAATATTATTGGTATCGAGTGAGTAAGTTCCTGGCAAAAATACATCTGCCATTCTTCCTTTATCAGAGAAAACACAAGTTTGGCTTTCCCTTACAATTAACTTAGATCCACGATTAATGTAATCCTTATCAAGATTGACCTTATAGACAATTTGATTCTTTGAGTCATCTTTCCATTCTACAATTTTTAATAATCCCATATTTAAAACCTCCGTTTTATTACTCTTATTTTGACATAAATATAACTGTTTTACAATTATATTTAATTTATTTATTAATTAATTTGAATTTTTTCTTGCTAAAAAATGATTTATTTTTTAGATAATCCAAATGTTTTAAGTCATTAGAATTGAATGTTAAATTATAAGATATCAGTTCTTGACTTGCTAGATTTAGCTTTTTATTTAAGTTTTTATCTCCATATTTATTGTCACCGAGAACGGGGTGATTATAAAAGGCTAGATGTGATCTAATCTGATGGGTTCTACCAGTTATTAGTTCAATTTCTAAAACTTCATAATCATCATATTCTTTTATTACCTTATATGCGGTTATGATTTCTTTTCTATTCTCACTTTTATCTTTAAAGACCTTAACTATCGATTTTTTATCATCTATTTCAATATAATCTTTCAAGATTCCTTCTTTTTCTTTGAATTTACCTTTTACGATTGTAAGATATTTTTTAATGATTAATCTATCGCTTATAAGTTTATTAATTAGTGATAAAGTCTCTTTGTTTTTGGATACGATTAATAGGCCTTTGGTGTTGGTATCAAGTCTTGTCGAAATCTGTGGTTTAAATGAAGTTGCAAGTGATGGAATGTATTCACCTTTATTTTCTAAATATTTTGAAACATAGTCAATTAAACTATTATGATTATCACCTATTCCATGAGTTAAAACTCCAGCATCTTTATCGATGATTATGATGTTTTCATCTTCATAAACTATATCAAAATTTGGTTTTGTTTGATGAACAATGAAATAAGAATCATTCACATAGAAAGATACAACATCATTTTCTTTTAAAACAATGTCGTAATCTTTTGGATGCATGCCATTTAATCTAATTAACTTTTTTCTTTCCATCATGATGAGGAAGGTCTTATTAGCATTTATTCTCTCTTTAATGTATTTTTTTAGACTAAGTCCTTCTTCATACTTAGTTACTGTAAAACTTTTCATATTAATATTATAAAATATTTTTTATAATTTAGAAATTATAGGTTATAAGATTTATTATTTTATTGATTTTGTTACAGATGTGTATTATTATATTGATGTATATTTTTTTAGGAGAAAAAAATGGAAAGAGTAAAAATTGATAGACGTATCGTTAAAACAAAAAGAGCTATTAGGGCAGCTTTTGCAAATCTTGTTGCAATGAAAGATATCAATCATATTACTATCAAAGAATTAGCCGACAAAGCAGATATCAGCAGAAAGACATTCTACTTTTACTATAATAGTGTTTGGGATATTGCTGAAGAAATTCAGAATGAGCTTGCTGATAAAATGTTTGCAATTATCGATGAAAATGGACTTTCTTTCAGTGAGGAAAGCTACCAATTAGTTTATGAAAAATTCAAATCATCAATCGAAAATGATTATCAGTTATTCATATCGGTTATCAGTGCAAGCAATAATCCATCTATCAGAGAAAAAACTATAAAACATTTTAAAGAATTACTATTAAATCGCTATTCAAATAGTTTCATAATCGAAGATAAAATTGCAAATCTTTCTATTGATTTTATCATATCAGGTTCAATGTATGTCTTCAAAAAATGGAATAATTCAGACAAGAAGATATCACTTGAAGAATTTGTGCATGTGGTTCTTCTTTTAACTAGATATGGTTTAAAGGGATTATTAGATAAAGGAATTATAATTCGTAAATAATAAGAGAGTGAATTGTTCACTCTCTTATTATTTATTTAAATCTAACTTCTGGGTAATAGCATCCGAGTCCTTTTTTGCATCCTACATAAGAATTGGCTGGAAGCAACATCTTTAATAGATATTCTTCTTCCGACTGACATTTTTTAGCAATTTCAATGTTTCTTCTGATGATATCAACATCGGTTGCAACTTCCCCAGGGCTATCGTTTCTTCCAACAATCTTATAAGCGTAGATATTCATCTTTACAAATCTATAAAGTGCACAAAGACCACATGATGCACAAAGATGGAAGAAATTCTTATAGAGAATATTATTGAATTCAACTTCATTTCTTCCTTCAAAATCTTTTCTTGTGGAACAAATAATTTGTTGAGTTCCTTTTAGCATACCACATGTTGCACCATATGTTCTTTTATGGAAACCTAAACAATGAGAATCAGAAAAAGGGCAACCATTTCTCATCATAAACACTTCGTATTTAACGTCTGGATTTTTTGTGACAATACTTTCAATTTCTTGAAGTGATAAATCTCTTGGAAGAACCTGGTGGTAACAACCTGCCATCTTATAATATTTTGATGTATAGTCGTTATAAATACCGCAGAGGGTTGATGCGATTGATTCAAGACCGATTTCAGCGCAGTATTCAACTTCTTTAATTGTTGATACTATGGCACCAGTTGCACCAGCTTCTTTTATTTTTCTTAAATATTCTTTTATCTTATTCATTTCTTCGTTTGAATAAGATGATGAGTTGACTGTGACATAAACTTGTTTGTTATTTTTGATTATTTCCTTAACACAATTTATAGCATCTTCAAATGAATAGAGGTTAGCACCTTTTTTAAAGCTAGACATTCTGTTTATTTCTCGGTAATCACCAAATTGTTTTTCCCATGCTTCATCATAAAAACCAAGGTAGAATTCTTCTGCCCCTGCATCTATCAGTTCATTAATATGATCAATGCTTACGATTGGAGTTAATATTTTATTCATCTTTCCCCCTTTCAAGATAATCTAGTGGGAAATATATCATCCTGACGCTATCTTTATTAAAGATATTTGGCATGTTTACTTTTGTGTAAACAGTTCTTCCAAATTTTATATAGTTCGCAACTTCTGATTTGTATTTTATGAATGTTCTTTTACATTCAAAACTGCAAAGATGATTTGGTCTAAACTTCTTCTCATCCTTTAGACCAATTGATGCATATTCACAGATATGACCATAAGTTTGATATAAATATGGTACATGCACACCGATTACATATTTAGTATTATTTAAATCGATATTAGAATGAGTTACATCGATTTCAAGAGAATTAATTTTGGTATCGTCTAAAAGAATCTTATCAAATGTTAGATTATCAGGGATTGTACGTATTTCAGTAAAATCTTTATATCTTACATCCCTAGTATCTTTATTTAATAATCTTCCAAGATTGATTTTCATTTTTGGATATTTATCTTTTATATATGTAAGCATGCCATAGTCGTTTACTGTGATTTCATCAATGTAATCGAAATATGGTTCTAATTCTTCTATTCTATTTATTGCTTTTTCAAAAAGACCTTCATTTATGATTGGCACAACTAAAGTGATGTTTAGATTGTTGTTTAATGCAAACTTGATGATATTAAAATAGTATTTAATATCTATTCTTGTGAAGAATACAGAACAAAAATTGGAACCTAGGAAAATCCTCCTAAAAGGAGGAAAATTCTCTTTTTCCATTCTTTTAAATAGATTATTAATATCTTCTTCGCTTTCAAAGAAGTTCATTATCTCTGAAAGGTTAAGAGTATTAATTAATTCCATATTAGTTCCTCTTGTATTTCTCGACAATCTTTACAAAATCTCTAATGGTATCTACACTAACCAAATCTTCATAAGTGATTTCTACATCATAAGTTCTTTCAATATCCCATTTGATCATCATCATTTTTAGAGAGTTTATGCCGATTAATTTAACATGAGAATCTAAATTAATTTTAAAATCTATGTATTTTTGAATTAAATCTAAGATTTCGTTTTCCATTATCTCACCAACTTTCCTGTGGATGTTCTTACGAGTGGTTCTTTTGAGTAAACTATTTTATCGATATATGTGAGTTCATTTATATCGCTTAAATCAAGTTCATTTTTACTAAAAATTGTTAGAACAATTTGGTTATCTATTTTCTTTAGGAGTGATTCTATCGCTCCTTTTTCGTTGACCTTTTGTTCTATGTACTGAGGTGATAGTTTAACACCAGAATCTAAGATAATTAGTTCATCAATTCTTCCAGTTATATATATCTCATCATCTTTTAGATATCCTAAGTCTCCTGTATGATATAGGCCATTTAGTTTTTCTTCTCCATAGTAACCTATCATTACATTTGATCCTTCTATACAAATTTCACCATCGATGATTATTACTTTATTACAATCGAGTAGTTTACCTGAACTATGGGTAAGAGGTTTTCCTTCTGGCGCAATACTTACACATGGGGAACATTCAGTTAGCCCATAGCAAGCGTGAACATTAACACCTATATCATAGAACTTCTTGATAATATTATAGTCGGTTCCAGCACCACCACTTATCACCTTTTTTAGGTTATATTTGAATGTCTTTAAACATTCATATAATGATGGTAGTAAAGCTGGGACGATATTTAGTGAATCTGGGTTGAATCTAACTAAGGAATTATAGAAATCATATTTTGATTCCATAATGCAGATAGTTCCACCAGAAAATAGTGGGCCAAATAGATCACAGACAAGGCCAAACGCATGAGTGTTTGGAAGGAGGTGAAGATATGTCATACCTTTATTATAGTCATACATTCTCTTTCCAGAAAATGTATCACTAACGAGGTTTTTTTCTGAAAGCATTACTCCTTTTGGCTTTCCGTGTGTGCCAGAACTAAAGAGGATAGTTGCGGGAGAATCGTTATCTCTCGTTTTAATTGTTCCTTGTTTAACTTCTTTTAAGAATTCATCTTGGTTAGATGAATCCACTATAAGATCACAGATATTCGTGTCACTTTCATCCGTTAATAAAACTGCAGTATTATTAGATAATACTACGGCAAAATATAGGCAAGTAAATATATACGTATCATCTATTTTGATTCCTATTCTTTTATGTTCAAAAGAACTAAGATTGTAGATTGAATATAATACTTGGTTTCTTAGTGTCTTATAAGAATACTCCTTGTCTTTATATCTAAAGGTTATTAATTCATCATAGTTAGCCATTAGATTAAAGACGTAGGAGAATGATAAAGTGTTATTTGTTTCCATTTAAAAATGCGCTATACCTATTATAGAATTCTTCTCTTGTGATGGCGAGAATGATTAAATCATGATATTTGCCATCGTAGTAACGGTATTCTTTTAATCTTCCTTCTTCTTGCATACCGGCATCTAGTTGTGCTTTATATGAATCTTCATTGTAGGCAAAAGTTGGAGAATATATTTTTCTTAATGAATAGTTCTTAAATAGATAATCCATAAATTCTATTGTAGCCTGTGCACCAAGACCGGTTTTACGGTATTTTTTACCGATTACTACACAGATTTTACAAACACCATCTTGTGGATGATATTCGTATGAATATAGGCATCCTTTAAGATTGAATTCGTTTTCCGCTTCTATTACAAAGAATTCATGATAGTAGCCTTGGAAGTTTGTCTTTAAAAATAGTTCAAAACTTTCGTAGCTGTTGCATGTACATTTAGTGCTGAAAAGCATTTGATCGTCTTTCCCTTGCATGAGATCATATAAAGGTACTAGGAATTTTCTATAATTAAAACGTTCTAAATTTACTTTTTCCATATCTATTTCCTTCTTATTTTTTCTTCTGAATATTTTCTTAGTTCTAAGATGTCGTTTATCTTAAATGCGAGACAACCACCGAAACATTTGCCACTCTTTCTTTTCATACAATCGAGGCAAAGTACACTTGATGCAGTATTACATGCAAAGCTATCAATTTGTTGGTAGTAATAGCGCTTTAAGTCGAGGATAGTTGGAAAATCAGATATTTTAACTTTTGTAACATCCGATAGCCCAAAACATCTTACAGCGGTTAAGTCATGCCTAATATCTACGACAGGTGAACAGTGAACGAGGTCGTTTACAATTAACCTTTCGTTAGGATTTGAAAAGATATTGTTTTCATCAAAGTTTGGTATGAGATTTTTGTATGGCATAAAGTCATCTTTGGTAAACATACAGCTTGGAATCTTATTACAATCGTAATAAGGTACTATCTTGTTTTCAATCATGACTTTATGGAACTTCATTATTGGTTCCTTGTAATCCTTGAAGTAATCTAAGGCATTGATGTTTTTGTTTTCAGTTGTATTTGGAACGGTAACTGAGAATCTTAAACGGTCAAAATTATATTTCTTTAATAATTTTAAGATATATTCATAATTAAAATCTGGTTTATAGAAGTTGATTCCAAGTGATATTCTTTCTTTTAGATATCTTTTATTGATAAATAAATCGAGGTTATTCTCAAGTCTATTAAAGTTCTTCTCACCAATATCACATGCATCATTGCAGTTGATTAACAGATGGAATTTTGGGTGAGCTAGTTCATCGACAAATTGGTCTATCTTTATTCCATTTGTATAGAGAGTTACTTTTAGAAACCTTGGATCTTCTATTAAGAGTTTTAGGATTTCCTTGAATTTTGAATGAATTGTTGGTTCACCACCAATTAAGCCGACGCTTTTATCGTTTGGGTCGGTTGCGATAAAATCTAATGCTTTTTTGAAATTTTCAATAGAAATCTCATTAGCATCTTTATTCACAAATTCATTCGCAAAACAGTATGGACACCTTAGGTTACAGATATCCGTAAGCATTATATTTGGCATAGTACCTCCTATATCTATAAGATAAAAAACCTACAAAGTAAAATCAAAATAATATTTGATTATTACTTCATAGGAATTATATTTCTATTTATTAAATCTTTAAAAAATACATATTATCACGATTATTATGAATAATAAGTCGTGTTGTAATATGAGTTATAATATCCAGTATGACCATCAGAATAATAGGTAGTATTATAATAATCATTATAATAACCACTTGTGCCATCTGAGTTATATGTAGTGTTGTAATATGAATTATAGTATGATGATTCACCATCAGAATAATAAGTGGTATTATAGTAAGAATTGTAATATCCACTTGTGCCATCTGAACTATAAGATGTGTTGTAATATGAATCGTAGTAACTAGATCCAGAATCGTATGAATCTCCCATAATATTTACTCCTTAATCCTTTATATTAATTTGATTTTACAATAAATTAAAAATGTTGTCAATAAATAATAAAATTATTTAAAAACTTTTATTTCCATTGATAAAAAAGAACCGCAGGGTTAACCTGCGATTCTAATTATTTACTTGCGGCAATGAATGTTGCAGCTTGTTTATTATCTCTATATACCGCTACTGTAGTATCGGTATGTTTAGAGAGTGATTCCATCTTTTGTGGTGGACATGCGAAAATGATTTGAACATTTAAGTGACTGATGAATTCCATCATCGCATCGGTTCTTTGAGTATCCATCTTATCGAATACTTCGTCGAACATAATGAGCCCAATTGAATCATCGAGACCATTCTTTTCAGCTTTATCGAAGAGTCTTACGAATGATGCGAGGATTGCAACATAGAATGGGATTTGAGTTTCACCACCAGATTTTTCTTTAGAAATATTTGAGAAATAGAAGACATCACCACCTGAGATTACTTTGATATCATAATCCATGTATGTTCTATAATCTGTATATTTATTGAGATTGCCTTGTGAGTTGCCTTCATCTTGACTTAGATTTGAGAAGAGTTCATCGAGTTCTTGATTGTATTTTTTTTCGAATTCTTCATCAAAGATGGTCCCACCATAATATGATTCAACATCGTTTACTATCATATCGTAGATAGCACTGAATTCTTTACTCTTAGGGAAGACGAATTGATATTTATCTCTACCGAAGGAAATCTTATCGAGAGTTTCATTAATCTTAGAGATTTCATCTTGGGCTTCCATGATGTAACTTCTAAGTTTAGAGAGGAAGTCTTCTTTGAAGAGCCTTTCAGCTTCTTCTCTTGATTCTCTAACCTTTGCCTCGTATTTTACAAGCTCACTCTTTATAAGTTTATCTTGTTCATCGAGGTATTCTTGAATACGATCATAACCTGTACCGAATGGACGATTATATTTCGCAATATAGTTTACTTGTGTCATTACAAGACCAGATTCTAAAGATTTCATTGAAGATATTTGATCACTGATTTCTTTAGTGTAGTATTCTTCAATTTCACGAGTAGATTTACCTTCTTCTCTTTCTTTGTTGAATAATTCTTCTGTCCTGTTCCTAAAATCAATATGAAGTTCTTCAGTATCTTTGAGTTCTTTATCTAAAGCTTGATTTTCATTGAAAAGATCTAAGATTTCTTGATTTACTTGGTCAATTGCCTGTTTCTTTACACCGAGTTCAATCTGTTTAGAACCTTTTCTTTGACCTAAGATTCTGATACCTTCAAGAACTTTTTCATATTCCTTTCTAAGTTCATTGACACTTGTAAGAGATAGGTGTTCTTTCTTACTCTTTAAGTCTTCTAATGTGAGCTCAGCTTGGATTGCATCTTTAACATTCTTGAGAAGGTCTTTGATATAAATGAGATTTAGGCTATCTAATAACTTCTTGAACTCTTGAATTGTAGATGCTTCATTTGAAAGTTTTTGGAATTGAACTTTGAGTTCTTCACCGAGTTTAGTGTATTTAGCTCTTTGCGCTTCTTGTGCACCTTTACCGATGAATGGTTTTTCAGTATTAGGATTTAAGAATCTTGTAGTAAATCCACGGTATAGCATGCCACTCTTAGTGATTGATTGAGTGTATTTTTCTAGGTCATGCACATCATCAACCATGATGAGATTGCCAACAAGATAGTTGATGTAACATCTTGCATCTTTGTTTTCGGTTGTGATGATTGAAGCTAGTGAATTTGGTTGGAATGTGGTGAAGTTTTGAATCTTTTTAGTATTTAAGAGGTTGATACCATAAATCTTTCTACTCTTGAATTCGTTGTAGCAATCTAGGCAGTCATCGTAGTATTTAGGTTCAACGATAAGAGTGAATCTTTGATTACCTAAGAAGTTTTCTACTGTATCTTGCCATGTAGAATCTTTCACTTCGATTATTTCTGCGAGAATGTGTACACTTATTTGTTCACCATATGTTTTTCTTAAATGTTCTTCCATTTGACGACGAAGTTCAACGATTTCTGGTGCATATGGAATCGAATTCTTAGAGAGAATTGATAGAGATTTATAAACTTCTTGAATCTTAGTGAAGAGTTCGTTCTTTCTGATTGTGACATCAGTTTCTTTTCTTACGAGTTCACTTGTTTTAGCTGTAACTGATTCAATGGCTGTTTGAATCTTTTCAGTAGCAACTTTTACATCATCTAAAGTTTTAAGAGAGAAATTGATTTTAGTTAAATCAGAATAGAGTTTTTTATCTACTGTTTGAATTGGTTTAATAGAATCTTGAAGTTCTATTACTCTTCTTTCATATTCTCTTCTCTTTTCATTTGCGAATCTTAAATCAGATTCAGCTTTCTTGATATCTTTATCATAGAGTTCGCTGGCTCTGAAATCTTTGTTTTGAGAAAGAGATGCATACATTTGTTTAGAACGATCATCTTCTCTTTCGATTTCATCATCAATTTTCTTGATCTGTTCTTCGATATCAACTTGTTGAGATTCGAGTTTAGATACTGATTTACTCTTTTGTTCGATTTTTAGTTTATTATCTGAACGTTTTAAATCTTTTAAAAGATAATCATAGAAATCCTGATTTTCTTTGATTTCTTTTATTGCAAAATAGTTATTGGTAATTTTTTCTAGATCTACTATCTTTTGTTTAGTCGTTTTTAGGATTCCTTCAAATTCTTTATAAGAACGGATGGAATCTTGAATGTTTTTAACATCGATTTCTCTTTGTTCTAAGAGGTGGTTATAGATGTATTCTTTAACATCAGTGATTGGTTTAAAAGCTAAAGCTTTTGGGAGAAGAGTGAAGTACTTTTCGCTGACACCACCCATCTTGCTTCTGAATGCTGTTTTAGCTTCTTTTCTTGTTTGGAAGATATAGTCTGTATAGTGAGCTTTTTTGAAATCTGCACTTGATTTAACAACGTAGTCTTCTGAGATGAAGTATTCATCTTTCATTGGGCCATCGATGATGTAGAATGTTACTTTTGGAGGTTGAATATTACCAACTACATCGATAATTGTACCAAGACAGAAGAATTTTTCTTGTTTTTGGCTATAAAATTCAAGACAAACATGACCTGATAGATCATAATCTCTTAAATATTCTTGGTCGAGTGAACCGAGTTTACATTTTACATAACCTCTTAGATCACGTTTACCTTTTTCATTGGCAGCGAGGTTAAAGTTTTGATCTCCGGCAGTAAGGACAAAGCTTACAGCATCGAGGATAGTTGATTTACCTGAAGCATTTTGTCCAGTTAAAAGTGTGTTATTTTTGATATCGATGGTTTCGTTTTCAAAATAATGCCAGTTGATTAAGCGGATTTTAGTTAATGTTTTCATAATTAATTATCCTCCTCTTTTCCATTCTCAAGTTCCATGATATATGAATAACATTCTTGAATGTTAGTCACTGGAATGAGTTGTGTGATTGTTGGGAAGATTAAGAGTTTAGTGGCTGAGAGTTGGAAATCACCTAAGTTATCAATGATATTGTATTTTTTGAATAATCTTAAGGCGCTTACAAGCTCAGTCTTGAACATCTTTCTCTTGAAACCAAATGTTTGATATTTAGTATGAATCTCATCTACTGTAATTTGTACAGTATTATTTAATGTTGTGTTAATCAGTTTTTCTTGGTAGAGAATTCTAAGAATGAGAATGACGTAAGTTTCTTCTTTTTTAAGTCTTAAATTTCCTGGATTGTAGTTATTTTTGAGTTGTACTGAACCAAGTTCATTATTGATGATAACTTCATGACCTAAGATTTGGAAGAATTCATCAAAATATTGTTTGTAGTTAACTACAAAATAATAGTATTTGGTATTATCTTTTTTATCTTTAGCGATGAAATTAGATGTTAGTAGCATGTTTGCTACTTTTTGGAATGTTTCTTGTACATCTTTTGGAAAAGTAATTAATTGATCAAGTAACATTTTAGAGTTCCCTCCTTCTTATAATGAAATTTTTTATTAAATAGTTGTCTGTTTCTATATATTCATCTAATTCTTTTATTTGATAATCATTGAAACCTGAGGCATAGATGATAATATATAAAAGTCTAATGATATCTTTTTGTGTTGCATCATTTTTGATGAATGCTTTAGCATCTTTTTCTTCTCCGATGGACATCGTACCTTCTAGGATATCTTTTACATCTTCTTCAGTATAGAGAGCTTTGAATGCTTCGAAGAATGTATCTCTGAAATGTGAGAAGTCAACTCTTATCTTTGATAAGGCATTGCTTTCACTCTTCTTGTAGTTGCCACGAGGAATACTTAAGCTTGAAATACCGAGAGTCTTATCAACATTTAATGTAAATAGTTTTCTAATATCGTTGAAACCACTTTCTGCTTGACCTTTCTTCACTTTTTCTGTGTAGTGTTGAACGATTAAGTTTAGAACCCCTACTACGTCAGTTGCATCATTTAATAGGTATTTAACTTTCGCAAGTGTTTGCGTGATATAATCACGGTTCTTCTTATCGATTTCATTCATAATTCCATCTAATGAATTATAGATATCTATGCAGTCGTTTATCTGCTTGTTAGCAGTAAACTGAGCGAGTGATGCATCGTTAGATGAAAGGAATAAATAGTCGTTTGCGATTATCGACATGATATCTGAGTTTTCTTGCATTGCTTCCAGCTTTCTTACGATATCAAGTTTGTATTTATTGATGTTATCAAAGGTTTTGAGTTTGAAGTATGCTTTATCCATTACTTCGTCTTTGTATTGTCCTAAGAGTTCAACCAAATCTTTGATATTTTCTTTTGTATCAATCAGTTGGATGAATTCTCTAAGCTTGTGATCTACTTTTCTTATCTCCCTCACAAAGTTAATGGTGTTTTTGTAGACTTGGTTTAATAGTAGACCATAGTCGAATGTGCTTGAGTTTAGAAGTGAATAGATTGTAAAGACGTAACCTTTGAAGTTTGCTTCTTCACTATCGAGTGAGAAATTATCAGCGAATAGTGAGAAGCTTGCATCTCTCTTGATTTCAATTAGGGCTAGAATGATGCTTATCGCATAATCGTTAAAGTTTAAGATTTCTAGGTAATCATTTGTAACATCGATTGTTACCCAGCCTGTTTTCTCAAATCTCCTTAGGAAATGATTGGCAAGTTCACGATAGTTTGGTATTTCTTCATCTTTGTCATCATCTTCATCATATAGATCGCTGATGACATTTCCTTCTTCTTCTAATAAATCCTCTACAATATCTCTAGCCTCATCTTTAGGCATGCCGAGAATTGAACCTGTTTCGTATTTTTTGTAGATACGAATTAGGGATTCGATGTAGAGACTTCTGTTTTTAGATTGGAAGAGATTGAAGAAATTCTCAGGAAGTATTTTATTAAAATCCATAATTCCACCTTCTCTTTCTTGATTTTATAATACAACCCATTATAGAATATAAAATATTTATTTGTCAACACATTTTTAATTTTTTTTAGAAATTTTAAAATTTTCATTTTGAAAATTTTAATTTTTAAATATTTGACACTAATATTTTGAAAGAAAAAAATAAAAACTCCATCGTTTAAATGGAGTTTAAATTATGATTTTAAGGTTTATTTCTTTCTTCTAAAGAAAGAAGTTGAATTATCTTCTTTGGCGCCATAGATCTGTCTTAGAAGATTCTTTTGTTCGTTGGTTAGTCCTCTTGGTGTTTCAACAGTGAGTTTAATATAGAGATCACCTTTGACTTTTGACCTAACGTTTGGAACACCTTTTCCTCTAACTCTAATTACGGTTCCTGTCTGTGTTCCTTCGGCTATTGTTACTTTTTCAGGTCCATATGGAGTTTCTATATCTTTAGTGATACCGAGAGCTGCCTCCATGAAGTTTATTTTTTCTTCACAGTAGAGGTCGTCTTTTTCTCTTGTATATCTTGGATCATCCTTAAGGATGAATTGGATATAGAGGTCACCATTTGGTCCACCATTTATACCTTTTCCACCATAGCCTGTAAAACGGATTTGTTGGCCTGAATCAATTCCTACTGGAATATCAACTGTAACTTCTTTATCGAGTTTAACTCTACCATCACCATGGCAGGTAGTACATTTATTCTTGATTTGTTTTCCGGTACCCTTACAATCTGGACAAGTTGTTCTCGTTTGAGTTCTGCCAAAGAGGGTTTGTGTTTCCATGATTACAGTTCCATTACCATTACATCTACTACATTTGATGATGTCGGATGTACTAGCGGCACCTGTACCATTACATTTGCTGCAGGTTTCATAAACTGGAATAGTGATTTTTGTTTTCTTTCCGAATATAGCGTCTTTTAAGGAAACTGCCATACGCTTTTGAATGTCTTGGCCTTTCATTGGACCTTGTTTAGCGCTTGCGCCTCTACCACCGCCAAAGAAGGAAGCAAATATATCACCTAAATCTGAGAAACCTTCTGAAAAGCCACCAAAGTCTGAGAAACCGCCTCCGAAACCAGAAAAACCACTGGCTCCTGGGTCAGCTGTACCATATTTATCATAGTTAGAACGCTTTGTGGAATCTGATAGGCAATCATAAGCTTCCTGAACTTCTTTAAATTTTTCTGGAGCATCTGGATCATGATTGATATCTGGATGATATTTTTTCGCAAGTGTTCTATAGGCTTTCTTTATTTCATCATCTGTGGCATTCTTGGATACGCCAAGAGTCTCATAGTAATCTTTCTTAGCCATAATAATACCTCTAAATGCCCAGCTGTTTTAAAGCTGGGCAGTATATATATTTTTATTAATTAAACTTCTTTGTAGTCTGCGTCGAAGATGTCTTGGTCTGATGCTTGGTTTGAGTTATCACTTGAACCAGTACCACCTTGGTTAGAACCTCCACCTTGATTCTTCTTAGATTCTTCTTCGTATACTTTTTGTGCTAAACCTTGAGCAGCTTTTTCGAGTTCTTCTTTCTTAGATTTGATTAAATCTTCATTATCGCCCTTTAAAGCTTCTTCGAGTTCATCAGCTTTAGCTTTGATGTTGTTCTTTTCGTCTTCTGATACTTTGTCACCATATTCTTCAAGAGATTTTCTTACGCTGAAGAGGAGAGTATCTGAATCGTTCTTGAGATCTACGAATTCTTTTCTCTTCTTATCTTGAGCTTCATTAGCTTTAGCTTCGTTAATCATTCTTTCGATATCGGCATCAGAAAGGTTAGAAGATGATTGAATTGTAATCTTATTTTCTTTACCAGTGCCGAGGTCTTTCGCACTAACATTTAAGATTGAGTTAGCATCGATATCGAATTTAACTTCGATTTGAGGAACACCTCTTCTTGCTGGTGGAATATCTGTGAGTTGGAATACACCGAGTTCTTTGTTGTCAGCTGCCATTGGTCTTTCACCTTGGAGAACTCTGATATCTACTGCTGGTTGGTTATCAGCTGCAGTTGAGAAGATTTGTGATTTTGAAGTTGGGATAGTTGTATTTCTTTCGATTAACTTTGTGAATACGCCACCTAAAGTTTCAATACCGAGTGAGAGTGGTGTAACATCAAGTAATAATACATCTTTAACATCGCCTTTTAAGACACCACCTTGAATTGCAGCACCCATTGCTACACATTCATCAGGGTTAACTGATTTATTTGGTTCTTTACCAAATGTTCTTCTTACGTATTCTTGAACAGCTGGGATTCTTGTTGAACCACCAACGAGTAATACTTCATCGAGTTGTGATGCAGAGAGTTTAGCATCTGACATAGCTCTCTTTACTGATACGCCACATTTTTCAATTAAGTCTTGAGTTAATTCGTTGAATTTAGCTCTTGTTAAAGCTTTTTCTAGGTGAACTGGCATGCCGTCAGCCATTGAAATGAATGGGAGAGAGATTGTTGTTTGCATTGTGCCTGAAAGTTCAATTTTAGCTTTTTCAGCAGCGTCTTTTAGTCTTTGCATTGCCATTTTATCTTTAGATAAGTCAATGCCGTTTTCTTTCTTGAAATCTTGTACTAGATAGTCGATGATTCTTTGGTCGAAGTCATCACCACCAAGATGTGTATCACCACTTGTTGAAATAACTTCAAATGTACCATCGGCAAGGTTTAGGATTGATACATCGAATGTACCACCACCAAGGTCAAATACTAAGATTGTTTGATCTTTGTTTTTCTTATCAATACCAAAAGCTAGAGCTGATGCAGTTGGTTCATTGATAATACGTTTTACTTCGAGTCCGGCAATCTTACCAGCATCTTTAGTTGCTTGACGTTGCTGGTCATTGAAGTATGCAGGAACAGTGATTACGGCTTCAGTTACTTTTTCACCTAAATATGCTTCAGCAGTCTTCTTAAAATTTTGAAGAATCATTGCAGATATTTCTTGTGGAGTATATTTCTTTCCATTAATATCAACACGATAAGAATTATCTCCCATATGTCTTTTAATTGATGCTACAGTATTTGGATTTGTAAT
>JAFXYB010000018.1 GCA_017541975.1 bacterium | reverse complement strand
CCAGATTTAAAAGAAGAAAAACCTAAAGAACCAACAACTAAAAAAATATTAAAAAAGAAGAAAAAAGGTAAAAATAAAACACTAAGAGATAGTTATAAAAGAAAAGGGAGCCGTTAAGTTAATTTCTTAACAGCCCCTTTTTATGTTATAATATTTATAGAAATAATCATGTAAGTTCATATCAGAATTAAGTGTATTGATAGAAGAGGAAGTAGTTATGAAAGTATATTTAAAGTTTAAAAGAAATAATAAAACTGAAATCCTTACAGAAGAATCTACTGAATTTAAAATTTACCAAGAGAAAATCGAAAATGGATATAGGATAAAAGGTGTTTTCTCACCTAATATACCAATAACTTTCAAGGAATCATATATATCTTTAGACTATAAGATTAATGATAACGATATCATATCGGCTAATGGCTATCAATCGTGGACAGAGACAAGCGAATATAATGCGCTTGATACTCAATATGATACAAACCATTTCTTCCATTTTATCAATAAATATATCATTGATACTGGTGGAGATAGAAAGATTCACAAACTCAAAGAAAAGAAAGGCATAATCTCTTCACATAAATACATCTATTTAAGAAATGAGGATAATACTAATTATCGTCTTTTTGGTTCTTTAAATAGTGAAAACTGTTTCACCATCTTTGAAAGCGACTATAATGCTCAAGAGATGAGAATATATGCTGACTTTAAAGATACAACCATCACAACTGATAAAACTCTATTTGACTTTGTCTATCTTGAAGGCACAAGGGATTATGTATTCGATAAATTCTTTGAACTTATGAAAATCTATCCTATCACCGATAAAAAAATCAAAGGTTTCACATCGTGGTATAACTACTACACAAATATCAATGAAGAAATTATCTTAAAGAATGTTGAAAACTTCAAGAAATTTAAGGAAGAAGGAAATAGGGTTGATATCTTCCAAATTGATGATGGCTATCAAACATTTGCCGGTGACTGGCTTGATATCATTCCTGAGAAATTCCCTAATGGTTTAATGCCTATCGCCGATGAAATAAATAAAAACTTTATGTCTGGCCTTTGGCTTGCCCCATTCTGCGTAAGTCCTAAATCAAGACTCTATAAGGAAC
This sequence comes from bacterium, assembly GCA_017541975.1. Taxonomy (GTDB): domain Bacteria; phylum Bacillota_I; class Bacilli_A; order Izemoplasmatales; family UBA1188; genus UBA1188. The sequence goes on along the minus strand of JAFXYB010000018.1, from coordinate 22,896 downwards.
ACCCTGATTACATCTTAAGAAACGAAAAAGGAAAAGCTCCAAGAGTATTCTACGCCAATGAAAGATGCTTTGTACTTGATATTTATAACGAGAATGTCGTTAGATATCTAAGAAGAGTATTCACTACCGTTTTTGATAAATGGCATTTTAAAATGGTTAAACTTGACTTCCTATATGATGCATGTGTTCTTCCAAGACTTGATAAATCGAGAGGAAAAGTAATGTATGATGCAGTAAATCTCCTTAGAACATTGTGTTCTAATCATATGATTCTTGGCTGTGGCGTGCCACTTGAGGCTTGCTACGGAATCTTTGAATATTCAAGAATTGGCTGTGATGTATCACTAGACTATGAAGGTGATAAAGTTATGTCTCTTGTATCTAAAGAAGCTGTTTCAACTAAGAAAGCTATCTTAGATACAGTAAATAGATATGTAATCAATAATAGAGCGCTTTTAAATGACCCTGATGTCTTTTTCTTAAGGACAAACAATATTTCTCTTACTCACAATGAAAAGATGCTTGTAGCCGTTACAAATGCTATATTTGGCTCAGTTCTTTTCACATCTGATGATTTCTCGCTTTATGAAGATGAAAAAATATATGAAGAACTTAAATATATCTGGCATCTTAATGATTCAGAAATTTTGGATTATAATATCTATGATAAAGATAAAATAAAAGTATTGATATCATTAGATGAAAAAGAATATATTTATTATCTAAACGCATCAGATAATCCTTGGTCTATAGATGATAATACTATAGAGAAAAGAAGTTATAAATATATAGAATCATAATCAATTATTAGAGGCAAACTTATGTTTATTGAAATAGGAAAAGAAATATTAAGAAGCGATTTACCATTAATCTTTATGCTCGCAACGCTTCTAATGGTATTAAGAGAAAACACTACGCTACAAAAAGATAGTGTAAGATATTTATATTTAATGATAATTGCGCTATTTGTTAGTGCTATTTCTTCAGAAATAGAAAGCACCCTTTCATCACTTAATTACTTTAGTATTATTCGTTTAATATTTAAGTTTTTAAAAGATGCAACCAGCCCACTTGTCGCACTTGCGGCACTATATGTTAGAAGAAATACAAAATTAAAGAAATATCATCTATTATTTATCCCCTTCATTTTAAATTTACTTGTCTGTATTACATATTTTTTCTCCAATATTGCCTATGGATATAGTGATACAAATGAAATAATCGCAGGTCCTCTAGCATCATTCACATATTTCACTACACTATTCTATGTAATAATATTCGCTGTATTATTATCAATTGATTATATCAAAGATAATACTAAGCAACCTCTTATCGGTGTTATCTGTCTATTATTCCCATCAATTTCACTGTATATTGACTATAAAATATTAGGAGATAGATCACTTTCACTTTTCTATACCACAATAGCTTTCTTAATTGTAATGTATTATCTATCAATACATATTGATATATCAAAAAAGGATCCACTCACAAACCTCTACAATAGAAGGACATATTATGTTCATCTTTCTAAATATAATAAACAAATAAGTGGTTTAATCTTGCTTGATATGAATGGACTGAAAAGAGTAAATGACTATGAAGGTCATGAAAAAGGTGATTCCGCTTTATCACTCATCGGTAAGGCATTATTAGATGCCTCTAGAATTGGCAATTTTAAAGCTTATCGTGTTGGTGGCGATGAGTTTATAATCATTTCGATAAATGAAAATGAGGATAAAATTAAAAAGGTTATAGAGAAAATAAGAGAAGAATTATCAGAAACAAAATATTCAGTTTCTATCGGATATTCATTCTCAAGAGCTTTAAATCCTGATCTAAATATCCTTCTAAAAGAAGCTGATAAAAAGATGTATTTAGATAAGGCAAAATACTTCAAAGAAAGTAAAATTGAAAGAAGACACATGGGTAGTTCAGTATATGATGAAATTAATTAGTGTAATAGATACTCAGGATTATGAATTTAACTTTGCTGTTAAGACAAGTCAAGCTGTAAGAGCGGTCGTTATCGAGCGCGATAAAATTCTCCTTCTTAAAAGTGATAAGAATAATTATTATACATTTCCTGGTGGCAAAGCGAATGGATTAGATGAGTCATTAAGTGAATGTTTAAAAAGAGAAACAGTTGAAGAAACTGGTTATGTAATAAATGATAAAACAATTAGAGATATGGGATTTATCATCGTAATTAAGAAAGATTCAATGGAAGAAAATACGATAAGTAATACAACCAATTATTATTATTTTGCGGATGTAAAGAAAAGTGTTATCGCAACTCCTTATTTTAATGACTTTGAAATAGAAGAGGAACTTCATCCAGTATTTGTGCCAATAAAGGAAGCTTATGAAGAGAATCTTAAGGTTAAAGATACGATGAATAAATCTTTTATTTATCGTGATATTGCGGCTCTAAAATATCTCTTAGATAACCCTAAATATTACAACACTAAGAAATAAAATAATATATTAAATGAGAATTCACATAATTCTCATTTTTTATTATTCTTAATAATGTTAAAATATGATTAATAATGGTGTATATATGAAAAGAAAAGCATTGATTATAATACTATTAATATTATCAATATTCATTCTATCATCGTGCAGTAAGGAACATAAACATAAACTCATTTATGTAGATGCTAAACCTGCAACCTGTACTGAACAAGGAATAGAACCTTTTTATTATTGCACCGAATGTAAAAAATCATTTTATGATAAGAATGGTACAGAAGAATTAACAATCGCAAAAAGAGCCCCTGCCCTTGGCCACGATATTGAAACCATCTATACAGCTGATGAATCAGGGCACTTTCATAAATGTTCAAGATGTTCTGAAAGGTTTGATTATGAAGCGCACTCATATAATACAGAATCAGAAGATTATATTCTTCCAGTAGAATGTACTATCTGTGGTCTTCTCGGTTCAAGAGCGAACTTCAATGGCTATCTAGATGAAATACCATACGATTACAATAAAGAAGTTGATGTCTTAGCCTATAAAAATAAAGTAAATGAAATTAGAACTATCATTGAAGATGATAAGGATAAATCTGATGAAGAATTAAAAGCTAATTATGATGCAATAATCGCTGGATTTGACGTTCTAAATGAAGCAAGCGATCATATAACATTAAATCAATTTGCCTGTGATATGAGATTCTATATCGATAGTAGCTCTGAGTGGAGCGAAAAAATGATCGAAATGGATAATATCTACAGCGAATTCTGTATCGAATACAACAAGTTATTCTTATCACTACTAAAGAGTAATTATTTAGAATTATACAAAGAAGAATGCGATTATGATGACGATGATATTAGGGATTTAATCAGTCAACTAGATGGCTATGAAGATCCAGAACTAGAAGCGATAAATAGTCGTATCAATGTCCTTGAGTACAATCTATATCATCTGGATTTAAGTGAAGAAGAATACAAAAATGAATTCCTTGAGCTTAGGGATTTAAGGAACCAAAAAGCTCAAATTTTTAAATTTGATAACTATTATGAATATGCCTATAAAAAAGTATATGGTAGAAGCTATTCGACAGACCAAATAAAAATTTTTAGAGAATATCTATTAGAATATTTCCTAGATATCTATCAAACAGTGATTGCTGATTATCAAAGTATTCAGTCGAGAATCAGCAATGAATATAAGGAATTTGTGACTCGAATTGATAATACTGACTGTTTCAATGATTATGATTTATTAAAACTCGCAACTGATTATTTTAAAACATTAAAAGACGAAGAAAATAGTATAGACTTCTACAAAGAAATCAATGAAGCATTTAAAGATGGAAGAATATTTAGAGGAGAAGTTGCCTATTCATTTTCCACTTATATTGATGAAATAGAAGATGACCATCATATCATGTATTTTGCGAAGAATAGTTACAATTCTAGTTTATTCTCTTTTATTCATGAATCTGGACACTTCATGTTTATCGAAGGGACATTCAATGATTATGATTATTTAGAGACTCATTCTCAAACAAATGAAGAATTATTCTTAGCTTATTTAGATTCTGTATATGATGGCGAGGAACAAGATATCTTCAATATGCTTCTAGTATCAAACTTTTTAGAATGTTTTAGAACCATCTATTCAACAGTGATTTCTGATGAGATGGAAGAGGCTATTTATAAGAATTATTATTCATATAGTGAACTTGATACTTCCATGTTTGAAGATGGTATTGAATATAGTGAACTCGATGATCTATTTAATACAGTTTGTGCAAAATATGGCGTTAGTAGTACGTATTTTAGCGGCTATTATGACGGATATTTTGCCGATAGAAGCTGTTATGAGATATCATATGCTGTATCATTAATTCCATGTATGGCCATACTTGCTGATGCAGAAATCAATGGTTATGAAGGCGCAAAGGAAAAATATTTCAACACATATCTATATATGTTTGATGAAGAATTTATGGATAGCGATGAAGAAGTTACATATCTAGATGTTTTAGAATATGCAAATTATCCAAGCCCATTTGAAGAAGAAACATATATACTACTGAGAGATTTCTATAAAGGACTTATAAAATAATATGATTCAAATTGATGGTAAAACCTTAGAACAGATCATAGAATATTTTGAAAAAGATGAAAAAGGATTTAAAGGCTTAGCCTTTGTACCAAGTTATGATCTATTTCCAGAAAGAGTTAATGATATTTTAAATAGGATGAAGGACGTAGGATTTAAGATGCCAAGAAGAATGCCTAGCGTCTATAATGAATGTTTATTCATTAATCTTATGAAGAAGGAAATAGATGTTGGGGCATTTGATAAATTTGGAATAAAAATATATTCCATTGTATCAACTGAAGTATTAGAAGAAGTGTTAAATCACTTTTATAAAGAAAAATAGAACACGGCTGTGTTCTATTTTTCACCTTTAAGTGTATAAATATCGATATTCTTGTATTTGTTTTCTAACTCTTTCATAAGAGTAGAAAGACGATCTTCATAACTATCCTTTATTGCCTCTAAATCATTGATATATGATTGTCTTATTGAACGTAAGATTCTTTTAAGAGTTCTAATGCTTTCTTTTTCTTCCTTTATAAGATCATTTACAGTGGTTTGATACTGAGATTTGAATTCAAGTGATTCATTAATTTGATTCTTTGATTTATTGATGGTTTCATTATCAATTCTCTTTAGTGATTCATCTCTTTCTTCAAGTATCTTATCTTTTTTACTGAAGAAGTTGTCATTTGATTCAGTAAGATTGCTATTAAAGATTGATAATTCTTTATCAATTATTTCATTTCTCTTTTCTTCAATCTTTTCTTTATAATATGGATTAATGCCATATTTCTTTTCAATCACAGCCATCTTACTTATATATTCTTTATAGATTTCTTTATTTTTATCTATCTGGAGTTTATCAACTTCATTGAACTCTTTGTAATAATAATCTAGATTGAATTGTTCATTATATTCTCTAAGAATATTGATGAGAGGCTCAGTTTCATCGCTTAGTTCATTTTCTATTTTAGCTTTTTCAGTTTCATATACTAGTTTATAGTTATTTAGAACTAAGTCATAATCAATCTTTTCTGTATCGAGTGATAAAAGAAGTGCATCAAAACTCTCATGAGATTTTTCAATTGATACTAATGCATTCTTTAAAGATTGTTTTCTAATTATTTGTGCATCGTTAATTAAATCGATTGTAACTCTATCAAGAGTTTCTATTTGTTCAGTGCTTCTATTGATATCAGGATCATTTACAAGCATCTCATTTAATTTTTTTGTGATAGCGTCATATTTTTGAAGGATGGCTGTTAGCTTTTCTTGTTTCTTATAAGCATTAATCTTTTCATCATCCTTTGCTAACTGATCTATTTCATCTTCTAGATTCTTTATTTCAGTTTCTTTTAAGAATGTGATTTCTTTTACATCGTCCATATAAATAGAAATAATAGATGCAATGTTGTGGTTTGATGCTGAACGAGAAGAAGAACGGATGTCCTCTAAAATAGTGATTCTTAGGTTGTATTCACTAATTGTGGTATCTAATAGATTATCAGCGATAAGAAGCCTATGTTTTAAGAATGAATAAGCGTATTTATAATTCGATAAATTAAGTAATTCCATCTTTGATTTTGATCTTTCCATGAGTTCTTTTTGTGTCTCATAGATGGTATCATATGTCTTTAAAATAGATGCATATTTATTGTTTAGTTTATCGAGTTTCATTCTTGCATCAAAGGTATTTAATTGATAACTATCTTTATATAATTCATAAGCTAGTTTAATAGTAAATTTCTTGGTGTAATAGAAACGATTGTATTTATTTCTTGCGACTTTATAATTTAATTCATTGATTAAAAGTTCATCATTTCTTTTGAGATTATTGATAAAGTATTCATTAAATTTAGAGGTAAATTCAAGGTTAATTCTTTCGACATTTAAATCTTTTTTGAGTTCATAAAGAGAATCTCTTATCTCTTTGTTAAGAGATAATGTGATTAAGTTTTTGCTGAATTCAAAGATAACTTTAATCTTTTCTAAAGAAGAAATAATCTTTATTTCATTTATCGAATATTCAAAATATTTATCTACTCTATTTTTAATTGAATCCAGATATGAGTTTGAAAGAGATAATTCAACTTCTTCAGTATTTAGAGCGTTTTCTAAGAATGCAGCATCTTTATTTTTTAGTGTTAAGAAATATTGAAGGTGTTTATTAACTTTAATCCTTTCACTAAGGACAATATATTCTTTTTCTAACTCTTTCTCTTTTTCCTTATAGTATTGGTATTTTTCTTCAAACATTTCTTTATAGATTTCGGTAACTGTATCTTCAAATTCTTTTAAAGAAATAGAAGAAGATATTCTCATTATGAGGCGAGATAAGTTTTCTCGTTTTTCTTTTGGTGTGTCACTAATTAGAGTTTCGATTGTTTCTTTTTTAGTTAGTTCAAAATTAAATGTATCAGAAAAAGTCTTGAGTAAGTTAGCCTCAATCTTTAAGATTATAGAATCAGATTCACTACTTAATTTATTGGAAATATCCTCTTTTTTTAGAAGATAATCATTTAATAATACTTCAGATGATCTAATGAGGGTCTTATCAACGGCTTCCCTTAGGTCGTCTTGGTCCTGCGAGATGAATTCCTCGTAATGTGGAAGAAGTGATAGGATACTATCACGTTTATCTTTATATAATTCATCAATTTCTATGATTTCTTTTCTGTGTTCATCAAAGAGGTTTAGGTAAATCTTAGATAAATCTAAGATTCTCTTTTCAATATCGTTGAAGCATTCTGAATAGATGCCTTGATACTTAATTAGAATTTTGTGGTATCTAAACATGAAATTATAGATGATACTAGTGATATTATTGTAGAAGTTTTCACTGATAATCTCAGTATTATTGATGACATCTAAAATAGATTTTAATGTTTCTGTCTTCTCATTGTTGTATGTTTCAAAGCTTAAGATGATATCATCGATACTATCGATATGGAAGTTTAATAATTGATCTTTAGATTGGATGAGTTTTGAAAAATAAGAATATTTAATTTTTGATTTTTCATAGATCTTATTCCATTCTTCATCATCAATACGTTCATTAGTCTCTTTTATGGCAGTTTTAAGGTTGGCTAAAGAATCCTTTACGAGTGTATAGGATGATAGGGAATCTTTTTCAATTGAGTCTTCTAGTGCGCTAATCTCTTTTTGGAGGGTGAGAACGTTTTCTTTTTCTAATTTTGTCCTACTTAAAAGAAGATTTAGTGCATTATCAATATCTTTATTAATATCTGCCATATTTTAGCCTTTATGAATATTTATCGATTATTTTATCTAATTCCTCTTTAAAATCATCTAGTGATTTAATAGCGTTATCTGTATAATTCTTTGTGACATCATTTGCCTTATTGATTAAATTATCAGATAGAGATTCTGTCGTTTCAATATATTTATTGATTGGTTTTTCGATTTGTTCAAGAGAATCATATGAGCCATTTTTGATTTTGTTGTATTTCTCAGTAAATTCTAATGTTTTATCGAGAATATTAATTTCTGAATCGTTAATTAATTTAGATCTTGTATCAAAATAAGCTTTCTTAAATTCAGCTGCGTTTTGATTTAGGGATTGAATATAGTGTTTTCTATATGCAAGTTTTTCATTTTTAAGTCTATTTAGGCTTAATTCATTATTCTTGATGATGAGCTCAATATTTTGATAATATTCAATTGCCTTTTTCGATAATTCATCTCGATACCTTGCATTATCATCTTTAATATTATTAGATTCAGTAAATAATGAATTATTCTTAACTTGAATTTCATCTGATAGAACATCAACCATTTCACTTGCGATATCTTTTTGTGAATCGCTGGTCTTAATTATCTTTTTGATGTTTTCATCGACTTTAGTTTTTATTTCTTCATATGCTTCATTTACACGATTTGTGATAGCTGTGTCTATTGAAGAATTAAATGCGAGTGCGACATCTTTAAGTGATGTGAGTTTATCGTAACGTTCTTGATAATCTTTCTTGATGGCATCCATAGATGCTAGATATTGGGCTTTAAAGTTTGCGATATCATTTTCATAGCCCTTTCTTACATCGATAGCTGCCTCATTGATTTTATCGATTTCATCAAGTTGAGGTGTCGATTTAATGGTGTTCTCAATCGCAACTTTTGCGATTCTCTCTTTATATTCAGTATCTTTTTCGTTTAAGATATCATTTAATTCTTTCTCATTATATGGACGAACCATATCAAGAATAGAATCTAGTTTGTTTCTAGTGGATGAGATTTGTCTATTTATATATCCAAGTGATTTATTCTCATATTTTGGATTATTTGTATATGTTGATTCAATAATTTGATTTGTGATTTTATCAATCGTATCCATGAGGAAGGCTTTATCATATACATATTTATTTACATTCTTATAGTCAAGTTCTGTGAGAACTATGTTTATTTCATTTTCAAAATCTTGATAAATATTTAGAATGTTCTTCACAAATACATGGATAGAAGAAGAGAAGTTTTCTTTATCATTAAATGATTCTTTGATAGTATTTGATAAGATATCTTGATATTTATCATAAACTAAAGATAAACCTTCTTTAACTTTATTAAATATAGATGTATCGTTATCGTTTGTGTGTATGATATCTTTTTTAATTCTATCGTTTTCTTTCTTTAGTTGTTTTAGTTTTTCGCCAGCGTCCTTCTTATTTTTAATAAGAGCTGGATAGACAGCCTTCCTTAGTTCTTTGGTAGTAGTTACTAATTTAGCTTTTTTATCCTCAAAATTGTTTCTTTCAATTTCTAGAATATTGTTTAGATACCTGGTTCTAGCATTTGTTTCATTATCAAGAGATTCAAGGTCCTCATCATATGAAGAGAGGAAGGCATCATATTCATTCTTTTTCCCTGAAAGATCAAGTAGAATCAGTTCTACAACCTTCTCTAAAGCGATTTGTGATTCGATACTTAATATTTTTGGATCATTAGCGCTTACAACATCGATTACTTTTTTGATGTTGTCGAGTCTTGCGTAAGCGATCATATAATCGCATCTTAAAATATCGATATCTTTTCTGAAATCTAATAAGAATTCTTGATTATCGAGTTCGTGTTTTAAAATATCGTTATCTATTTCAAAATCGTGCTTGATTAGATCGAGTTCAGCTTGTTTATCGAGAATTACATGTGTTTGTGGCCATGTTTCTTCAAGTTCTTTGATACTTGAGTCGTATTCAATAATAGAGATTTCTATTTTATCGTTGATTGTGAGAAGCTCTCTCTTTAAATCGAGGAGTTTAATCTTTAAAAGTTCTTCACTTGTGAGAATTTCAAATGCTAAACAGTCGAGTTCTTTATTGTCATCAACAAGTTTTACTAAATAATCTTTATATAATTTTAATGTTTCTGATTGTTTAGTTAATTCTAAGGAATTAAACCTTCTTTTTAGATATGATAAAATATCTTTGGAATTTCTTGATTCCTCTTTGAAATATTCTATGCCATTGATCTCATCTTTAATAAGTTCTTTTAAAGCTCCTAAGACAGTTAAAAGATTATTGATATTATTTTTTATCTCAGAAGAATAAGAAGAAGATAGTTCTTCATTTAATTTCTTAAGAGCGTTTTTAAATTTTTCGATATTTTCTTTTTCTTTTTCAATTAAGTCAATATCAAAAGTAGAAGAAATAATTAATTTTTCTTTCTTCTTATTTATTGCACTTAATATTTCGTTTTTAGCATCGTTACTTTCATTATTTGATGAAAAATACCTATTTACGCTATCTATTTCATAATCATATGATTCTAAGCGGTCTTTAATATCTCTCTTTATTTCATTATAATCTTTAGATAAAGTGTCAATACGTGTGTCTAAATCGCTTAATATGTTAGTAAATGTAGTGTTTAGTACATCATATTTACCAATTAGAGATGCGGTTTCTTTAATCTTTTCAATTTCTCCGTCAATATATTCTGAATAGATAGATAGAGAATTTGTGTTGATAGAAAGAGGAGTTTCATCTTTTAGCGCGAGAAAATCTTTGTTGAATGATTTAAACTCATCAAAGAATCTAATTGCATTATCAAGTTCAGTGATGTGTTTTTCTGCGTTGATGTAGAATTCGTTGTTTAATGAAATCTTTTCTTTTACTGAGAGTATGATATTGGCATGTTTCTCATATTCTTCATCAATACGATAGTTGATATCGCGAATTCTATGTTGAGCATCTTTCTTTTTCTCATAGAAATCTATTAACATATCTCTTTTAGTAGAAGAAATAATGATTCTTTCTTGGTCAATGATATCGAGTATTTTTTCCTTGTTGGCGATATATTCGTTCTCAATTTTAGCTCTAGCTAAAAAGTAATTCTCATTGATTTCTTTGTATTCGTCAAAATATTTGGCGAGGATATCTTCCTTAACTTTATCATATAGAGTTAAGTTTTCTTGATAGGCTTTATAGATTTCTTCAATTTTATTGTTTTTGATGTCCTTAGCTAAAGAAACCTCTTTTTCAAGGCTTTCAATAATGCTGTTAAAATACTTTTGTATTCTCTTTTCATCGAAGTCTAGTGATTCAAGAAAGATTTTGTAATTGAGACTATCAAAATCTGCCATAAAATATCCCTCAAAGATATTATATCATAGTAAAAACTTATGACAATTAAAATTACGAATAAATTGTTTTAACAAACTAAAGTTTGTATGATATAATCTATTCGGTATCTAAAACAAAATTAGGAGGAAATATGGCTGCATTACAAAGCAAGGCTAAAGCTCAAATTGTTGAAATCTGTAGAAAATACAAAGATGAGCCAACACCACTTATGATCATCCTCTCTGAAATTCAAAACGAATATGGATATATTCCACTAGAAGTTCAAGAAGTTGTATCAGAAGAGACAGGCATTCCAGTTGCCGAGATTTATGGCGTTGTTACATTCTATAGTTTCTTCTCGCTTAAGCCAAAAGGAAAATACGTCATTGGCGTATGTTTAGGAACAGCTTGCTACGTTAAAGGTTCGCAAGGTGTTATCGACAAATTCTGCGAAATTCTCAAGATTAAACCTGGTGAAACAACTGATGATGGAATGTTCACAATCAGTGCACTAAGATGCATTGGTGCCTGTTCATTAGCACCAGCTTGTTCAATCAATGGTAAAGTTTATCCAAAACTTTCAGTTGATAAGGTTCAAGGAATTATCGATGAATATCGTAAGAAGGAGGGTCAAATCTAATGCAAAAGATTAAATCATTAGAAGCTTTAGAAAAAGCGATAAGTGAAAATACCTTAAAGCTCGCTCAAAAGTATGATGGAAAAGATGGTATCCGTACAATTGCTATGTGTACTGATACAGGTTGCGAAGCAACTCACGCCCTCGATGTTTATGCTGAATTTGAAAAACAAATTAAGGAAAAGAAACTTGAAGGCAAGGCAAGACTTGCTCACGTTGGATGTTTTGGTCTTTGTTCACAAGGCCCATTCGTAAAAGTTTATCCTGAAGAAACACTATATAGACTTGTAAAAGTAGAAGATGTTGCAAAGATAATCGACGAAGATATCATCGGTGGTAAGATTGTTGATGAACTTCTTTATGAAGATTTAAATACTCATGAAAAGATCAGAAAACTTGAAGATATCCCATTCTACAAGAAACAAGTTAAGATTGCACTTCACGGATGTGGTGTAATCAATCAAGAATCTTTAGAAGAATCTCTCGGTTGTGATGGATTTAAAGGTTTAAAGAAAGCTTTATCAATGACTCCACAAGAAGTTATCGATGAAGTTTTAGCATCTGGCCTTAGAGGTAGAGGTGGAGGTGGATTCCCAACTGGACGTAAATGGCAATTCGCTAGAAACTCTGTTTCTGATAAGAAGTATGTTATCTGTAATGGTGACGAAGGCGATCCAGGTGCATTCATGGATAGATCAGTTCTCGAAGGTAATGCATTTGAAGTAATCGAAGGTATGATGATTGCTGGTTATGCAATTGGTGCTCAAAATGGTTATTTCTATGTAAGAGCTGAATATCCTAAAGCCGTAGAAAGACTTAAAAACGCTATCAATTTAATGACTGAAGCAGGACTTCTTGGTGATAATATCCTCGGTACTGAATTCTCATTCAGAGCTCATATCAGACTTGGTGCTGGTGCTTTCGTTTGTGGTGAAGAAACAGCACTCATCAATTCAATTCAAGGTATGAGAGGTATGCCAAGACCTAGACCTCCATTCCCAGCTGTAAAAGGCCTTTGGAATGAACCTTCAATCGTTAATAACGTTGAAACTTTAGCTAATATCCCATGGATTTTAAGAAATGGTGCCTCTGAATTCGCAAAATATGGTACTGAAAAATCTAAAGGTACTAAAGTATTTGCCCTCGGTGGAAAAGTTGAAAATGTCGGCTTAGTAGAAGTACCAATGGGTGTAACACTACGTGAACTCGTTTACGATATCGGTGGTGGTATTCCTGGTGGAAAGAAATTCAAAGCTATCCAAACTGGTGGTCCATCAGGCGGATGTTTAACTGAAAAAGACTTAGATGTACCAATTGACTACGATACACTCGTTGCCAAAGGATCTATGATGGGTTCTGGTGGTGCAATCGTTATGGATGAAGATAACTGTATGGTTGACGTTGCTAAATTCTATATGGAATTTATCTGCGATGAATCATGTGGTAAATGTACTCCATGTAGAATCGGTACAAAGAGAGTTCTTGAAACTCTAAACAAGATTGTTGATGGCAAAGGCGAAATGGAAGACTTAGAAGCATTAAGAGACCTTGCTCAAGCAATGAACAGTGGTGCACTCTGTGCTCTTGGTCAAACTGCAGCTAACCCAGTTCTTTCAACAATGGCTAACTTTATGGACGAATATATCGCTCATATTAAGGATAAGAAGTGCCCAGCACACGTATGTAAGAATTTAATGCAGTACTATATTGATCCTGAACTCTGTAAGAAGTGCTCTAAGTGTGCAAGAGGCTGTCCAGTTCAATGTATTTCTGGCGTTCCTGGAAAAGTTCCATACGTAATAGATCAAACTAAATGTATCAAGTGTGGTGCATGCTATAGTGCATGTCCATTCGGTGCAATTTCTAAGAGATAGGAGGATTTAGACATGGAAGAAAAGAAAATGGTAAACATTAAAATTGAAGGTCAACCATATCAAGTAGAAGCAGGTCTAACAATCCTTGAAGCTGCTAAAAAATGTGGTTATGAAATCCCATCTCTATGTGCATTCAATCATGGTGAATGCTCACTCGCTTCTTGTCGTGTTTGCTTAGTAGAAGCAACTGGTGCAAGAGGTCTAGTTGCATCTTGCGTATATCCAGTAGCTGAAGGAATGGAAATCAAGATTTCATCTCCTAAAGCCACTAAAGCAAGAAGAACTTCAGTAGAACTCTTACTTTCAAATCACAATATGAACTGCCAACAATGCGTTAAGAATGGCCACTGTGAATTATTACATGTTGCCAACATCACTGGCGCAAGAGAAGGCGCATATCAAGGTGTTAAAACTGAAACTACACTCGATATTATTGGTCCTGGTATCATGAGAGATACATCTAAATGTATACTTTGTGGTAGATGTATTGAAAGATGCAAGAAAGCTCAAGGTATCGATATTCTCGGATTTGAAAAACGTGGTTTCAATACTATCGTTGCTCCTGCAGGAAATAGATCATTCGCAGAATCTCCATGCTTACAATGCGGTCAATGTACACTTGTTTGCCCAACTGGAGCCCTCACTGAAATGAGTGAAATCGATTTAATCGATAAAGCAATGGCTGAAGGCAAATACGTAGTTGTTCAAACTGCTCCTGCAGTTAGAGCTGCTATCGCTGAGGAATTCGGTGACAAGATTGGTACAGTTGGTACAGGCAAGATGGTTGCCGCTCTTCATAGACTCGGATTCTATCGTGTTTATGATACAAACTTCGGTGCTGACCTCACAATCATGGAGGAAGGATATGAACTCCTCCATCGTATTCAAAATAAGGGAGTTCTTCCACAAATCACATCATGTTCTCCTGGTTGGATCAACTATATGGAATTCTATTATCCAGATTTAATTCCAAATGTTTCAACATGCAAGAGCCCTCATGAAATGGTTGGTGCAGTTCTAAAGTCTTACTGGGCTGAACAAAAAGGCATCGATCCTAAAGATATCTTCGTAGTATCAGTTATGCCTTGTGTTGCTAAGAAGACTGAAGAAGTTAGACCTCAAAATGGCCACAATGGATTAAGAGATGTTGATGCAGTTCTCACAACACGTGAACTTGCGAGATTAATCAAACGTTCTGGCATTAATTGGGCTAAACTTCCAGAAGAAGAATTCGATCCAGACCTACTTGGCGACTATACTGGCGCTGGTGTAATCTTTGGTGTTACTGGTGGTGTTATGGAAGCTGCACTCCGTACAGCTTACAAAGTTCTAACAGGAAAAGAACACAAAGGTGTTACATTCGAAGCAGTAAGAGGCCTTGAAGGTGTTAAAGAAGCTACAATCGATATCGATGGAACTCCACTCAAAGTTGCGGTTACATCTGGTATGAAGAATGCTAAAGCTCTATTAGATGATATTAGAGCTGGCAAGAGTGATTATGCATTCATTGAAATTATGTGTTGTCCTGGTGGATGTATTAACGGTGGTGGTCAACCATATGTTAAACCAGTATTCCTACCTAATGAAGATGATGATATCTTAGATACATATCGTCAAAAGAGAGCAAGTGTTCTCTATAAAGAAGATGAAAGATTACCAATCCGTCAGTCTCACAACAACCCACAAATTCAAGAATTATACAAGAATTATTTCGGTGAACCTCTATCTGAAAGAAGTGAAGAATTACTCCACACAAGCTATAACGCTGATAGAGTAAGATTCCCTGAAAAATAATCTAAAATAAAATTAAACCTGTCAGCCTAAAAACTGGCAGGTTTTTTTGATAATTTCTAATTATAATCTAGATTTTCTATGTTATAATTAGAAAGAGGAGGACTATATGAGCACTACAACTGAACTTAAGAATTATCGTGAAAAGTTAGAAGAAGATCAATTTTTAAGACCCCAATATCTAAAAGAATATGTCGGTCAGGAACAGATCAAAGAGATGCTAGAGGTATCAATTAAAGCCGCTAAACAGAGAAAAGAACCAATCGATCACGTTCTTCTTTATGGTCCTCAAGGTCTTGGAAAAACCACTCTTGCCCAAGTTATCGCCAATGAAATGGGTGCTAATATCACCATCATTTCAGGCCCAGCCATTGAAAAGACTGGTGACCTTGCGGCAATCCTCTCACAACTTCAACCATACGACTGCCTATTTATTGATGAAATTCACAGACTCCCAAAAGTTGTAAGTGAAACCTTATATAGTGCAATGGAAGATTTTGTAATCGATATTGTAATCGGAAGAGACTCAGATGCGAAAACCATTAGACTAGATCTTCCACCATTCACTCTAATTGGCGCCACTACCGCTTACGGCATGCTTACAGGACCACTTAGAGATAGGTTCGGTCACACTTTCAAACTCGATTTCTATAGTGATGCAGAACTAAAGAAAATTTGCGAGAGAACTGCGAAAATCTACGGCAATGAAATAGATGAAGATAGTTCAATAGAAGTTGCAAAAAGAAGTAGAGGCACTCCTCGTGTAACAAACAGAATCTTTAAACGTATTAGAGATTTTGCTGATGTCTACAATAATGGTAAAGTTACCTTAGATATCACTCTTAAAACTCTTAAGAGCTTAAATATCGATGAAGAAGGCTTAGATGAAAGAGATAGAGATTATTTAACTACCCTTATCGACCATTTCCATGGTGGACCAGTTGGTGTTGATAATCTCGCAAGTGCCCTTTCAGAAGATAGAATAACTTTAGAAAATGTCTATGAACCATATCTAATTAAAAGCGGCTACGTAGAACGTACCGCAAGAGGTAGAGTTGTCACATCTAAAGCCTATAAACATCTTAAGAAGGATTTATTCTAATGAAGACAGATGAATTTGATTATTATCTTCCTGAAGAACTAATCGCTCAAAGTCCAATCGAGAATAGAAGTTCTTCAAGATTATTAGTTCTAGATAAGTCAACTGGAGAAATCAAAGAAAATCACTTCTACAACATCCTAGATTACTTAGATAAAAACTCCGTTCTTGTGATAAACAACACCAAGGTAGTACCCGCAAGAATAATTGGAGAAAAAATAGATACTAAAGCTAAAATAGAATTATTAATTCTAAAGGATTTAGGTTCTAATATCTATGAATGCCTCGCAAAACCACAAAGAAGACTAAAGATAGGAACTATCATCTCCTTTAGGGAAGGTATTCTAAAAGCGGAAGTAAAAGAGATTTTAGATGAAGGTATCGTTCACGTTCATCTCATCTATGACGGTGTATTCTATGAAGTATTAGATAAAATTGGTGAAGTACCACTTCCACCATATATCCATGAAAAATTAGAAAACAAAGATCGCTATCAAACAGTATATTCAAAGATTAAAGGTTCCTCTGCAGCACCAACCGCAGGCCTTCATTTCACCGAAGAAATCCTAGATAAAATTAAAGCTTCTGGCATCGATATCATCGAAGTAACCTTAACTATTGGTCTTGGTACCTTTAGGCCAGTTCAAGTAGAAGATATCGAAAAACACGAAATGCATTCAGAAACTTATTCGATAGACGAAGTTGCCGCAAGAAAGCTAAATGAAGCGAAACTAAACCACAAAAAAATCGTCGCTGTTGGTACTACAAGTCTTAGAACCTTAGAGGCTAACTATCAAAAATATAATGAATTTAGAGCGGAAAATAGTTCTACATCGATATTTATCTACCCAGGTTATACCTTTAAAGCTATCGATGAACTTATAACTAATTTCCATCTTCCAAAATCAACACTAATCATGCTTGTATCAGCACTTGCTGGAAAAGAAAATATATTAAATGCCTATAACTACGCTGTAAAGAAAAAATTTAGATTTTTCAGTTTCGGCGATTGTATGTTTATAAGAGATAAAAAATAAGGAGTTATATATGAAAAAATTATTAGTTGAAACTAGCGCAAGACACGTGCATCTCTCACAAAAAGAATTCGAATACCTATTTGGTGAAGGTAGCACTCTCACAGTAAAAAAATATTTATCACAACCAGGACAATTCGTTTCTGAAGAAAAAGTAAACTTAATTGGTCCTAAAAAATCTATTAATGGTGTATCTATTCTAGGTCCTCTTAGAAAAGAAGCTCAAGTTGAAGTATCATTAACTGATGCTAGAACATTAGGTCTATCAGTTCCAGTAAGAGAATCAGGAGATACAGCTGGTACTCCTGGCATTAAAATCACTAACCTTGATGGTACAAAAGAATTAGTACTTGAAAAAGGTGTAATTGCCGCAAAACGTCATATCCACGCAACTCCAGAAGATGCAAAAGAAATGAACCTTACAAATGGTGAAATCGTCAGTGTTAAAGTTAACACTCCAGATAGATCATTAATATTTGATGATGTAGTAGTTAGAGTAAGAGATGATTTTGCCTTCTATATGCATATTGATACAGATGAATCTAATGCAGCAGGTTGTGTTGGTGAAGTATACGGAGAAATCTTAAAATAAATGCCAGCCTTAACCTTCAAAGTTCTTAAATGTGAAAAGAACACCTCCGCAAGATTATCAGAACTAACTTTAAATGGTAAGAAATTTTTAACACCTATCTTTATGCCAGTAGGCACTAAAGGTGATGTAAAATGTCTTACAAACGAAGAAGTTCATGAAGTATCTGATAATCTAATCCTTGGAAATACTTACCATCTATGGCTTTCTCCTGGTACAGAAACCCTAGATATGGTTGGAGGCCTTAGAGGATTTAATAAATGGGATGGTGCACTCCTAACCGATAGCGGTGGCTATCAGGTCTTTTCACTATCTGATACAAGAAAAATTGAAGAAGAAGGTGTAACATTTAAACACTATAAAAACGGTTCAAAACTCTTTATGAGCCCAGAAATATCCATTCACATTCAAAACTCCATAGGTTCAGATATCATGATGAGTCTTGATGAATGTCCACCATTTGATGCTTCATATGATTATATGAAACAGTCAGTAGAAAGAACTATAAGATGGGCAAAAAGAGGAAAAGAAGCCCATAAAAAACCTGATACTCAAGCTCTATTTGGTATCGTTCAAGGTGGCCCATTTAAAGACATAAGAGAATATTCCATCAGAGAACTTGAAAAGATCGGTTTTGATGGTTATTCAATCGGTGGACTTTCAGTTGGTGAAAGCAAAGAAGAGAGAATCGAAGTATTAAAATATCTAAAAGATATTATGCCAAAAGATAAACCAAGGTATTTAATGGGAGTAGGTACCCCTGATGATATTCTAAATGGTGTTGAAAATGGCATCGATATGTTCGATTGCGTTGAACCAACAAGGATCGCAAGACACGGTGTTGCGACAACTTCAACCGGTCGTGTTCTCATCAAAAACAAGATTTATGAGAACGATTTTTCACCACTAGATCCTGAATGTGATTGCGATACCTGCAAAAAATATTCAAAAGCTTACATTAGGCATTTATTTAGAGAAGAAGAAATGCTATCATATAGATTGATAAGTTATCACAATCTATATTTCCTTAAAAAACTCATGGAAAATATTAGAAAATCTATAGAAAACGATACCTTCTTAGATTTCAAAGAATCTTTTTTAAAAAAATACAATTCTAAAAATTAGGAGGCTTCAATATGTTTGGAGATTATGATCAATACGGAGAAAGAGCCATAATTAAAGTATTCGGTGTTGGTGGCGGTGGTTGTAATGCCGTTGACCGTATGATAGAAAATGGAGTAAAAGGTGTAGAATTCGTTTCTATCAATACCGATTCACAAGCCTTAAGGAATTCTAAAGCTGATACAAGAATCTTAATTGGTAAGAAAACAACTGGTGGTCTTGGTGCTGGTGCTAAACCAGAAATCGGCCGTCAAGCAGCTATGGAAAATGAAGATGAAATAAGAGAAGCCTTATCAGGAGCTGATATGGTATTTATCACTGCTGGTATGGGAGGTGGAACTGGTTCTGGTGCAGCACCAGTTATCGCAAGAATCGCTAAAGATATGAAATGCTTAACTGTAGGTGTTGTCACAAAACCATTCAGTTTTGAAGGAAAACATCGTACAATAGTTGCCCTCGAAGCTTTAGATGAATTCAAAAAACATGTCGATACTCTTATCGTTATACCTAATGATAGACTTCTCCAAATCACAGGTAGACACACTCCATATCTAGAAGCTTTCCGTATGGCTGATAATATTCTACGTCAAGGTGTTCAAGGCATCGTAGAAATCATTGATACTACCGGTGTCATCAACGTTGACTTTGCCGATATCAAGACAGTTATGTCTAATCGTGGTACTGCCCTTATGGGTATTGGTGTTGCCAAAGGTGAAACAAGAACAAGAGATGCTGCACAGCTTGCAATAAAATCATCTCTTCTTGAAACATCTATCAATGGTGCAACTTATGCCATCATTAATATCACATCAAGCGTTCAGATGTCACTTTACGAAGTAAATGAAGTAATCAAGGAAATCAAGAATTCATCTTCAACTGAACTTACAATCATCTACGGCTGCGCAATCAACCAAGATTTAGGAGATGAAATCGTTGTCACAGTAATCGCAACTGGTTTCGCAACTGACCCACTTCAAAACATGCGTGCATCATCAGGCGAAATCGCTGATGAAGGTGAAGATGAAGACCCAGCTGAAAGCATGTTTGGAAAACCTCTTTCAAGACGCGAACAGAGAAAACAAGAAAAGCTCAAAAGAAAAGAAGAAAGAGGCAAACAACTTTCATTTGATGACGATGAATCTATACCACCATGGTTAAAGAAATAGAATCATGAATATATTAATTTCAAACGATGATGGATATAATAAACCAGGAATAATTGCCCTTAAAAAAGTTCTATCAAAATATGGTACAGTCTATATGTCTGCCCCACTCAAGGAACAATCCGGTAAGAGTATTTCTCTAACACTAAAAGATGATATCAATTATTATATGTTAGATGAATATTCCCTAGTAGTTGATGGAACTCCAGGGGACGCTGCTGGAATCGGGCTTGGATATTTTAGTGATATCAAGTTCGATCTCTTTGTCTCAGGTATAAATAAAGGTTTAAATGAAGGAAAAGACTCACTCTTTTCTGGCACTATTGGTGCTGGTGTAATCGGTTCACTCGCATCGATTAAGACAATCTGCCTATCTGGTGATTTCGAAGAAGAAGATTACGAAAGAAGAAGCGAATATATCTTAGATTACATCTTCAAGAATAACCTATTAGATATTGCGCCATTTTTAAATGTCAATTTCCCAAGATCATCATATCCATACACAGGTAAAGGAATCAGAGTTGGCAGAATCTACAATGTTCCAAAAGAAGCTAATCATCTAGAAGATTTTGGCGATAAAGTATTTAAAACAAAAAAGAGGGGACCTCTTTTTGATTCCCCAGAAGATTCAGATGTTTATTATTCAAATCACGGATATTATTCTATAACACCATTTAGACCATCACTCGAAGATTCAGAAAGAATTGAAGCACTAAAGAGAATAATCGAAAATTAGAACCAAGAGATAAGTTTACTTATCTCTTTTTATATTATCATTATCGTTTACTTTTGAAATTGTGTATATTTTCGACAAAATTACTTTTTAAATAGTGTATATTTTCGACCAAATTACTTTTGAAAATGTGTAATATTTTCTTGAATTTACTTTTTGAATTGTGTATAATTGTATTGAAAATGGAGGAATTAATATGAAGTTCAAAAGGAAGATATATGAAAAATTATTAGAATGGAAAAACAGTTCAGTAAAGAACTCTGCATTATTAATTGAAGGTGCAAGACGTGTTGGTAAGTCTACTATTGTAGAAGAGTTTGCAAAAAGTGAATATGAAGACTATATAATGATTGATTTTATGTATGAGACCGATGAAATGAAAAACCTTTTTAAAGATTTAAAAAATCTAGATTTGTTTTTCTCTAATTTCTTCCTTCTTGCTGGTAAGACATTAAAACCAGGATCACTTATTATATTTGATGAAATACAATTTTGTCCACTCGCTAGGCAGGGAATAAAGAAGTTTGTTAAAGATGGAAGATATGATTATATCGAAACTGGTTCTTTGCTATCTTTAAGGGATAATACTGATAATATATCTATACCATCAGAAGAAAGAAGAATTGAAATGTTTCCAATGGATTATGAAGAGTTTTTATGGGCATTTAATGATTATTCAACCGCTACTTTATTAAGAGATGTATATAAAGGTAATACACAAATTAATCCAAATACTCATGAAATGCTTTTAAAAAACTTTAGATTATATATGGCTTTAGGTGGAATGCCAAAAGTTGTATCAATTTTTCAGGAAACTCATTCATATATAGAGGCAGAAAAAGAAAAAGAAGATATTATTAAACTTTATAAAGATGATTTACTAAAACATGACAGAAAGTATAGTACTGAATGTAGAGTGCTATATGATAATCTTGCTTCAGAATTAATGAGAGAAAATTCAAGATTTGTAATAAGGATAACTGATAAAAGTCGTTCTAAACAAATTGAAGAAAGTGTATATGATTTGAATGATTCAAAAATCGCAACTACTTGTTACAAGTGTACTGAACCAATGTGTGGTTTAGAACTCTCTAAAACTCTTGGTTTTTTTAAACTATATTCCTGTGATAGTGGCCTTTTGTTAACTAGTATTTATAAGGAAAGGAATATGAATAAAGAGGAAGTTTATCGAAAAATTATGTTTGGTAAAATAAATTCTAATTTCGGAAAAGTATTTGAATCAATCGTAATGCAAACACTAGTTTCAAATGGTTTAACTCCATATTACCATACTTATACATTAAAAGATGGTGAGAAAGAAAAACGTTATGAAATAGATTTTATGGTTGAAATCGGAAGCAAGGTTGCTGTAATTGAAGTAAAATCTGGTTCTAATTTTAAAACATCATCTTTAGATTGTTTAAAGGAAAAATATCCTCAATTAAAGTTCGATAAATATATTATTTCTAATAAAGCTTTTAAGAGAGATAACGATAAAGTTTGGCTTCCAATTTATATGACTTTTTGTTTGACAAAATAATATTATCAATCACACTTAATTTAATAATAGAGTCTAAAAGGGGCTGTTAAGAAACTTAAAAAGTTTCTAACAGCTTTTTTTGTGAAAATAGTATTATTTATAGCAAAAAAACTTAAAATATGTTGAATTTTATGAATAAAATAGAGGAGAAAAAATCTCTCCTCAAAGCATAAATGTG
>JAFXYB010000017.1 GCA_017541975.1 bacterium | reverse complement strand
TTGTTTTGTGGTAAAATATGGCATTGTAAATATCTCCTAGACAAAGATATTGTACAAAAAAGTCCACGAAATTCAAAAATCGTGGACTATTTTCTTTATAAGAGGGAAGTTGTTAAAAAATCAATTTCTTAACAGCCCCTTTAAAACCCTATTATTGTAATGATATATCCAGTCAATAATCCTACTACAATCAATATTCCAAATATCGATAAATTAGATTTAAAATTCTCTTTATCTTTGAGTAGTATCATTGGTCCAAGTCCGGCATTAACGATTAAGCCGCCAACTAAAGCTCCAAATCCTATCGCATCTAAAACATATAGCTTACTGATTAAAAGGGAAGAAGCACAGTTTGGAATAAGCCCAATAATACAAGTGAAAAGTGGTGTAAGATAAGAATTCATTGTAATAAATTCAGTAATTCTTTCTTCACCAATATAATAAAGCATTGTCCCAAACGCAATATTAATAATGAGTACAAATAAGAATATCTTGAGTGAATGTTTAAGTGGATGGATTAAATATCTATGCACTTTATTTTCATCTTCAATCTCATGTTTACAGCACCCGACATGTACCTCTTCATGATGATGACATTCGTCTTCATGTTCAACATGTTCATGAACCATTTTCTTAGCTTTAGAAAAGAGTAGATCTACTAAATATCCAATTATAATACCTACCGCAAGTTTAATTAATATTAAGAACAATAATTCTAAATATTTATTTGGATATGATAGGACAATTGGAATTGCTTCATCAGATGTCGCAATATATACAGCAATTAAAGTTCCGGCAGTAATGTGTTTTTTCTTATATAAATCAGTAGATACTACAGAAAAACCACATTCAGGAATTAAGGCAAGAGTAGAGCCAACTATTGGTGACCACTTCCTACTTTTTTCTAAGGAATTAGTGATTTTAGATTCAAAAAAAGCAATCACAATGTTGACCGCAAATACAATTAATAGAATTTTTAAACTATCTAAGAGAGCGTCTAATAATACATCTATCATACTTCAAGTATGATAATCTATCGAGTTTAAAAAGTCAAGAAAAATAGTAATATCTCTATTCTACCTTAAGACAATAGAATTTAAGATACATAGTATCATTCATAGAAAGTATTGATGGATGATCTTTAGCTTGCGTCTTAAGTTCAATAACTCTTATAAACTTATGTGCTTCATGAGCTGCATCCATTAGCATTCTTTCAAATAAATTAAAGGTAATATAATGTGAACAAGAACTAGTGATTAAATAACCACCCTTTTTAATTAATTTCATTGCGAGGATATTGATATCTTTATATCCTCTTAAGGCATCTTTAACTTCACTAACTGATTTAGTAAAGGCAGGAGGATCTAAGACTATACAGTCAAAAAGTCTTCCTTCTTTCTTAAAATCTCTTAAGACTTTAAATACATCATCTGTGATAACTTTTACATTGGTAAAACCATTTAATTCTGCATTCCTTAAAACATTATCAGTTGCCTTTTTAGAAATATCTACTGCAGTAACTTCTTTTGCATTAGTTGCGGCATTCATACTGAAGCCACCACTATTAGAAAAACAATCTAAAACACATTTATCTTTAGTATAAATTCTTATTGCATATCTATTTTCTTTTTGATCTAAGAAGTATCCTGTCTTTTGACCTTCCTTAATATCAACACTCATTTTAAGGCCATTTTCAGTAATTATTACTTCATCATCTACACTACCGTATAGAATACCAGTAGTATCTTTTAATCCTTCTTTACCTCTTAAATTCATTTCACATTTTTCATAGATACCTTTAGGATTAAATAGCCTCTTTATGCATTCAACTATGATATCTTTCTTTAATTCCATACCAAGAGAAGATATCTCTATTACATATACATCTTCATATTTATCGATTATAAGTCCTGGAAGTTTATCTGATTCACTATATACTATTCTATATGCTGATTTATATCCCATTTCGATTCTATAATCGTTAGCTTCCTTTATACGATTATAGAAGAATTCTTCATTATCAACACTATCATCTCTAATAAGAATTCTAACTAATACTTTAGATAGATGATTGATATATCCTTTCCCGATATATTCTCCATTATATGTATAGACAGATGCTAAAGAGCCATTTGTATCTTTTCCTTCAATTTTTAAAACCTCATTTGCATAAACGAGCGATTCGCCATTTAATATTCTTTTTTCTTCATTTTTCTTTAAGAACACACTATACATATCATCCACCTCAATTTAAATTATAATACAGTTTATTCATTTTTTTGTTTAATAAAATATTAAATAATGTTATATTATTAATGTAATAAAATATTTTAAATACAGGGGATTAATTAATGAAGTATTACCTTTACAACAAACTTTCTAATAATGGTATTAAACCAGATTTCAAAGAAGATATGACAGTAATCGATTGCGTAGGCCTCGATTATCAAAAATTCTTTGATGATTTATGTGAAGATGATGAAGTAGTTTTAGTTGGTGGTGATGGAACCGTTAACTATTTTATCAATGCTTTAGATACATCAAAAATCAAGAATAAGGTTTATTATCTCGCAAGAGGTACAGGAAACGATTTCCTAAACGATCTTGGTAGAGATAAAGATGAAGAAATACCACTAAATGATTTAATCCAAGACCTACCTACAGTATATGTAAACGGTCTTGAAAAGAAATTCATCAATGGTATCGGTTATGGTATTGATGGATATTGCTGCGAAGCGGCTGACAAGATCAAAGAAAAGAAACCAAATGCTAAAATCAACTATACATCAATTGCCATCAAAGGTCTTTTATTTTACTACAAACCAACTCATGCAAAAATCACTGTAGATGGTGAAGTATTTGAATATGATAATGTATGGCTTGCACCATCAATGAAAGGTAAATTCTATGGTGGTGGTATGATGATTGCCCCAATGCAAGATCGTAAAAATAAAACATTATCTGTAGTAATCTATAAATGTAAATCTAAAATTAAAACTCTTATGGTATTCCCATCAATCTTTAAAGGTGAACACGTAAAGAAAGAAGATATGGTTAAGATTCATACAGGAACTGATATTCTAGTTGAATATACAAAACCATGCGCACTTCAAATTGATGGCGATACAGTACTCAATGTATCATCATACAGAGTAAAAGCTTAGAAACATAAAATATATACTATATGATCTAGGCAAATAACGCCTAGATCTTTTTTGCTAAATGGAGGGCATATGAAAAGATTCGTTTTATTAATCGCATTACTATTACTTGTTTTAGTTGGCTGTAATAATGAAAATACACCAACCACAACAACAAACGATTCCATTACAACAACCACAAAAGAAGATATCACCACAACAAAAGAAGATATCACGACAACTAAAAATGAAATTACAACAACAAGCGTTTCGCAATGTTTAGTTTCTTTTGATAGTGATGGCGGAAGTAAAATCGAAAACCAATATTTAGAAAAAGGATCAAAAGTAATAGAACCAGAACCTCCAATAAGAGAAGGATATATTTTTGATGGGTGGCATATCGAAAATGAAATTTTTGATTTTAATAAATATGTCGTTTCGAAGAATATTATAATTAAAGCTAAATGGATCTGTCATGTTAAATATGAAATAGAAAATAATAATAATATAACTATAACAGGGACAAACAATGTATCAAATGATATAGTGATACTTGATGAATATAATGGTCATCCTACTACATCAATAAGAGATTTTGCATTTTATAATTGTAAATCTCTTGAATCTATCTCTATCCCTGGTAGCATTTTAAAAATAGGAGATAGTGCATTTTCTCTATGTCCATCTCTTAATTATAGTATGTATAAAGATGGAAAATATTTAGGAAACAAAGATAATCCATATCTAGTGCTTATTGAACCTCTAAATAGAGATATTACCTCGTTTTATATAAATGATCACTGTAAAGTAATTTCTTCAACAGCCTTTGCTGATTATACATCTCTTACATCCATAGATATTCCAAATAGTGTTACTTCAATCGGAGACAGTGCATTCTATAATTGTAGATCTTTAGAATCAGTAAGTGTTAAAGATGGTATTACATCAGTAGGATTTGAAGTATTTTCTCGTTGCACATCTCTTAACTATAACATTTATGACAGTGGAAAATATTTAGGTAACAATGATAATCCATATCTCGTGCTTATTGAGCCTCTAAATAGCGATGTTACTTCATTTTCTATAAATAGAAATTGTAAGATAATATCAAGAGGGGCATTCTTAGATTCAAATCGCATTACATCCATTATTATCCCAGACGGATTTACATCAATATGCAATTATGCATTTGATAATTGCCAATTCTTAAGTTCTATCATAATCCCAAATACTGTCACTTCAATTGGAGACTATGCATTCAATAACTGTATTTCCCTTAAAACAATAATTATTCCAGATAGCATCACTGAAATAGGATATTATGCATTTTCTGGTTGTTCATCTCTCGCATCAATTTCTATCCCAGATAGTGTAACTTCAATCGAAGTTGGTGCATTTTCTGGTTGTTCGAAACTTACATCAGTTACAATTCCAGATAGCATCACTGAAATAGGATATTATGCATTTTCTGGTTGTTCATCTCTCACATCAATTGTTATTCCAAATAGTGTTACATCAATACGAGAATATGCATTTTCTGAGTGTTCATCTCTCACATCAATCATAATTCCAAAAAGTGTTACATCAATAGGCTATCGTGCATTCTATTATTGTTCATCTTTAACTATCTATTGTGAAGCAGAATCAAAACCAGATGGTTGGGATTCTTCATGGAATCCTAATAATAAACCTGTAACATGGAACTATAAACCAGAAGACTAAAATATTTAATAATAATATTATGAGAGGTATTTCTATATCTCTCATTTTGTTTTCTTTAAAAATAAATAAACTTCATATATAATAATATATGTTAGAGGTATTCATATATGGCTAAGAAAAAGAGTGAAGAAATAATCTATCTTGATAATCTTGGAAATGAAATAAATATAGGAGACTATGTTTATTGTTTTGATGGAAAATATAAATCCACTGTTCAAAAGGTGAGAAAGTTTGGTACTAGACTCACTGAATTTGGAGTTCCAAGAAGAATTGTATATTTTGAAGCTGGAGGAGTTCTATCAGATTATAAAGTTGTTTCACTAAATGCTTTAGGCTTATATGAAGAAGATATTGATTTTGATAATCTATCTAAAAAAGGAAGAGATGGACTTGGTCATGAAATTGAAGTTGGAGATATAGTATTATATCTACATAGACAAGAAAACTTCTCTGAAATAGGAAGGGTTACTAACATCTATCCTAAGACAGTTGAATTATTTGTTGAAGAGAATTATTATCGTGATTCATCACTAACTAAATATCATAATGAAATCATTGATTTATCTAAAGTTCATCTAGGAAACCTAATATTAAGAGAAAATAGAGAAATGATGATAATTGATCTATAAAATATATGGTAATTACATTTGATAATGTCAGTTTTAAGTATATAGAGAAAAAGATACTCGATAGAGCATCTTTTTCAATAACGGATAATGATAAAGTCGGTATTGTGGGTTTAAATGGTACAGGAAAAACCACAATACTAAAACTGATAATGGAGATTGAAAAACCAAATGAAGGTTCTATCATTAAATCTGGTGGAATGATAATAAATTATCTTTCCCAAGAACCATCATTTAAAAAAGATATATCTATCTTAGATATAATTATGTCTAATTCTAGTGAGGAACATAAAATCGAAGAGTACGAGGCTAAAAGTATTTTAAATAGATTTGGTTTTAGCGATTATACTATATCTTCAAATAATCTATCTGGTGGAGAAAAGAAAAGACTCGCTATCGCAGAAGCTTTAATTACCTATTCTGATATTTTAATATTAGATGAACCTACGAACCATCTTGATTCAACTCTAATCATGTGGCTTGAAAAATATCTAATTAAATGGAAAAGAGGTTTAATCATCGTTACTCATGATAGATATTTCCTACAAAGAGTATGTAATAAGATATTAGAACTTGATTTTGGTAAAACTTATCTATATGATGCAAACTATGAAAAATTCTTAGAATTAAAGGAAGAAAGATTAAAACTTGAGGAAGCTTCTAAAAGAAAATTAGAAAACATTCTAAGAAGAGAAAAGGAATGGATTAGTCGAGGAGCTGAGGCTCGTTCAACTAAACAAAAAGGAAGAATCAAAAGATATGAAGAATTATCAAAGATAGAATTCAATAAAAGAGAGGAATTTGAATTCTCATCTATTGATACTAGACTTGGTAAGAAACTAATTGAGATAAAGAATGGCTCTAAATCTTTTAATAAGTTACTATTTAAAGATTTCAATTTCATTTTAAATAGACACGATATCATCGGTATTGGTGGTAAAAATGGTTCAGGTAAATCGACACTATTTAAAATATTAATGAGTGAAGAGGAACTTGATAGTGGTGAAATAGTAAGAGGCACAACTTTAAAAATTGGATATCTACCACAAGAACTATCCGTTATGCCAGGAAATATTAGAGTCATAGATTATATTGAAGAAATAGGTAAAGAAATTAAGACAGTAGATGGATATATCAGTGCATCTGCATTCCTTGAAAATTTCCTCTTCGATAAAGATGAACAATATTCCAAGATAGAAATGCTTTCAGGCGGTGAAAAAAGAAGGTTACAGCTTATTTCAGTCTTAATTGAGAATCCAAATCTTTTAATCTTAGATGAACCTACAAATGATCTAGATATCTATACACTAGAACTATTAGAAGAATATATCCTAAACTTCAAAGGTCCTGTACTAGTAGTAAGCCATGATCGTTATTTCTTAGATAAAATCTGTAATAAATTATTAATGTTTAAGAATAATAGAATTATCGAATCAAATATGATGTATTCTGAGTACCTAAATGAATTTGGCATCGAAGATGACTCTGAAACTAAATTAATAAATAAATATGATAGAAAGAAAGATAAACTTCCAACCTCTATCAGAAATGAAATTAAGAGATTAGAAGAAGAAATGCCAAATCTTGAAAATGATATCAAAGATATCAAAGAGAAATTATCATATGAAACAGTCGATTATGAGAAAATAATGACTTATACAGAAGAATTAAATAATCTTGAAAAGCTTCTTGATGATAAAACCACAAGATATTTAGAATTACTAGAAATAAGAGATGAATATAAATAATGGGAAATGTGCTTGCATTTCCCATTATTTATTCTATTCCTTACTCCTATTTATTTTAGCTTCATACTTTTTTCTTTCAGGAGTATTTAATATTTTCTTTCTCATCCTATAAGTGTTAGGAGTAATCTCTAAAAGTTCATCTTGATTGATATAATCAAGGCATTGTTCAAGTGTCATTCTTCTTGGCGCTTTTAATACGACAGTTTGATCTTTTGATGTGCTTCTCTGGTTAGTTTTTTCTCTTTCTTTTACGACAGTAACTTCTAAATCATTACTATATCTATTCTCTCCAACAATCATTCCCTCATATACTAAAGCACCAGGAGATATAAACATTGTTCCCCTCTCTTCAGTATGCTCTAGCGCATACGTTGTGGCACTTCCTGTCTCGGTTGCGATTAAGACACCTATCTTTCTTTCACCGATATTTAGGCTAATCATAGGCCTATATTCTTTATATGTATGATTGATGATTCCATAGCCATGAGTTTGAGTTAGGAAGGTATTCATAAATCCTAGTAATCCTCTTGATGGAATCACATATTCAATTCTCACTTGATTCTCATGATAAGTCATTTTCACAAGTTCGGCAGCACGATTGCTCATGAGGTCAATAATTGAACCTAAATATATTTCTGGTACATCGATTTGAACATCTTCAAATGGTTCCATCTTAACGCCATCAATCTCTTTAATGATAACTTGAGGTTTTGATACTTGGATTTCAAACCCTTCCCTACGCATATTTTCAATTAAAATTGAAAGATGAAGTTCACCACGTCCAGAAACCATAAATGATTCAGATGATGGAATCTTCTCAACCTTTAATGAGACATCCTTTTCAACTTCCTTTTTAAGCCTTTCTTCAATCTTTGTACAAGTTAAGAGTTTTCCATCCTTACCAGAAAATGGACTTGTGTTTACTCCAAATGTCATTTCAAGTGTTGGTGGATCAATTCTTAAAAGCGGAAGAGCTACAACTTCATCTGGACTACAGATGGTTTCTCCAACAAATATATCAGGTATTCCCGCAATAGCACAAATATCACCAGCTTTGGCTGTTTCAATCTCAATTCTATTTAATCCAAAATATCCAAATATCTTTTGGATTCTATATTGTTTAACTGTTCCATTAATTCTCGATAAACTGATAGTATCGCCAACCTTGATAGAACCTCTCTTCACAAGCCCAATTCCAATTCTTCCAACATAATCATTGTAATCAAGAAGTGCTGGTTGCATTAAGAATGGTCCATCTACAGTTACTCTTGGTTCTGGAATCTCTTTAATGATAGTTTTTAAGATAGGTTCCATCCCAAGTCTTTGTGAATCAATAGAAGGTGAATATGATGAAGTTCCTTTAAGCGCTGATGCATAAAGAACTTTATAGTCGAGTAAACTATCATCTGCGCCAAGTTCAATAAAAAGATTTAATGTTTCATCTAATACTCTATCGATATCAGCGTTTTCTCTATCTACCTTATTCACAACCACAATTGGTTTAACTTTCATCTCCAAGGCTTTCTTAAGAACGAATCTTGTCTGTGGCATTACACCTTCATAAGCATCCACAACGAGTAATACGCCATCAACCATATTCATGATTCTTTCAACTTCACCACCAAAATCAGCGTGACCTGGGGTATCGAGAATATTAATTCTATATCCATCGAAATCGAGAGAAGTAGTTTTCGCAAGGATCGTAATTCCTCTTTCTCTTTCAAGATCATTAGAATCAAGTGCTCTATCGATGATTTTCTCGTTTGATCTAAAGGTATGTGAACTTATTAATAATTGATTTACTAAGGTTGTTTTGCCGTGGTCTACATGGGCAATAATTGCGATATTTCTAATATTCATATTTTCACCAACGCATCTATTATAAAATAAATTATTTATTTTAATTCAAAAAATTTTATGTAAACGGTTTCAATAGTATCTGTCTTTATTAAATTGACAATTAACTTCAAAATAATATATAATTAATTAATAAATGCACAAGAATTAACACAATAATTTAATGGTTATTTATGCATACGTTTAAGAATATTTAGGAGGAGATTATGTCATATAAATCTAAAGATAATGTTCTATATGAATTAATGAGTTCCCAAGTGGACTATACTAAATATATATTTGAGTTTCTTATAACTAATAAATCAGATAAGAAAGAAATCCCTTCACTAACTCTATATACCAGATTTCCAGATGAAGAAATCACATCTTTAAAAGAATATTCAACTGATGAAATAAACCCTCAAGAAAGAGCAATCCTACGTATTGAGTTTGATCTATTATTCTATGGTAGTATGGATGACTACAATCCTGATTCAGATACGTTCATGAGATCATATCTGAATCCTGGTATCTACGAATTCTATATTGGAGATGATAGTAATATGGAATTAATTTATAGATTCTCCTATGATACAAAAATCGTTTTTAAAGACAATTAATCCATTCTTTTAAAAATATTGTGAATAAATCCAGAATATTTTTTAAATATTATGAATAAATCATTGACTTTATTTCATTTAATTAGTAAACTAAAGCAAATTAAAAATATCGCATTATATGCAGGAGATACAAAATGTATAGTTATTTAGAAGATAGTAAATTGGTTTCAAAAACAAACAGATGGGGACATGCGTTTGCGCTTGATCTTGAAAAAGCATTAGAAGAAAAAGGCCTTAATGCAGAAGTTGATATCCTCGATGAATCAATCATAGTTCAAAATGAATCCCTCTCATCTACTGAATATCCTTACGTTATTAAAGTTGATACAAATGATTCATTTCCTATGGAATCATTAGAAAAAGTTCAAGAAGCACTAAATACAGTATTATTCAATAAAGAATTAAAAGAAGTAAATGAATTCAAATATAGTTATAAGACTTATAAGATGCATTGGCTTTCAAGACCAAAAGATAATTTTACATTTGAATTCTTTGTAATCACCAACAACAATGGAAACTATTCAAGAGTAATAATTAAGAAAGATCAATTAGTAGAACTTCCAATGTTAAATAAGGATGATTTAGATAAAAAAGAATCAAGAATCAGATTCTCAAGATTATGGGAAGAAGTAACATCTTCATATTTAAACAAACTAAATATGTATGAAAAAAGAGAAGATACTAATCATCCATCTTTCGTATGCTTTATTGAATCTATAAACGAAGTATATCATAAGAATTTTGAGTAATACACACACGCATATATTTAAGTAATAATAATTAAAGGAGAACACCCATGGAATCAAAACACGAGAAATTTCAACGCCTTGCTGAAGCAAGAATGAACAACTGTTTAAAACAAATAGAATTACTTGGAAATTTATCTAACAAAAGCGCTTATGAATACGATGAAGATGAAGTTAAAAGAATGATTTCTACTTTAAAAAGCGCTGTAAAAGAATTAGAAAATACTTTTTGTGATAATAAATCTACAAAGAAATTTTCACTATAATATAATACATTGTATTATATAATGGTACTTTTCCATAAAAAATTCTCAATTTTCAAAAATTTTTTAAAAAAAATGTTGCCATAATTATTTTTATATGGTATATTAATCTCGGTAAATCCACTGAAAGGTGGTGGCACAAAGCTATAGGGCCTCAAATGGCAGCCAGTTGCAATGATGTTTATTGTAAAATTGGTTGGTATTTGAGGCCTTTTAGTTTGTTTAAGGCAAGTACCCCAATGAAAGGAGTAACGAAGGAAGGGAGGAATCAATTTGAGATTTGGTATTATTGATAAATTCCAGAAAATCCTTACAGCTAGATCAGTTGTAACAAAGGGCCTTGCTGTAGTATCTGCAATACTCGCTATCATAATCGTTCTTACTTACTATGGTAGCCGTGTTGGTGGATTCGTAATCGAAGTAGATGGTGTCTACAACACCTCAATCGCTCTCTCAATCGATGAAAAATTTGAAGATCCTGATAACTTAGTAATGTCTGAAGTTGTCACTACAGAAAGATTAGTAGTCGATTCACTAAACGAAAACAACGATGCGGACTTCTCTTATATCCCAACAGATATAGTGAACGGACTCGGTAATAAAAACGACAATGATGACTATAGGTACTTAGCTTATTCATTCGTTCTAATAAATACTGGAACAGTCGCAATAAATTATGAAATGATCTTCAGTCTTGTTAGAACTACGAAAAACCTTGATGAAATTCTAAGAGTAATGATTATCAAGGATGGCGAACTTGTAAGAACCTTCAGAAATATCGAATACTATGATGATGAAAGTCCTTTCGAAGTTAGCCCACAGGTTGTCTACGCTAAAGCAAGCACACAACCTGGAACATTCGGTCAACCCGAACCAGTTATATCAGGTAAAGAAAACAATATCATTGGACCAACCTATCCATTTAGAGAAGATAGTGGTTCAGAGATAATTAGAGAAACATTCACAGATTTCAAACCAAATCAATATCATAAATACACAGTAGTAATGTGGCTCGATGGTTGGGATCGTGAACAAACAAATGACATGTTCGGCGCAGCCGTACAAACCGATCTTAAGTTCAAGATCATAAGTTAATTAAGAAAACAAAAAAAATAAAAAAAATATAATAAGAAAAAAATAAGGAGAAAATTATGAAAAATTCATTAACAAGAAAGTTATTATTAGCAGTTATCACATTAGGTATAGCTGTAATCGCAACAGTTGGTTCAACTTATGCATGGTTCTCAATGAACACAACAGTAGAAGCTACAGGCATGCAACTCACAGCAGTTACTCCAGTAAACGTAGTTATCTCAAAAGACAATACAAACTTCTCAAATTCTGTATCATTCGACAAATTAACAGAAAACTTATATCCAGCTTCCACAGATCCAGCAACTCAATTAACTAGTTCTGGTTTCAAATTCTGGGCTGTACTAGAAGGTCAAGTTATTGGTTCAAATGGTGAAGGTGGCCAAGCTGCTACTGGTTCAGAAGGAACTAAATTCCAAGCAGATGCAATCACAGCTGATGGTGAATATGTTATCGCTCAAGATCTTTATCTAAAGACTACTGCTGGTAAGATTGATTTAAAGTTAAGCAACATCACTATTGATAATGCTGTAACTCCAAGTTCTGGTACAGTTTCACATGCTGTTGATACATATGACATTGCTAACGCTGTTTATGTAGCTCTTGTAACTGATTATGCTACTTATGTATATAGTGTAAATGGTTCAACTGCAGAATTCAAAGGTATTAAGAATGTTATGAGTTCTAATGCTGGTGATTTCGAATATGGCGCTGCTAACTTCAGTTTATCAAATTATACTACACCAATCTTCTCTACTTCTACACAAAAACTCGGTACAACTGCTGAACATGTTAAAGTTCTCGTTTGGTTAGAAGGTGAAGACCCACAATGCGTTAACGGTATCGGTGGTCTTGGCTTAAGCATTGGCTTAACATTCGAATTCATCGAAGGTTCATTCGTAGAAGAATAGTTTTAATTACTACAATTAAAGGAACTAAGCAATGAAACAATTTAATAAAAAAATATTAATTACAGTGCTTGCATTGCTTGTTTCCATCTCAACAATGGCAGGAGCAACATTTGCATGGTTTTCAATGAACACACAAGTAAAGCTTGCAACTGTAAACGTAATTGCAACTGCTCCAACTAATATGGTTATATCTCCTGATGCAGAAGATGGACACTGGTATAGTGGAGTAGTTACAGAAACAAGTGTTATTGGGGGATTCACTCCAGTATCAACAACAGATGGAAGAATATTCTTCGCACTTTCTGATACAACAAACCTTTTAACAACAGGTGGTAGAGTAAACGAAGATGGCTTATCTATTGATAGTTTAGGTAGAGTAGTAAAAAGTGATGCGGTGGCTTTCCATGAAGTCGAAGAACAACTTGATGACGGAAATCACTACTATGCATGCTTCCCACTTTATATTAAGGCATCAAAAGATTTACACACTACTGAAGATTTGAAAGTTTATTTAACTAACTTTAAAATTGAATCTGATGATCCAAATCTCAAGATTGATAACGTAATACGTGTATCAATTACAGAAGTAGCTCAAAGAAATCAAAAGGTTAGTTTACGTCAAGTTGGAAGTGATTCAGTTGTAAATAGTTCTGCAGTAGTACCTGCAGGTTCTTCAGGAACAACAATCTATAAAGCAGATAGTTCTGCAGTATATCCTATTGAGTCAATAAATAGTGCTGGTGTTGCATGTCTTGCTAACGAAGATCCAGCTATTACAATTCCAAACTTAGAAAAACCAAGTTTCACACTTGATTATACAGGCGAAGAATATACAGCAATAATCGTACGTATTTGGCTTGAGGGTCAACATATTGATTGTATTAACGAAATCCAAGGAAAGACAGTTACTGTTTCTCTAGGTTGGAAAGTAGGAAATGCTACTAGTTAATTAATTTAATTAAATTGTAAAACTCTCACAATTTGTGGGAGTTTTTAATTTCAAAAAAGGAGAGTATAAGACTATGCAGGATTCTTTGGATGATAAACTATATTCCATTAAAAAAAGTATCTATACACCATTTTCTAAAGTTCATACAAATGAGATAGCATTTATATTAATTTTATTACTTGTTTGTCAACCTTTATATGGCATTTTTACAAACTCTTCAACTGCAAGTAGCTTAATTGCAACATTCTATGGAAAAGCCACTATTATAAGATTTATAGGAATTATAGGTCTTCTTAATGGTTTTATTGATTATTACTGTAAAAGATTTATCTATAGAAAGAAATATTGGGACAAGACATTCCTTAAAAATTCATGGACAGGTCTTTTTGCAATACTATTAATAATTGCATTCTTATCAGCTTTATTTTGTGCGAAAAAGTATGAAGGTTTCTTGGGAGATGCATATAGATATGAAGGATTTCTATCTTATTTAGCATATGCAGGTATATTTGTATCTGCTTCACTTCTTAATGACGAAAAGGAGAAAAAGAACATATTGGTAATATTAGTTTCAATTTCGTTTGTAGTCGCTATCGTTACAATGCTAAGAGAGTTAGCAGGTTTTACATTTCTTATGAAAACTGGCGGTAGGGTAATGGCATGGAGTGGAACGTTTATTAACCCTAACCATTATGGTTATTATCTTGCAGTATGTATGATGGTTTCAGTTGGCCTCTATCAAGATGTTGACAAATGGTATAAGAAACTAATATATGGAATCATATTCCTGACTAATAACTTTGTATTAGCTAAAAATGAATCGTATGGCCCATTCCTTGCAATATTATTTGGATTCATATTGTATGCTGTTTTCTATATAATCAGAAATGGATTTAAAGAATCGTGGTATTTATTAATACTATTTGCGTTGTTTATTGGAATGAGCTTCTTAGTAAACAACAAACTCGCAAATGATATTGTAAAAACATTTACAGAATTCTTAAATATCAGTTCTAGTATTGGAGAGGGAATCGGTTCTGGTGACATGGATGAAGCTCTTGATGGTGTTGAAGGTGGATCTGGTAGATTTAGTTTGTGGAAAGCTGCTATTAAAGTAATGCTCAAATATCCAATCTTTGGATGTGGCCCTGAGAATATTCAATACATTATTCATAACTATGGTGGAACTAGAATGTCAATCCCACACAATGAAGTGCTTCAAATTGGTGCAAATATGGGTATTCCTGCAATGCTAGTATACGTTACTGCAATGATCTGGTTTGGTGTAGTTGCTATTAAGAATATCAAGAAATTATCTAATACAGCATTAATTGCTGGATGTGCAGTTGCAACTTACCTTGCATCATCACTCGTTGGTGTATCAATGACAATTACTACATGTTTCTTATTCTTAGTTCTTGGATTAACAAATTCTTGGTTCAAAGAAAGGAATCAAGAAGATCTAAATAGAGAACTACTTGAATCATTAAATATTGGTGATATAAAGAAAGAAGAAACTACTGAAGAACCAGAAGAAACTAAAGCAGTAGAAGAAACAAAAGACGAAGAAATATCTATCGAAAATACAATCTAATATTTATAGGCAAAACTAGTGAAAACTAGTGACGCAAAGCTATAGGGTCTTATAAAGATAGCCAGTTGCATTTAACTAAAGCAACTGGCTTTTTATATTATCACACGTTACATACGTGTGCATAAAATAACAATATTCACAACTTTTTCACATATTATATAAAAACTTAAAATTTCATAAAAATAATTAAATAATTCGGATAAGCTCATAAACTTGTTTAAAAACACATTAAAAAGTGTCAAATAACTTCCTTCAGACTGGACAAAATCGCTAATTTATGATATTTTATTAATAAAATATTATATTTTTAATGACAAAA
The DNA here is from genome assembly GCA_017541975.1 of bacterium. Taxonomy (GTDB): domain Bacteria; phylum Bacillota_I; class Bacilli_A; order Izemoplasmatales; family UBA1188; genus UBA1188. The sequence continues at coordinate 9,031 of JAFXYB010000017.1, read as the reverse complement.
ACACTATAGTTGTATTATAATATTAAAAGTAAAGAAAGGAAGTTAATAAGTTACCTTATTAATGTGGGTATTCTATGGAAAAAAGTAAAGGAAAAAAGGTAGCTAAGATAATAGGCGACGTTCTATTTTTTGTAGTCATTGCATTCATATTATTCATAGCTATTATGAATCTTAGATCTAAAAAGAACAATGGTTTACCAAATATATTTGGTACTGCCTATGTAGATGTACTATCAGGATCAATGGATGGTGATAAGGAAGACAGTTTCGCTGAAGGCGATTTAGTTATTGCTAAGATTGTAAATGATAAGAACAGAGAAGAAATCATTAGGAGTTTAAAAGTAGGAGATATAATCACTTATATTGATTATAATCAGACAACTGATGGAAGTGGCATGATCATTTCCCACAGAATCATCCTTATTAATAATCCTATTGAAGAAGGCGGAGATTTCCATTTCCCAAGCTATATAGTTCAAGGTGATAACGAAGCATATGGTGCAGGAACTACAAATGTTCCAGGTGGTAGAGTACTTGCAGTATATAAGAGCCATGTTAAAGGTTTAGGTAACGTACTAGGATGGTTCGGAACACCTCCAGGATTCTTTGTAATAGTAGTTTTACCATGTATTCTATTCTTAGTATATGAAATATACAAATTCATCAAGGTATTAATTGAATACCAAAATGAAAAGAATAAGAAGGCAAACGACGAAAACGACAAAGAAAAACTAATAGCACTCAGAAAAGATGCATTGGACGATTTAGTTAAACAAGGTATTTTAACTCAAGAACAGGCAGATGAGAAGCTTGATGAATATAAAGCAAGCTTAGAACCAAAACAAGAAGAAACAAAAGAAGCCGTTGAGCAAGCCGAATAAATAATTTATATATAATAATAAATCATTAGGGCTTGCAAAGGCACCGAATACAACAACCTTAAAAGCACTTTTGAAAAAAGTGCTTTTATATTTCTAATAAGGAGGTAACCTTTATGATTTTAGAGGGTTTTAGAGAATTTACCGAATATTTTATGGCATTCGTAGAAAACCTATGGAAGCAATTTAAATCTTTCTGGGTTGATCTATTTGAATTAAATAAAGCATTATTCGTCACAAATACAATCGATAACTTTAAACTTATTGGTGATCATGCCAATAAATTTAATGCGATAAGCTGGATATTATTCGTATTAATAGATGGACTAGTCCTTCTGTTCTTTGCGCTTTTAATCATCAAAATTATTCAAATCTTAGCGAGATGGTTAAAGTTCAGAAAGAAAGAAGTAAACAAAGAAGATCTATTATTTGAGATTGCAAAACTTAAAAAGGAGATTATTAAAGTCACAAGAGAAAAAGACCGTATCTTATCTCTCCAAGTAGGTGGATCGTTCACCGGAGAAGATCAGTTAGATTACACGCCATCTCTTGTCAATGAAAATGACCTCCTAAACCGCGAAGAACCTAAAGCACAACTCTTCTATGGAGATAGAGAAGGAGGAGGCCAAGTATCTCAGCCTTCTGCATCATACGCTGGAGCTTCTGAAGGCGCTGCAGCTGGTGGACAAGAGAAACCAATCGATACTGGTAAACGTTTCGCTAAGCTGGAACTTGTCGATGAGATGTATAAAGATGGTAACTACGTTGTTACTATGAACACTCAAGATATGATTGGTCTTCCTGAAATCGTTAATAGATTTGTTAACTTTGCCGCAAGCCAACATAGGCTTTATTATTCAAAGAAAGTTATCTCTAAATTCATTGCCGGTCTTGCTACATCTAAGATTATTATCTTAGAAGGTATCTCAGGTACTGGTAAAACATCTCTTCCATACTGTTTCTCAAGATTCGTTAGAAACCAAGCTACAATCGTTTCTGTTCAACCATCTTGGAGAGATAGAACTGAAATCTTAGGTTACTTAAACGAATTCACTAAGAAATTCAATGAGACAGACTTCTTAAAAGCTTTATACGAAGTATCTTATAGAGAAGACGTTAACTTAATCGTACTCGACGAGTTGAACTTAGCCCGTATCGAATACTATTTCGCAGAATTCCTATCTGTCATGGAAATGCCAGATAAGAGCGAATGGAAGATTGACCTTGTGCCAACACAACTTCCATCTGACCCTAAACATCTTGCTGGTGGTAAACTCTTAATACCTCAAAACTGTTGGTATATCGGTACAGCTAACCGTGATGACTCAACATTCACTATCACCGATAAGGTTTACGATAGAGCTGTAACCCTCTACTTAAATGAAAGAGCTCAATTCTTCGATGCTCCATTCACTGATTCAATTAATATTTCTTTCAACTATCTAGAAAACCTCTTCGCAGAAGCTGCAGAGAAATATCCAATTTCACTAAAATCATTAAAGAATATCGACCAAATCGATATCTTCATCCAAGATAACTTCAAAGTTGCCTTCGGTAACCGTATCCTAAAACAAATCAAACTCTTCGTTCCAGTATACGTTGCCTGCGGTAACAGTGAAACTGATGCTCTCGACTTCATGATTTCATCAAAGATCTTCAAGAAGTTTGAAGCACTTAACCTCCCATTCTTAAGAAAAGAATTAGAAGGCTTAATCGATTTAATTCAAAAATTATTTGGTAAGGATGCATTCCCTGAATCAATTGCATACTTAAAAGATTTACTAAAGATGTCATCATAGTAGATAAAATCTATTAGAAAGGAAGTGAACTTATGGCAAAAGCTCCACAAGAAAACTACGAGAAAAAGTTTTATAAGAAAATATTAAAAGCTATCGATAGAGAAGATAAAAACGCTTTCTATAAAGAGTTTACTAATGCCATAAGAAGCGGTAAAATGGCTGTTTCTCAAAAGAGAAGTAAAGGCCAACTATCTTTTGACTCAACTTGGGTAGAAGTCATCACAAAATATATGCACAATCTAGAAAGCATCGTAAGAAATCCTAGATTGTATATGATGGCAGAAGAAAACGTTATGCCTATTCAAGCAGCTAAAAAGATTAACGCAAGAAGTGTACAACACTTGTCTTCTCACGTTCAAAACGTGCAAGAGATAAGAAAAGATGGAACGATTGTTCCATCAAAGATTCTATCTGTAACCTATGAAGATACCTTAAATATCTATGAAAACAGATTCATCATGACTTTAATTACTAAACTTGCAGCTTTCGTTGAAGTTCGTTATAAACAAGTAATGGATTTCAATGGTGCTTATCAAGTTGATGATCTTAAAGTCAAAGATACCTTCAAATGGCGTAACTACAACGTAGATGCTGAAATAAGTCTCAAAGTAAAAGAAGAAATCGAAGATGACGAATCTAAAAAGAATCTTGCTCTACTTGAACAAATCGCTCTTCTTAGAAGTTACCTAAAAGGTTTCATGGGTAGTGCTTTCTTCACCGCTATGAAACAATCTGGTGCTAGACCAGTTGTTCCACCAATCTTAAGAACTAATATCATCGTTAAATCAGTAGATTATTCATCTTGTCTAAAACTTTGGCAATTCTTAGATTCTTACCGTGAACTTGGTGTAGAAGTAGGAATTACCGATACTGATATCGACTATGATGAAGATTTCTTACAAGATATTTCAGATATGTTAATGTTTAACTATTCACTCCTATCAATGAATCAGAAAGATAGAAGTGAAACATATGAACTTCTCCCATATAAATATTACAAATACAAACCACCAAAACATGAAAGTCCACTTCTCCAAGTATCTGAAGTAACCAATCTTCCAGATGGTGCAATCGAGGAACAAAGTGAACCAACTATTTCTGAATATTACTATCAAAGAATTAAGACCAATTATAAATCTCAATTCACTAAAGAAGTAAATTCAGGAATCTCATATAACAAGTCATTCTTAAATATCTATAAGAATATGTTGAGGATTGAAGCTGAAACCCAAAAAGATATTCTTGATGGAATGTACGCAAGACTCAAATCCCAATATCCAAAACGTATCTCTTATAAGGCAAGGAAACAGTATCTCTTAAAGGTAAGAGGTGTTTATAAGTCGTTAATAACCCTTAAAACACAAGAATTAAACAAGTTTAGAGAAAAACTCTTCAAGACTGAATCTGAACTTAGAAAATATGACAAAAAACCAACAAAACCAAAAGAAGATGTTGAAGTAATTAGTGAAGATAATGAATAACGAAAACACTCAAAAGAACGAAAAAAGTAAATTTAAGAAGTATTTAAATCTTACTGGTAAGATTTTAACTTACCTCTTTATTATTCTCATGGTTTACGTCGTTCTCTGTATTGCAGTCGGTTTCGTTAAAAGAACTCCACCAAAGATTTTCAATCATTACGTATTCGTTGTCTTAAGTCCATCAATGGAACCAGAGATTAAAGAAGGAGATATCGTCTTCGTTAAATCAACTACCATTGATAAAGCAGAACTTGGCGATGTTATCTGCTTCATCTGCATCGACCAAGAACTCTCAGTTTATGGTCAAACAATCGTCCATGAAGCAATTCTAATAGAAGATGTTGATGGTAATTTAGAAATCACAACTAAAGGTACCAACAACGATCTTAAAGACAACAAGAAAGTCACAAAAAATAATTTTGTCGGAATTGTGACTGGAAAGAGTAGAGTATTTGGAAAAATCTACTCATCACTTATGAGCGCCTATGCAATCATCTATGTATTTGGCCTTATCATTATCCTCAAGATAAGCCAAGATGCAATAAAGAAAATAAAAGAAGTTAAAAAAGAAAAAGAGGAAAACGACCTCAAAGAAAAAATCAAACAAGAATATATAGAAAGTATCCAAAAAGAACAACAAAAATCAAATGAAGAGAAGTAATCTTATCATCTTTATCTTAATATCTGTCATCTTCACATTAGTAGTTTCTATTGTGTATTTTTTGAATATCAGTGGAATTATCGATAAGAAGGCTAAAGGTAGAGTATATGATGAAGTATCAGAAACAATTACATATTTCAACAGCTATTCTAAACGTTTCTATGACGATATAGAGGAATACCTAAATCATCATGAAGGTGAAGATAAAGATCAAATTATCACTAATCTTGCATCAACTTATGATTATGAAAATAATGGAATTCTCTTCTTTGGATATTTCACAAAAAATATAGATGGCGAATATGAATTCGGAAACATCAAAGCTCCTCATGACAAAGAAGAAGAAATTTATGAATCAGTAGTTGGCCTTAGAAGTGGTTTCTTAAGAGAAGATGATGGTAGATTTCTTGGCAATGATACTGAATCAAAGAAGATATCTATCGCAAGACTAAATTATATCTTTAGATCGGGAACCCTTGAATACAATATCGTATTCTATCATCTGGGTGATTTCTACATCGTACAAGATTTCTCAAGATTCGATACAATGATGACATCCGTATATGAAAAAGGAACATTCAGATATGTAGTATGTTCAAGTAGAGATGGTTGGTTCTATGTGAATACATATAATGGAAACACCACTCTTCAAGGATTCTTTAGCCAAGATATTCCAGAAGATCTAGTTACCTTCTTAAATGAATTCAACGAAAAAGATCCAGAAACTCACATCCAAGTTGTCACAATGCCAGATACAGTTAAGAACTATCTGGTTACTACAAAACCAATGCTTGGCGACTATAATGAAGAAGGAATCTATATCCTTGCGCTCGTTGAAGCTACATTCCTCAATTCATTCACTTCAAGCATGTTAATCTCTACCCTCATCTATATTGCTTTCTTCGTTGTATTAATTCTAATTATCACTATAGGTCTTTATATCATGAGAATGAATGTTAAAGACTTAGTAATTCCGCTATCAAATGATAATTTCCATCTCTTAATAGTAAGTAAAGAAGGAAAGGTTCTTGCGAAGAATCAGAGATTTAAAAACTCCATCTTTGATTGTCAGAACCTAGTTAAATGTAACATCCTTGAATCAGATACAGTAACTAAAGAGATTATCCAAGGTGTACTCGAAAACAGTTCTACAATCACCCTAAGAAAAGCTCCTGATGGCTCAGATAAAGACCAATATATAAGATTCGTCATCGTTAAAGCCTTAAATAGATATGAACTAATAGGTTACGATGGAGAAGAAAGACCTGAAAACATCAATAGATTATCCGCTCTTGGTGTCAATATCGATAATGCTTTCCAAGATGACGTTTACACTACTGCCTTAAATAGAAAAGCCCTATTCAGTAGAATCTCTGAACTTTGTATAGATGGTGAAAAGCGTATTAAAGATTACTATCTATTCTATGCCGGTATTAAAAATAGACCAGAAATCGTAAAACTATATGGTAGTAGGACAAATGAAAAGATCAATGAAACCCTCATCAATATCATAAAAGAACACATCAATGGTAATGAAGTATACTGTGTTAATGGTGAATTCTTTGCCTTCTTCCTGAAACTCAAAGATAACTTCAACGATTTAAAGAAACACGTTGATGAAATCAACGTAATCACTAAAAAACCATTCTCAGTATATTCAGATAACATCATGGCTGATGTAAGATTTGGTGTCTATCCATTTAGCCTATATGATTCTCTCTCTGGTATATTCCCTAAGACAATCCTAGATAAAGCAATCATTGCTTATGAAAAAGCGATAGAAGGTAAAGATTCTGTTTATTATCTATTCGATAATAATTCTGAATCAATCCTCGCAAAAGACCTACAGATTGCCGACGACCTTAGAAAAGCCATCGATGAAGATGAATTTGTTACTTTCTATCAACCTGTATATAACCTCTATGAAGATCGTGTATCAGGCTTTGAATGTCTACTTCGTTGGAATAACCCTAAATATCAATATGAATCACCATTTGAGTATATCAAGGTAGCTGAGCGAAGTGGTTTCATCCAAGATATCGGTCTCTTGACATTTAGAAAAACATTCGAACTCATCAAAGAACTTGGAAGAGATGATATAAGAATAAGTGTCAACGTATCACCAGCCCAAATGCTTCAACCTGGTTTTACCAATAGTTTCGTTAAACTATATGAAGAATATGGTGTTGATTACTCGCAAGTCGCCATTGAAATCACTGAAACATTCCTTATTGAATCAATGTCGGAAGTAGTTGATATTCTAACTTATATCAGATCATTCGGTATAAAAGTATACCTCGATGACTTTGGTACAGGTTATTCAAGCTTGCAGTACTTAGCCGAACTTCCAATTGACGTTTTAAAGATAGACCTTGGTTTCACAAGACAGATTAAAACTAACCAAGGTATCAGAACAATCATCTCTCACATCATCGGTATCGCTAACGAACTAGAATTATCAGTGGTTGCCGAAGGTGTTGAAGATGATATGCAATTAGACTTCCTTGAACAGAAACGCTGTAAATATATACAAGGTTATTACTTCTCAAAACCAGTTCCATATGACAAGGTAAGAGAAGCACTAAAAATTAAAAGGAGAGGAAAGAAATGAAATCAAACTTAATATTCTCGATATTTAATTTGATGGCGTCAGAAGGCTTTAACGAAGTCTTCACTGTAGTTATCGTGCTTGCGATGGTTGGACTTGGATTACTTCTCTATTTCTCCATCAAAAAAGAAGCGAAAAGAGTCAGCGAAGAACGTGAACAGCCAAAAGCCACCGATGGACTCATCAGTAGACGTAATCTCGAAAACCAATTAGATGAATTCATCCGTGTTTATCACTTATCTAAAGAAGCTACAGCCCTCATCTTTGAACTCACAAATGCTCAAGAAATATCTGATTCTTTCGGTAAGAACGTTGAGATGCAACTTAAAGGTAAACTCATCCAAAATATCGTAAGAACCCTCCCTAAAAACGCTTTATTCTCTGAATATAAAGCTGATAATGATTCTTACCTAATCCTCCTTCGTGGCAACTTCTCAAGAGAATCTCTCTTCCAATTTACCGATCATTTAATCGATGTAATCGAAACACCTATTCAAGTTCCTCATATGGAAGTTCAAACATCATATACTTGTTACCTCGGTATGTCATTCTATCCAACACAAGCTATCACTAGTGCTGATTTAATTGCCAAAGCCGATTTAGCCCTCTATATGAACGTTAAAACTCCAAATAGAAGATATTCAGTTTACTCATCAACATTTGATGAAACTGAAAAAGAAAATCTCGTATACTACAACGAAGTTAAATCTGCGATTAAGAATAAAGAGTTTACTCTTTACTATCAACCAATTGCCGATTATAAGAATCAAAATATCGTTGGCTATGAAGCTCTCATCCGTTGGCAGCATCCAACACTTGGTGTCTTATCACCAAATAAGTTCTTATCAGTTCTAGAAAACTCAGGAGATATCCTTTGGGTAGGCAAATGGGGCATCAGCTCAATCTGTGAATTCTATAATGCTAATCCAGATATTTTCAATAAACAAAATGTATTCTTCTCAATTAACTTATCAATTAAACAATTATTAAATGAAACAATCGTTAGCGATTTCTCATCAATCCTACATAGATTCCACGTTCCTACAAACGTAATCATGTTAGAAATAGAAGAATATGCGCTCTATGAGAAATTCCAAACAATTAGTACTGTAATCAAAGAGTTCGTAAAGAAAGGTTTCAAGATTGCCATCGATCACTTTGGTCTTGACTCTAAGAACATTATGAAACTTCAAGAATACGATTTCTCAATGGTTAAATTATCATCAAGCGACGTTCTCGAAATCAGCGATTCATTCGTTGAAAAGAAGATGTACGATGTACTACTTGATACATGTGCTGAGAAAAATATCAAGATCTGTTCACTCCGTATTGAAGATAGAGCCACAGTAGATAAACTAATGGAAGCTAAGGTAGACTATTATCAAGGTTACTTTGTATCAGCTCCTAAATCTACTGAAGATATCATCGAATTTGCTAAGAGTAGCGATTGGAAAAAATAGAATAAGGGGCTGTTAAGAAATTGATTTTTTAACAACTTCCCTCTTATAAAGAAAATAGTCCACGATTTTTGAATTTCGTGGACTTTTTTGTACAATATCTTTGTCTAGGAGATATTTACAATGCCATATTTTACCACAAAACAA